>CAYLIG010000045.1:0-1952 GCA_964383635.1 uncultured Christensenella sp. | reverse complement strand
CGAACGGCGGCAGGCCGGACTGCAATCAGGGCGGTATCGCGGTCGTCGCGTTTACGCAGAACCAGCGCGATGAGGTGCGTGATCTTGGCGACGTCGCCGGAGCGTTATCCGCGAATACGGGTATGAAGCAGCAGACATATGCGCTGCAGGGCAGCATGATCGGGCGAAGCGACCGCAACGGTCCGCAGGGCGACGGTGTGAACGAAGGCGTATGTTTTACGCTCAATACTTCCGATCATCATGCCGTGTGTTATCCCGATCGCGTTGGCTGCCTTTGCGCGAGCGATTACAAATTTCCGCAAAACCAGCAGGTGGAGGACAGCAAGTATGTGGTGGAACCGTACCAGCGTGTTTGCGGCACGATTTCACCCGGCGCGCATCCCGGCGGGTTCAACGGGCAGGATGCGTCCAACGACATGCTTGTTCCTCTGAGAAGCATGGAAGAACCGAGATACGCGGTCAGGAGACTAACGCCCGAAGAATGCGCCCGGTTGCAAGGGTTTCCTGATTGGTGGTGCGCGGATCTTGGTACGGAACATCCTTCCGATCAGGAGATCGAATGGTGGCAGGATGTCTTCGAAACACACCGCCGAATCACAGGTTCGGCAATAAAACCGAAGACGAGAAAGCAAATCGTGAAATGGCTGAACGATCCGTACACCGACGCCGCGGAGTATAAGCTTTGGGGTAACGGAGTCGCGCTGCCGTGCGTTGTGTTTGTCTTATCAGGAATTCTGACGGAATCCGCTGTATTTCTGGACGAAATAGCTTGATATTCACACCCGAAAGAGTGATGTATGTGACTACCAAATCGAAAGGAAGGTATTCACAATGCAGATCAAGTACAACGTTACGGGGGACAGACGGAAGGCCCTGGTCGCGGTCATGCGGGATGTGTTGCAGGACGCGACGCGATACCTCGGCGCGCCGAGCTTCGCGTTTCAGGTGGGGGCTTACACGGTCGATAAGAATGGCACGGTCACTTGCCCGGATGGAACGGACGAGGGGCAGATCGAGATGCTGATCCGCGAACTGGCACACGATGGGTTCATAGGCGAACGGGTCAGTGAAGCAGCAAAGCCCGCTGAACCCAAAACGCCCGAGCCGAATCAACTGAAAAGAGAAATACCTCGCTCAATCGATCCCGACCGCCTCGCAGTCGAGCTGCCGAAGGATGGCATGACGCCCACCGCCATGGAAAACCTGCGGCGGTTGGTAGCAAGCAAAGCGACACTGTTGAAGAAAGCGCTTGGTACGGACAACCTGCCGATTATAGAACATCGCGACAGGATCGAATTCGGGTGGTTCCACCCGACTGACGATCAGACGGAGATCGCTGCCTACTACCAACTGGTACAAGGGCTTTTCGAATTGGCTAGAACGCAAAAGCGCGTAACCGCAACGGAGCAGGAGGTCGAAAATGAAAAATACACGTTCCGCTGTTTTCTTTTGCGGCTTGGGTTCATCGGTGCGGAGTATAAGGAATCGCGAAGAATTCTGACAAAAAACCTGTCGGGCAACGCGGCTTTCAGGGACATGCGGGAAAGCGAGGGTTATAGTGAATAATAGATATTATGCAGCCTACGGCGTCGGCTTGAACCGTGCCGAAATGGCAAAGCGTTGTCCAACAGCAAAGCCAATTGGCGCTTCGATACTACGCAATTATCGGCTGATATTCCGAGGCTCGCATGCTGCGGCGGTGGCGAACGTCGAACCAATGAAAGGTTGCAGCGTACCAATGCTGATCTGGGAAATCACGCTGGCTGACGAAATGTCACTAGATCTATATGAGGGATTTCCGCATCTGTTCGAAAAGCAGCAACTACGAATGCGGCTGAAGGGTAAGCTCGTCAATTGCATGACGTACGTCATGCGCGGAGACCATCCCCTTGGCAAGCCAAGCGCTTTTTATTACAGTGCGGTGCTGGAAGGGTACAAAGTGGCTGGGTTCG
>CAYLIG010000044.1:0-2455 GCA_964383635.1 uncultured Christensenella sp. | reverse complement strand
GCCGGTTCCCTTGGCCTTGATCTTTCTGACGATGCGATACAGCAGGTCGCGCTCGCTCTGCGTCAGCGCGGAAGAGGGTTCGTCCAGTATGACGACGCTCGCGTCCGAAATATACGCCCGGCAAAACTCCAGTATCTGCCGCTGCGCAAACCCCAGCGTTTCGACCCTGTCAAATACGGATACGGGTAAATCGAGGTCCTCGATGAGGCACTGGCACATATAATTGAGCTTGTCGTAGTCGATGCTTCTAAGCAGTTTGCTCTTATACGGCATTTTATTGAAAAAGAGATTTTCGGCGATGGAAAGCTGCGTAAGCATGGTCACGTCCTGACGGATATAGATCACGTCGTCAAACATGTCCGTCGAGAGCGTTTTCTTTCGCACCTGCTCGTTTTTGATATAGATGGCGCCGGAGTCAGGGATGACAAGCCCGCTGATAATCTGCATCAGCAGGCTCTTGCCTGAGCCGTTTTCGCCCATGATCACATGAATTTCATTCGCGAAGAGATCGATATTGATGTTGCTGAGCTGAAAATTATCCAACTGGAAATTGACATTCTCAAGCCTCAGAAGCTCAGAAGACATGCTTGCACATCCTTTCGAGAGAATCCGGCGCGACTATTCCTCGTATATGTTTACGGAAGTGTAGAGCTGAATGTTCAGGTCGAACAGATAGTCTTTATACGTATCGCTCAACGTCGAGTTGGTGATGATTTTATTGGCGATTTCGAGCCCGCCGACGCGATAAAAGGATTTCGAGCCAAAGTGGTCGGCAAGACAGACCACGGAGACGGTCTCCGCCATTTTGCAGGCTTCCTGAATCAGCGACGCCTTGCTGATGCTGGAAACGGTGATGCCGGTCTTTTTGCTGACCCCTTCCACTTCTACAATCAGATGGTTCAGCGAAAAGTTCTGCATGTTGTTGATGGCGAGCTGTCCATAAACGGCGGATTCGTTCAGATCTCCGCCGAGGAGAATCAGCTTGTTGCTTGGGGAAGCGGAAAACTCCAGCGCGATTTTCAAATCGTTCGTCAAAACCGTGAGGTTTTTTTTATGCACCAGTTTTTTCGCAGCGCGGAGGTTGGTCGGCCCGTCCGTCAGCATAATGATATCGTTATCGGACACCAGATGGAAAATCGTATCCGAAATCTCCATCATCTGGATGTTGTAATCGTCTTCCGTTTCCTCAAAAACGAACGGCTCCTCCAAATCGGCGTTCAGCACCGCTCCGCCGTGCGCACGCTTGAGAAACCCTTCGTTTTCGAGTTTTTCAAGGTCCCGGCGTATCGTAACTTCGGTCACGTTTAATAGACTGCTGAGCTTGGCAACAGAAACGTGTTTGTCCTTGGTTAAATAATCTTTTATGATTTTAATCCGTTCGATAGCAAACATGGTTGGCAGAAACCTTTGAACTATTTTGCAATATAACGTAATAGTACATGAAATCAGTATAACTATCAATATGAATCGACAAATTCGATCCAAACACAAACGAAAAAATTAATTCGCTATATTAAGTGTTGACAGTAAAAATAGATGATGATACAATCCAAAACGAACAAAAACGAAAATAACAATAACCAAACAGAAAAAACAGAACATCGCAAATCATTTGCACCATCGCAGCTTCCAATCAGGAAACGTAAGATTTATCCGACACACAATAAACCGGAATTCAGGCGCATTACTTTCGCATCCCCTCCCAACATTGTTTCCGCAACCCCTCTGAATATGAAGCCAAGATTGCTTCGACATCCAAATCGGGGCAATATAAAAAACAAAAGGAGAGAAACGAATGAAAAAAGTAGTCATGTGTGTTTTGGCGCTTATGATGGGGCTTTCCATGTTCGCCTGCGCGAGCACGACCCCCACGACAACGGCGCCGGCCGCAACCGAAGCGGTGGCGGCAGAACCGGCGGCGGCAACCGACGCGGCAGCCGAAGCGACGATGACTGGGTATATCGGAATTTCGATGCCGACCCAGTCGAGCGAACGTTGGATCAAAGACGGCAACACGATGAAGGAACTCCTCGAAGCGAAGGGTTACACCGTCGACCTGCAGTATGCCGAGGACGATATCCCGACGCAGAAGTCCCAGATTGAGAACATGATCACGAAGGGCGCGGATGTTTTGATCATCGCCGCCGTTGATGGTTCCACTCTGTCCGGCACGCTGGATCAGGCCGGCAAAGACGGCGTGAAGATCATTGCTTACGACCGCCTGCTTGTTGACACGGATGCTGTTTCCTATTATGCTACATTTGACAACAGGGGTGTCGGCCGTCTGCAGGCGCAGTCCCTGGTCGATGGCCTGAAAGCCCTCAAAGGCGAAGGCCCGTACAATGTTGAACTCTTCGCCGGTTCTCCCGACGACACCAACTCTTTCTACTTCTATTCCGGCGCAATGGACATCCTCCAGCCGCTGATCGACGCCGGCACAATCGTCGTCGTTTCC
>CAYLIG010000043.1:0-2495 GCA_964383635.1 uncultured Christensenella sp. | reverse complement strand
GGATTCGCTTTCTTCCATACTTTGGGGTCGGTCCAGGAATCGTTCTCTTCGGTGCCATAGATCACGGGATAGAACGTCGCGTCCGTTTTCCTGCCGTCAAGGATGTCCTTCGCTTTCGAATGCACTTCCCAGCAGATGGAGTTGGTATTGTCACCCGCCGTGGTGATCAGAAAGTAGAGTGGCTGCATACGCGCGTCGCCGCTGCCTTTCGTCATAACGTCAAAGAGCCGGCGATTTGGCTGAGTGTGCAGCTCGTCAAAGATCACGCCGTGCGTATTGAAGCCGTGCTTATTGGCGACGTCGGCACTGAGCACCTGATAGTAGCTCCCCGTCGGCAGATACACGAGCCGCTTCTGCGACGCGAGGATCTTGACCCGCTTCGCCAGCGCAGGGCACATGGTCACCATGTCCTTTGCAACCTCGAACACGATCGACGCCTGCTGACGATCGGCGGCACAGCCGTACACTTCGGCGCGCTCTTCGTTGTCACCGCAGGTTAGAAGCAGCGCGACCGCGGCCGCAAGCTCGCTTTTTCCATTCTTCTTTGGTATTTCGATATACGCCGTATTGAACTGACGATACCCATTTGGCTTGATGACGCCGAACACGTCCCGGATGATCCGTTCCTGCCAGTCGATCAGCAGAAATGGCTTACCAGCCCAAGTCCCTTTGGTGTGCGAGAGACACTCAATAAAAGCGACGGCATTGTCCGCCGCCTGTTTGTCATATACCGAGTCCTTCGCTTTGAACGGAGTCGGCGTATACTTCTTCAGTTTTCGAATCAACGCCGCCTCCTCCTTTGGAAATCAAAACGGAGGCCCGCGTGAGCCTCCGTGTCCGGCTAGGTTTGATTATCGGGCACCGTTGGGTCAACCGCCCCATCTTCGCTGTGTAGCGTTCAGTGGCGGCGACGTTGCCCGACGCGGCGCAAGCCGAATTTATGAATCTGTTGCTTCTTCGCTTTCGTTTTGCACCGCGCTCTTGAGAATTTCCGTATCGAATCCTGCCGCTTTGTATCCTTCCAGCACCACGCTGTAATAAAATGCGCTCGGTTTCCCAACGGGGCGATCGCCGCGCATAACGTACATCATGCAGCTGACGAGCTTACCGCCGAGCCGAATTCGGATCTGCTGTTTTTCGAACAGATGCGGGAAACCTTCATACAGGTCCAGCGCCGCTTCGTCCGCCGGCGTGATTTCCCACATCAGCACCGGTACGCTGCAGCCTTTCGCGGGTTCGATGTTCGCCACCGCCGCGGCGTGCGTACCGCGAAACGTCAGTCGGTGATTTCTCAGCGTCGACGCACAGAGCAGCTTCGCCGTCGGGCAGCGCTTCGCCATCTCGGCGCGGTTTACACCTACGCCATATGCGGCAAACAAGCGGTTACTCATGGTCATCTTCCTCGATTTTCTCCGCATAATCTACACCGAATGCCACTCCCAGTGTGCTGCCATTGCTCCAAACTGTATGCACAGTGCCCAAATCATCAACCCCAGTAACGACCCCGATGGTGCCTTGCGGAATGGTTTCATACGGATCGTTCATGTGTACTAAACGGACACGCGTTCCTGGTTTGTAGTACTCTCGCAACTGCTTCAGTAGGTCGGGGTGAATTCCGTTCATGCGTTATCACCCGCCTTCGGCTTGGCATATGAACTGCTTCCCTCAAGATTTCGCAGCAAGATTTTTCGCGACGTTTTGAATTCATCGCCAATAAATCCAATTTTCAAAAGCATGCACCGAAAAGCATAACGGTCGCTTTCCACAGGATGCTCGGTGGCTATTACCCGCTTTTGTGTTCGCGCCTGATCACAAAGCCCCTGTATCAGCTGGTAATAGGCAGAAATCTCCGCCTGATCGTCGGTCAGGCGGAACCATCCGAATTCAACCCTGTCGGCGTGTTCCGTAATCGGCAAATTGTCTGTGCTGAGCGCTTTCTTCAGCAGCGTTGCTTTGCTCGCGACCAGCCGACGCAGGTTCTCCATGGCGATTGGCGTCATGCCGTCCTTCGGCAGTTCGATCGCCAGCAGGTCTGGCGCGGTAGTGCGGAAATTTTCTTCTCCCTCCTGATTTGGCACATCTGCGTGTGTAGCGTCGGGTTTTGTCATTTCACCGCCCCGCTCACCAATGAAACCGTCGTGTGCCAGCTCGCGGATCAGCATGTCGATCTGCGCCTCATCTGCATCGTCCGGGCAGGTGATCGTCCCATTTTTGTCGACTGTGTACTTACCCACCTGAAACATAAACGAAGGTGCCCCGAGATAGCGGGTAGTGTCTTGAAGTGTATCCCGCATGACCGCGACTAGAGCCTTCCTTTTCTCACCGGAAACGTTGAACTTGATCTGCATATGATTACCACCCTTTCGTTTTTGTAGTCATATACATTGATCAAAAGTGTGTTAATATCAAGCGGTTTCTTCCATGATTGCATCAGCTTTTTCTATCAGGCAAGGAAAAACCGCCTCATTAATGAAGCGGTTGCATTTATCCAGAAC
>CAYLIG010000042.1:881-5429 GCA_964383635.1 uncultured Christensenella sp. | reverse complement strand
TGAACATCGATTTTTTCTCATTCAGTCTGGACTACGATTTGGGGGACACCTCAAAACATCGATTTTTTCTCATTCAAAGTGGACTACTCTTTGGGGGACACCTCAACGATAAAAGCTCTTATCATAAAATAGAACCAAACACGAATTGCATATTTGAAGAAAAGATCATCAAATTGATGATATTTTCCACTAGCATGGAGGAATTCCAATGCTTCCTCGATCTTGATTGCTCTGGCAAACAATCTCTAGATCAAGCCCTGCGCGATCATGGCATCCGCGACTTTGGCAAACCCCGCGATGTTCGCGCCAGCTACGAGGTTGTAGCCTAAGCCGTTCTCCTCCGCCGCCTTTGCCGAACTGTCGTGGATGTTCTTCATGATCCCGTGCAGCTTCGCGTCCACTTCTTCCGCGCTCCAGCTGTAGCGCATGCTGTTCTGGCTCATCTCCAGCGCGCTCGTCGCCACGCCCCCCGCGTTCACCGCTTTGCTCGGCGCCACGATCAGATGCTTCTGCTCCATCAGGTAGTTCAGCGCGTCGTTCGTCGTCGGCATGTTCGCCACTTCGATGTAGTACTTCGATCCGCTGTCCGCAATCTTCTTTGCACTCAGCATGTTCACGTCGTTCTGCGTCGCGCACGGCATGTACACGTCCGCCTTCACCCCCCACGGCTTTTCGCCCGGGTAGAACGCGCAGCCGTACCGGTCCGCGTAGTCCTTCACCTTGTCCCGTCCGCTCGCCCGCATCTCCACGAGATACTCGATCTTCTTGCCGAGCACTCCCTTCGGGTCGTGCACGTAGCCGTCCGGTCCCGAGATCGCGATGGCCATTGCGCCCAGTTCTTCCAGTTTCTTCGCCACGCCCCACGTCACGTTTCCGAATCCGGACAGCACGAACGTCTTTCCTTTGATCGTGTCCCCTTCGTGCGCGAACACCTCGTTGGCGTAATATACCGCGCCGTACCCCGTCGCTTCCGGCCGGATCAGGCTGCCGCCGTAGCTTAACCCCTTGCCCGTCAGCACCCCGTTTTCAAACGCGCCCCGGATCCGCCGGTACTGTCCGTAGAGATACCCGATCTCCCGTCCTCCGACGCCGATGTCCCCCGCCGGCACGTCCACGTCCGGTCCGATGTGCCGGTACAGTTCCGTCATGAACGCCTGGCAGAAGCGCATCACTTCCCCGTCGCTCTTGCCGCGCGGGTCGAAGTCGCTGCCGCCCTTCGCTCCGCCGATCGGCAGTCCCGTCAGGCTGTTCTTAAATGTCTGTTCAAATCCCAGAAACTTCATGATCGAAAGATTCACGCTCGGATGAAACCGCAGTCCGCCCTTGTACGGCCCGATCGCGCCGTTGAACTGCACGCGGTAGCCCCGGTTCACCTGCGTTCTGCCCGCGTCGTCCACCCAAGTCACCCGAAACGTGATTGCTCGCTCCGGCTCCGCCATCCGCTCCAGCAGACTCGTTTTCGCATACTCCGGATGCCTGCTCACCACCGTTTCCAGCGAGCTGTACACCTCTTCCACCGTCTGCAGAAACTCCGGTTCCGTCGCGTTCTTTCTCTGGATTTCTTCCAATACCCTCTGTATGTAGGCGTTCATGAATGCCCTCCTGATGTGTTGTTTTCTATCCATATCTGACAATTCGTCCCTGCTGACGAATTGGCTTTTAAATGCTATCTAGGTGTTATCATTATATCTTGAACGCTTTCAACGAATGCTTTCGCCTCTTTAGCAATCAGGTCATATCGGCCTGCCGCAATCCATTCGAGCTTGATGAGGTTGCCGCCTATACCCACACCAATATAACCAGCCCTAAGGTAATCAGCGGCGTTTGTCTTACTGATTCCACCTACGGCAAGCAGTCTGATATTGTTCAGTGGTGCAAGTACGGATTTTGCATAACCTGGGCCCATTTGATCTGCTGGAAAAACCTTAACAAAGTTGGCTCCTTCACGATGAGCAGCAGCAATCTCGGTTGGCGTCATTGCTCCCGGTATTGAAACTAGTCCTCGCTCCAAAGTGCGGTGAATCACCGCAGGGTTCACATCAGGTGAGACCAGGAAAACAGCTCCAGCATCGGTTGCCTGGTCGACCTGTTGAACAGTCATTACCGTACCTGCGCCTATCAGCATTCGTCCGGTATATTTCTTCGCAATTCTTTCAATAGCCCCAGTAGTCACATAAGAGTTCTTCGTTTTATCAAAAGTCACCTCCAATAACCGAATACCTGCCTCATAAAGAGAATCTGCCACTAGAAGGCATGTCTCAGGGTCCAATCCTCGTAAGATGGCTATAAGTCGGTGTTTTTCCACCATTTGGATAACTTCGTCGCGCACACTACTACCTCACTTTTGTAGTAAATGAAAAGCAAATCCGGAAATTTCATGCTTTAGATAGACGGCTATTGCCGTGCCTTTCTTGTCCACTCGGCTGGAATCATCTATTTCGAAACCTCGGTGTTTTAAGTGATGTACAGCACGATCAAGCGAGTTGGTTCCGATGGCAACGTGCCCCATACTGCCCGGTCCCTTTATCTTCATCAATTCTAGTGTTCGGTTACCACTAAACACCGAATTCGTTCCCTCATCCCACCCCAAGCCAAATGCCCTCTCGAGGATAGAAGCTGTCTGCGTCGCGCTTTGTCCGGAGTAGGGATTGATACCAACATGCTTTAGTTCAAAGCCCAACATCACATCCACCGCTTCCTTCGTCAAGCGAGTAATCTCGTCCCAAGCGCCCGCGTTAATTAGCTCAGGCTTCACCATCCAACTGCCGCCACACGCAAGTGTTTTATGAAACCGGATGTATTCAGGCAAATTATGAGTGTTTATACCTCCAGTAGGCATAAAATGTAAGTTGCTATAGGGGCCCGCCAAAGCTTCTAACTTGCCTACCCCGCCATTCTGCTCTGCAGGGAAAAATTTCACGGTATTGAGTCCAAGCTCCATTGCCTGCTCCATTTCACCTGGAGTGGCGGTTCCTGGAATGATTGATATATTAAGCTCAACTGCTCGGCGTACAATTGCTGGATTAAAGCCGGGTGTAACAATAAAGCTTGCCCCCGCAGACAGCGCTTGCATTATTTGCTCTTTATTCAGTATCGTACCCGCACCGACCAGCATCTCGGGTAACTCATTGCTAATATGACGTATTGCCTCCTCCGCTGCTGCCGTACGAAAGGTAACTTCCGCGACATCCAGGCCTCCAGCTAATAACGCTCGCGCTAAAGGTACCGCCTGTTGTTCATCGTCTATAGTAATTACTGGCACGATGCCATTTCTATAAATCCTTTCGAAAACCTCTTCCATAAATCCCCCTTAAATCATCGTTGCACTCTACCGGAAGAGTTGCCCGACGCCAGACTTTCTACCTCGGGCACAGACATTATATTGAAATCACCCTCAACAGTGTGTTTCAAGCAAGAAGCCGCAACAGCAAAATCAATCGTCTCTTGCTCGTTGAATCCAGATAGAATTGCGTAGATAAGACCGCCGCCAAAACTATCTCCGCCCCCTACGCGGTCTACGATGTGAATTCGGTAAGATGGAGAAAAGTATGACATCCCACCGCTGTACAGTAATCCCGCCCACTCATTATCGCTTGCGGATAAACTGCTGCGCAACGTGATAGCCACCTTTTCGCAACCAAATCGTTCAGTCAATTGCTTGGCCACATCTACATAGGCATCACGATTCAATTTGCCACCTTCGATATCAGTTTTATTGGCTACGATACCGAAAACATCTTTGGCGTCTTCTTCGTTAGCAATACATACATCCACATATGGCATTAGCTGCGACATGATATGGCTTGCCGCCTCACAACTCCAAAGCTTCTTACGATAATTCAAATCACATGAAATCTTCAGTCCCATTTCTTTGGCCGTCTTGCATGCCGCAAGACAGATGGCTGGTAGGTTGCCTCCCAAGGCCGGGGTAATCCCAGTCCAATGGAACCAGCTGGCGCATTTAAAAATTGTCTCCCAGTCAAACTCTGCGGCTACAACTTTAGCGATAGAGGAACCCATTCGATCATAGATCACCTTAGATGCACGCTGAGAAGCCCCCCTTTCAAGATAATACACACCGAGTCGCTCTCCACCACGCACGACATGCTGTGTATCCACTCCATAACGGCGTAGCGCATTCACAGCACATTGACCAATCTCATGGGCAGGAACCTTACTTACATAGGCAGCATCTAGACCATAGTTTGCCAAACTCACTGCCACATTTGCTTCTCCTCCCGCATAGGTGGCCTCAAAGCTGTCCGCCTGTAAAAACCGATAATACCCCGGTGGGTTTAGCCGTAGCATAATCTCCCCAAAAGTAACAACACGTTTCACCATATTCATACTCCTGTAAAAGTTAATTCAACTTTAATGTAAGTGCTATGTTAATTCCTTATTATTGAGACAGTAGCTAATAGCATAATTTTATCCATTGGTGTATTTTGCGCTTATACATTACTAAATTACATTCGAGTTTCTATTTTGTTGCAGTGCCGCTCATACTTCTTCCTAATCAGTTACATAATTCATGGTACTGATGATAGT
>CAYLIG010000042.1:0-871 GCA_964383635.1 uncultured Christensenella sp. | reverse complement strand
TAGTAAGCGTAATCCAAATTTCAGAATTCTGATCAATCGCATGATTAAAGTCCATAGCTAGAAATATAGTCGCGAATTCGTTTGAGGCCTGCCATAATATTCTCTTCGCTAGTCGCGTAGGTGATACGAATATACCCCTCTCCCGCATCACCGAATCCCGATCCAGGAACCGTAACAACGCCAGTCTTCTTCAAGATATCCATGCAAAGGCTCATTGAATCAAGACCTGTCAACTTACAGAGCTCTTTAGCGTTTGTAAATGCGTAAAATGCGCCTTTAGGTGATCGAACTGAGAGCAAAGGAATTTCATTAATTAATGTACAGACTAAATCCCGCCGTATCTGGTATGTTCGTCGCATTTTCTCGATTTCTGGTAAACACGTCTTAAGACCAACGGCAGCCGCGAGCTGGCTCGGTGCTGGTAGGCAGGAAGCTCCATTTTCATGAAGCTTTGTCATATTTCGGATAATATCCGGTTTTGCAATAGCGTAACCGAGGCGCCAGCCAGTCATTGCAAACATCTTCGAAAACCCGCTAATGTATACTGTCTTATCACTCATTCCGTCAAACGAGGTGATGCTCGTGTAGTCTTCTTCGTCATAAATTAAGCGGCTGTAGATCTCATCTGCAATAACATATCTAACCCGCAATACAATCCACAGTTCAATGCTGCATTAGCAAGTATATTTCATCAATCAAATCCAACAACTTCTGTCAAATAAGTTATTCGTGCATTACAGATATGAACCATATATAAAAGAAGACTATTCTAGAATCAATGTCATTAAGTTAAGACAACGAACAACAAAACATCACAACTGACCTGCTCCCTAAAAAAGTAGTCCACTCAAAAAGAGAGAAAGATAGTAAA
>CAYLIG010000041.1:0-6364 GCA_964383635.1 uncultured Christensenella sp. | reverse complement strand
AAAAGATTCGACGACGTCGATTCCTTGATGATCGTAAACCGCGTCACCTGCGATGCCGCCGCGATACGCACCTTGGAAAAGATCGGCAGGATCACCCGCTCGAGTGTGTTGCTCTTGCCGCTGCCGGCTTCGCCGATCAGTAATAAGTGCGGATACTTGATCTTCCTGCTCTTCAGGTGCTCTTTCACAAAGCACCCTGCGCACCACGCCAGCAACGCAACCGATTTTGCCGGTTCATTATACCCGAGCAGCAGCTTCCCCAATTCCGAAAGCTCATCCGCAGTCAGTGGCTTCGCATCCAGGATGCTTTGCCCCGGCGCGCGGTATTGTTCGAATTGCTGAATATCGGGCACATTGTTTCCCGCACCGTCTACAGCGCAATCCGAACCGACAAACACCCATCGCCCGCCATGAAAGTACAGGCCGGACGCGCGGACGCCTTTCTTGCGCACCCAGTCAAGCTCGGACAAAAACGCTTTCAGTAGCTCCAAATCCCCCTCCGATCCGGTATAGCTCAGCGCGATCGTGCGTTTGTTCAGCGTATTCTTGAAGCGCTGCAAGTTCGCGAAATCGGTTGTCAGAAATGAATGCCGGAACGTCTCGCCGCGTACGGTGATCAAATCGGCAGTAAGCTGCGTCTCTTCTTCGGACTCGATCATTTCGACAGGTTTGACGATAAAATTTGTCAGCGGCGTTACCGTATCGCCTTTCGCCCGGTAATACCGACCCTCGAATTCGAATACCGGCGCATTTGACGCAGTTGTGAAAGAATCCTTAACCAGATCGAGCGCTTTTGCGAGTGTTTCTTCACCGTAGGTCGCGCCGTTGGCATGATGCCGCTCGTCCCATTTTTCACGATACAGCTTGCTCTGGCGGAATAGCCGGTCCATCTGATCCCTGTTTCTGCCGGTCCAGAACGCCAGCTTGCAGCTCAGCGCCATATCCGCTTCGGACTGTGAATCGTACTGATCGTGCCAACTTCCCGACCAGAGCTTCGCGAATAACGTATCCTTATCCGCCGCCATTGCGCGTTCAAGCACCGCTTCGTCGGAAAGCGGCGCTGCCTTCGATTTTCGGGAGCGCAAGCTCTGCTTTTCTTTTTTCGGTTTCGCCGCTTTCTCCGGTTTCGACGGTTTGATATACGTCGCATGGATCCAAGCCAGTGCGCCGGAATCTTCCTGGACCGACAATGGCGTGTTGTCCAGCCGGTTGCCGGTCATGGTGAAATAGCGACCGAATGCATACATCTCAACGCCGGTTTTGCTGTTTTTATTTCCACCGGGAGGGATTGTTCCATGAAAGAACAGATGCAGTCCCTCACCCGACGGGCTGATCTCCGTATATGTCGCTGCCTTTGAGATGATCGCCGCGGCCGCTTCGTTCAGCGTACCGGTGTCTTTGTTACGGCAGTGATCGATATCTACGCCGACGAAATCGTCGTCGTTCGTGAACACGAACCCAAGCCCGGTGTAATTGTATTTTTCGCACGCCCTCTGTGCTTCTTCCAACGTACCCCAGGTCGTCGGGTCGATGGACGACGCACGACGGCTCGAGTGCGGGGAGTATGGCGTTTTATTCGGCCGGTCGCCCTTGTTGCTGGGTTCCAACCGCCAGCAGATCCATTGCCGGCGTTCAGCGAGCGACACTGGGAATTGTTCAGGCTCTGGCACGCTTCACCACCTCCTGACAAGTATCGGAGAAGTATCGCACCAGGATGCCGTGCGATTCCGCAAATGCAATCTCTCGACGCATACCGTTGCTGATCTTCTGCCCGAACACCCAAATCTCGTTACAGTAATCCAAAAGAATCAGCCCCATTTGAATCCCCGCATCTCGTTCTTTGGTATCTTTGTCTTCGAGAAATCGTGGGTACATGAGATGCGGCGTGATCGGCATGCACCCGCAGAGAAAGACGAAACGTGAGTACATGCGGGCGTTATGAACGTTTGCCTTCACGCATCCGGCATATGGGGAGCATACAAATACCTTCCGGATTGGAAGGTCTGTGTCCCCAAACAATGCTGTCAGTTTTCGCTGCATAACTACGTTTTCGGGCATTGGAGCGTCGATACGCTCGATTACCTTTCGCATATGCCGCAATCCCTCTCAATCACGGGAAGCACGCCCGCCTGCTCTTTCAAGAGTCGATATAAGAACAACCGCCCCTTCTGCGTCCAGCAGGTGGTGACAATTGTGGTGCCGTTATCCAGAACATGCGTCTGTGAATGCGCATATCCTTGATCGGCGTACTTCTGATACAGCAACCACGTTTCGGCCATCCTATACTGAACGCCAAGCTCATGAAGCAGCAGGTTGAACTTCATTGCAGACAGCCCGTAATCTTTCGCGATCATGCTGACCGGCACCAGTGTCTTGCTCTTCAGCACCAAATCGCAATACCGCGCTTTTGGCTCAAGTTCAAAGATAACCCTTTTGTGATGTTCTCTTTCCTCCTCGGCTGCTTTTCGTTGCTCACGTTCGGTTTGCAGTTCTGATAGCAGACGTATACCGAACCGAGGATCGCGGATCAAGGCTTCTAGCGTTTCGCCGGTGGCATATATGCCGTGGTTACGAATCGTCGGCAGGATTTCCTCCACTACCCAACGTTCAAATCTCTGCGCAGCGGGCAGTTTACTGCGCATGATCAGGCGATAGACGTCGGATTCGGGAATGAAGGTCATCGATTGTATCCCTCCGTTTGTAGGGGTGTCGCGTTTCGCGATACCCTTACAATGTTTCTGAATTGCATCCGCAACATTACCGTATCCAAGATTGACAGCAACGTCCTTTGCGCAGAATAGAATCTGACCATTTTCTTCTAGTGTGCGCACCGGACCGAATTCCGTATTCGTGAAAAGCTGTAATTCATTCATATGCGGCCCCTTTCAAATCTGTTTGAAGGGGCGGTCTTCGCCGCCCCTTCATCCGGTCACTTAGTTCTGAGATTCCACGATCTCACCTGTCACGGGATCGTACGGAGTTGTCGGCACTTCGACGAACTCGTCCAGATCGACGGAGTACCCGCCGACGTGCTTGGCGTATTCCTTCACCTGCGCCGCGAGGTTCGAAACCGTCGCAAGTTCCGCTTCGGTCAGCGCGCGCTCGATATTGAACTGCGCTTGGGAGTATGCGATGCCGCCCGTGTTCACCGCTTTCTTCAGCGAGAAACGAGTCACCACCGCAAGCGACTTCTTACCGCGGCTTAGGAGACGCTGGATATAGCGCGTGAATTCCTTGAGCGAGCCGGTCGGCAGCGAGAGCAGAACCGGGAAAACTTCACCCTCGCGAAGAATATAGATGCGACGGCGATTTTTGCACGCCTTGCCGCCGCTCTCACCCGAACCGAACTGGTTATAACGGCATTTGGCGCACGCACCGCCGGGGTCGCCCTCGCCGGTCACGCCGTCGAAGCTGCCGCAATCCGGTGGCTCGTTGCCGCCCGCGTATTTATCCCGGTAATACGCGAACAACGGATGGTGATAGAGGATCACGCCCGTGAACTCCTTCACCGTTTCCGGCTCGCCGCCATCGACCGTGGGCAGTTCGAATACCGTGCTGCCTGCCGAAGGGATCTTGATTCGTTCGAAAGAGAGACTCAGCCCTTCCAATTCCTGCGACATCGCATCGGTCAGATTAAAGTTCGCGAGTTCCTCAAACGCGTTGCCGATTGTTTCAATTCCTGATTCCTGTGTCATATTGTCGTTTTCCTTTCTCTTTATCGGGCGGCTTTGCGTACACCCACGGTTGCCTTTTCAAACACGTTCACGAGACCATCCAACCATTGTGGTAGGGCATCCCCGTTCTCTGTGGTCTGTTCCTTGACGAATGCGGAGAGTGAATTGGCATTGACAGTCTCGTAAACAAGATCGCCAAAGCCGGCTTCACGCAGTGCTTCGAACAGTTCATCCTTGTGCCCGCTGACCACCGAAGCGCGCGTTGTACTGGTCAGGCAGAACATCGTACCGTTCCGGGTGAAGTTCTGCGTTTCGGCATCCGCCATGCGCTGAGCAAGACAAGCGTCAACGCGGTCGATTACCAAACCGATCGCTTTGAGCTCGTCCTCCAAGTGCTTTTTTGTTTCTTTCAGTTCGCGCAGCTCATCCGCCAGCGCGAATAGTTCGTTTGATTCCATACGTACTCCTTTCAGGGTGTCTCGAACGGGTTCTTGCCCATCCGATATTCATCGATCAGGACTCTGGCCAAATCGGCTTTGTCACGCAGCGCCTGGAGTACTTTTTCGTCTACGGTGCCGGCAGCAGCGAGATAGATATAGGTGCAGGGATTCCGTTGCCCGACCCGATGAATCCGTGCTTTCGCCTGCTCGAAGTTCGACATGCTGTAGTCGAGCGAGAAGAAAGCCATAGCATCTGCGGCGGTTAACGTAATACCCAGCCCAGCCGTTGCGATCTGGCCAACAAACACAGTCGTATCCGCATCCTCTTGGAATCGCCGCACCTGCTCATCCCGGTCTTTGATCTCACCAGAAATTAGGGAATAGCCGATCGTTTTTTTCTCCAGCATTCGCGTAATTGCGACGATCTCCGGCAGGAACCGTGCGATGATCACGAGCTTTTCCCCGTCTTGCGCCGCGCTGTCCACGATGTCCGCCAGCGCTGTCAATTTGACGTCACTTATCTTTATGGGTCGTTCGCTGCCGTCCTCTCGCAGGAAACCGCCAGTCAGCTGTGAAAGCCGCAGCAGGCGGGTCAGCACGTTTGCGGCCGTGATCTCGCCGTCCTTGATTTGAACGTAACTGTCACGAACAAGCTGCTCATACAGCCGTTTCGCCTGTGGTTCTAGTTCGACCGTTCTGACGATCTCCGTTGTTTCCGGAAGATCGAGGCACTCCGCCTTTGTCGCCCGGAACGCAATGCTGTGAATACGGCAGGATAATTCGTCCGCCATACTCTTTTTTAGAACAGGCGTGTACATCCCATATCCGCACATGTCGAAGTAACGATTGCGGAAGGCGTAAAAGCTGTTTCCGAATACTGCCGGACTCAGGAATTTATATGGGCTGAACACGTCGATCGCTTTGTTTGTGATGATCGTCCCCGTCAGCAGCATCCGATACCGTGCTTTCGCGCCAAGCCGATGCATGCACTTGCTCGCAGCGATGTTGTGGGTTTTAATTTTGTGCCCTTCATCACAGACGATCAGGTCGGCGTCCCATGCGGCAAGTTCCTGTTCCATTCGCCACGCAGATTCGTAATTGACGACCGCAACCTGTAGACCCGCTGTCGACATTTGTCGTAGTTTCTCGATTTTCTTGGATTCGCTGCCGTTCAATATAGCGAGCAAATATTCAAAATCAGCGAACTTTTGAAACTCCTCCTGCCATACACCGAGGATAGACAATGGTGCGACGATCAGCATTCGCTCGGCTTTGTGGTCGAGCCACAAACGCCCCGCTACGGCAATTGTGGTCAGGCTCTTGCCAGTTCCCATTTCCATGAGCAGCGCGACGCCGCGACTCGTCGGCGGATCGTGCCCCGTTAGGCCAAACAAGCGGCAAGCAAATTCAAATGCCTGCCGCTGATGCTCGTAAGGATGCGCTTTAATCGGCATCCGATTGATTTGGTTCTGCTCCATGTTCCCTTTCGGAAGGGGTGGCGGTTGATATGTTTCTCCTGTTTGACGCTTCTATCCCGGAGAATGGGCGATAGTCATGATCGGTTCTTCGCCGCGCAGCACTTTGCTCCCCGCATCCCGCCGGGCCGCACTCTGGGACGTTATCCTCGACTGTACGGGCTTCTCATGACCATCGGATGTGAAGTTTTCAAGGTTCAAAACTAACCCCTTCACCCGTAGGCCACGAAAAACGCGAAATATAAGGCTCATTCCAAAAGTTTTTTTAGTTTTTTTATTGCATTGCTTAGTTGTTGAGAGATCGCCGACTGCGAAACGCCTAAAAGTCTTGCATATTCGACGATTTTTATGCCACGGTAAAATATCGCGATGATCAGATCGCGATGATGCTGTTCAAGTTGATTGATTGCTACTCGAAGCCGGATCTCGTCAGGCGGACCATCAAGCAACCGAGACAATCTCTGGTCATCTACAGCAAGCCACGACTTCTCTTCGGTACAGTCGAAAGTGACGTGCCTCCGCGTTTCGCGATGATTGTCGTTGTATTCTTGCCGATCAAGTTCTTTTAGTGCTTCCGCGACCTCCTGTTCCACCTCCAATTCCTCAGCATGTCCATCCGCAAAGCGATACAAGATTTTGACCAGTTCCATTTGTCCGGCTCCTTTCGTTCAGAGCCAGACAATCGGCGCATTTTTGAGCGCACGAAAAAAAGGACCCGGCGCGCGGCACAAAAAGCGCCGCTCGCCAGGCCCTATTCAATTGTGTTGTGCTTTAT
>CAYLIG010000040.1:0-7232 GCA_964383635.1 uncultured Christensenella sp. | reverse complement strand
GTAAACGCGACGACCGCGATACCGCCCTGATTGCAGTCCGGCCTGCCGCCGTTCGCGTCAAGCGTACGCGCGGTAGCCGCTTCGTAAAATCCGCTCTCGGGGTTATCCGATCGCATGGCATTGCTGCCGTCGGAGCACACGCCGAACGCGCGATTCATGACGAGCGGTACATTCATCCCGCCCGTTCCCATGCGCGCGGCAAGGGTTTGTACTAGACCGTCCTTCTCCATCTTGCATCTTCCATCGATCGGGTGATTCTCAATTGCAACCGCCGTTTGGTTGTCGCCCATATCCGCGCGAAGGCAACCTATGCTTTCCGGCCATGCGTGACCGCCCATACGCCTCAGCGCGCCGGGTTCGAATCCAACTGACGCGATAGCGCTTCCTGAAGAATCTCCGGCAGGTGTTTGCCTCTGGTTTGCGCACGGCGTAAAATCCCTGCACACGCCTTTGCGCTCAAATAGTATTTCTCCGGCGCGTTCGTCGACAAAACTTGCGACAAGGTAGATACGGCGGCGGCGTTGGGCGACTCCGAAATATTGCGCGTCGACAACTCTATATGCCAAGCTCCATCCTGTTCCCAGATATACATCGGCGTAGGGCCACTTTCCGTCCGCAGGCGCAGGCACCTCGGTTCCCGGCGCAGCGATCCCGATGATCGCGTCGAGAACCGCTTTGAAGTCTTGTCCTCCATTGCTGCTAAACGCGCCTGGGACGTTTTCCCAGACGATGTATTTTGGAAATGCTCCATTGGTTGCTTCCCTCATTTGCCGTACGATACGAATCGCTTCATGAAACAGACCGGATTGCGAACCCGACAATCCCGCGCGCTTACCCGCAACCGACAGGTCGGTGCAGGGCGAGCCGAATGTAATGATATCGACCGGCTCAATCAGCGCACCATCGACGCACGACACGTCGCCAAGATGCCGGATGAACGGCATTCGTTTCGTCGTGACGCGTATCGGGAACGGTTCTATCTCTGCTGACCATACAGGACGTATCCCGCAAAACAGGCCGCCTAACGGAAATCCTCCGCTGCCGTCAAACAGGCTGCCAAGCGTCAGTTCACGCATGGGCAACCTCCGAGTAAGGCGCTTTTATTCCGTCCCTAATCAGAATTACGTCTTTCTCAGAACCGGCCTGTTGAATATACCGCTTCACAATGACGTCGCAGTACTTCTCGTCCAACTCAATCATGCGGCAGACACGATCGGTCTGTTCGCACGCGATCAAGGTACTGCCGCTGCCGCCAAATGGATCAAGTACGACACAGTTTGCCATGCTGGAATTCAGAATCGGATACGCCAGCAGCTCCACAGGCTTCATGGTCGGATGGTCGGCGTTCTGTTTCGGTTTATCAAACTCCCAGATCGTTGTCTGCTTGCGGTCGGCGTACCATTCGTGCTTACCCTTTTTCTTCCAGCCGAATAAGACCGGTTCATGCCGCCATTGATATGGGCTTCTCCCAAGTACCAGAGATTGCTTCTTCCAGATGCAGGTACCGGAGAGATAGAACCCCGCTTCCGAGAATGCCTTTCGGAAGTTTAATCCTTCCGTGTCCGCGTGGAACACATAGATCGACGCATCGTTCGCCATGCTGGCTTCCATATTCTGAAACGAAGCGAGCAGGAATTCATAAAACGCGCCATCGGTCATATTGTCGTTTTTGATCTTTCCCGCGCTGCCTTCGTAATTTACATTGTAAGGGGGATCGGTAATCACGAGATTCGTCTGACCGCCGTCCATGAGGAGCGCAAACACATCGCGTTTCGTGCTGTCGCCGCAGAGAAGCCTATGCTTGCCGAGCAGCCAAAGATCGCCCGGCTTTGTGATCGGCGGTTCTTTAAGCGCGGCGTCAACGTCAAAATCGTCGTCCTGTACATCCTTGCGCTGCGCATCTTTGAACAGCGCATCGATCTCCGGCGCGTCGAAACCTGTCAGCGATACATCAAAATCCGCAAGCTGAAGATCGGAGATCAGCAGAGATAGCTTCTCTTTATCCCATTCGCCGCTGATTTTATTGAGCGCGACGTTGAGCGCTTTTTCTTTTTTTTCGCTCATTTCAACAACGACACATTCGACCTCGGTCACACCGGAATCGATCAGCACCTTTAGTCGCTGATGCCCACCAACAATGTGGCCAGTGGTCTGATTCCATATGACCGGCTCCACATACCCGAACTCCGAAAGCGAACGTTTCAGCTTTTCATATTCCGGGTCGCCGGGCTTGAGGTCTTTGCGTGGATTGTAATCCGCCGGGACGAGTTTATCGACCGATAGCGTTTGAATGACCATGCTGGATTCCTTTCGACACGATTTTTCGCAAACCAACCTGCGCCGCAAGAAGGTTCCCCGCGAGCGCTTGCCCACGCAGTGTCTTTCGCTGCTGGGTCGTCAGGCGTTGGTATTTCAGCGCGCGAATGAACGCTTGTACCTCGTCCATAATCATTTCCCTCTACGCGCGGTCAACAGGCGTTCCATAACATCGTCCTGTGGATTCGTACCCGTGTAGTCTGTCGCACAGTTCTCCTTCACGATCTGAAAGATCTCATACCAGAGTCGGTTCGTCTGCGCCATATAGTTCTGGCTCATAGCCACATATGGAGATTGAATTGCGCTTCCGGTCGTCGGATGCTTTGCTAAGAATCCATACTCCGTCACCGCTTCCTCACACTGAATCCATCGCGCGGCGCTCATGGCATATCGCTCCAGCAACTGCGGAGAAACGATTCTCGCCGCACCGCGTTGGTCGAGCCAGTCCCATGTGATCGCGTAGATCTCAGCCGCTTCGAGATTGCGTCCGTCCTTTTGTCGTGCGGAGAGCAGTTCCCTCGGCAGCGGCATATCGTTTCCCTGAAGGTTGGCGGTGTTAGGAAACTCCACAACGGTCAGTTTTCGCTTGCCGGGATTACCGTCAAGCACTTTCTCCACCAACGGCTTTGGCGGCCTGCCACCTTTTCCTGGCGCCGGACCTCTTCTTCCCATGAGTGTTTCCTCCAAAAAAATAGAGGGCTATTCCCCCTGTAACTTCTGCGAAAGTTTGTACGTGACCCGGCCGCGTTGACCAAATTGAATTGTGGTAGAGATAAGTACACCCCCAAGGTCATGGCTACACTCAACTTATTGTTTTAATTCGTTGAATGTTTGCTGTTCATAAGTTGAATAATGCAAAAAAACTCATAGGGAACTTTACTTTCACGCCCTAATCGATTATGATTAGGGCGTGAAAGTGAGGAATCGTCATGAAGTCCGCTGACAAACTGACTACATTGTTAAAAGAAAACAAAGGATTTTTGAAAACATCTGATGCCGTGGCGGAAGGTGTATCAAGAACCGTACTCGGCGATTTTGTACGGCATAACAATCTCGAGCGTGTTGCTCATGGTTTATATATGTCGCAGGACTCTTGGACAGACGGATTGTTTGTAATCCAGGTGCGTTATCCGGAAGCTGTGTTTTCTCACGAGACAGCTCTCTTCCTTCTGCACCTTGCCGATCGCGAACCCGATCCCTTTTCCGTTACTGTCAAAGCTGGGACAAATTCTGTTGGGTTGTCGCAGCAAGGAGTGAAGGTTTACAAGGTAAAGAAGGAACTTTTCAGCGAAGGCATCATCGAGACGAATTCACCATCTGGCCATTCTGTGAGGACATACAATGCCGAGCGGACAATTTGTGACCTGTTCCGAAGTCGAAATCGCATCGAGATTCAGGATTTGCAAGCAGCAATCAAAGAGTACGTTCGCTTAAAAGAGAAGAACATTCCACAATTATTGCGATATGCGCGTGCATTCTCCGTTGAAAAGCAAGTTCAACAGTATTTGGAGGCACTACTGTAATGATCCACACATCAAGACAGCTCAAGGCACTTGTGCGTAATATCGCCAAGGGTGACAGTGTGAAAGCCCAAATCATCATCCGCAACTATGTGACAGAGCGGTTTCTTGAACGGCTCTCACTCTCACAATATCGTAGCAACTTGATTCTAAAGGGCGGAACTCTGATCGCAGCCATGGTTGGTTTGGATAACCGCTCTACCATGGATGTAGACACTACGTTGAAAAAGCTGCCATTGAATGTAACAACTGTGCGAACAATCGTCGATGATATCATTGCAGTTCAACTCGAAGATGGCATGACATTCGAAATCCAAAGCGTGTCTCAAATTATGGAAGGCGCGGATTACCCCGGCATACGTCTTATGCTTGACGCGATTCTTGAAAACATGCATACACCCCTGAAAATCGATTTTTCCGCTAACGATGTAATCACACCTCGCGAGATTCCATTTGCCTTCCGTCTCTCATTTGAAGACCGTACTATACCAGTACTGGCGTATAACTTGGAAACCATTTTGTCCGAGAAACTCGAAACCCTACTTTCCAGGAGCACTGCCAATACTCGTATGCGTGACTTTTACGATATCCATGTTCTCATCAATATACCGACGCAGTGCATCGATAACACCACACTTAAAAAAGCGTTCATAGGAACATGCAATAAGCGAGGTTCTCTGGTCCTTTTGCCTAATATGGATCTGATTCTACAGGAGATTGCCGAAAGCTCTTCTCTGGTCGCGCTTTGGAAAAGTTATCAACGCAAGTATCAATATGCCTCAAAAGTTTCTTGGAATGATGTGATCAAGTCCGTCCGTGCCTTAGTTGAAATCGTGAAATAAAGCCACAATGTTTATCGCCATCATAAGCGCGTTGAACGATTTGAGGTGCCAATCGTAATCCTAGAATGGCAGCTCTTACAAAGCGCCATGAGGTTGCCCTCGTCGTTCGTACCGCCGCTTGCCAGCGGCAGAATGTGATGCACTTCCTCTGCGGGCGTCAGCCTGCCTTCGCTCATGCACTGCTCGCACAGCGGATGCGCTTGGATATAAATCCTTCGTATGCGCCGCCACGCGATGCCGTATCGTTTGTTAGTGTCCGGATCGCGAAGATATCGGTTGTATTGATGTTCGGCGATCTGCCTGTGTTCATCGCAGTACCGTCCGTCTGTCAGCCTGCCGCATCCCGGATAGGAGCAGGAGCGCTTTGGTTTATATGGCATCTGCTGCTCCTTTGGAAACCAACAGAGGCTCCCGCTCGTGCGGAAGCCCCTCATTTCTTTTTATCCATTTTGAATCAGATCACTTTTCCAAGTGACATTCAATGACATTTAGTGACAACTTTTCAGAAAACAGTCCGGTGCTTAACAACACTTTCATTTTCGGTCGACATCCCGCGCATACATACTTGTTTTTGGGGATATAGCTGATCTGCCGCACTTCTGTGCCGCAAAATCGACATCGCGGATAATAAAGCATACCCTTGGCAGTTCTGACGGTACGAACACCGTCTCGCAATGCTTCCTGATAGCTCATCGTACTACCTCCGAAGGCACACAAATGCTTTGCAGCGCAAGGTCATGCATTCTCAGCATATGTCGTTGGGTATACCCCAATTCAACCGCGATGTCTTCCCACCGTTTGAAGCATAGATACCGCAACTCCAGTATCGTCTGGTACTCCATGTTATCCACGCGCTTGATCCGCCGCATAATTTCCGCTTTGAAATCGACAAGCGCATCAATATCATCGTTGATCTCGCTCTCCAGATCCAATATTTTCGCGATCGTATCTTCCATGGAATGAGGGTTTGGTGTCGCCGACTTTGGCGCACCGGATAACGTTCCGGTCACTTTACCTAACAGGTCACGCAAAGCCATCACCTGAGCCAGCTTGCTGTTGATCCGCTGGTCGATTCGGTATGCCTGCGATAGATATTCCTTGGCATTCATGCGAAAAACCTCCTCCGTCTATATATCAATTCCCGCATATGCCCACAGCACGGCTTTCACATCATCCAGTGACCGTACCACGTACGTGTGTCCGCCTGCGACTTTGATTTTGTGCATCGTGCGCTCCTGCAGTTTCGTAACGATCCCATCCGGGGTCTTCACTTCAAACGCGAAGAACCGGCCGTCCAGACAGCAGATCACATCGGGAATCCCCGCTGTCCCATACATTCCGATATGCTCTTTCCATGCAAAGCAGCGCGGGACTGTTTTTAGCAGCCGCATGATTGCGGCCACAATATCTTTCTCTAACATCGTATTCCTTTCAGTTACCTGTTACGTGTTACTCTCCGTATCTAGAGTCGCGGCTATACACACGCGCGCATACGCGTGCGCGCGCACACGCGCGAGAGAATGCAACTTTTCCGCGTAGCTCTAAAAATGAAGGTACAACTAGTAACAAGTAACATGTGATTCTTATTCCCAAGGGGAGATCGGTTCCGGCGCCGAACTGTCAAAAGTCGCTATATCACAGCGTTTTTTGATCTCGTCATAGTCCAGTACATACGCCCGACGCAGTTCTCCGTTGATTCGTACCGGCTTATACGCGACAAAGAGGTCGGATTGACGCAACTGTTTGAGGAATTGCGCGTATTCCAGGGATTCTCCGCCGATCGCATGCTCGCGTCGATACTGGGTGTAGCGATCGTAGCAGCGTCGAAAACAGATGGCCACGTGATTGAGATTCTCCATGATCGTCCATTCATTCAGATAAAGCCCCATACGCGCCATGATCTCCAGCGTTTGTTCAATGATTCCCTTGTTCGCGTCTCCGCCGTCCAAAAGGAACTCTTTTGCGCCGCGCGCTAAATACTGAACACAGGCTTCAAATGGAAGATCGAATACGTCCGGCCAAATTAATCCGCACCGCTGACAAATGCGCTCCACTAGCCGCAGCCCCGCGACACAGCAAGCGAGATTGCTCCGAATTCGCGACGGCAGTTCCGGCTCGAATTGGCCAAGCCCGACTTTGTACCATGTTTCGACATCCGTCGCCGCAGTGTTCAATGCCACGTCGAGCAATGAACGGCCGCACGAAGCCAACGCATCTGACATGCCGCAGAGTTTTGCAAATGCCGTTCTGTGCGCTTCCGGCTTCAGATCCTTCTTTGAAAACAGCAGTTCAATACTGCGCTCACGGATCGACGCCTCGGAGGGCGACTCCTCACCCGCAACTACGAGCGGTGATGTCAGCGGATATTTCACAGATGTCTGATCCGCGCGGCCGCGTTCTCCGTCCGTACCGTCATATGCGTTTCGCATATGATTAAGCAGCACGTTCAGCGTCAGCCTGTCGATTTTAGACGGTTTAAATTCATCCAGCGGCTGCGGTAAAAGATTCGACGACGTCGATTCCTTGATGATCGTAAACCGCGTCACCTGCGATG
>CAYLIG010000039.1:0-7445 GCA_964383635.1 uncultured Christensenella sp. | reverse complement strand
CAGCTGGGAGAGCACTTGCCTTACAAGCAAGGGGTCACAGGTTCGAGCCCTGTTGTTCCCACCATTTCAGTGGCCCGGTAGTACAGTTGGTTAGTACGCCAGCCTGTCACGCTGGAGGTCAGGGGTTCGAGCCCCCTCCGGGTCGCCAATTTTTTGCCTCGGTAGCTCAGCTGGTAGAGCAAGGGACTGAAAATCCCTGTGTCGGTGGTTCAAGTCCACTCTGAGGCACCAGTTTTTTTGCGGGAGTAGCTCATTTGGTAGAGCGCAGCCTTGCCAAGGCTGAGGTGGCGGGTTCGAGCCCCGTCTCCCGCTCCATTTATTGATTCGGCGCCATAGCCAAGCGGTAAGGCAGAGGTCTGCAAAACCTTCATCCCCGGTTCGATTCCGGGTGGCGCCTCCAGCTAAGTACTCACGAAATGATACGTTTCGTGGGTGCTTTTTTTACGAAAAAAGCCCTAAGTTAGGACTTTTTTGAGTTCGCGTTTTTTTGTTATCGAGTTGTAATTAACTGAAGATGGGTTGATTTTGTCGATTAATGTCGATTTTGCACCCACCTTGGAGTTACGCGCGGGAGTATGGAGGTTACGCGCGGGAGTATGTTAGCCAAGCAGTGTTTGATTTCTATATGAGTAATCGTTTTAACCCGATCAAATCCACTTAATAGACCTTTTCATTACTTCTTTGTCTGAATTGTGAAGTTGCTTTGATTCGATGACAGCCAAAAGTTGTATAGGCTACGAGTGTTTGATATAATATTCGTCAAAGGTCGTAGTTGATCGGTTCGTGAACAAGAACCTCATCTGTCCATGGTTTTTGAAAAAGCCGAGTATGGAAAGGAATAAAAATCCTTGATCGACAAAAATCGTATGACCGAGGAAGATATCAAACTCCAGTTCATTACTCCGGCGATCACCGCTAAATGGAGTCTTGATTGTATTACGATGGAGACGAAGATTACCGACGGTAAAATCAATTTGAAAGGCAACCTTGTTTTTCGCGAAAAACCGAAAAAAGCTGATTATATTCTCTATATCAACGCCAATAATCCAATCGCTGTTGTAGAAGCAAAAGACAATAAACACACCGTATCAGATGGTCTGCAGCAAGCGATGACCTATTCTCAGATGCTCGATGTTCCATTTGCCTATAGTTCGAACGGCGATGCATTTTATGAGCATGATTTCCTGACCGGACTGGAGCGGCAGCTACCCTTATCCGAATTTCCGACGCCCGATGAACTATTTACCCGTTATCAGCAAGGTAAAGGGTTAAGCGAGCGAGAAAAGCGGATCATCAATCAGCCCTATTATACGAGCCAGACAACTTATGCCCCACGCTATTATCAGCGTAATGCCATCAACCGCACGCTGGATGCAATCGCAAAGGGGCAGCAGCGGATTCTCCTCGCCATGGCTACCGGCACAGGCAAAACATATACTGCATTTCAGATAGTGTATCGATTATTAAAAAGCAATCTGAAAAGAAAAGTTCTTTATCTCGCTGATCGAAATATCTTAGTTGACCAATCAATTCAGCAGGACTTCGCGCCGCTGGAAAAAACAATCCACAAAATTAACTTTGCAAAAGACGACCCGGTGACGATCACTTCTCACGAGGTCTTCTTCTCTCTCTATCAACAGCTTGCCGGCAATGATGAATCCGACGAAGATGCTACCGAAGACGATCCCGTCATGCGGTTTGCTTCGCTGTTTCAGAAGAACTTTTTTGATCTTATTATCGTAGATGAGTGCCACCGCGGCTCCGCAAAAAGAGATAGCAATTGGCGCAGGATTCTCGACTATTTCTCCTCGGCAACGCAGATCGGCATGACCGCCACACCGAAAGAAACCAAGTATGTATCCAACATCGATTATTTCGGCGAGCCGGTCTATTCCTACAGCCTGCGCGAAGGAATCGAAGACGGTTTTCTTGCTCCATTTCGGGTCATCAATATTCGCACAAACATTGGCGATGGTTGGCGGCCGTATAAAGATCAGCTGGACAAGAATGGTCAAGTTATTGAGGATCGCATTTATTCCAATAGCGACTTTGATTACAACATTATCCTCGAAGACCGCACATATGAAGTGGCAAAAGAGATCACGGAGTTCCTCAGGAGCACAGACCGAATGCAAAAAACGATTGTGTTCTGCGCCAATGAGGATCATGCCGAGCGTATGCGAATCGCGTTGAACAACCTCAACGCCGATCTCGTGCAGCAAAACCCGGATTATGTAGTGCGCATCACGGGCAGCGATGTTTACGGAAAAAGCAAGATCGATTATTTCCTCTCTGTGTCGTCCCCGTATCCCGTAATCGCAACGACTTCCAAGCTGCTATCCACAGGGGCCGACTGCAAGATGACAAAATTGATCGTGCTCGACCAGATGATCGGCTCTATGACTGAATTTAAACAGATCCTGGGTCGCGGAACCCGCCTGCGCGAAAAAGACGGCAAGACGCATTTCACTGTCATGGATTTCCGTAATGTCACGCATCTGTTTGCCGACCCGGATTGGGACGGCCCTATCGAACAGGATGACGAATTTCACGGTGACGGATCGAGAACCGGCGGCAGCGAACCGCCGATGCCGCCAGGCCCCGGCACGGATCAGCATATCAAACCCATCGTGGATGCAGACGGCTGCACCGTCATGATTATCGGAAAAACCGTTTCGATCTATGACGCAAACGGCAGGTTGCTCCGGCAGGAAAATATTATCGACTATACCAAGTCGAACATACTGGGTACGTATGCTTCGCTGGAAGGCTTCATCCGCGAGTGGACAGGCGAAGAGAAGAAGGATACGATTAAAGAATTGCTCCTGGAGCGAGGAATCGATCTGGAAGCGATAAAGACTGACCAGGGTCTCTCGGATGTGGACGATTTTGACTTCATCTGCCACGTTGCGTTCAATCAAAAGCCACTGACACGCCAGGAGCGCGCAAACGGCGTCAAGAAGCGCGATTTTCTGAGTCGTTATAAGGGCGTGGCACGAGAAGTGCTCGAAGCACTTCTGGATAAATACATGAACACCGGTATCTATGAGATTGAGAAAACAGAGATTTTAAAGCTTGACCCGTTCCTAAAATTCGGCAAGCCTTCAAAAATAGCGGAGTACTTCGGCGGTAAAGCCGGATATCTGCAGGCTGTCAAGGAACTTAAAGAAGAACTGTATAAGGTAGGATAACATCTTGAGTAGCTTGTCAAACTTCGTGAAGAGACTCCGCGATATCATGCGCAACGACGCCGGTATCAACGGCGACGCACAGCGCATAGAACAGATCGCATGGATGCTCTTTTTAAAGGTATACGACGCAAAAGAACGGGACTGGGACATGGACGAGCAGGAGTATCGCTCCATCATCCCGGAGCCTTGCCGCTGGGGTAATTGGGCGGCGGACGACCGAAGCGGAAACGCGATGACCGGTGAGAATCTTCTGAACTTCGTCAACAACACGCTCTTTCCCACGCTCAAAAGCCTGCAAGTTAGCCCAGAAACGCCGATGAAAAAATCCATCGTCAAGACCACCTTTGAGGACGCCAACAACTACATGAAGGATGGCGTTCTGCTGCGTCAGGTGATCAATGTCATCGACGAGCTGGATTTGACCGACTATGAGGAAAGCCACGCCTTCGGAGAAATCTACGAGTCTATTTTGCGCGAGCTAGCGAGTGCAGGCTCCGCCGGAGAGTTTTACACCCCGCGCGCGGTAACGGACTTTATGGCAAAAATGATTCAACCCAGGATCGGCGAACGCATGGCGGATTTCGCTTGTGGAACCGGCGGGTTTATCACCAGCTGGCTTAAAGAGCTTGCTCCTTCGATCAAGACCACCGATGATCAGGCAAAATATGCTGATTCTATTTTCGGCATCGAGAAAAAGCAGTTCCCCTATATGCTGTGCATTACAAACATGTTGCTGCACGGTCTTGATGTCCCGCGGATCTATCATGATAACGCGCTGTTGAAGGATGTGTTGGACTATACCGAGGAGGATCAGTTTGACGTAATCCTGATGAATCCTCCCTATGGCGGCAGCGAGAAGGCCGAGGTAAAGAACCATTTCCCCGCCGACCTCGCGAGCAGCGAAACGGCCGATCTGTTCATGTCGGTGATTCAATATCGCCTGAAGAGAAACGGACGCGTAGCCGTTATCCTACCAGACGGGTTTTTGTTTGGTACCGACAACGCGAAGATCGCCATCAAGAAGAAGCTGCTCTCTGAATTCAATCTGCATACTATCATCCGTATGCCAAGCAGCGTGTTTTCGCCGTATACGTCGATTACGACCAATATTCTGTTTTTTGACCGGACGAAACCAACCACCGACACATGGTATTATCGGCTAGATATACCCGAAGGATATAAGCATTTCTCCAAGACGAAGCCGATGAAGCTGGAGCATTTCCAGCCTGTGATGGAATGGTGGAATCACCGCGAAGAGATTAACATTGACGGCTTTGACAAAGCTAAGAAGTTCACGGCAGCGCAGCTTTCTCTGGAACTTGGCTATAACCTTGACCAATGCGGCTATCCGCATGAGGAAGAGGAGATTCTGGAGCCGATGGATCTCATACATGAATATGAGGAACGCAGAGCTTCGCTAAACGCGGAGATCGACCGCGTGTTGGCGGACATTACCGCGATTCTCGGGGGTGCAAAGGAATGACCCCACAGGAACTCAAGAACAGCATCTTGCAGCTTGCCATTCAAGGCAAGCTGGTGGAGCAGCGCGCGGAAGAGGGCACGGGAGAGCAGCTGTATCGGGAGATTTTGGCGGAGAAGGCGAAGCTTTTAAAGACGGGTGAGATCAAGAAAGAAAAGCATCATCCGGAGATTGCAGAGGATGAAAAGCCGTTTGAGATTCCGGAAAGCTGGGTTTTTGCCAGGCTTGAAGATTTAGTATGTAGGAATATAAAACGTGGCAAATCGCCTATATATGCAACCTCTAGTAACATTCTCGTTTTTGCACAGAAGTGTAATGCAAAAACGGGTGTTATAGCCATGAATTTAGCACAATATCTCGACGAGTCTACAATTAACAAGTATCCCGAAGAAGAATTCATGAGACATTTGGATATCATCGTAAATTCCACAGGAAATGGTACTTTAGGGCGGATTGGTCTTTTTCGTGAATCTGACAATCCATCCAAACTACGCATTGTTCCTGATTCGCATGTCGCAATTATTAGAACGTGTTCACACGTGCTTCCTGAGTACGCATACTATTTTCTTCAAAGATGTCAACCTTATTTTGAGGGTTTGGGAAGCGGATCTACAAATCAAACAGAGTTAAATCCCCAGATTCTTAGGGAATTAAGCGTTCCTCTCCCTCCCCTAGCCGAACAAAAACGCATCGTCGCCAAAATTGAGGAACTCCTCCCCTACATCGACCGCTACGAGCAGGCATGGCGCAAGCTGGAAGACTTCAACAAGCGATTCCCCGGCGACATGCAAAAGTCCATCTTACAGTTTGCGATTCAAGGCAAGCTTGTTGAGCAGCGCCCGGAGGAAGGCACAGGCGAGGAGCTATATCGGCAAATTCAAGCGGAGAAGCAGCGGCTGATCAAAACCGGTACGATCAAGAAAGAAAAGCCTCTGCCAGAGATAGCAGAAGACGAGAAGCCGTTTGAGATTCCGGAGAGTTGGAAGTGGGTTAAACTTTCAACTGTATGTTCGAAAATTACTGATGGTGAGCACAAGACCCCAAGAAGAACATCGGAGTATTGTGGTTATTACCTTCTGTCGGCTAGAAATGTTCGCGATGGTCATATTCAATTAGATGATGTTGACTTCGTCGACCAAGCTGAGTACAAGCTCATTTCCTCCCGTTGTAATCCGCAAATAGGAGATGTGCTGATTTCTTGCTCTGGAAGTGTTGGAAGATGTGCTATGGTGAATGATGATAACAAATATGTGATGGTTCGGAGTGCTGCAATGGCATCCCCAGTTCTTATTGATAGTAAGTTCTTGATGTACGGCATTCAATCCGCAGTTGTTCAAGCACAAATCAGGGACAAAACAAAACAGACAGCACAAGCAAATCTATTTCAAGATGCCATTAGGAACCTAATCATTCCCCTCCCTCCCCTCGCCGAACAAAAACGCATCGTCGCCAAGCTCGAAGAAATCCTGCCTCTTTGCGAAAAGTTGAAATGATGAGAATTATGACAAACAATGAATACTCATTTGAACTTGCGTCTAGAATCAAGCAACTCGATTTGCTGCGGAAAGAGGCAATCTCTCTTTCAGCTGGTATAATCGGGCAAACTCTTTTTAAAGAAGATTTTTACTTTTGCGCTTCGGTTGACCGCTGTGTGCATCTTGTTGATGGCTTTGTTTCAATGCTGAAAGACCGGAATTTAACCTGTGTCGGTGTGCTTTTGCGTATGCAGATGGACAATTGTATGCGATCCTATGCACCGTTTATTGCTCAGGATAAAGAAGCGGTCATTGACTGTATCATTAGTGGGAAGCAAATCAATAAAGAAAAAGATAATAGCGGCAAACAGCTATCCGATAGTTATTTGAAAAAGCAAATTGCAAAAATAGATCCTGTTTTCGAGCAGGTTTACAATAAGGCGAGCGGATATGTTCATATGTCGGAAAAAGCATTTTATCAAACGTTGGTTAAGTGCGAGAACTATTCTATCGAGTTCCAGATTGGATGTGAATTGCCAGAAAAACATAATCCCATCCTGCTAGAAGTGGCAGATGCTTTTATTCGCTTTGTTCGCCTGCATTTAATGATGTTAAATGCAGTTGCGGAAAGCAAGAACCGTTATGATGCTTCACAGCTTGACGAAAACGAAATTGGAACTCAACACGAAGATCAATAGCCATCGTACCTTACAAGCTGAAATCCAGTCATTTTGTGAGAAGTTGAAACGAGGTGGAAACGTGCAGCAAGAACGCGATCCATTTGAGCTCCTCAGAGAAAGATCAATCATAGCCATTCTGAATGGTGATACAGACTTTGGTGAGATTCAACCCGTGGATGCATCATCAAACATAAAGGTCTCTATGCCTTACCTAAGCGGCCCCGTACTCTGCGACATTTCCAATAAATTCGGATTGCCCGCCGAATATGGCTGGGGTGGCGGCGCGCGGAGCAGATGGGAATACCTTGATAACTTGCTAAAGTACTGCATCGAGCAGGATCGAATTTCAGACCTGCTAGGATTTTTATTTTCAAAAGGACAGTTTGTTGAAAAACTCAAGGGGCACACTCCAGAGGTCATCGAGTCATCATACTCCAAGATCGTCGATACTATCTTAGGCCAAATCAATGGATGCCTATACTTCGGCGGGCATGAATTAACAAAGGTTGCTGACCGATTCGTAATCAAGAAAATCGGCTCAGCAGTTACGATTGCGGCACCTGCTTTGGAAATCATTGATCGCGATTACATCATCAATCTATCAGAACGCGCAATGCAG
>CAYLIG010000038.1:0-7562 GCA_964383635.1 uncultured Christensenella sp. | reverse complement strand
AGGAGGGCTTAAGCGAGTATGGACAGGCGTATCTGAACCGGGTCGCTTATCCGGCATGGGGGATTCAGGGGACAGTAACGAAGTTTTCAGATGATCGAGGCAACCGCATGAAGCCGTTTGAAAGCTACCTGCTCGGCGATTGGATCGGTTGGAACATACCACCGGAAGGATCGGACGATATAGGCTTTGAAGGCGTGCTGCGGGTTTGCGGGATCACGGTCAGCGAAGACGACGATACCGGAGAACTGTCCTACACGTTGGAGCTGCACGATACCATGCTGGAGCATGAGATCAGGCTCAACCAGAAGGTAGAGCGGATGTCCCAGTACAGCGGGTTCGACGTATTGTCCGTGACGCCCTCCAGCAGCGGTGGGTATTCCGATTCGGAAGTGAACAGTATGCTTGCGGCCAAAGCGGACATCAACCACCTACATACCGGTGTGTATGCGGAGATTGATCACACGCATGATTTCTTAGCGCTGAGTGATACCCCGAACAGCTATCTAGGGCAGGGAACGAAAGTTGTGGCCGTCAAGTCTGACGGCAGCGGGCTGGAGTTCGTAACCAACAGCGGAAGCGGAAGCGGCGGCGGGACATATTATGAAAATCCGATCGATGAACCGCCGTCGGTGCCGCATGCGATGGACGATGAGTTCGCCGACACCGTCATGGACGGTAAATGGTCCTGGATCAACCAGGGGACGTCCGTATGGACGGAGAACGGTAGCTATGGAGCGATCGATATCTTGTCCGGAACCGATCACACCAGGCTCCTTGTTCAGGAAGTTCCGGCCGGTGATTTTACAGCTACGGCTAAATTAACGGCTCTTGGGCCGAAGGTGAATTACTTTAATTTCGGTCTTTGTCTCTACAACAGTGCAAACAGCAGAAGAATTGTGTTCGGAAAGTGTTCCAGAAGCGGTTATTCGGGGATACAGGCGATCAAACTTACTTCAAACACAGCCTTTTCCAGCGACGCCTATTTGAACGGAGGCTGGGATTCGATCTTCATCTATGTGAGAATTCGGAAGGTCGGCACTTCCTACTATCTGGATATGTCGGCTGACGGGGATTTCTGGTGGCAGGTATACACGGAAACTATTTCCAACTTCTTTTCGGCGATCAGTCACGTTGGGGTCGGGTATCACAGGAATAACACCAGTGGAGTGGTGTATCAGGGCAGATGCGAATGGTTCCGGGTGACGGAACCGTAACGAAAAGCATTCATTAAAGAGCTTTTAGCTCTTGTTTTTTTGCAGTACAACTAACCATAACGGGTCAACCGACAGGAGAAAGGGAATGGAATTTACACGAAATATACGAAAGGACACGTCCGGTGAGGACGTGCTTTTTTGTAAGCAAAGGTTGTTAGAACTAGGCTATTATGCCGACCATATCACTACTGTGACAAAAAAGACGTTCGGTGCGGACACGTTGGAGGCCGTGGAGCGCTTTCAGGCGCAGACCGGGCTGACTGTCGATGGAATCATTGGGAAAGAAACGTGGGCAGCGCTGTTCAGCGACACTGCGACGGAAGCGGAGGCAATCGAAAAGGAGACGCCATCGGAGAAAGCGCTCGCGATCGTAGCGCTTACCCGGACCCGGATCGGGGATCTGTACGTCTGGGGCGGCAGCGGTATGACCGACCTGTCCGACAGCGCGATTCAAGCCAAAGACGACGAGTATGCCCGGGCGATTGCTTTTCGGGATAAGCAATACAAATATGGGTTTTCAGACCTGCTGGGGCATGACTGCTCGGGGTTCATTTCCTGGCTCATGCGAGAATGCGAGATATGGAACAGCCGGCGCGACTGCGACGGGCTGTGGTCGCTTTGCGATGAGATCACCCGCAGTGAGCTGATCGCCGGCGATTTTGTGTTCCGGGTGTCTTCGTCGAATTCCAGCGACGAAACGCACATCGGGCTGTACTGCGGGCGCGGCGTCGTAATACACGACAAGGGCCGCGACGTCGGCGTTATGATCGAGGGAATCAATCAGGGCGGCAGCGGGTACTGGCACAAGTGCGGGCGCTGCAAGCTGCTGTATGAGTAAGAAACGGAGGGATGCAAATTGAACTATATCGGGGAAATCATTACAGGCATATTTGCCCTGTTGGTCGCCTGGATCGAAGTTCGGGCCACGCGCGACCGGAAACAAACGGAACGGCGCGCCGCCATCCGTGCAAAGGAGTCGAAGCTGGCCATGAAGATGCAGGATGCGAACCTGTCTCTGTCTCTTGCCACGGCGATGGCGGTCGAACGCGGCGAGACGAACGGAGAGATGAAAACCGCGCGGGAAAAAGCAAAAAATGCGCAAGATGAATACGAAGATTTCGTCCACGAGCTTGCGTCGGAGCAGGCTACATCTATCTAAATTAAAGGAGGAAACACAACATGAAAAAGAAACTGCTATTGGTACTGATCGCACTCCTGGTGCTCGCGCTTCCCGTTTACGCGCTGGCGGATTCGGGCGGAACGAGCGCGGCAACCGACATTCTGATCGAGAACGCTGTGGATATCGCCGCGGCGTTTTTCATTGCGCTGATCGGCGTGTTCGGCGCATGGCTGACGGCAAAGCTCGGCAAGATCATGCAACTCGACACGGTGAATAAGGCGCAGCAGGAACTGATCAAACTGGCACAGATCACGGTCGGGGAACTGAAACAGACGGTCGTCGACGGCATGAAGGCCGCGAGCAAAGACGGAAAACTGACCAAGGATGAAATCGCCCAGCTCGGCCAACTGCTCTTTGAAAAGACCATCACTAAACTCTCCGCTTCGGCGATGGACGTATTGACCGCCGCGCAGGTCGATATCTCCGCGTTGATCACCGGTACGGCGGAACAGCTGATCTCCGGCATGAAGTAAAAACAACAGCATAACGACATTGAGGAGCGTCTTTCGGGCGCTCCTCTTTTTTATATAAGGAGTAAACGATGACGGAACAAATCAAAGCCGATATCAGACGCCTCAGGCAGGCGGGGAATAGCTACACGCAAATCGCGGAAATACTGCATTTATCCCGAAATACGGTGAAATCCGTTTGTCAAAGGGTTGGTTTTCAGCCGGAAGCCGAGTCAATGGTTTCGATCGATCGGGGATATTGCCGGAACTGCGGGATGCGGATCACTCAAACGGAAGGGCAGAAGCATCGATATTTCTGTTCCGTAGTCTGCCGTCGAGCCTGGTGGAAAGGTCATAGGGATTCGGGTAACAAAAAGACAGCGGTTCAGGTTCAGTGCATATCCTGCGGGCGTATATTTGCGGATTATACCCGGAATCACAGGAAATATTGCAGTCACGCCTGTTACATCGCTCATCGGTTTGGAAAGAAGGAAAGCAGATGACGGACGCGCAGTTTGAGCGTGAAATGCGCTATCGGACTGTGATGACGGTGGCTAGAACCATGCTGACGCGCGGATTAATATCCCGGTCGGAGTTTGAGGATTTTGATCGTAAGATGGCGAATAAATATGACCCTTTTCTTGCATGCCTAAGCGTCAAGACATCTGTTGATAAGCTCTGAAAACAGAGCTAATATGCGACATGACTGGAGGGGATATGGCAAGAGTCATTCATACAAGAAAACCTACAAAACCGGCCATTCAGCCCAGAACACGTGTCGCGGCATATGCCCGGGTTTCAATTGAAAAGGAGAGTATGATCGAATCGCTGGCCGCCCAGGTCGGATATTACAGATCGTACATTCAACGCAATCCTGAATGGCATTATGTCGGTGTATATGCGGACGAAGGCTACACCGGTACAAAAAGCGACCGACCAGAATTCCGGCGTTTGATTGCGGATTGCGATGCCGGGCTGATCGATCTGGTGATTACAAAGTCGCTTAGTCGATTTTCACGAAACACGCTGGACACGTTGAACCTATTACGGGAATTGAAGCAAAAAGGTGTGGATGTGTTCTTCGAACGAGAAAATATTCATAGTATATCAGGGGATGGCGAGCTGATGCTCACCATCCTCTCTTCTTTTGCCCAAGAGGAAAGCCGATCGGTTTCCGAAAACTGCAAATGGCGTATTCGAGAGAAGATGAAGCAAGGCGAACTGATTGGGCTTCGCGATATGTACGGCTATGTGATTGAGCGGAACACCGTTTCAATAGAACTCCATCAGGCTCAGATCGTACGGCAGATCTTCGATTGGTATCTCAGCGGCGATTCCAGCGTTGTAATCGCAAGGCGATTGAACGCGGCCGGGAAGCAAACGCTGAACCATGCCGCTTGGAGCGCGAGGCATGTCCGCGAGATCCTGACAAACGAGAAATACACAGGAAACGCGCTTTTGCAGAAGTCCTTCATAACCGACCACCTGAGCAAACGAAAGAAGCGAAACCATGGTGAAGCACCACAGTATTATGTGGAACAGTCCCATCCGGCGATCATTGACATCGATACATTTCAGACGGCACAGGAGCTACTAGAACTATCCAGAGAACGATACAAACCCAGCAACCCTGTCAACGCGCGATATCCCTTCACCGGCAGGATCATCTGCGGTAATTGCGGAAAGAACTTCCAGCGGAAAACGACGAAGGGGCGCATAAGCTGGCAATGTGCGACCTACTTAGAACACGGCAAGGGCGCTTGCTCGGCAAAACAGATACCCGAATCGGTGCTTTTGGACGCATGCTCGGAAGCCCTTGGATTGGCATCCTTTGACGAGACTGAGTTTCACAAACGGGTTTTGCGGATTGAGGTGCTGGGAGCCAACACTCTACGATTCATTTTTGCTGATGGAAGCACTTACTTATCGGAATGGAAAGACCGTTCCCGCTCCGAGAGTTGGACGGACGAAATGAAGCAGGCGGCAAGAGAGAAATCACTGGCGATTAAGGAGGCACTGAACGGTGGAAGCAATTCAGAAACGGGTAACGAAAATTGAGCGATCAGCGGTCGCGTTGGGAGAAAACAATGTTCTACCCCTCGTGAAACAGCGTGTCGCCGCGTATGCGCGGGTATCTACCGACAGCGATGAGCAATTCACGAGCTTCGAAGCGCAGGTGGATTATTATACCCGGCAGATTACCGCTAACCCAGACTGGACAATGGTCGAAGTCTATACGGACGAGGGTATCAGCGGGACGAATACGAAGAAGCGAGAAGGCTTCAACCGTATGATATCGGACGCTCTCACAGGTAAGATCGACTTGATCATAACGAAGAGCATCTCCCGATTCGCCAGAAACACCGTCGATACACTGACAGCGGTTCGCCAACTCAAAGAGAAAGGGGTTGAGGTGTTTTTTGAGAAAGAAAACATCTACACCATGGACTCCAAGGGCGAGTTGCTGATCACGATCATGAGCTCGCTCGCGCAGGAGGAGAGCCGGTCAATCAGCGAGAACGTCGCATGGGGCAAGCGCGCGAAATGCGAGGAGGGGAGAGTTTACCTGCCCTACAAACAGTTCCTCGGATATGAGAAAGGTTCAGACGGGCAGCCACAAATCGTGGAAGAACAGGCGAAAACCGTCCGGTTAATCTACGCACTCTTCCTAGAAGGGCTTATGCCATCTGGCATCGCGAAACGGCTGGAAGTCATGGGGATATTATCTCCTGCTGGAAAACCACGCTGGCAACCGGGTACGGTTGAGAGCATCCTGACGAATGAGAAGTACAAGGGCGACGCGCTGCTGCAGAAAACATTCTGCGTAGACTTTCTGACGAAGAGGATGAAGCGGAACGAAGGTGAACTGCCGCAGTATTACGTCGAACAAAGCCACCCGGCGATCGTTTCGCCCGAAGTGTTCGACGAGGTTCAGCAGGAACTCAAGCGCCGTCGTGAAACTCGATACGTTGGTAGAAGCGGATGCTTTTCCAGCAAGATCGTTTGCGGGGAATGCGGCAGCTACTATGGCAGGAAGGTGTGGCATAGCAACGACAAATACCGCACCGTGATCTGGCGTTGCCAGAGAAAATATTACAATGGCGAACCATGCAAAACGCCACACGTGACCGAAGATCAGATCAAGGCGGCGTTTGTGGCTGAGATGAATCGAGTGATCACGAATAAGGATCAGGTTCTATCTGACATCAGGATGCTAATTACAACGCTGACCGACACGCTTGAGTTGGATGACAAGGAAGCCATCGCGAGTAAGGAACTGGAATCGATATCTGAGTCGATGCGCAAATTAGTTGACGCATACGCGCATGCACTGATCGAGCAGACCGAATACGACGATCGATATGCGGAGCTACTTGCTCAAAGCCGAGTGATCGAAGAGCGGATTATGGAGATCGGGGAACAGCGCGAGCAACGGAAGGCAAGAAAGCGCGAGCTGGATGCGTTTTACAAAATGTTGAAGGCGACGGGGCCGATTTTGGAGTTCGATGAGGAACTGTGGAATGTTGCGGTGGAAAGAATGACCGTAGATTCAAGAGGCGATCTGGGGTTTTCTTTTCGGAAATCTATATAGAAACATCCAGAAAAGAGGAGCGTCAAGTTTGCAAAAAGGCCTAAGCGATATGCTATGCAATCCGAATCAAAATCGAGTTGCATGCAGCGACGGATTCTTCTATGACCAACATTTCCGAGTCACTATAATACTTAGTTGCTTCAGGACAATCATTGGTTAGAAAAGTTATAACTGATAAAGAATCCAACAAAACTTGCGCTATGCCTTGTGTTTCAATTGACCAACCTAAAGGAAGATAATGAATGAATTGGTTTCTCATACGATTTAATTCTTCAATAGAACTATTAATTGAGTCCGTTACACCACGAAACTCGTTAGTTTGCATATATTGTTTACTTTGTATTCTTTTAAATAATTCTAAAAAGTCAACTAGCTTTTTATCAGGATCGGCTAATACTTCATACGCAGTCTTGCCGTTGTATTCTTTTTTCCATCTAATAATCGATAGGCTACTCGTTCCCATCAAAGCTAAAACCATGAAACCTTGCAGCGCATTGTGCATAGCGATGATTGTCCACTTAAAATAGTACGGGTCTTGCCCTGAACGTTCAAGAAACTCTCTTGCCATTACAATCGAGTTTAACGGCTCTGATACTTCGTTAACTCTGACAATAAGTGGATCATTTTCCATAACTCTGTCCTTTTCAACGGCAAATCATGCAAAACAGGTAATTGATAGAGCAATCTAATGGTTAGATTATCCTGATTATCGACTTCCAACCGCCAACACAAAGTCGGCCATCGTCATTGCCGAGTTAACAAACAAGCGCGCATGATGTTCCGAAATGGCGATTCTTTTTGCACCGAGGCCATGGGAGTCGCTGCCCTTATTTCTCATTTCTGCTATGGACGAGAGTATCTTTTCAAGACCAGATAGAAGGCCGTTGATGCGTTTGTCTAGATCCTTGTCGTGGTGCATATGATAGAGTTCTTTGACCTGATTGTAGAGCTTGCCGATATCGCCGTTCTCGATTGGAATTTCGCCCTTTTTTTCAATAACGTAGCAAAACACCTCTTCCAATAAAGTTCTGGATTTGGTGATCGCGCTATCATAATTGCCTTCCACAACATCCTGCATTGCGCGTTCTGATAGATTGATGATGTAATCGCGATCAATGATTTCCAAA
>CAYLIG010000037.1:0-7650 GCA_964383635.1 uncultured Christensenella sp. | reverse complement strand
ATTTTACTATCTTTCTCTCTTTTTGAGTGGACTACTTTTTTAGGGAGCAGGTCACCCTTCTATCCAATATTCGCCTGAAATTGTATTGGCTATAGTAACCTGTACAGAAAAAATGAGAGGGTGACTCAAATCATCTCATTGTCCTTTCAATTATATGAAAATGAAACTGACTTGAGGTGTCCCCCCCCCCCGGAAGTGGTCCGGACCGAATTGGAAAAAGTGATGCACTATACGTGTTCGTAATCTAGTGGCTCCTGTTTGAAATATAAATACAATATAAGATTGATATTCACCAGACAAATGGATATCATGTGATTGATTGAATCCTCTGAGCTAAGATTTTCAATCACTTGCTTTTCGGAGGGATAACATGTCAAACACAAACGTTCGCAAATCCCGAGATTGGTTTCTAATTTGCTCCTGGGTCTTTCTGATCCTCGCTTTCATCGGGCTCATAATCTATATGTCCATCCATGTCGAGGATCTGCTGGACGCAGATATGGCAAGTGATCTGATTCTTTCCCGAGAACTTGCAACGGATGGCGGAATACTGTCCGGTAACTGGTATTATTCCACCGAAATCAAGGTTATCAATGCGCAGCTTGTTTACAGCCTGTTTTTTCATTTATTTGAGGACTGGCAAACTGTGAGGATTCTTGGCAATATCACCCTCTATTTGATACTGCTATGGAGTTATTTCTTCCTCTGCAAAAAACTTCGCATTTCGCGATACTTTCCGCTTACGGCAGGCATCCTGCTGCTACCAGTGAGCGGTCCGTATTTTTACATTCTTATGTACGGTGCGCATTATATTCCGCGCGTGAGCATGATGTTCGTTATTCTCGGAATTTTGATGCAAGCGCCATCCGAATATCGGCCAAAAATACGTGTAATGGTTTCGACAATGATTGCTTGTCTGCTTTCTCTGGCGCTAGGTTTAGAGGGAGCGAGAATGCTGCTAATTCTGTTCATACCGATGACAATTGTGACCGGGGCAGAGTTATTGTGGCGCATTTTTCCAAGAGATCGGCAAGCTCCAGCTCAGCGTGCTATCTTCCTGCGGCAGGCTGGGTTTCCTCAGTATCTAATGCAAGCGTTTCTCGTCTGCGCATTTGCCGCAATGGGTTTTCTGATTAATAAAACCGTGCTGAATCGTTTATACTATTTTAAGCAATATGACGCGATGATACTGAATCTCACGCTTGGCAGTATCAAAGGAACGCTTGCCAATCAGATTAATGTGATTGGTTATGGAGTATTGACGAAAATTGTTTCAATTGTGATCTGGGCCGCTGTTGGTACGCTGATTGCTTGGTATTTGCTGCACAAAGGCAAAAAAAATCTCTTCACTCTCCGCTTTCTTTGGATTTGCTTTATTTCCTGGGCAAGTTATACCATATTCTCGTTCTTAATAAATATCGGCCAAATCGCCTGGCACATGGTTCCAGTTGCCGTGTTATTTGTTCCTGCATTTGCTCTTGTCATCTGTGAAACTCATCTAAAACTCATAATCCAGCGTATTCTCTGCATTGGGCTGAGCTTGTGCCTGGTGCTGATCGGGATACAGGGCTATTTCAGGTTTGAAAGCTGGCCTTTCAGATACGGGACTCGAACAAACGATAATTTCCAGCAAATAGCTGCTGTTCTAGAGGAGAAGGAGTATAGAAACGGTTACGCAACTTTCTGGAACGCCAATGTTTTAACCGAACTCTCTAGTAATTCAATCGAGGTCTGGACCGTTGAGCAGTTTGATGAGCAGACAGCAAAGAACCCGCATATGAAAAAATGGCTTCAACTCAAAATGCACGACAAAACGCTTCCAAAGGGAAAAACATTTCTAATCTGGACCGCAAAGGAATACGAGACGTACGGCCCGGATTACTTTTCGTATCTTGGCGGGATCATCTATCAGAGTGATGAGTTCATCGTATATGATGTGATCCAATAACGAATTGCACGCAAGCGTCGAGGATGCAATTATGAATGCGTTGCTCTCTTAAGTTCTTCGGTTTTCCGAGTTCTTCCGGCGTGAAATTTGTCGTGACAATGAAAGGTTCCCGTGCACAGATTCTAGCATCGATAGAATCCAACCATAGATATTTTCTCATTCAGTTTGCCCTACTCTTTGGGGAACACCATGGATTGTCAACAGCAAATCGGACCGATTTCATAAGGTTCGGGATCTCTTAAACTCTGCTGGCGACAAATATCCAAGTGTTCCGTGTAAACGGATGTTGTTGACCCAGTGAACATAATCCAGCAACTCCAGCGGGAGTTGCTCCAACGTTTCAAAGCGGCGCGAGTAGACAAATTCGGCATTGATCATTTTAAACATTGATTCAGCCACGGCATAGTCGTATAGGCACCCTTTCATGCTCAGCGAGCGGTTGATCTGGAAACTGTCGAACAACTCGTCGATCGCCATTACCGAAATAATTGACACCTTTAAGTTGTGTTTTCAAAAACAAGTTGCTATAATAATCTGCAAAGAGTGAACAACATCCAATGGTTATATATCTTTCTAAGTAGTCTGTTGGTTACACTATTCAGGTGTATTCGCATCTAATATTCAGCTATCATGCAAATGATTTTATGCTTATGATTTGAATCCTCTTTTTCGCATGATGGGTATAATATGAGGACGTGCTATATGCAAAGAAATGAATTCTTAACAGAAAATAACGACCCTCGTCTCCCATTTGTTTTGTCGATGAGATCTCTGCTTTCTTGGCGATTTCTTTCAGTGCTTTCTTTTATTGGCTGTATTCTAGTAGGTGTGTTTCAGTATATCAGCCCGACGCGCGCTATTGCACTTGTATCATTTATACTCTTTCCTTTTGCCTTATGTATGCTCGCATTGCTCATTTATAATTCCAGATACATTATATATTTTGAAGTAAAATTAATGGCTGCTCTGTTCGTCTGGATGATAGTTGTATCACTATTATATGATTGGCACGCAGATGGTCCTCTTTCTAGTAGCTGGTTTCAGAGCGTGTGCATAACAACGTTTCTTTGTTTTTCACTTCCATATGCATTCAATATCAATGATAACAAAAGAATTTTTACTACGTTTGCCGTTGTATTAGCAATGGCGGTCACCCTTCTTTGTGCCGTAGGTTTGTTTTTCGTAATGACTGGGCAGAATGGAAGCTCCCCCGGAAAAACCGAATTTTTCGGAATTGGTACGGATGGAAGACTACATTTGCTTTGCCACCCGAATTCAGTAGCCCCAATCTGCGGATCAGCACTCATTCTGATGGGTTATCTTATAATCAAAGTCCAGCGACGAATTTTTCGAATCGTCTTGAGTCTAGGCATTCTAGTATGTTTTTTTGTACTCGCGCTGACTGATAGTCGTGCTGGTATATTTAACACAAGTATCGCGCTAGGCTTTGAAATATTTCTTTTATGCAATGTTAAATTGTTCCGTCGTCTCAGTACTTCGATGCGAATACTGCTCTGCGCAATTATTGCTGTACTCGGTATCTTTGTCATTTATCAGAGTGCCAATCTAGCGCGAGCTGGGTACAACTGGTTTGCTGAGATAACATCAACGGAGCAGGTTACAGTTTATGATAACGTTGTATCCCCTGAGTTATCCTCTGGTGATCAGAACACGACCCCAACGCTTCCTCCTATAGATATGTCAGATTCGGCAAGCGTTGAACCGGTTATAAGGTCGGTATCATCTCGAGATCTTTCCGATTTTGGAACATTTAATGGCAGAACTGCCATATGGCTTGGTGTTTTGAATGGCTTGGCAGAAAACCCTAGATATCTTGCTATCGGCACAAGTCCACTGATTGCAGGAAATGTTATGGCACCATATTTTCCGGAGAACTCCCCAATTGGCAACTTCCACAACTCGTTTCTTTCGGTGCTTGTTTCGTTCGGTATCCCCGGACTGTCATTGGTATTAATATTTCTGATTATTTTAGCGATTGTTAGCGCACGTTTGGCCTTCACAAATCTAACGAATGTCGAAACACTCGGAATTCGATTAGCACCTGCCATCTTACTATTTTCTGTGTCAGAAAGTATGATGGAGAATTTTTTGTTCACCAATGCGTTGCCAAACATCGTATGGATTTGGTTTATGTATGTCGCAGGATTTGTATTTCGTATAACCAAAAACGATAACAAATAATATCGCAATTTAGCACAAAAAGCGTGATTTTTCGAAAACAAAATATTAGATGAATACGAATTCGAAATCAAGTAAGCTGCTTCCTGGAATAATGAATTCAGAATGGATACCTCCTTCCATGAAAAAGATGTTTGGCAACTTCAGATGTATATTTTTGGGGGGCTCATTGCACACGCGTATGGGTTTCTGCACGACTCGTTTTCGCATGCCATGATCCTCGAGATAAAAGCTCCTTGGAAGAAGAGGTTCAAATGGCATACGACGAGAATCGTCGTGTATACGGTCAGCGAAAGCTGAAGCGTGTGAGGCTGGCCTGTTTTACGTCGCCGCATCGGACGAATCATGGCGAAACATGGCCTGGTTTCGGCCTATACTTGTAAGAAATATCGAGCGCATTCATCAAAGAGCAACGAGGCCGCTATTCCTAACCTTCTGGTCAGCGATTTCAACAATCAGGCTCCTAGAACCTGTGTCGTGAGCGATCTGACCTATGTCCGAGTCGGAACAAAGTGGGCGTATATCTGCATCCTGCTTGAGCTTGGAGCCCGGAAGATCATCGGGCAAAGCACAGGCGTAAATAAAAACGCCGAGTTGGTACACATGGCGTTCTCAACAGTGAAGGGAAATCTATTCGATATTCAAATGTTTCACACGGACCGGGGCAGTGAGTTCGACAATATGCTGATCGATGATTTGCTCGATAGTCTCCAGATCAACCGCTCGTTAAGTATGAAAGGCTGTCCTTATGGCAACGTCGTGTTCGAATCGACTTTCAAGATGATCAAGGTCAATTCGTTTACTTGCACCGCTTTGAAACGCTAGAGCAGCCGGACTCGAAGATCAGTATGCTGGAAGGTTGTGTGAGCAGCTCATGGAAACCGAAGTAACGGAAACAATCGGCGCCGAAAAGAATGGGCGCAGTGCCAATCGAACCAGCTACCACTGCGGTTACCGGGTCCGGCGGCTGGATACGCGCATGGGAACGATGTCCCTGATGGTGCTGAAGCTGCGAAGCGGCGGATATATTTCATTCTTTGTGACGGAACGAAAGCGAAGCGAGGCGGCGCTGGTCCAGGTCGTTCAGGAGACGTTCATTCAAGGCGTTTCCACGCGGAAGATGGAAAAGCTGGCGCAAAGTCTTGGAATTGAAAATCTATCCCGAAGCCAGGTCAGTGAGATGACGAAGAGGTTGAACGAACAAGTTGAGGCCTTTCGACACGCTCGCTGGACGGCACCCGCCATCCTGTGATCTGGATGGATGTATTGTATGAAAAGATATGGTACGACGGGCGTGTCGTCAGTATGGCCATATTGATCGTCTGTGGTGTCGACGAGCATGGGAAGCGGGAAGTACTGGCGATCGAACCCATGCTGGAGGAGTCGAAAGAAAGCTACAAACAGCTGTTCGAATCGCTGAAGGAACGAGGATAAAAATTGCCTTCTCTAGTCATATCGGATGCTCATAGCAGGCTAGTCGCGGCAATAGGAGAAAGCTTTTCGGGTGCATCCTGGCAGCGTTGCAAGGTGCATTTCATGCGCAATATTCTGGCGCATGTCACGTACAAGGACAAGCAGGCGTTCGCGGGTAAGCTCAAGCAATCTGGCTGGCTCCAGACGAAAAGACTGCCAGAAAACTCGCGAATGCTCTGACAGAAGCGTACGGGAAAAGGGTTCCCAAAGCCATTGCCACTTTGGAGGACAGGCTGAAAGATTCGCTGGCATTCTATTCTTTCCCGAAGCTGGATTCCCGAAAGATATCTTCAGCAAACATGCTGGAGCGGCTGAAAAGGGAAATCCGTCGCCGAACGCGGGTGGTCGGCATCTTCCCGAACCTGGATTCCTACCTGCGGTTGGTTACAATATACCTGATGGAATATGCTGAAGATTGGTTTGTTTCCAGAGCATATATCAATCCTCAATCTATGGAATCGTTACTTCAATTTGCCGCCTGAACAGTTCGTCCGAGTCCCGAAATTGCGAACGTATCTTGACACTAGCCACATATTCGTGTACACAAGCGTGTTATTCATCCTGTAACTGGTAATAATAATCTTCTGACTGAATCCACATAGTACAACGCGTGATCCTGCGGAGACGAACCTTCCACGAATGCATTCGAAAAGTTTTCAACGAATTCCAAGTCTGTTTGATAGAGAAAAACATAGTCGAAGTCAAATTCTATTAATCGGTCAACCCATTCTTGCGCATTTTGGGGAGGGTCATCCCAAATATCAGTTGGATCGAATAATTGTTTTTTTATGTACCACGCTCCCGCTACATGATTGGGACGCAACACAAATCTCATCATAAGAAAATCGAGACCATCGTTTTCAAAAGAAACGACATTTATTTTATATTTTTTCTCTCCGAGCAATTCGAAAATAGATGTGGCATCCCGATCAACTTGCGCACGTACTGTATTCGAATATTCACGATTCAGTCCAAGCACAAAAGCCCCCGCTTCTTGTGCTGGAGCAGTTGCAGCAAGTAGAACGATTAAAGCAATCAGTATACCTCTTTTCCATCGATGTCCCGTAATTAATATATCCACAACTATGCCAAATAAGAATACACTTAGCATTAAGAGTGGAGTGCCGATATAGCGGTCAAATGAAGCAAGCACTATCGCTTCTTCTTCAGTAAACTTGAACATGTACATCACACCCATGCCGGCCAAGATCAGAAGCGTAGAAAAAAAACCAGCCACAGAAACCCGTAGAAAATATTTTGCGTTTTCTTTGTTGCGGTGAAGAGAAAAAATCGGAATAAATAATGCAATTAGAAAAACAAATATCACAGCAAAGCTAACCTTGATTTCTGCAATGCCAATTGGAAAAACCGGGGAAAAAGGTTTTGCAATAAATGCTTGCCAAACCTGTTGTTGATATCCACCTCTCGTTCCTTGTAGAATTTGCCACAGAACAGGAAGCTGTATTTTGTTTGAAAATGCAAAATATGCATCATTTGCATGAAGATAAAAACGCCAACTCAACCATGCATACACAATAAGCACGACACCTATAAAAGGTACAAAATACCGTGAAAACCTTCTTGGTCGTTTTTCTATAGCTATTTTTGAAGAAGCGCCAGCAATAAAAGCAGCACATACTATGATCGCAAAGATAATACCTGCCTCTTTTGTCAGAACCAAAGTAAACATTATGAGTAGGCTTGTTATCGTATTTAGCACATCGCGACGGGATTGGTGCGCTGCGTTATATAGTCCAACGCCGGCAAGAACGCCCATGATGGGATCTACATCCAGCAATCGGTATTGGCTTCTGTGAAACATGGCGGGTAAAATAAACAAAGCACATAATAAAGTTGCCATGAGGAGTAAATTTTTAAATGTTATGCCCTGCATGAATGGAACGAACAATGCATAAAGCATGGACGAATATGCCAGAAAAAGTAGCCATTCGCTGAAAACAGAGCCAGTGAAATAATGATTGACCATTTGTACGAAATATTGCCATAATGCTATTGCAGGCGGATAATTC
>CAYLIG010000036.1:0-7922 GCA_964383635.1 uncultured Christensenella sp. | reverse complement strand
GCAGCGGGATGACCAACCTCTCCGACAGCGCGATTCAGGCGAAAGACGACGAGTACGCGCGGGCGATCGCGTTTCGGGATAAACAGTACAAATACGGTTTTTCCGACTTGCTCGGGCATGACTGCTCGGGCTTCATCTCGTGGCTCATGCGTGAGACGGGGATTTGGGATAACCGCCGCGATTGTGATGGCTTGTGGTCGCTCTGCGACGCAGTCACGCGCAATGAACTGATTGCCGGCGATTTTGTATTTCGTAGCAGCAGCACGAACGCGGAGGATGAGACGCATATCGGCTTGTATCTCGGTTCCGGAAAGGTCATCCACGACAAAGGTCGTGATGTGGGGGTCGTGCTCGAAGGGATCAATCAGGGCAGCAGCGGGTATTGGCACAAGTGTGGGCGTTGCAAGCTGCTGTCTGAATAAAAAAACGGAGGAATCAATTTGAACTATATCGGTGAAGTTATTTCTGGTGTATTCGCGCTTCTGGTCGTATGGTTGGAAGTGCGGATGACACGTGACCGAAAACAGGCGGAGAAGAGAGCCGCTATTCGCGCAAAGGAATCGAAGCTCGCCATGAAGATGCAGGATGCAAGCCTATCGCTTTCTCTGGCGACCTGTATCGCTGTTGAGCGCGGCGAAACGAACGGTGAGATGAAGACCGCGCGTGAAAAAGCGAAGAACGCGCAGGAAGAATATGACGATTTTGTCCATGAGCTTGCTTCGGAGCAGGCTACATCTATATAGAAAAAGGAGAAAAAACACATGAAAAAGAAACTGATCCTGATACTGATCGCGCTTCTGATGCTCGCGCTGCCCGCCGTTGCGCTGGCAGACTCGGGTGGAACGACTGATGCCACCGTCGCCGATATCCTGATCGAGAATGCCGTGAACATAGCCGCGGCATTTTTTGTTGCGTTGATCGGTGTGTTTGGCGCATGGCTGACCGCGAAACTCGGCAAGGCGACTCAACTCGATACCGTAAACCGCGCGCAACAGGAACTGATCAAACTCACGCAGATCACGGTTGGCGAGCTGAAACAGACGGTAGTCGATGGTATGAAGGCAGCGCACAAGGACGGCAAGCTGACCAAGGATGAAATTGCCGCGCTCGGTCAGCTGCTGTATGATAAAACGACGGCGAAGCTGTCCGATTCCGCAATGAACGTGCTGACGGCCGCGCAGGTCGATATCTCCGCATTGATCACCGGTACGGCGGAGCAACTGATTTCCGGTATAAAGTAATCACAACAGCATAACGACAACGAGGAGCGTCTTTCGGGACGCTCCTTTTTTGATAGGAGGAATCTATATGGCGAAATACAGGACGATTCAGCAAGCATTTGAGAGCATCAAGGCGCTTGATGCAAATACCGCTATCACATATCACGCGCTGCGACGGATGGTGGTTTCAGGTCAGATGCCGAGCATGCGGGTCGGGAAGAAGTACTTGATTGATCTGGATGTTCTTGCCAGTTTATTCAATGCTCAAGTTTCACAGGATCATTCGCTTGACTTTACACCAAGCCAGAGTGATCTATAGTATGCGAATGGAAGGAGAAGGACAATGGCTGCAATCAGAAAACGCACAGGGAAATCAGGCGATTCCTACCTGATTATTTCCAGCAACGGTAAGGATATGTTCGGGAGACAGGTACGCAATAGCACGACGTGGCGACCTTCTCCTGATATGACCGCCGCACAAATCAAAAAAGCGGTTAAAATTGCCGCTGCTAATTTCGACAAACAATGTGAACAGGGCTTCAAAGTCGACGACAATCAGACGTTTGCTGAGTACGCCGAGTATGTTTTGAACCTGAAAGAAGCAAACGGAACGAAAAAAGGCACCCTTCGAGCCTCACGTCAAATGCTTGGACGTATCAACGCTTCGCTGGGCAATCTGAAGCTGAAGGAGATTCGACCACAGCACCTCAACCTTTTCTACACCGATCTGAGCAAGAAAGGTCAACGCATCAGCGGGCATTATGCGTATGTGCTGGACGCGGAGAAGTTCAAAGAGGTGATCCGTAAGAAGTTCGGCTCGTTCGACAAGTTCCATGAAAATGGTGGACCCGGCTGTTCGACTCTTGCAAAGATGTGCCGGGGTGAGCACTGCGATTACGATCTGGCGCTGCGTTCTGCGAAGTTGCTCGGAGCCAAATTTTACACCTTGTTCCGTGAAGAGAAGCAAACGGAGCCGCTTTCTGCGAACACAATCCATCACTTCCACAACATGATTTCCGTGGTCCTTGCACAGGCGGAGCGTGAAATGATCATTCCCTACAATTCCGCGTCAAAGGCAAGTCCGCCGAAGGTTATCCGGAAAGAGCCGAATTTCATGCAGGTAAACGATGTGATGCGGATCATGGAATGCCTGCAGCAAGAACCGCTGATGTGGCAGGCCGTTATGATGCTCCTGATCGCTACCGGCGCGCGGCGTGGTGAAATTGCGGGGCTGAAGTGGAAGAATGTCGATTTTGAAAATGGGAGCATCCGGATCGACTGCGCCCTTCTTTACGGTTCCAAAACAGGCGTATATGAAGAAACACCGAAAACAAGCGCCGGCTACCGAACGATTGGCGTGCCCAGCGAAGTGATGGATTTGCTGCGGCGGTATCGCGTTGAGCAGAACAAGCAGAAACTGCGCATGGGGGCCGACTGGGAGCAGACGGATTACGTCTTTACAAACGAAACCGGGCAATATGTTCATCCGTGCACATTTTCGAGATGGCCGAGCAGATTTGCCGAAAGATACGGTCTGCCGCACATCAACCCGCACGCGCTACGGCACACGCAGGCGTCGGTGCTTTATAAGAGCAACGTCGATCCGGTGACCATTTCACGCAGACTCGGTCATAGCCGTGTTTCAACCACGCAGGATATTTACTGCCACTTGCTCGAGCAGGCGGACGACACGGCACGGGATGCGATTGGCGAGGTGCTGTTTGGAGAAAAGAAAAAACAGCCGCCGAGGCCGGGGAAGCAGAACACACAGTAATCCACGATAACGTTATCCTTTGTAAAAAGATCGACGTAATTTATAGCTTTTGCAGGAATACTTTAGTATTCCTGAATTTTCAACTTTATGTGCCGAAAGATGCTATCTTCTTTACTACTAGCGACTTATGATTTCTGTAGAGCTAGTGAAAGAATTTTTCCGAAACCAATATCTGGATTTTTTTTACAATTAGATGTACAATTAAATCTAGTATAGATAATATGATCGTGTGTTGTATAAACAAGGGAATAAGGCAGCCTATATCGCAGCGAAATGTAAATATACATTATGTTTTTCAATATAAGGATGTTTTGTTACATTGGGACATACGACAAAAAACGGTGGAATAGTTAAGTAGAGGTACTCATGATAAGACGTTGGCTAAAAACTTTGAACGCTTTCAATCGATTAATTGATCTTTTCTTAGTATTTATTTCTTACTTTATTTCGACGTATTTATGGTTGATAGTAATACAAAAAACACCTCTCAATATTGCGATGCAACTGCCGGATGCTATTTGGGTAGCACTTGGCATTTCATTTGTAATTGTTTTCCTTTATCAACTCGCAGGGCTTTATGATTCGGTTCGGGCAAAGTCCATCAAACACAACTTGAACAAGGTTCTTTTGATTAATTTGGGTGCCGTTTTTATAATCGCCACGGTTCTGTTTGCTTTCAGATTAACAGATTTTTCGCGTGGCGTGCTCCTTGCTTTTTATGTAATTGTAAATTTGCTAATAATTAGTAAGCGACTTATTGTCCGAGTTTTATTATCCAGATATCGTAGCAAAGGTTATAATCAGAAGCATGTAGTCCTTATTGGTGACGGACCCCTGGCACAAAAATACATTGATACTATTCAAAAATATCCACGTTTCGGCATCACAATAGATGGCTATATCGGCCACGCGCAGTCGATTTCATCCGTAACCTACTTGGGAACATTAGCGGACGTTGGAGCTAAGCAGTTGGCAAAACAAGGATTGGATGAAGTTGTTGTTGCACTTGAATATGATGAATTGACGCTTTTACCCCCGATTATTTCAATGACGGAAAAACACGGTACAAAAACCATAATCATACCATATTTTAACGACTATATCCCGTCCAGTACGACCTTTGAAACAATTGGAGAGTGTAAGCTATTAAATATTCGAAGCATTCCTTTGGACTCACCAACCAGTGCTCTCTATAAACGTTTAATGGACATTTCCTTTGCAGTTCTGCTTATTTTGCTTACTAGCCCTATTATGTTGGCAGTTGCTATTGGAGTAAAGCTCTCCAGTCCAGGGCCAATTATATTTCAACAAACACGAGTTGGTAAAAATAAAAAACTGTTTCAAATGTATAAGTTCCGATCTATGCGTATTAACGCGCAAGAAAAGACCGGATGGACAAAAAGTGATGACCCACGTAAGACGAAATTTGGAAGTTTTATCCGTAAAACTAGCATGGATGAATTGCCACAGTTTTTTAACGTTCTGAAGGGTGATATGAGTTTGATTGGCCCTCGACCGGAAATACCGCATTTTGTTGACCAATTCAAAGAAACGGTGCCACTCTATATGCTCAAGCATCTTGTGCGGCCTGGTATCACAGGATGGGCACAAATTCACGGATATCGCGGTGACACGTCAATTGAAGGCCGTATTGAACATGACATTTGGTATATCGAACATTGGTCGATCGGACTGGATATACGCATTCTGTTTTTGACTGCATTTGGTGGTATGCTTAATCAAGAGAAAAATGGGAGCCTCCTAAAATAAAAGACAATCTACCAAGATGGAAGGAACGAAAAGAAGGTGCAGAAATTGTAGGCAGAAAATGGAGAGGTCAGGAAAAATACAACGAAGATTTCAAGAAGAATGCAATCAAGTTATCGTATACAAGTCTAAAAACAGTGAAGGAGCTATCAGAAGATTTAGGAATTCATGAGAATCTGTTGTACAACTGGCGGCGGAAATACACGTCGGAAGGTGACAAGATGAAGTACGCGACGCTCGAGGAAGAGAACCGAGCATTGCGAAGGGAACTGGCGGAGACCAGACTGGAGCGTGATATGCTAAAAAAGCAGCGGCCTACTTCGCGAGTCACTAAAAGTGAAGTATCGATTTATACAGGGTCATCCCGAACACTCTGTTGCGAAGTGGGCAGGGATATTGCTGGTAGGCCGAACGAGCTATTATGCCTGACGTCGGAACCGGGAGGTTGCTGAAAAACGACAAGAGCATTTGAAGACACGGATCAAAGAAGCATTCGTAGAAAGCAGGGGCACTTACGGGCCGGACAGAATTATTGCTGAACTTCGAAAAACAGGTGAACGGCTCGGGCGAGTGAAATGCAAGTTCTGATGGAAGAGATGACCCTGAGTTTATGCCATAACAGGCATAAAACCAAGCGCCTGACAAACAGTAAAAAAGCACGAGGCGAGAGATATCCCAATATCCCCAGAGAGCAGGAGTTCCTGATCGTGGAATGAATGGGGCTGACAAGCGATATAACCTACCTGAAGACAGGCGAGGGATTCATGTATCACTGTGTCATCCGGGATATCGTAACAGGCGACGTGCTGGGAGATCACCTGGCGGATCGGATGACGAAGGAACTCGTGCTCAACGCAATCATGGCAATGGTGGCACGGCACAAACTAGCCAAGGGGTGTATCTTTCACAGCGACAGAGGCAGTCAATACACGTCAAAAGCTGTGATGAGGTTGCTGCAACAGTATGGGCTGCGTCAGAGTTACTCACGAGTCGGGATGCCGGGAGACAATGCATGGTCGGAAAGCTTCTTCGCGACCATGAAAAAAGAGCTCATACACTGGACGCACTACGAAACGAAAGAAGCCGTACGAGCAGCGGTGGTTGAGTATATCTATTGCTTCTACAATGTGACGAGAATCCAGAAACAGCTCGGCTACATGTCGCTGGGAGAATATCTCAGATCATTGCGTTCAGACCAGCTGACAAAGGTAGCTTAGAAAATTGTATATTAAATAGTTGAAGTTCCAAGCAAACTGTCCGATAAAGTTTGCGTTCCACTGACAAAATATATAGAATTATATCGCAGATGATGGTAGAATACAAAATGGTAGATAATCTAATATCGATGAGGGAGTTATTGATGCTTATCAATCCATTCAAATCAAAACGAAGTTGGCCACTCCTTTTGGTTCTCATCTCGATTTTCATGGTGTTCTATTTTTTGGTCGGCGTTGTTTATGCAAATGATTCTCATAGCTATTTTAATGATAGTGTTAGGGTAGGCCCTTTGTATCCTTTGATCATTCAGATATTTGATTTTGTGTTTCCTTCTGACATATATGTAAATATACTTGTATTCTTTCAAGAATTGTTAGCAGCATATGCAATATTTTCATTAATGACATTCATTCGAGATCGTTTTTCTGTGCGGACAACGTTTTGGTACTTGTTAAGCATTGGATTTGCAGGGACATATTTCCTTCGATACTTGCTAGTAGGTGAAACGGCACTGTACAGCAATACGATTCTATCTGAAGCTATCACTTACCCACTTTACTTCATTTTTGTTAAATATGCTTTTGCTGCATGGGATCAGAATGACACTCGCTATTTCACGACCGCCTTCATTCTTGCATTAATTCTTGCATGTGCACGTGGGCAACTAATATTTTTGATTCTGGTGCTTGTCATCTTGTTTTTTGCGTTATTATCGCACAAGAATCATCAAGAGAAACGAGCTTTTTGGGTGCGAATGCTGATATGCATTACATGCTACATCCTCGGGATTATATTTATCCCATTAGGATATAATTATTTTCGATCAGGTAATTTTTCTCAGCCCACCATAGGGAATGAAGTAGTACTTGGGGCTGTACTGTACAATAGCGACCTAGATGATGCTAACCTTTTTCCAGCTGGCTCGGAAGAATATGAAATTATCTATGAAACTTTGTCATTGTGTGAAGATGCACAACTTACATATAAAAGCGCTCCTCGCGGTTTTTTCAATTCTTTTATTCATTATCAGGCATCTCACGATCCTGTGAGAAGTGAATTAATGAAAGTAATAACCAATCATTACAAGAATAAGTTAATCGATATAAACTCAAAACCCATTATGCTAGTGAAACTCTCAACCGATATCCTTCCTGTACTGTTAAAAAACAACTTTATTCAGTATATACATACGTCGATGATAAATTGCTTTGCTGGGTTAGTACGTTCGAACTCCATATTTAACATACCCGGAATCTACTGGAGTATCTTTGTTTATTCGATTGGCGCAATAGGCTTCGCATTATCAGCAAAATCGTGTGAACTTCAAAGCGAAAGGCGTTTAATATTAACAGTCTATATTTGCACGCTTACAAACGCTGTTTTTTGTTCTTTCGGGGTTCATGAACTATCTCGTTACGTATATTATAATTTTGGTTTAATATATCTTTCATTAATGTTGGTTTTGTTAGGACTAATGAAGTCATACCGCAAAAGTGGAGCATTATGATTACTATCGTTGCATTTTTTTTATTGATCTGCTCTGGAAGTGCGTTTGCCTGCGCATATTCCACATACAAGTTTGAACAATTATTGCCCATAACAATATTAGGTTCAATTTTTTTGCTCTATTTCTTTGGTATTTTTAACGAACTCCAATCAGGATATTCTTTCGTTTTTGCTGTAATGTTTGCACTATGGATAATGTCGATTATCCAATATTTAAGTACACCAAACAAAAAAGATATTTTAAAACGCTTCTTTACACCGGCATTTATGATTTACTTTTTTCTTTTTTTGATTTCAGTATTTAGTAATTATCTACGAAAAGTCAGCGCATGGGATGATTTAACGCAATGGGCGGATGCTGTAAAACAAATGTGCCAGATCCAAAAGTTTGGTGCAAGCAAATCAGGCTTTTTACTATATCCGAATTATCCGCCTGC
>CAYLIG010000035.1:4325-9282 GCA_964383635.1 uncultured Christensenella sp. | reverse complement strand
TTTTTCACCGCGTCGTTGAGCAGCGCGAGCGCCGCCGTCGTGCCGTGCGTGCCGCAGCGCTCCAGCCCCATCTCCTCGAGGATGCGCGCGACGGAGTCGCCCTGCGCGGGCGTCGGCGCGAGGCTCAAATCCACGATCCCGAACGGAACGCCGAGCCGGTTGGATGCTTCCCGCGCGATGAGCTGGCCCATGCGCGTCACCTTAAACGCGGTCTTCTTCACCGTCTCCGCCACGACGTCGATGGTCTCGCCGCGCACTTCCCTGAGCGCATGGCAGACCACGCCGGGGCCGGACACGCCGACGTTGATAACGCACTCCGCCTCGCCGACGCCATGGAACGCGCCCGCCATAAAGGGATTGTCCTCGACGGCGTTACAAAACACCACGAGCTTGGCGCAGGCAAGGCCGCCCTGCTCGGCGGTGCGCTCCGCGGCGGCTTTGACAGTTTCGCCCATCAGCCGCACGGCGTCCATGTTGATGCCCGCGCGCGTGGAGGCGACGTTGACGGAGGAGCAGACGTATTTCGTTGTCGCAAGCGCCTCGGGAATCGAGCGAATCAGCAGCCGGTCGCCGCGGGTGAAGCCCTTTTGCACCAGCGCGGAATAGCCGCCGATGAAGTTCACACCGCAAGTTTCCGCCGCGCGGTCCATCGCCTCGGCAAAGGGCACGTAATCTTCCGTGTCGCTCGCATCCGCAACCAGCGCCATCGGCGTAACCGAGATGCGCTTGTTCACAATCGGAATACCCATCTCGCGCTCGATGTCCTCGCCGACGGGTACGAGTTTTTCCGCGCAGCGCGCGATCTTGTCGTAAATCTTCTTTACGGCGCGCTTGGGGTCACCGTCCGCGCAGTCGCGCAGCGAAATCCCCATCGTGATGGTGCGGATGTCGAGGTGCTCGCGGTCGATCATATGCTGGGTTTCGAATATTTCCTGAAGGTTGATCATCGCGCTGCCCCCTTAAATGCGGTGCATGGCGTTGAAGATGTCCTCCCGCTGGATGCGGATGGTCATGCCGAGCCGCTCGCCCTCTTTGTCGAGCACGGAGGCGATGTCCGTAAACGGCACGCTGGATTCCGCAATGTCCACGAGCATGACCATGGTGAACATGCCGCCGAGGATGGTCTGCGAGATGTCGAGAACGTTGACGTTGATGCCGGCGAGCGCAACGCAGATTCCCGCGATGATGCCCACGCGGTCGTGGCCGATGACTGTGACGATGGCGTGCATAGGTAAACAGGGCTCCAATCATTATATATAGTTTTGTTCACGTGAGTGTATCATATGAAGGGAACGAAAGCAACGGAGAAGGGCATGTAAGAGATATCGAAACGGATATGCTCCTATCCAATATATTCCACCGGCTCCCTCCCGATTGGATTTTGGCATTTTAAAAAAGCAGCGAGTGCTGCTTTTGATACTCATTTAATTATTATATCATTTGTATAATATGAATGCTTCCCAGCGCTATCCTCCCAATATAGTAATGATATCTGTTCCGTGGAAGCTTTTATTTTTTTTCCGAAATTATCGGCTGATTTTGCTATTTCTATCATATCATTTGTTTTATCTCTAGTATTTAGCTCAGACAATGAATCCTTCATGCGTTCAGTTAATTTCCTTTGGTCACGTTTCCCGCCAAGCCATCGCGGCATATGTTTCTGCCACCCATTCATAGCAGAAATTGTTTCCTGTAAAGATTGTGTTAGTCCTTCGACTTGCCTCGGATTGTTTTCAACGCTGTTCCAGAGCGTCTCGTATCGTTCGGTTTTTTCTATTAAGTCGTTAATCAGTGTACTGACAAATGCCGGATTCTCTTGAAGCGTCATTTTTAGACGCAATACGTCAATTTGTAAATCTAACACAGATAAGAGAGTTGCCATATAGGCATCTAGATTCTTCATTCTAAGCGACTCGGCACATAGTGTTTTATCAATCGCTTGTGCATTGTGTAAATATTGATATCTCTCAAAATATGGATTGACTTTATCTTCAACTAAAGCCAATCTTGTTTTCATATCATCAGAAAATCTATGTGTTGATGTATATTCTTTTTCTAAAATATTAAGACGAGAACCAGCGGAGATCAATTCTCCTATAAATGTAGCTTCATTTCTTTGCAAAATGCGACCAACTGTTTGCTGCATCTGGTTCAGTTTTTCGTTTACAATTGTAAATTGCTGCATCAACATGATTGTTGATAATGCTTGAAATGCTAGCAACGGCGCAACCACTGGCATAATAGCACCCGTAGCTGCAATAAATGGAGCTTGCGCTACTATCCCGCTTGCGCCCATAACCGCACTGCCTACACCGTTGCCGAGTGTCATTAATGTCGCAGGATTTACAGTTGCCATGAACAGCGTTCCAGAGGTTGCTGCAGCTAATCCAAATGCACCACTACCCCCCGCGAGCATTGATGGAATGTAAAATTCAGAAAGCGCTCCCCCCGACTTCACATAAGATCCATAAGTAGCAAGATTTGTTTGAAGATGTTCAATAATTGCTTGCTTCATATTACCATTGATTGCAACTAACCCAAACTTCTCATTGTTTTCAGGACATTCATATACTTTTAGATAGTTTTGATTACGTTTGCACTTTAGCAACATAACACTTGCTCCTGTGAAAAATTATTTTTTGATTTGACATAAATTGAACTTACTTATCTATCAATTAGTTAGTATGTTTCCTTGAGCTATTATAGCACAACAATACACAGTTAGCGTTCTGATAATACTGCGCTCAAGTTTTTAATAAATAAATTAATTTAAGCGTTTCCCCAAATTCTCTCTCCCCCTCCTTTACCCCGCATCCCCTGTTCCCTCCCCGTGATTTCATGCTATAATATAGATATAAAAGAACCCTTGAACTGCAACTCCTCAACCGACCGAAAACTGAATAGCAACCCGGCAACTTTCATTTTCTTACTCTGTTTCCTCTCAGGACCGACCGAAAGGAGTGGAGACCATGAAGACGGAAGTAGACACCCTCACCCGCCCGCCCGAAGCAACTCCCAACGCAGCGGTGAAGTGCCCATACTGCAACGATACCGGGTTTTACCGTCCGGCGGACTGCAGTGACGACCCGCGCTTTGAAGACCCGGACTTCTATACCCTTTGTCCCTATTGCGTCGCGGATTCATCCGATGAAACGCGCGAGATCATCCCGCCCGAACCGCCCTACGACCCAAAACCGAAGGCCAGCGGATACGAAATGCAGATATTGGGCATCATCGGCGTCGGTTTACTGCTTGCCGCGGCAATGATCGGTATTGTCCAGTCGATCGTACTGGTTCAACGCGGCGTGATTCAAACGTTCTTCCATACCCAGTTCATCATCAGTCTGGCGCTGCTCATGTTCGCGCTCATGCTGTCGGCCCTGTCCGTTCTCTGGATCGTTCGCGTATTCCGGCAAAAAAGCTGAGTGAGCCCTCGACGTCAAGCCAACTTAAGGAGATACCTATGCACACGCTCGATTCCATCCTTGGCCGCACCAGCTACCGCGGCAAATATGACCCGACTCCCGTTCCCCGCGAACACCTCCGCCAACTGCTGGAAGCGGGACTTGCCGCACCATCCGGCTGCAACAAACAGACCACAAGCCTCATCGCGGTGGACGAGCCCGACCTGGTCTCCCGGCTCAACGCGCTCACCGGCTCTTCCGTCGGAAAAACCGCGCCCGCGATGATCCTCGTGCTCACGCGCCGCATCGTAGCCTACCGCGACCGCACGTATTTTATGCAGGACTACGCCGCCGCCATCGAAAACATCCTGCTTGCCGCCGTGTCGCTCGGCTACGAAAGCTGCTGGGTCGAGGGTCAGATCACGGACGAGGACAATATCGCCCGACAGATGGCGGACGTGCTCGGCGTGCCGGAGGAATATTCGCTTGTGTGTTATCTGCCGCTCGGCAAGGCGATTGAGCCGACCAAGCGCCCGCGCAAACGGCCGTTTTCCGAGCGTGCATGGTTCAACGGCTTCGGAAAGACGGAATAAAATGTTTCGGCCGTCCGCCGGTTTTCTCTGAATCACTGAATCTGTTGCTCTGTATGGACGCGGTTTTGCCGCGTCCTTTTTGTTTGCTGTTTAGCGTTTTCGCAGATTAGAGCGCCGGTTGTCCCCGGTTTCACGGTGTTCAACGTTTGGTTGATCTTTAATTCGATAAATATCTAAATATTATATTGACATTTATCGAATATATAGTACAATTGGTTCGACGTTAATAAAACAACATGTTTTACGAACACCAAAGTAATGAAAGGTATCCGGCATGGAACAGCAAGCAACCAGTTACCGCCTGCTTAAGACGCAAAAGGAGTATCTCAAACTGATCGCCGCAAACGTGATCAACCGCTTCGGGGACTCCATCGACGGCATCGCCATCGCCTGGCTGATGTACGAAATCACCAACAGCGCGGCGCTCATGGCGCTGATTCTCGGGCTGAACTACATCCCGACCATCCTGCTGCAGCCGTTTACCGGCGCAATGGTGGAGCATCTGCCGAAAAAGCGCGTGATGATTCTCTTCGATATCGGGCGCGGTCTGGTCGTGGCGTTTATCGCCGCCTGCTACGTGCTCGGTCGTCTCACCCCCGCACTGCTGACGGGCATGATGCTGCTCATCTCCACGCTGGAGGCGTTTCGCTCCCCCGCCGGTTCCGCCGTGGTGCCAAAGCTGCTCTCCGGCGAGCTCTACAAGGTTGGCTCCGCGCTCAACCAGACCGCAAGCCGCGTCACCGAGCTGGTCGGCCTCGCGCTGGCGGGCGGCGTGGTCGCGTTGCTCGGCTGCCAGGGCGCGCTGCTCATCGACGCGGCGACGTTCTTCCTCTCCGCGCTGATCATCGGGTTTATCCGGCTGTGCGAAGATCTGCCGCAGGTGAAAGTGAGCCTGCGCACGACGGCTAAGAGTTTTCTGGAAGGATTTTCCCTGATTCGCACGTCGAAGGTGCTCGTCGC
>CAYLIG010000035.1:0-4225 GCA_964383635.1 uncultured Christensenella sp. | reverse complement strand
CTAAGAGTTTTCTGGAAGGATTTTCCCTGATTCGCACGTCGAAGGTGCTCGTCGCGCTGCTGTTCATCGGTGCGCTGATGAACTTCATGTTCGTGCCGCTCAACGCCTACAGCGCGCCGTTTGTCGCGGACTATCTCAAAGGCGGCGCGGAGGCGCTCTCGCTGATCAATATCGTGCTCGTCGCCACGCTGGGACTTGGCTCCGTGGTCGCGCCAAAGATCACACGCATCTCCGGCAAAACGCTGCTCGTCGTCTGCGGACTGATCGAGGGCATCGCGCTTTGTCTCTTTGCCGCGGGCGGGATGTTCGGCTCTGCGGTGCTGCGTTATGCGCTCGTGCTCTTTGCCTGCGCGCTGCTCGGCTTTACCGCGGGCATCATCAACGTTGTCTACAGCGCGGCGTTTCTCCGGCTCGTGCCGCAGGACTACATGGCGCGGCTGTCCGGGCTCTCCGCCGCGATCCTTGTCAGCTCCATGCCGGTCGGCAGCTTTCTGTGTTCCGCGCTGGCAGCGGTTTTACCGGTTCCGAGCGCGATCTTCGCCTCCGGCCTGCTCAGCATACTGCTCTATCTGATGCTGACGCAGGTAAAAAGCCTCGACGCGCTGTAACGGCTTTGACCGCTTCCGAATCTCTGCTATACTAAACATTGCCCGTATACCGACGGGCTGAAAGACAGGAGAATCGCTATGGAATCCATACGGTTTCAAGAAATGGATCTGCGCCGCGAGGCGGGCGCCGCGCTGATGCGCATGGCGTACCGCGGAGAAGACGCACGCGCGGGGGACCTGCGCGCCGCCGCGGACTATTACGCTAGGAAATACGGCGTTTCGGCGGACCGGTTCGCCGGGATGATCGAAGCGTATGAACACGTAAAAATCCATTTTATCTGTGAAGAAACAGAGCTTGTCACGCTGTTTGCCAAACTGGACGGACTCGATTTGAGCCTCTGGCAGCTGCTTTCCGGGCTGGAAATCAGCATCGGCGCGCAGCGCATCGGCGACTTGGGCCTTCGCATCGCACTCGTACTTTCGGAGGACGACGAGCAGCTGAATTTTGAGCGCGGCAGCATTACCGAGCTGATGGACTACCTCCGGCAGCAGCAGCTTTCGGACGGCGTAAAGTGGCTGTTTGCGGATGCGGTAATCCATTATACGGCCTACCAGGCGCGCGTTGACCGCCTGCTGGATCAGGCGGAAGCGCTGCTTCGCGAAAAGGCGCATCTGCTCGACCCGTATGCAAAGCAGCTGCTCGGGCGATGGAACGCGCTTCCGGACGACGACGCGTTTTTTGCGCTTCTTGAAAAGCGCGGACTCCGCCTGGACTGCCGCCGCGCGGACGTGACGCCGCTTGTGCTGCAGTTTACATCCATCATCGTCCATTCCAACATCATCGTCGCAAAGCAATCCAGCGAGGAAGAGCGCGCGTTCATCTTCTGCGGCGTGCTGATCGACGAAATCGACCGCAACGAACAGGCCGGGCGCAACGAGCTGGAGTCCATCTCCGGCATCCTGCACGCGCTGGACGACAAAAAGCGGCTGCAGATTCTCACCGCGCTTCACGTTCATCCGCTCTACGGGCAGGAAATTGCAAGCGTCACGGAGCTCTCCCCCGCCACCATTTCGCACCACATGAGCGAGCTGGCAAACGCAGGGCTTGTCACCATTGAAAAACAGGGGGTTCGGCTTTTGTACCATCTCAACGAAACGCGCCTGAAGGAATTCACCGCGATGCTGGAAAACAGCCTGCTGCGCTGAACCCTCGCCCTCGTCAGGAGGGCTTTTTTATTGATCAAATACGTACAAAAATCACGGTGTTCTGATCTGATTTAATGTAGAATAGTATTAGATTTTATGCGGGAGGGTACGTTTTATGGAATCGAACGGACAGACGTCGAAAATTGAGGCGTTCTTCCGGCGCGGCGCGCCCTGGGCGGAGCCGCTCTCGCTGCTAAGAGAGCTGCTGCTCTTTAGCGGGCTGGTCGAGGACTACAAGTGGGGCAAGCCCTGCTACACACTGAACGGAAATAACGCGATCATTTTGTTTGCATTCAAAGAATCCTGCGCAATCGGCTTTATGAAAGGCGCGCTGTTGAAGGACGAGGCGCATATCCTCACGGCACCCGGCGAGCATTCGCAGGCGATGCGCATGGTAAAGTTTACCCGCGCGGACGATGTGAAAGCCCTCGCCGCCACGCTGCGCGCGTATATCGCCGAGGCGGTCGCCATTGAAGAAGCCGGGCTGGAGATCGAGTTCAGGCCCGCCGCAGCGGCCGAGATGCCGGAAGAATTTCAGGCGGTTCTGGACGAAAACGCCGCCGTCAGGCTGGCGTTCCATTCGCTCACCCCGGGTCGGCAGCGGGCGTATCTGCTCTACTTTGCAGACGCGAAGCAGTCGAAAACACGCGCCGCGCGCATTGAAAAATATCTGCCCCACATTCTGGACGGAAAAGGAATGCTGGATCGGGACTGAACGCAAAAAAAACTAAGCCGTACGGAGCAATCCGCACGGCTTTTTGTTTTTTACTCAATTGCTTTGAGGGACTCGACCATGTCGATCTTTGCCAGACGCGGACGCATGAACAGATCCACCCCGAACGCGAATACAAACGTAATCGCCACCGCCAGCAGATAACTTACGGGCTTCACGATCACATGAAAGCTCACCATATCGAAGCTGAGCTGCCCCATCACGAAGCTGTGCAGCCAGATACCGAGCGGGATGCCCGCCAGCGAACCGAGCAGCGTGAGCACCAGGTTTTCGCGGAAGACATACGCCCCCACCTCCGGCGCGTAGAACCCAAGCACCTTGATGGTCGCAATTTCGCGGATGCGTTCGGTAATGTTGATATTGCTCAGGTTAAAGAGCACCACAAACGCCAGCGCGCCAGCGCAGAAGATGATCACAAAGATCACCAGATCGAGGCTTCGCATCATGCTGCTCACGCGGTCCTTGATGTCGCTCGTCACCGTCACGTTTGACACGCCGTAGTCGTCCAGCAGCGAGGCTGCCGCCGCGTGCGTGTCCTCCGCCGCGGAATCGGCCAGCGCCGCTTCGTAGGAGCAGCTCGCGCCGTATACCGTTTCATAGGTGGCGGGCGTCATGAGCATGTAGTGGTAAACATAGTTTTCAAACACGGCGCTGACCGGCAGATCCATCGTCCGCGTGTCGTCCGCCGTCACACGGATCGTATCCCCGACCGAAACGCCGGCGATCTTCGCGAGCTTTTCGCTGATGGCGACGCTGCCGTCCGGCGGATAGTTCAGCGTCTGCCCGTCGGAATGCATGCTGATGAGCGAAGCAATATCCGGATCGCCCGTCGCGATGACGTTGACGGTCTTAATCCCTTCATAGGTGTCGGCCTGAATCGTATCGTCGCAGACGAATACGCAGGACGAGAGCAGCCCATTCGTCTCGTCAATGAAATCCGTCCGCGCCGCTGCGTCCTTCGGTTCGTCGAACTGCAGCGCGAAGTCGTAGACCATGATGTTGTCAAACTGATCCTGCGCAATGTTCGCAATCGAATCCCGCAGCCCGAATCCCGTGATCAGCAGCGCCGTACAGCCGCCGATGCCGAGCACCATCATGATCAGGCGGCGCGTGTAGCGAAACACGTTTCGCAGCGAGATTTTGAGCATGAACCCGAACCGCTTCCAGAGAAACGGAATCCGCTCCAGAAAAACACGCTTGCCTTCCTTCGGTGCCTTCGGGCGCATGAGCTCCGCCGGCATGAGCCGCAGCTCCGCGCGGCAGGTCAGATATGTCACGCCCGCCGAACAGATCAGCGACACCGCAAGCGATACGGCAAACAGCGTCCAGTCCAGCGTATAGATGATCGGCGCGAAGCCGTAGAGCATGCCGTATGCCTGCCAGATGACCCACGGGAACAGCCAGCTCCCGCCGTAAAATCCGACCAGACAGCCGAGCAGCGCCGCGCTCCCGGCATAGGCGATATACTTCCAGGCGATGGCGGCGTTTGCATAGCCAAGCGCCTTATAGGTGCCGATCTGCGTTCGCTGCTCTTCCACCATGCGCGTCATCGTCGTCATGGTCACGAGCGCGGCAACGAGGAAGAAGAACACCGGAAACACTTTGGAAATTCCGTCCACGATAGATGAATCGTTCTCAAAGTTGACATAGCCGACGTTCGTTTCGCGATCCAGCACATACACACTCGGGGCTTTGACCTTGCTCAGTTCGTCCTTTGCGTCGTCAATCTTGACGCGCG
>CAYLIG010000034.1:0-9523 GCA_964383635.1 uncultured Christensenella sp. | reverse complement strand
TATATCCTTCCGGGGTCGAGTTGGGATCCCGATCCAGCTGCAGGGCAAAGCCATCGTCTTCGCGAGTCACAACATGGGTAAACACCCCGGTTTCGTCGAAGTCGGCTTTCGTCAGCTCTTCGTAGGTGCGCACCCATTTCGCTGTCAGGACAAGGCTGCTGGTCACCGATTCATTCTGCGGCGTGATCAGTCGGATTCTATCCGGCATATTGCCTCCTCTTTACGACCAGCTTCCGATCGTTACCTCGAACCTCGGCGCGCGGGGACCTAGCATCTGCGTAGGCGGTGGAATCGTATTCTTGATCAGGATGCTGCTGCTTACCCCCTGCGCGGCGAGCGAAGTAACGGTCGCTCCGGTCACCCAGGTAACACCTTCGTCCATGCTAAAGGTGAAGTCGACGTCGATCAGCGACAGCGTCAGATTATTGGCGATCTTCGTCGTGCTGCTGTTAAACAGTTTGATCCGGTGCGTCACCGTCGTGCCTTCCGGCCGGTCGCCGAAATCGAGGTCCCGAATGAACTCCGGGTCGCCGGATGCGTCGTCGTCCAGAAACAGGATGTCGTCCGGAATCTCGCCTTCCGCTTTGACGCCGTAAATATGAAGCGCATAGATCTTCACGTTTGTATCTTTTGCATATTCATATCCGCCGCTGTATCGTAATCGCAGCACCTTGATTGCTTCGGAAAAGGTACATGGTTGAATATCGTCTCTCCACTGGTCGGTGTCCATCATAACCGTTGATATCGCACCGTTTGGCAGCGTTGCATTGATCCAGGTACCATCCAGCCCATTGGTGCTGTCCGCGCTGCCCGCAATCGTTACGCCTGCTCCGCTCATATTGCTGAGGGTATGCAGCATCCCCAAACCGGCGACCACGTATTTCTCCGGAAGAAATACCCAAACCGTCAGCAGCGCTGTGGTGTTGTACGCATTTTTCTGCATGACAATCGTGGCATGATCGATGTTATTCAACTCCGCCATCTGTTCGGTCGTCAGTGCCGTCGTGATTTCGTTTGTATCGTTTCCGTAATAAACGGATCCACCGCCTACATCGTATTCAAACTTTCGTCCGGGCAAAGTTGGATAGGGCATGTTCTACTCCTCCTTAATAAAATGCGGGGTAATAATCAAGCGAAACGCTGCCACCGATCGTTTCCGATTCCAGCTCCATACTGTTGTCACCGGCATCCAGAATCATCCAGTAGGCGTCGCCGCCATGCTTGACGATCGAGATCATGTTCTGATCACCCTGTAGGCATGTGTAGTATTTCGTATCCAGAATCACGGACTCCCCGCTTAAAATCGTCCCGACGTACTGAATCCAGACACCAGTATTCTTGTTCCTCAAAACCGGATTGCTCAGCGGTCCCTCCAGAGTGATCACCATATACGTCGCCGGCGCGGAACCTGTATTTGCATGTGTCCATGTCAAGGGGGATGTTGTAACCGCCTTAACGTCCGTGACCTTACCCTTCGCGTAGAAAAACGGATCGGGCAGTTCGAATTCCAAAGCGAACTTGGCATATCCCGGATTTTTCCGTGCGAAATTGATCTCCGTGCAGACCTCGGCCTGCGCCAGCCTTGTTTCTCCGCTCCGTAGAGTCCGAGCGAGGGTATGAAGACCCGGTTTGCCGATCGCCGTCAGGAACGCGTCGATGTTATTGTCCAAATCGGGCCGGTCCGCTCCTTTGATCCACATAGAGAGCACGACCTTTCGGCTGTCGAATCGCTTCTTGGTCCACCGGTTCCCGTGCTGAAACGGCACCCGCAGGTCGTTTCCCCGGAATTTTGGGATTCCGATCCCTTCGATTGCGGTCTCCACGTCCCATTTCCCGCGCTCACTGAGCGAGAAACCGTTAAACGTCCAATTCTCAGGCAAGCTTTACCACCTCCTCTACGCCAATCCGTACGAATGCTTCAGCAGCGTCGTTCGGATGCTGTCCGAAGCCGTTTCCGCTTTGGGGTTGTTGACAACGATTTCGTATTTGTTTTCCACGTTTCCAGCCTGCACTGTAGAACTGGATGCATTGGAAGAAGAAGGGGATTTCGCGACCGCGTCGACGTCGATATTCAGTCCTTCAAATTTCGTGGGAATCGCCCGTTTCATCTCATCCTCCACGGACCGCATGGCGTCGGTAAAGCCAACACCTAACCCGAGACCCATGTTCTCGCCGATGCCGGCGAACACGGTCGAGGGGCTGTGGATGCCGAGCACGCTCTTGGCTCCGTTGATCACGCTGCGAAACAGGCTCCCGATCTTGTCCTGGATCCATTGGCCCATGGACTGGATGCCCTGCCAGAGTCCCTGCACGATATTCTTACCGATGTTTACAACCGAAGCGATCGCTTTGGAGACGCCATTCACGATCGAGGAAACAACCCTCGGCATATTCGAAGACAATTGCGGGATTGAGCCGACGATTCCCTGAATCAAAGCTCCGATCATCCGCACACCGGCAGAAAGGATCTTCGGCAGGTTTTCGATCAAACACCCGACGATTGCCACAATCAGTTGCGGCATTGCTTCGATCAACACAGGCAATGCGTTGATGATTCCTTCTATCAGGCCGAACAGGATCGACATGCCCGCTTCGATCACCTGATCGATATTTCCCAGAAGCGACGCGACGATCAGGACGACCGCCTTGACGATTGCGGGGATCAATTGCGGCAGCGCTTGTCCAATTCCGCTGACCAGTGCGGTGATCATCTGCACCGCCGCACCCAACAGTAGCGGCAGATTGTCGACGAGTGCCCAGATGATCGTCATGACGGCATCTACCGCGACCGGGATCAGCTCGGGCAGCAGTTTCAGTACCGTTCCCAGCAACTGCCGGAACAGCGACGCCGCTGTACTCACCAGCGTGGGCAAAATCCCCGATACTTCTGATAGGATTGCGTCCAACGCGTCCGGCAGCGCTTTGACGATATTCTCCAATACCGGCGTGATATTCGTCATAACGGTTCGAAACGCATCGGTCATATTCCGCGTCAACGCCAGCGTATCCGCGTTTGCGTTACCCAGCCCTGCCACCCACGACTGAGCTGCCGCTTTCAGCATCCCGATCGAACCGGTGATCGTTTGCGACGATTCGCGTGCAAAGTTACCGGCGTACTGCTCCGTGTTCTCAAAGAACATCTGCATGGCGACTTCGGCCTTCTGCGCCTGCGTTGCCGAACTCCATGTAAAGTCCAGCCCCTTGGCTACGGCATATGCCTGAATGCTGGTCGCGTTCATGGCGACGCCGAGGTTGTCCATCATGGTGAAGTTGCCCTTGGCAGCGCCTGTGACCGCTTCCAGTGCAGCCGATGTTTCAATCCCCATGACGGACGCCATATCGGCCGCGCGCTGCATGGCTTTTTCAGTCAGCGCCAGACTTGTCTGCTGATCGACACCGACGCCTTGAAACAGCGCGCCCATCTTATTGGCGGTAGCGAGATATTCGCTCTGTGAAACACCGAGGTTTCTATATGCGTCCTCGCCGGTCTTCTGAATGGAAGCAGCATATTCGCCGAACACCGCCTCCGAGCCGCCGAGATTTTGCTCGAGCTGCCCGAACTGTTCGACAACCGCTTTACCGAGTTTATATACGGCTGCACCGGCCGCAACCAGAACGGAACCCAGGGCAATACCAACGCTTCTAAGCACCCCACTGAGTTTTTCAAAGCGTTCTTTGGCACGGTCGGACTGGTCTGCGGCGTCTTCGACCTCGTCTCCAAATCCGTCCGCTTTCTTTTCCGCGTCCTGAAATTCGTCGCCTACACCATCGATGGCTTTCTCGTTACTCTTCAGCTCGCGCTCCATGTTATTGAGCTCGGCTTCCGCATTGTTCAATTGCACCGTCCACTGCTGCGTTCTGCGGTCGTTTTCGCCAAATGATTCCGCAGAGTTTTCCAATGCCTTACGAAGCAATTCGATCTTGTCCTTTTGCTCGGATATCTGGCGGGTCAGCACGCCATTCCGGGCGGTAAGCGCGGATACACCGCGATCCTGTTTATCAAACTGGGACTCGACGAGCTTCATCTCAGAGCCGAGCACTTTGAACTGCTGATTGATATCCTTCAACGCGGCCTTGAACTCACGTTCGCCCTCAATACCGATCTTGAGGCCAAAATCGTCCGCCATGTACTCGACTCCCTTCTGGACATAAAAAACGACTAGATCCCAAACGGGATCAAGTCGTCGATATATGCCCCTGATTTATCTTTCGCCAATCCGTGAAATTGCTTATAGACCTCCCACTGGTCTAAAAGATCGCCAAGCGGCATGAGCCAGACTTCGCGCTCCGGTCGTCCCAGTAAGGTCACGCCGTAAAAAATCAACCGGGTGAACGTTTCCTCATCGCTCACCCGGCAGGTGCGTTTTTTTCCAGCTCCGGTTCGCTTTCCACGTACCGTTTCGTGCCCCGGAACATCGATTCCATGATCGCGTCCTTGTACGCCGCCAGTTCGTGCGGCGAGGTCAATAGTTCGATCGTTTCCTCCGTCAGCGGATCTCGCTTGTCTTCCGGGTGTTGAAAATTGTGAATCAGGATGCTCTGATTCGCCAGCAGAGCAATCAGCCAGATCAACTCATCCAGCGCATTCTCGAAATTCTCCGCTTTCATGAGCTTATCGCCGAGGTTCGCCAGCCCGCCGTAGCGCCTCGCGATCTGTTTAGTCGCGCCAGTGGTTAGAACCATCTCATATGCCTTATCGCCAATCGTGATCTCGGCAGCACGTTCATTCTCCATATTCCGTCTCCGTTATCCCACCGGCGCAGCAAACGTCGGCTCATATACTGCCGTATACCAGCCGGTGATCGTCTCCGCCGCCACGCTCGCGTCGTCCTCGTTGACCTCGGCCTTCCACGGATGTTTTCCCTGCCCGTCGAGCTTATTGCGCCGATAGATCGTGCCTTCGACTGTAGGCGTATTGAAGCTAATGCTGTCGCCCTTCGTAGCAAGATTCGTTGCCGGAATGCCGAAGATGACGCGGTAAAGCCAGAAATACCGGTATTTGCCATTGCTTTTCTTCGCCCGGAATCCGACCGCTACCGGCGAAGGCATGCCTTCCCCTTGCGAGATCACCACGCCATTGTCATCGATCACCACACCGACCAGGTCGCCCGCGACTGCCGCGCCGATATCGTTGATCCCGAGCGACAGTTTCCCGCTCTTGAATTCCTTTACGACCTCCGCCGCTGAATCGTCGGCAAACAGCGTCGCTTCGTTCAGTTCGATCTCCAGATCCGCAGAGATCGCCTTTGCCAGCATCTGCGGCGTGCCGTATGTTTCATCCCCGGCGGTATCCTCCGTAATCTTTGAATAATACAGCCGGTCCAAACCCACTGTAGCCATTTATATTTCCTCCGTTTCTTTCGCGACGTCGATCGCGACATGAAAATATCCGGTATCGTCTTCACGCCCTATGAACCGCCGATCCGTTACAACAAATCCTGCCGTCAGAAGCATGCGGGTGAGCAGGTCTTTTTGTTGCGTATAGTTTTTCTTCGAAAATAGCGACAGCCGTGCTTCTTCGATATTCATGCCTGGCGTATCGTCCGAGAACAGCGCGAAGTGTTCCGAGATTGGCGTGATCACGACATACTCGTCCGGCGCGGTGCCGGAGAAAACGCCGGTCTCCACAGGAAGTCCGGCGCTTTCAACAATCGTATTCAATTCTTCCAGCATACTCACGGGAGATTCAGTTCCTCCTTCAGGACAGATTGCATCGCCTCAATGCACGGCGTCTGACTTGACGATTTTGTCCTCTTCAGAAACGGCTTCGGTGGTTGGCCATGCTTTCCATACTCCAATAAATTGGCGAGCATTGCATTGCTCGTATTGCCACGTCCTTCCGAAAACCCAACTTTCACGTCGTAGTTGCCCTCGTCATTCACCTTGACGGGGGATACGCCCAATGCCGCCAGCAACTTGCCAGTGGAACGGGATTTATACTTCGTGCCCCGTCCGATCGCCGAGCGCATGTTAGCCTGCATTTTCTCAAATACAACCTTGCCGCCGGCTTCGAGTGCCTTGGGAATCGCACGATCGGTTTTCTCCGCCACCTTGGCCAATTGGTCCATCAAGCCCGTCGGCATTTTTATTGTCATTCTAGCCATGCGTAGCAACCTCCCTTTTAGCCAGGACCTCGAGATACATATTTCTGCCTTTGACGTTCTCGACAGACGTGATCTCATACCGTTCGCCGTCGCACAGGATCACATGCTCCGTCATCACCATGAACCCGGGAATCTTCCGAAAGCGGAAGAGATCGGTCGCCTCCGAGAAGGCGGCGCGGTTGATCCATTTCTGGGAGCCGTGCCGACCTTCCCGGTAGGCATGGAGGCAGATGAGAATATTGTCTGTTTTCGTTGAGAAGCCTTCCGCGTCCTTACTGATCGTTTCCTCCGCAATCGAAATCCGTACATTCATTTTGCCAAAGCTCATATACCCACTATCCAGTCCCGATCAAGCCGTAGCAGCATGTTCACCGTGTTCCACACCTGTTGCCCCGCTTGCACGTTGTCCGCGAAGAATCCGCCCGTGCTGCCGTCCCGGCTCTCGTAAAAATGGGAGGCCAGCATGATCACGGCCTGTTCGGTTGTCACAGGCATTGCTGCCGCTTCGTAGGTTCCGGAGGTCAGGTGTTGATAGCTTTCTGCATATGCGACCGCGGCGTCGATCAGGCGTTGCAGCAGTTCGTCGTCCTCGCTGTGCTCAAGGATCAGGTTCGCTTTGACCTTGCTCAGGAGCGTCGGCATCTTACATCGAACCTACTTCGTCCGCTGCCATGATTCCGGCGGCCTTCAGCGCGGCAAGCAGCGTATTGAATTCCGTAACGAGTCCGGATAGCTCCATCGCCGTGCTGGCTGCCTGGTTCGCCGCAAGCAATACACCGCCCAGCGCAGCTGCTTCCGCCGCGGGAAGCGTATACGGCGGTACGTAGAGCTTGTGATCCTCTCCGATCTTCGCTTCCAACGTATCCGTTTCCGCTTTTGCCGCCGCCAACACGCCGCCGAGCGCTTCTTCCGTCGCCACCGCTACCACAGCGGGAGGAAGCCCCGTCACCGAGGCCCCCTCCTGAATTTCGAGCGTGCCGCCGATTACCAACCGGTCGCCGCCCTGCGCCATATAGTTCTTAGCGTTATAGTCCATTCCCATTTCCTCTTACGCTTTCTGCTGCAGGACCTTGATCGCTTCCGGCAAAATAAGCTTGCCGTCAAGCCGCTGAGAAGCAAGGAACCCGACTTGACCGGTGGTCGCATACAGCTCGTTCAAGCGCTTGAACGTACGACCCTGACGGTCGGCGATCCAGTAGTAGGAAAAGTCGCCGAACGCGATGGACTTATTGCCTGCGCTGACGCCCGGCATGAACTCACTGGTCACGATGCGGTGACCAAGGATCATATCCGGCGCGTTTTCGGTGATACCCGGTCGCCAGAGATACTGCCCCTCGCCGTCCTTGAGCTTCCGGAGCAGTTTTACCGTCGTGTCATTGAGCACAAACACCGCGCTCTTGCGATACGGTGCACGGAGCGAGTACACAAGATCGATCAGCTCGTCGCCCGTGATCGCTGCGGCGCCCGCGGTCGTGACGCCGAGTTCTGCACCGCCGGTGGTATTGAGGATTCCCGTGGGTTTACTCACGCCGTTGCCGTTGAGGAACGCGTCCTCCTCCTTGTCGCCGATGCGCTTGCCAAACTGCTCGGAAACATATCCTTCGATGTTGAAAATACTGTCCGAAAGCAGTTCTTCCGATACCTTGATCATAGTTGCGACCTTGTATGCGCCGAGGATGATCTGCGCGAAGCTGTCGTCGGAGAGCGGGTAGCTGCCTTCCTCGTCGACCCAGTCGGCGGAGCCTTTCGACGCGACCACCGGGATCTTCCGATCGCCGTAGCTGGTCTGGATCACGTGACAGAGCGGACGCAGCACATTCGCAACCGTCAACTTCTGCACCAGCGTCTTTTCGAATTCATCCGGTACGAGATAGCCACCCTCGCTGTCGGTGCCTTCGACCAGCGCGTTTAGGATTTCCGGCCTCGGGTTCTTTGCGCGGATCGCGTTCCAAAACGCTTTCTTATATGCGTCGGTCGCGCGGCCCGTCTTCTGCTCCGCGTTGACCTGCGCGGGCTTGCTGGTCAGCGGGTCGGCGGTGGGCTTGTTCAGTTCCGCGTCCAGCGCAGCCTGACGCTCGAGGCGTTCGACCTCTTTGCCGAGCGCGACTACCTCGGCCTCCATCTTTTCATATGCCTGCGCGTCCTCGGCGGAGAGCAGGCCATCCGTGCCGCGCTTGACGTCCAGAAACGCTTTCGCGGCGTCCCATTTCTTCGCGCGGTTCTCGCGCAGCTGTAAAATTGTATTCATGTGTTTCCTCCTTAATGTGAAATCAGATTGAGCCGCTGGTAGAGCGGCTCAGAAGGGTATCTCGGTTCGACAGGTGGTGCGGGGGTTTTCTCCTCCGCGTCCGGTTTGCTTTCCTGCTTTCGCTGCAGTTTATTCAGCAGTGAATTGGTCACCGCGCGGCGGCTGAACTGGTAGCTGTCGACCGCAAGATCCGTTTCCCGCACCGGCTCTCTGGTCAGCATGCCGTCGGCGAAACCTAGCTCGATCGCTTTTTTCGCGTTAAACCAGGTTTCGGCATCCATGAGATTCGATATTTTCAGCCGCGACAGCCCTGTTTTCAGTTCATATGCCGAAATGATGCTCTCCTTCACCTCGTCCAGCATGGCGATGGCTTTCTGCATTTCCTCGCTGTCGCCGATCGCCACCGTCAGCGGGTTATGGATAAACATCAGGCTCGTCGGCGCCATGAGCACCTCGGTACCTGCCATGGCGATGACCGATGCAGCGGAAGCCGCAATGCCGTCGATTTTGACCGTAATATGGCCCTTATAGTCGATGAGCATGCTATAGATCTGGCTTGCTGCGACGCAATCGCCACCTGGGCTATTGACCCAGATCACGATATCGCCCGATCCCGCGTTCAGCTGTTCCCGGAACACTTTCGGGGTGACGTCATTGTCGAACCAGCTCTCTTCGGCGATTGCACCGTCGATGGTCAATATGCGGGTGCCGTCTTCGTTCCGTACCCAGTTCCAAAATGCTTTCTTCAAGAAGAATCCTCCTGTCCGTAGTTTTTTTGCGTATCGCTTTTACGCAGCTTTTTATTAGTAGGTTCCGTTTCCGGTGTGACGCTGCGAGCTTGAGGGGAACCGAGTAGCATCATGGCGCCGTTGATCAGGTACAGATCGCCGCCGAGCTCCGGTGCGATGCGATCGAGGTTCTCAAGCTCGCGGATATCGTTTGTGCTCATCCAGCCGTTCTGACGCGCGGTAGCATATCCGCTCATACGGGAAGCGTAGTCGCCGCGGAGAAGCCCGTCGACGTTGAACTTGATGAAATACGCCGGTTTCTCGCTCTCGCTGAATAGTACCCGGCACATGCTCTGTTCCCAGCGCACAACCCAGGGGTCGAGGGTGTATTTCACAAACTCCAGCGACTGCTGCTCGATGTTGCTGAACGACGATTTCTCCAA
>CAYLIG010000033.1:0-11045 GCA_964383635.1 uncultured Christensenella sp. | reverse complement strand
TTTACTATCTTTCTCTCTTTTTGAGTGGACTACTTTTTTAGGGAGCAGGTCAGTTTAAACAGCCTCAGAGCCCGATTTCTGGGCAAATTCAGCCGGTGTCAGGTAGAAAGTAGCGCTGTGCGGACGGAACTCGTTGTAGTCCTTTCGCCAGCGCTCTATTTTGTCTCTGGCGTCCTCCAGCGACATAAACCAGTTCATGTTCAGGCATTCGTCCCGGAAGCTGCCGTTGAACGATTCGATATGCGGATTGTCCGTCGGCGTACCTGGCCGGAAGTAATCTAGCTTGACCTTGTTGAAGTGAAGTAAGACCAGGCGTCCAGCGCTCGGGATATAAACTCAGGCCCGTTATCGACCTTGATTCGCTGAGGCAGCCTACGGGCTGCCTTGAGTTTTTCCAGCTCGTCGCAGACCTGCTCGCCTTTAATGGACTTGTCCACGTAGATGACAAGACTCTCTCTGCTGAACGTGTCCAGCACTGTCAGAGCCCGGAACCGCTTTCCATTGTACAGTTGATCCGATACGAAGTCCATAAAAGCATCTACGGATGTTTTACCCGTAACAAGCGGAAAGATACAATGCTCGATTGGTTTTTTCGCGGTTTCTTTGATGATGTCGCGCCCGATATGAAGTATGTGCAGCCATTGCCGGATAAACCGGGGTTCTTGCTTCCACTCATCGGAATGACATATTTCCCCGCATGGGACATACGCGTAAACGTCAATCATATCCTTTGCGATCCTGAAAACTTCGCGCGGCTGCCGGTAGAAGTGCAACGAGCGAAGAACCTATCGCTTCTTCTTGAAACCGCCGTTGAACTGGCGCGGCGCAAAGCGTCGTTTGAACCCGGCATCGTAGTACCGCAGGGATATCAAGGTAAGGTACAGTTCTTGCTTCCTCTGTGTTTGCTGGATACCGAACACATTGACCTAGCCATGACGCTGACACCAATGGACGGCTATTATCTCGGCCATACCTGCCTGACGCTGGAGATGGCTTATATGAACGCGCGGCTGATCGGCAGACCGGTCGCTCCCTGGCTTCTGGAACTCGTGACCTGATCTTCCGGCTGCCGCCCTCAGGGGTTAAGGATAAAGCACAACACAATTGAATAGGGCCTGGCGAGCGGCGCTTTTTGTGCCGCGCCGCCGGGTCCTTTTTTTCGTGCGCTCAAAAGTGCGCCGATCGTCCGGCTCTGAACGAAAGGAGCCGGACAAATGGAACTGGTCAAAATCGCGTATCGCTTTGCGGATGGGCACGTCGAGGAATTGGAGGTGGAACTGGAGATTGCGGACGCGCTGAAAGAACTGGAACGGCAGGAGTACAACAACACGCAAAAGGAGACGCGGCGGCACACATCGCTCAGCGCCGTGGAGTACGAAGATGAACGATTTGCGGCGCGCAACACTGATGTGCTTGAGAAAACTTTACATCGGATGGATGCGGAGGCCTTGCGCCGCGCGCTGGCCATGCTCACGCTTGCTCAACAGAACTTGGTGCGGCGCGTATTTTTCCTGGGTGAACGTCCCTCCGACATTGCTAAAGCGGAGGGGATCGACAAGTCGGCCATTACGCACCGATTGGAGCGCATTTACCGTCAACTGAAAAAAACTTTGCTATAGACCGTCAACTTTTGCCGTTCCCGTGACCTAACAGTGAAGGGGTTATTTTTGAACCTTGAAAACAACATATCCGGTGATCATGAGAAGCCCGCATAGTCGAGGATAACATCCCGGAGTGCGGCCCGGCGGGATGCGGGGAGCGAAGAGCTGCGCGGCGATGAACCGATCATGACAACCGCCTATTCTCCGGGATAGAAGCGTCAAATATGAGAAGCTGATCAACCGTTACCCCTTCCGAAAGGGATCATGGAGAACAATCAAATTAATCGGATGCCGATCAAAACGCATCCATACGAGCATCAGCGGCGGGCATTTGAATTTGCCTGCCGCTTGTTTGGCCTCAATCAAGGTGGTGATGATCCACCCTCCATTCAGAGCCGCGGCTGCGCGCTCCTGATGGAGATGCAACGGGAACAGGAAAGAGCATGACAACGATCGCGGTGGCCGGAAGATTGCTTCTTGATCGAAAGATCGAGAGAATGCAAATCGTCGCGCCGCTGTCGATCCTTGGTGTTTGGCAGGAGGAATTTCTCAAGTTCGCGGATTTCGAGTATTCGCTGACCATTCTGAACGGCGGTGAATCCAAAAAAATCGAGAAACTACGACAAATTCCGGCACATGGCCTGCAAGTCGCCGTCATCAACTACGAATCCGCGTGGAGGATGGAAAAAGAGCTTGCCGCTTGGGACGCCGATCTCATCGTCTGCGACGAAGGGCACAAGATCAAGACGCACAATATTACCGCGAGCAAATGTATGCACCGTCTCGGCGCAAAAGCGCGGTATCGGATGCTGCTGACGGGGACGATCATCACAAACAAAGCGATCGACGTGTTCAGCCCGTACAAGTTCCTGAATCCGGCGGTGTTCGGCAACAGCTTCTACGCTTTCCGCAACCGCTACTTCGATATGGTTGGATACGGGAACCATACGCCCGTTCTGAAGACGAGCATGGCGGAGGAACTAACGCGGCGTATCCATAGCATCGCGTTTCGCGCGACAAAGGCCGAGTGCCTGGATTTGCCGGAAACGATGGAGATCGTACGGACGGTCGAATTGGAACCGCAGGCAAAGCGGCTGTACCAGCAACTAGTTCGGGACAGTTTTGCGCAGATCAAAAGTGGCGAGATCACTGCCGCCAATGTGCTGACCCGCCTGCTGCGGCTCTCGCAGCTGACCGGCGGGTTCTTGCGCGGAGACGAAACCGACCGCGCGGAACGGGTTAGTTCCGCGAAGCTGGACGCGCTTTCGGATATCGTCGACAGCGCGGCGCAGGAAGGCGGCAAACTCGTGATCATCGCGCGGTTTCTGCCGGAGATCGATGCTATCACAGAAATGCTGGAACGGAAGTCGATCGGATATTCACGGATCACCGGCGCGGTGAAGGATCGCGACGAGCAGGTGCGGCGGTTTCAAGCGGATCACGATGTGGCCGTATTCGTCGGTCAGATCGCAACGGCGGGGTTGGGTATTACGCTGACCGCCGCCGACAAGATGGTGTTCTACTCGCTGGATTACAGCATGTCGAACTTCGAACAGACGAAAGCGCGCGTCCACCGCGTTGGCCAGCGTAACCCCTGCACTTACATCTACCTTGTCGCGGGAAATACGGTCGACGCGAAAGTACTTAAAGCGCTGCGGGATAAGGCGAATCTAGCGAAAGTCTTGATCGACGACTGCCGCGCGGGGTATAACCCGTTCGACACACCTTGAAAGGAGAAATATGGAATCAAACGACCTGTTCGCGCTGGCGGATGAGCTGCGCGAACTGAGAGAAACAAAAAAGCGATTGGAGGACGAGCTCAAAACGGTCGGCTTAGAGATCGACCGCGTTGACGCTTGTCTTGCTCAACGCATGGCGGATGCCGAAACGCAGAACTTCACCCGCAATGGCACAGTGTTCTGCCTGACCAGTACGACGCGCGCTTCGGCGGCCGCCGGGCGCAAGGATGAACTGTTCGAAGCGCTGCGTGAAGCCGGCTTTGGCGATCTTGTTTACGAGACTGTCAACGCCAATTCGCTCTCCGCATTCGTGAAGGAGCAGACCACGGAAAACGGCGACGCCCTACCCGCATGGCTGGACGGCCTCGTGAACGTGTTCGAAAAAACAACTGTGGGTGTGCGGAAAGCCGCCCGCTAAAGAGAAAGGATAAGGACAATATGACACAGGAAACAGGAATCATAACAACCAGTAACGCGTTTGAGGAACTCGCGAACTTCAACCTGACCGACGCGATGTCGCAGGAACTGGAGGGGTTGAGCCTTTCTTTTGAGCGCATCAAGATCCCCTCGGCGGGTAGCACAGTGTTTGAGCTGCCCTCAGCGGATGGTGGCGAGCCGGAAACGGTGAAGGAATTCACTGGTGTGATTCTCTATCACCATCCGCTGTTCGCGTATTACCGGGACAAATACGCGGGCGGCAACGAACCGCCGGATTGCGGCAGTTTCGACGGCGTAACCGGCGAAGGCGACCCCGGCGGCGCATGCGCGAAGTGCCGCTACAACCAGTTCGGCTCGGGCGAAGGCGGCGGGAAAGCATGCAAGAATCGCCGTCGCATCTACATCCTTCGCGAGGGAGAGGTTTTCCCTGTTCTGCTCTCGCTGCCGACCGGCTCGCTCAAGGAGTTCACGCGCTATATTCAGCGCCTTTTAAGCCGCGGCAAAAAGTCGCTCGCCGTGGTGACTCGTTTCTCGCTCAAGAAGGCGGTGAACACGGGTGGCATCGCCTATTCGCAGGCGCAGTTCAACATCGAGCGCGCGCTGAATGAAACAGAGTTCGCGGTGGTGTCGAACCTTTCCGCGCAGGTGAAAGAGTACGCAAAGCACGTCGGCGGGTATTCCGTAGACCTGGACGAGTTCGTCGAAGTGCCGACGCCGTTCGACCCCGCGACGGGTGAGATTGTGGAGCAGTAAGAACCTTGGGGATGGGGAGCGGGCAACCGCTCCCCGCCGATTTAGAAGAAAGGATTTCGGTATGAAATGTCAAGCGAGTTGAATTTTGAACCACCTCAGGGAGTAACAGGGCGTCCTCGCATCCTCTTGCTGGGAAGAACCGCCCGTCCTATGGTTTTCGTCTGCTCTCCATTCGCGGGCTGTGTGCGGGAGAACATACAGAACGCGCGCCGATACTCCCGCTTTACGTATTTGAGCGGATATATGCCGATCACGCCGCACCTGATGTATCCGCGATTTCTGGATGATAAGCAGATCAAAGAACGACAGGATGGGACGGAAATGGGAATTCGTCTGCTTGATCTTTGCGAGGAGATTTGGGTATTTGGCGATACCTATAGTTCGGGCATGCAACGCGAAATGACGCACGCGCTGGGGACGCACATGACGATTCGATTTTTCGACCGGGATTGCAAGGAGTATAAGAAGCGGGATGGTGTGGCGTTGCAAAAGGGGGAAGGTGTATGACCGATTTCCCGCTCATTCGACGATCCGTGCGGATCGAAGAGGTGGCTAAGTGGCTGGGAATTGAGGTTCACGGTGGAAAAGCACGATGCCCATTTCACAACGACCAAACGCCATCTCTTTCGTTCAAGGACGGGCGATTCAAGTGCTTTGGCTGCGATGCATCCGGCGACGCGATCGATCTGGTTGCCAAGCTCCGACACATCAGCTCGGTTGAAGCGGCGAATCTGATCTGCGAGATGTTTCACCTGAACTCCCCTGAATCGGCGCAGAAGGAGAAACCGCGGGAACATACGAATCTGAGAGAGTATATCCAAAGCGCCATAGAGGCGTTCGCCGTATCGCCACGCGCGCAGATGTATTTGCAGTCTCGCGGGTTTACCGGCGAAAGCATGCTGCGTTTCCGGTTCGGGTTTGACGCAAAGCGAAACGCGATCGTTATCCCATACGGTGAAAATTCGGAGTATTACACTTCACGGAGTATCTCCGAGAAGCGGTTTTTCAAACCCCGCTCCGAGGACGTGGGACCGGAGCCGCTGTTCTACGAAGAGTCGTTGGATCATGGTGAGCCGGTATTCGTCGTGGAGAGCGCATTCTGCGCGTTATCGATCCTGCAGGAAGGTGGTCTTGCCGTCGCTGTTTGCGGGACTGGAACCCGGAAGCTGACCGAAGCGCTCAGAACGCGGGGGAAAATACCGCCGCTCATCGTGTGTATGGATCGGGATGACGCGGGCGAAGAAGCGGCGAAAAAACTCTGCGAGCAGCTCGAAACGATGGGTGTTCCACATACTCCTCTGCAACTATTTTAAAAGGTATGGTACTACTATACATACATATTATTGCTACTTTCTATCTGATTAGCAAGAAATTTGATACACTTCATGAAATGGTTCCTAATAAATGAAATTTGCAGCTACGCTTAGGACAAAACACGCCACTGTTCTAAATGAAACATGATCACCAAAATCGCAAATAATATTCTAGAATATCAAAATTATCTTGATATGTGAGATAATTCTCTTTATAATACCGAGAGGAGGTGACAAGAATGGCAATTTCATATGATAAATTACGCAAAAGAATGATCGATTGTCATCTTAACAATACTCAATTGCGAACTCGAGCAAAGATTAGTACAAATGCGATGGCAAAGATTGGCAAAAATCAATCGGTCTCTATTGATATACTTTCAAAAATATGCGAAGTCATGAAATGTGAAATTGGGGATGTAATCGAAATTTCGAAGGAAAGTAATGAAGAATAACATGAACGAACCTACACATATCGATTGCTTTAGCGGCGTGGGAGGAATTTGCACGGGGCTACACGCAGCTGGTTTTAGGACTTTGATTGCAATAGAACACATAAAGAGTTGTGTCGAAACATATTCGGCAAATCATCCTGAAGTAAATGTGATACATTCAGATATCAGAGATGTGGTTGCAGAACAAATTGTACCGTACATCCCACATGAAGGCGTTGATTTAGTGACGGCTGGCATGCCATGCGAGACTTTTTCTACTGCAGGGAACTCTTCTCGTGCATCATATGATGATCGTCAGTTTTTATTTCGCGAGGGAATTCGGATCGCAAACATTGCAAATGCAAAGATGATTTTATTCGAAAACGTACCTGCGATAACGACAAAACGCGTCAGCAGGGAGTCATCAGTGAGAGTAATTGACCTTCTGTATAATGAGCTTGAGGCCTCTGGATATGTAAACCACATTGAAGTCATTTTAAATACAGTTGATTATGGGGTCCCGCAAAAAAGGAGTCGATTTTTTATCCTTGCATCTAGGGACATAAAAAAACCTCTTGCACCGCCGAACCCCAATTGCTTTTCACCGGTTACAGTGGGTGATGCATTTATAGATATACCGCCGGTTGAGGCGAACACATGGACCGAAAACAAAGTGTATCTAGATACAAGCTCTGCTTACTCAAGGTTGATGCAATCCGATGAGTTCTGGCATCGAACAACTGCTGAGCATCAGTTGATGAATCACCTGCCAATGAATCATCGAAAACATATTATTACACGCTTTGGATTGTTGCACCCAGGTGAAGGTCTTAAGGAGATATTCGCACGCTTAAATAATGAAGAGTTGGAGGATTATCAAACAAAGAAAATTCTTCCGAAAATTATTTATGTAAAAAGGAACTATAGACTTGAGGTTACTCAACCTTCACCGACTGTTACAAGCCATTGTTTAGATGAGTTTGTCCATCCAACTCAAAATCGTGCTTTAACTGTAAGAGAGTGTGCAAGACTTCAATCATTCCCCGATTCATACGATTTTTGTGGCGGTCCATATTTAGTGGCACATGATGATCGTACTCAGCAAGATAAGTACGAACAAATAGGAGATGCAGTTCCTCCACTGCTCGCATATGCTTGGGGAATGAAGATAAGGGAATACGTAGAGTGAGATTAACGCGACATTAAATGTCGCGTTTTTCAATCATCTAGACCCACATCTTCGTGAAAAAACTCACCAAACTCTTTAACGCAGATTTTGGGGAACACTAAGTTGAGTTCCTTATACTTATCGGGGATATCAAGATAGTAAACTCGCTTCAATTGGGAAATGAACAATTGGTAAAGTCGCCATTGGTCGGGGAGACAGATCTCTGTTACTTCTAGTTTCTTGGAATCCACTTTCGTCTCTGATAAACACATAAGCAAGCCGAGAAATCGACCTGTACCATATACTCCATCCAATACCCTCTGATGTGCCCATACCTGTACAACCCGTTCGCGAGTTGAAGTCTTCACTGGAACGTGATACTTTGCCTTTTCAGGACCTAGGTCAAATATAAAATCTGTCGGAAGTGTCGTTCGTGTACCTAAACTCAATACGTCCATTTGATTCCTTGGATTGAGGTGCAAATGTTTTGACAATAAATGGCCGATTAACATTTCAAAGTAAGTACCAGGCGTTTTTTGATCCGATGATTTTAGCAAGTCAATGCTGCAACAAAAAGAAATCGCAATAGCATAGACCGCACAAGTTATGTCGTGAGCAGATAAAGAGGATATGTTATTCTCATTAATACTCTCCCAAAGCAAGTCAACTGCACATTTGTGGGTTAGCTCGTCTTTGTTTACTCCTGCATCGAAAAGAGCAGGAGTAAATGCTCTTGAACGCTTGGTTTCTGTAGAAAAAGCCAGATATTTTTTTCCCTCTACCTTTGATACTAGCTCGATTTTATCAACAGTAATCAAAAAAGACGAAGTTAAGTCATACAAGGTGATAAGACAGCGCGTGACACTTTCATCGCTAGCAGAGTGTTTGAAAGTGTCTTTCAAATGTTCATATTGCTTCATTATATAATCTAGAACTAATGTCATATACTTCTCCTGAAATTTACTGTTAATGATATTGTAACGATTGTAGAATAATTCTACAATAGCAGAAATTTTATTACGCAGAGATAGTTGACTAAAAACACAAAACAGTTATAGGCTGAATGATTACACGTTCAATCAACTATTGTTTTCCTCGAGCATTGAGGATTATCGATAGAATGTGATTAGTGAATTGGGAAAAGCATGGTATTTTTTTGCATCCATTGTTAACTCTCTGAAGTCCTAACCTAGGATTATTAGCACCAATGAGTTTGCTGCATACTATGATTGGCTATATAGTTAGAAAATTCTTGGACAACTCAAAATATTCGGTAGCAATCGGAACTTAACATCAGTGCGGAAAGATTGAACTGTATGATCACAAGCACTAGATATATGACAAGGTAAAAATGAGTTATTTTTAATTTGCTCTCACAATCGGCTTCTTGCGTCAATCTATGGATGGCATTGGTTCCATTTTATCTATCCATATAAAATTGCTGCTCATACCAATGGTTAAAATGATATATATTATCGCGTTCCACAAAAAAGTCAGAATACAAGAATGTTATGATATCCATATCATCAAAGATGTTAAATATCCAATCCTTCCAATCATCATTATCCTCTATTTCAGCACTCTCCATGAGAAATTCTGATTCTTCCACAATCAAATATAATGCAAGTTCCTCAATAACACTATGTGCTATTATTTCATTGCCCGCGTGAGCAATTGCTCGCAAACGCAAAATAGTACAGCGCATAATATATAAAAAGTCATAGTCATAACGCATTAAGAACTGTGGTGGCAAAGAAGGCTCTAGCCATGAAAAGTCCACTTCGCCAACATGTGTCCCCTTTGGCATGGAAGAAAGTGCTTCCATATCCTCGTTAAGATGATCAAGCAGAATGTCGCTTCCGATTGCAAATGATGCTGCAGCAGACTTCCCAAATTCCTTTGATAGGAATTTTGACCAAGCTTCGTGCTTCTTGTACTCATCCAAGTTAATTCTATCTGTGGCATCGGGTCCCTCTTGATCTGGAAAAGTTCGCCAATTCAATGCTTTGCAAATCCCCTTGTATTTATCTTTTCTAATGGATTCGCCAGACTCATAACGACTCCAAGTTTTTGTTCCTACAGAAGCTTTAGTTGCTGCTTCTTCAATTGTAAGATTTAGCTCATTTCGCCTTGCCCTGATAGTCTTTGCAAGTTCAGGACTGACTTTTATCGTTTTCTGTCCCACTAATTGCGCCTCCCTAAAGCCTAAATAATGGCCGGTCAATATAATGTCATTATGTCACGTCGGATTGACGATGTCAATTAATTGCTTTTATACTATTCATAGACCTAATTTCTATTAGTCAAGCGATACTCGTGTTATAAGCGCATGACTAAACTAGAGTGTGTTTCCAAAAGGATGTTTGAGAGAAACGTCGAATATATATACAGAGGTACAAGAAATGGGAACTGTAATTCGACGTTATGAACTCACGGATGCTGAATGGGAAGGCCTGCAACCGTACTTTCCGGATCGGCAAGCTGGAGACAAGGGCAGGCCGCGCAAAGATTCACGGCAGATTTTGAATGGAATCCTGTGGATCGGGCGTAGTGGTGCTGCGTGGAGAGATCTGCCGGAGCGATATGGAGCGTGGCAAACCACCTATAAGCGCTTCGTGCAATGGCAGGAAGCCGGTCTTCTGGAGCGAATTTTTAAAGATCTTGGCGCGGATGCAGATTTGCAGGATATCAGCATCGACAGCACTTATATCAAGGCTCACAAGGCGAGCGCGGGAGCCACAAAAAAGGGGAAAGCGATTCCCAAAACCAACGCCAAAACGAATGCATCGGAGTAAGCCGCGGTGGACGCAGCACGAAGATTCACGCAGTCGTCGATGCACTGGGGAACCCAATTCATATCCAACTTTCAGCCGGGAACGTGCATGATGTCGCCGTTGCAGAGGAATTATTGAGCTGCGTCTCCATCAAGGGTTCTATGGTACTGGCTGACAAGGCATACGGGGCACTCAGATTACGCGAATACATTGCCACACGTAGTGCCGATTATTGCATTCCACCCAAGTCAAATGAACTAGATCCTTGGTTCTGCGATTGGTGGAGATACAAAGAACGTCATCTTGTGGAATGCTTTTTCCTCAAGCTGAAGGAGTTTCGACGAATTGCAACCCGCTACGATAAGCGTGCTTGTAGGTACTTGGGCTTCGTGCATCTGGCTTGCATCCGCATACTCCTTGCATGATACATGGCAATATGAATTTAGAAACACACTCTAATGCAACTCAGAATACTTACCGATTGCAAATTCATTTGTAAACCTAGTAGTTCTTGTCGATCCTGCTAGATAACAATACTCTTGCGCGTTTCCTCCATACTCTCGCGCGTTTCCTCGGGGTGGGTGCAAATTTTCTTGCTATTTATAACCGGGGACATAATCAACAGATATTCGAAAAAATAATCAGAACACTAAAATCCAAAAAGCCCAGAAGTCTGGGTTTCTCGCATAGAAAAAGTACCCACGAATGGTATCATTTCGTGAGTACTTAGCTGGCTAAACCCTCACGAAATGATACAATCGCGCGAAACGAGAGGGTGGGTGCAGGTGGGTGCAAATCAGCAGAAAAATGGCAAAGTGATGATTT
>CAYLIG010000032.1:0-11395 GCA_964383635.1 uncultured Christensenella sp. | reverse complement strand
TTTATCTGCCTGACAATAGATGGTAACGCGTTGGTTTAGTAGATTATTTTGCTTATGAGCGAACAGCATAGGACACCGCGCGTGGGGCAACGTCGCTGCCACAGAACGGGTTAATGAACATATGGGGCGGTTGCCCCAACGACATCCGATAACCAAACCAAGCCAAACACGGAGGCTCACGCGGGCCTCCGTGTTGATTTCATAAGGAGGAGGAGGCGTTGATTCGAAAACTGAAGAAATACGTGCCGACTCCATTCAAAGCAAAGGACTCGGTCTACGATAAACAGGCGGCGGACAACGCCGTCTCTTTTATTGAATGCCTTTCGCACACCAAAGGTACTTGGGCAGGGAAGCCGTTTTTTCTGATTGACTGGCAGGAGCGGATCATCCGCGATGTGTTTGGAACGCTGAAGCCCAGCGGGTATCGGCAGTTCAATACCGCGTACATCGAAATACCAAAGAAGAATGGTAAGTCTGAGCTCGCCGCCGCAGTCGCATTACTTCTTACCTGCGGCGATCATGAAGAACGCGCCGAAGTATACGGATGTGCAGCCGACCGCCAGCAGGCTTCTATCGTGTTCGAGGTTGCAAAGGACATGGTCACCATGTGCCCGGCACTGGTTAAGCGCGTGAAGATCCTCGCGTCGCAGAAGCGAATCGTGTACCTGCCGACTGGGAGTTACTATCAGGTGCTATCGGCGGATGTTGCCAGCAAGCACGGCTTCAATACGCATGGCGTCATCTTCGATGAACTGCACACGCAGCCGAATCGCCGGCTCTTTGACGTTATGACCAAGGGCAGCGGCGATGCCAGAATGCAGCCACTGTATTTTCTGATCACCACAGCGGGAGATAACACGAACTCCATCTGCTGGGAAGTGCATTCAAAAGCCAAGGACATTCTCGACGGCAGAAAGACGGATCCGACATTCTATCCTGTGATCTATGGCACAGATGAAATCGACTCCTGGACTGATCCAAAAGTATGGAAGAAAGCAAACCCGTCGCTTGGTATTACGGTTGGCATCGACAAGGTGAAAGCCGCTTGCGAAAGCGCACAGCAGAACCCCGCCGAAGAGAACGCGTTTCGTCAGCTTCGTTTGAATCAGTGGGTGAAACAAGCGATCCGCTGGATGCCGATGGACATATGGGATAAATGCGCGTTTTCGGTTGATCCCAAAGCACTTGAAGGACGCGTTTGCTATGGTGGGCTCGATCTTTCGTCTAGTACGGATATCACTGCGTTTGTGCTCGTGTTTCCGCCGCTGGATGAAACGGACAAATATGTGATCCTACCGTTCTTCTGGATCCCGGAGGAAAATATCGACCTTCGTGTGCGGCGCGATCATGTGAATTACGATCTATGGGAGAAGCAGGGCTGCCTGCTGACCACCGAGGGAAACGTCGTGCATTACGGGTTTATCGAAACGTTCATCGAACAGCTCGGCATGAAATACAACATCCGCGAGATTGCGTTCGACCGCTGGGGCGCGGTGCAGATGGTGCAAAACCTTGAGGGGATGGGTTTCACGGTCGTTCCGTTTGGTCAGGGGTTCAAGGATATGTCTCCTCCGACGAAGGAACTCATGAAGCTGACGCTGGAACAGAGAATCGCGCATGGCGGTCAGCCGGTATTGCGCTGGATGATGGACAACATCTACATCCGCACCGATCCGGCAGGGAACATCAAGCCGGACAAAGAAAAAAGCACCGAGAAGATCGACGGTGCTGTTGCGACGATTATGGCGTTGGATCGGGCGCTGCGAAATGGCGGAACCGAGAACGAGAGCATTTACAATGGACGCGGATTGTTCATTCTCGGTTAATCGTTATTTCGATTTTGAGCATGAAAATGAAATAAGACTGTTAGATATGCCGGATTATTTCAATCTACGGTTCAAACTGATCGTATTCCAATAGTGCTTGCCATTCGCGGCGCTTATATAAAACCCTGAGAATCTGTATGGTAGTATCATCTTCTATCGCCGAATAGAAAACAATGTAGTTTCCGACGAACAATCGCCGCACCCCGAGCGTCGTGTAAGGCTCTTCATGAAGCGGACGTTGCCGGAACGGAAGCTGCCGCAGCGAATCAATGGCCTCGCGAAATGATATCAGCAACCGAGCGGCGGCTTCGGGTTCATGAAGCGTATCGGCAATATAGCCGAAGATTTGATTCAGATCTTGCTCCGCCGCGTCAACAATCCGTATTTCATACTTTTCCAAGGCCGTGCTTCCTCTCTATGTCGGAAAATACGTCCTCGGCCTTCCGGCTTCTGCTAGCATCCGCGTCGGCAAGGGCGACATCAATCATGCGATAAAGCTCGTGTTTACCACTGAGTCGTTCGTATTCGGCATTGGACATAACTACGAGATCGCCTGAACCGTTCTTCGTGATGAACACAGGCTCCTGATGTTTGTTGCAGAACTCGGAGATCTCCCCGTATCGGTTGCGCAGATCGGAACTGGGGCGGATTACAGCCATCGAAATCACCTCCTGATTTTGATATGCATATTTTATCAACATAACGATATAAAGTCAAATGAGGTATCTAAATGGGATTCATTCATTCCATCTTCCACTCGCGTGACAAGCCGAAAGACTCCCTGAACGGCAGCCGCTACAGCTTCTTCTTCGGCGGTACGTCGAGCGGGAAGCCGGTGAATGAAACGACCGCCATGCAGATGACGGCGGTGTACTCCTGCGTGAGGATCCTGTCGGAGACGGTCGCGGGTCTGCCGCTGAATGTCTACAAATATAATGACAGCGGCGGCAAAGAGAAAGCGTTCAAACATCCGCTCTATCGGCTGTTGCACGACGAACCAAATCCCGAGATGACGAGCTTCGCGTTCCGGGAAACGCTCATGAGCCACCTGCTCCTATGGGGCAACGCCTATGCGCAGATCATCCGAAACGCCAGAGGCGAGGTGATCGCGCTCTACCCGCTTATGCCGAACAAAATGACAGTCGACCGCGATCAAAGCGGCCGACTTTTTTATTCGTATCAGCGGAGTGCGGAAGATCCGGCAACATTGGGCAAATCTATCTGGGTGACACTTTCTCCTTCGGATGTTCTGCATATTCCCGGTCTCGGCTTCGACGGCCTGATCGGCTACAGCCCGATCGCCATGGCGAAGAATGCGATCGGCTTGGCAATTGCGACCGAGGAGTACGGGGCGAAGTTCTTCGCGAACGGCGCAGCTCCTTCCGGCGTGCTGGAACACCCCGGCACGATCAAAGACCCGATGCGGGTCAAGGAAAGTTGGAACTCGGCTTATCAGGGCAGCACGAACGCGCACAAGATTGCGGTTCTTGAAGAGGGCATGAAGTACACGCCCATCGGGATTGCGCCCGAACAGGCACAGTTCTTAGAAACGCGCAAGTTTCAGATCAATGAGATCGCGCGCATCTTCCGCGTACCGCCGCACATGCTGGCGGATTTGGAGAAATCATCGTTCAGCAACATCGAGCAGCAGTCGTTGGAGTTTGTGAAGTATACCCTCGATCCCTGGGTCGTGCGCTGGGAACAGAGTATGTGTCGGGTGCTGTTCAGCGAGAGCGAGAAACCGACGTACTTCATTAAGTTTAACGTCGATGGACTTCTTCGCGGCGACTACGCCTCCCGTATGACTGGATACGCCACCGCGCGTCAGAACGGCTGGATGAGCGCGAACGACATCCGCGAACTCGAGAACCTCGATCGCATTGCACCTGATCTTGGCGGGGATTTGTACCTGATCAACGGGGCTATGACGAAGCTGGAGGACGCGGGCTTATTCGCGGGGACACAATACAAGAAGGAGGATTCCGCTTGAAGAAACAATTTTGGAACTGGGTGCGAAATGAAGATGGTACTCGAACGCTGACGCTGGAAGGCACGATCGCCGAAGAAAGCTGGTTTGAAGACGACGTCACCCCGAGGATGTTCCGAGACGAACTGAACGCCGGAACGGGTGACGTTGTTATCTGGATTAACAGCCCGGGCGGCGACTGTGTAGCGGCGAGCCAGATCTACACCATGCTCATGGACTACAAAGGGCATATCACGGTCAAGATCGACGGCATCGCGGCGAGCGCCGCGTCGGTCATTGCCATGGCGGGCACCGAGGTGCTCATGGCGCCGACCAGCTTGCTCATGATCCATAATCCGCTGACGGTAGCGATCGGCGACAGCGAGGAAATGCAGAAAGCCATCGCCATGCTGGACGAGGTGAAAGAGAGCATCATCAACGCATACGAGCTGAAAACGAGGATGTCCCGCGCGAAGCTCGCACACCTTATGGACGCGGAAACGTGGATGAACGCAAACAAAGCAATTGAGCTTGGTTTCGCGGACTGCGTTCTGGTGGACGAGAAGAAACAGCACCAGCACGACGACGTCACATTCAGCTTCTCCCGCCGTGCTGTGGCGAATTCGCTGTTGAATAAGCTGCAGCGAAAACAGGAATGCAAACCGCCTGACATGGAGGATAAAACTCCCGCACCACCCGAAGAACAGAGATACTCTGCGGAGCCGCTTTATCAGCGGCTCTCTTTGATTTTACATTGAGGAGGAAAAAACATGAATACGATTTTACAGCTGCGCGAGAATCGCGCGAAGAAATGGGACGCCGCGAAAGCGTTTCTGGACGTCAAGCGAGGCGCAGACGGCCTGCTCTCCGCCGAGGATGCAGGGGCATATGAAAAGATGGAGGCCGAGGTAGTCGCGCTCGGCAAAGAGGTGGAACGTCTTGAACGCCAGTCGGCGCTGGACGCGGAACTGAACAAACCCACCGCCGACCCGCTGATCAGCAAGCCTGCGCAGACCAATGCGGAGCAGACGACGGGCCGCGCGACAGCCGAGTATAAAAAGGCGTTCTGGAACGCGATTCGCGCGAAGAATCCAAGGCCGGAAATCCTGAACTCCCTGCTAGAGGGCACCGACAGCGAAGGCGGGTATCTCGTACCCGATGAGTTCGAAAAGACGCTGGTGCAGAAGCTGACGGATACGAATGTACTTCGCCCGCTCTGTCATGTGATCCAGACCAGCTATGGCGATCGGAAGATTCCGGTCGTCGCGTCGAAAGGCACCGCCGACTGGGTCGACGAAGAAGGCAGCTACCCGCTGTCCGATGACTCTTTTGCGCAAATCATCCTTGGTGCATACAAGGTCGCGACCATGATCAAGGTGTCGGAAGAACTGCTTTCGGACAGTATCTTCGATATCGAAGGATATGTATCCGAGCAGTTCGGTAAGCGCATCGGCGACAAGGAAGAGGACGCGTTCCTCAACGGCAATGGCGTCGGGAAACCTACGGGTATACTCAATGCCACCGGCGGCGCGGAAATCGGCGTCACCACTGCTGGGGCAACGGCGATCATGGGCGACGAGTTGATCGACCTTGTGTACTCGCTGCGCGCACCGTACCGTAAAAGTGCGGTATTCGTGCTCAACGACACGACCGTGAAGCTGTTAAGAAAGCTTAAAGACGGCGACGGTCAGTACCTCTGGCGACCGGGCATCACGGAAAACGCGCCTGATATGATCCTTGGCCATAGGGTGGTCACCAGCGAATGCATGCCTACCGTAGCGGCGGGGAGCAAATCCATCGCGTTCGGCGATTTTTCCTATTACTGGATCGCCGATCGTCAGGGCAGGACGTTCAAGCGCCTAAACGAGCTGTACGCGACCACCGGCCAGATCGGATTCCTCGCTTCCCAGCGCCTTGACGGCAAGCTCATCCTGCCGGAAGCGATCAAGGTTCTGCAGCAGAAGGCGTAATGGAGGGACTATATGGAGATCATGGATACTCCGATGGGTGATGTGACCCGCAACTGTAAGAACTATCTCGCGGACGGCGGTGATCGGTTGGTGATCGGCGGCACGCTGGAGATTCAGGAGGGAGCCTCGGTGACGGGGCTTCCCGCCGCTGTGGCGGACAGTCCCGGCGTCGTTGGTATAGCTGACAACCAGCCCGCGAGTACCGCGGCTGACGTTGCGACGTTGGTTACCGATTTTAATACACTGCTTGCCGCGCTAAAGACCGCCGGAATCATGGCAGCGGACGAAGTAGGTTCGATGTAAGATGCCGACTCTCCTGAGCAAGGTCAAGGCAAACCTGATTCTCGAGCACGACGCGGACGACGAACTGCTGCAACGCTTGATCGACGCCGCGGTCGCATATGCAGAAAGCTACCAGCACCTGACCGCCGGAACTTACGAAGCGGCAGCCATGCCTGCGACAACCGAACAGGCTGTGATCATGCTGGCATCTCATTTCTACGAGAGCCGGGACGGCAGTACGGGCGGGTTCTTTGCGGACAACGTTCAGGCGGGGCAACAGGTATGGAATACGGTAAACACTCTGCTCCGGCTCGATCGGGACTGGAAGGTTGGCATATGAGTTTCGGCAAAATGAATGTGTGGATTTCGATCGCGATAGAAACGGTCGTCAAGGACGCGGAAGGTTTCTCAACGAAAACAGACAATATTCTCGTCTCCCTCCATGCCTACCGGGAAGGCCGGCACGGTTCCCAGAAATGGGTCAACCGCGCCGCCTTTTCGGAGGCGACCGATCTGTTCTGCTTTCGGACAACTCCAGGTTTGATCGTCACTACGGAGCATATGATCCTGTGCGACGGCGAACGATACGAAATCACATCCGTCGAGGACGTGAAGGGACGAAAGATGTATCTCGAGGTTCTGGCAAAGAAGATGGAGGTGGCTCGTGGCTAGAGTAATGATAAAGATGCCGATGGCGCTCATGGATCAATTGGCCAAAGCAGCTGAAAAAACCGATTCGGCGATTCCAAAAGCCCTCGAGGCAGGCGGCAAGGTCGTGTTTGAGAAAATGCGGGAGAATTTGAACTCGGCGATTGGTCGGGGAACGAAGTATAAATCCCGCTCTACCGGCAAGCTGTTGTCTGCGCTTGGCGTCTCGCCCGTCAAGGTGAACGACGGGGGTAATTACGACGTCAAGGTTGGATTCTCGGAGGGGCGCGGAGATGCGAACAACGCTATGCTTGCTAACTTGATCGAGTACGGCAAGCACGGCCAACCACCGAAGCCATTTCTGAAGAGGACACAATCTTCTAGCCAAAATCCTTGTATCGAAGCTATGAAAACCGTACTGAAGGAGGAACTGAAACTCCCGTGAGTATGTTGAAAGAACTGAATACGATTATTGAAAGCGCCGGACTTCCTGTGGAAACCGGCGGTTTCTCAGGCACCGCACCGGACGAATACGTCGTGATCACACCGATTTCAGAGCACTTCGCGCTGTTTGCAGACGATACGCCCGGCATGAATATCGAAGAAGCGCGGCTGTCGCTTTTTTCAAAGAAAAACTACACGCAAAAGAAAGACCTGCTCGTCCGCATGCTGCTGACGGCGGGGTTTGTGGTAACTGATCGTCGGTATATCGGGTATGAGGCCGATACAGAGTACCACCATTATTCCATAGATGTAGTGATTGAAATGGAGGAAACATAAATGGCCACTGTTGGTTTGGACCGGCTGTATTATTCCAAGATCACGGAAGATACTGCCGGAGATGAAACATATGGCACGCCGCAGCTGCTGGCAAAAGCGATCTCCGCGGATCTGGAGATTGAACTGAACGAAGCGACGCTGTTTGCCGACGATTCTGCAGCGGAGGTCGTAAAGGAATTCAAGAGCGGGAAACTTTCGCTCGGGATCAACGATATCGGCGCGGCAGTCGCGGGCGATTTGGTCGGTGCGGTGATCGACGACAACGGCGTGGTGATCTCACAGGGAGAAGGTATGCCGTCGCCGGTAGCGGTTGGATTCCGTGCGAAGAAAAGCAATGGCAAATACCGGTATTTCTGGCTATACCGCGTCATCTTCGGCATTCCGGCAACGAATCTTGCTACGAAGGGCGACAGCATTAGCTTCAATACGCCTACGGTCGAAGGCACGATCTATCGACGCAACAAGATTGACGGACAGGGTAAACATCCCTGGAAGTCCGAAGTCAATGAAGACGACGTAAGCGTATCGGCGGCGACGATCACCGGATGGTATACGGCGGTATATGAGCCGACGTTTGCCGCGGCGGCAGAATAACGGAGGCGGCATATGGAGAACGAACGTGCTGCGGAGATTACGATTGGTGACAGGGTATATGAGCTGGTTCTAACCACTGGCGCGACCAAACAGATCGCGAAGCGCTACGGCGGGCTTGCCAGCCTTGGCGACAAGCTCATGAAGGCGGAGAATTTCGAGAATGCGCTGGATGAGTTGATCTGGCTGATTGCTCTGCTGGCGAATCAGAGCATCCTGATTCACAATTTTCAACACCCGGAAGACAAGCGAGATCCGCTGACGGAGGAAACGATCGAACTATTGACCTCGCCGCACGAACTGGCGGCGTACAAGGACGCGATCATGGAATCGATGTTCCGGGGCACGAAACGGTACGTGGAAAGCGAACCGGAGCTGGAAAAAAACGCACCTGCCGGGTGAGCGATGAGGAAACGTTCACCCGGTTGATTTTTTACGGCGTGACCTTACTGGGACGACCGGAGCGCGAAGTCTGGCTCATGCCGCTTGGCGTGCTGCTCGACCAGTGGGAGGTATATAAGCAGTTCCATGGATTGGCGAAAGCAATAACGGATACCTTTATCGACGACTTGATCCCGTTTGGGATCTAGTCGTTTTTTATCTTTCAGAAAGGAGCTGAGTACATGGCGGATGATTTTGGCCTCAGGATCGGTATTGAGGGCGAACGTGAGTTCAAGGCCGCGTTGAAAGATATCAATCAGCAGTTCAAAGTGCTCGGCTCCGAGATGAAGCTGGTTGAGTCACAGTTCGATAAACAGGATCGCGGCGTGTCCGCACTCACCGCCAGAAATGGCGTGCTGACCCGCCGGATCTCCGAACAGAAGGACAAGATCGAACTGCTTCGTAAGGCGCTCGAAAATTCCGCTGTATCGTTTGGCGAAAACGATCGCAGAACGCAGCAGTGGACGGTGCAGCTGAACAATGCGGAAGCCGAGCTCAATAACATGGAGCGCGAGCTGAAGAATAACGAGAAAGCCATCGATGGCGTAGGCGACGAATTTCAGGACGCGGAAAAGAAAGCGGATGGGTTTGGTGACAAGGTTGAGGGCGCAGCAGACCAGACTGATCGTGCTAAGGCACGTTTTGAAAAGCTTGGCAGCGTGCTCAAGAGCGTCGGTATTGCCATGGGCACCGTTCTGGTTGCAGCCGGTGCAGCCGTATATAAACTCGGCAAAGCGGTCGTCGAGCAGTTTGGTCAGCTCGAACAGAACCTCGGTGGCTCCGAGGCGGTGTTCGGCGAATATGCTGCTTCAATTCAGAAGACCGGCGAGGACGCATATAGAAACCTCGGTGTTTCGCAAAGTGAATACCTTGCCACCGCCAATAAGATGGGCGCACTGTTTCAAGGCGTCGGCGTCGATCAGCAGACGAGTCTGGCACTGACCGAAAAAGCCATGCAGCGCGCGGCGGATATGGCGTCCGTCATGGGTATTGAAACATCGGCAGCACTGGAAGCAGTGACGGGCGCTGCCAAGGGCAACTTCACCATGATGGACAACCTCGGCGTCGCCATGAACGCGACCAGCATTCAGGCATATGCCGTAGCCAAGGGGCTGGACTTTACATGGAGTTCGGCAACGCAGGCGCAGAAGGCCGAAGTCGCCATGCAGATGTTCTTTGAGAACACGGAGCAGTACGCCGGTAACTTTGCACGCGAATCGTCGCAAACGATCACCGGTTCGATCGGGATGCTGAAAGCGGCAGCTCAGTCGTGGGTGGCAGGGCTGGGTAACGCAAACGCAGATACGCTGGCACTGACTCGGAATATGACCGACGCGTTTCGAACCGTTATGACGAATATCACGCCGGTGTTGGAGAATATCGTAAAAGCCCTGCCGGAAGCGCTGGGCGCAGTGTTTTCAGAGATCTCCACGCTCCTGCCAACGATATTGACCACCGTGACGTCTATCTTCAAGCAACTGCTCAACATGCTGATCAAGCTGCTGCCGGAGCTGATCCCGGTCGCGGTCGACGCAGTCATGACGATCATCTGGGCGCTTGTCGATAACCTGCCGTTGCTGGTGGATACGGCAGTCCAGCTGATCCTTGCACTGGTGGATGGAATCGGGCAGGCATTACCCGAGCTGATTCCCGCGATTGTGGAAGCGGTCGTGTTAATCGTTGCGTCACTGCTGGGTAATATCGATCAAGTTATAGAAGCGGGTATGTCGATCCTGTTCGGTCTGATCGAAGGGATTATAAACGCGTTGCCCGCGTTGATCGAAGCGATGCCGCAGCTGATCACGGCAATCGTCGAATGTTTGATCGAAAACCTGCCGCAGATTCTTTCTGCAGGTGTGCGGATGATCCTAGCGCTGATCCAGGGCATCGTCGGCTCGATTCCGCAGCTGTCTTCGAATATGCCGAGGGTTGTTTCCTCGATCGTGAACGGCGTCTCCAAAGCGATCTCTTCGGTCGTGGAGATCGGGAAAAACATCGTATCGGGACTTTGGCAGGGCATTCAATCCATGGGCCAATGGATTCAGGACAAGATCGGCAACCTGTTCCGCAGTGTGATCAACGGCGCGAAGAGCGTGCTCGGCATCCACAGCCCGTCGACCGTGTTCGCTGGCATCGGTGAGAACATGGGCCTCGGGTTAGGTGTTGGCTTTACCGACGCCATGCGGTCCGTGGAGGATGAGATGAAACGGGCGATTCCCACGAAATTTGAAGGACTGAATATCGACGTCGACGCGGTCGCGAAATCCCCTTCTTCTTCCAATGCATCCAGTTCTACAGTGCAGGCTGGAAACGTGGAAAACAAATACGAAATCGTTGTCAACAACCCCAAAGCGGAAACGGCTTCGGACAGCATCCGAACGACGCTGCTGAAGCATTCGTACGGATTGGCGTAGAGGAGGTGGTAAAGCTTGCCTGAGAATTGGACGTTTAACGGTTTCTCGCTCAGTGAGCGCGGGAAATGGGACGTGGAGACCGCAATCGAAGGGATCGGAATCCCAAAATTCCGGGGAAACGACCTGCGGGTGCCGTTTCAGCACGGGAACCGGTGGATCAAGAAGCGATTCGACAGCCGAAAGGTCGTCCTGTCCATGTGGATCAAGGGAAAGGATCGTGCCGATTTGGACAATAACATCGACGCGTTCCTGACGGCGATCGGCAAGCCGGGTCTTCATACCCTCGCTCGGACTCTACGGAGCGGAGAAACACGGCTTGCGCAGGCCGAGGTCTGCACGGAGATCAATTTCTTACGGAAAAACCCGGGATATGCCAAGTTCGCTTTGGAATTCGAACTGCCCGACCCGTTTTTCTACGCGACGGGTAAGGTCACGGACGTTAAGGCGGTTACAACATCCCCCTTGACATGGACACAT
>CAYLIG010000031.1:0-11582 GCA_964383635.1 uncultured Christensenella sp. | reverse complement strand
TGTTGTATCATAATCAAGCGGCTTGGGGCATTAGCACAGTTGGTAGCGCGCAACGTTCGCAATGTTGAGGTCGGGGGTTCGAATCCCCCATGCTCCACCAGACACGCCGGAACCCCGTCTGAATCAGGCGGGGCTCTTTTTTTGAGCAGGAAGAACACCAAAGGGACGCAAGTAAGGAATCGGTTTAAAATATGGAAAGTCTGACCAGCGAAGTCAAAAGAAGAAAAACGTTTGCGATTATTTCGCACCCGGACGCGGGCAAGACCACGCTGACCGAAAAGCTACTGCTCTTCGGCGGCGCGATTCGTCTTGCGGGCACCGTCAAGGGGCGCAAGGCGAGCAAATTTGCCGTGTCGGACTGGATGGAGATCGAAAAGCAAAGGGGCATCTCGGTCACGTCCAGCGTGCTCAACTTCGATTACGACGGGTTTCGCATCAACATCCTCGATACGCCCGGTCACCAGGATTTCAGCGAAGACACCTACCGCACGCTGACGGCGGCGGACAGCGCGGTGATGCTCATCGACGGCGCAAAGGGCGTAGAGGAGCAGACCAAGAAGCTCTTCCATGTTTGCCGCATGTTCGGCATTCCGATCTTCACGTTTGTCAACAAGCTCGACCGGCACTGCAAAAACCCGCTCTCCCTGATGGAGGAGATCGAGGCGACGCTCGGCATCCGCTCCTACCCGATGAACTGGCCGATCGGCGTGGACGGCGATTTTCGCGGCGTCTACGACCGGCGCACCGGACAAATCGAGCTCTTTCAGGGCGGCAGCCACGGGCAGGAGACCACGGTTTCGGATTCCGGGAATATGTCGGATCCGCGCTTTCGCGCGATTCTTGGAGACCACCTCTACGACAAGCTGCTCGAGGACATCGAGCTTCTGGACATCGCTGGGGAAGAACTGGATATGGACAAGGTTCGCGCGGGCGAGCTGACGCCGATGTTTTTCGGAAGCGCCATGACGAACTTCGGTGTGCGCCCGTTTCTGGAGGCGTTCATCGAAATGGCGCCGTCGCCCAACACAAAGCAGCACAGCGCGGGCAGCGTGGAGCCGGACGCGGAGGACTTCTCCGGGTTTGTGTTCAAGATTCAGGCGAACATGGACCCCGCACACCGCGACCGGATTGCCTTTATGCGCATCTGCTCCGGCAAGTTTGAAAAAGGCATGGAGGTTACGCACCAGCGCACGAATAAAAACCTGCGCCTCGCGCAGTCCCAGCAGTTTCTTGCGCAGGAGCGCATCAGTGTTGAGGAAGCGTACGCCGGGGACATCATCGGCGTGTTCGACCCGGGCTGCTTCTTAATCGGCGATACGCTCTGCGGCGGAAAACAGGCGTTTCGGTTCGAAGGGATTCCGATGTTTCCTTCCGAGCACTTTGGAGAAGTGCACGCCGTAGACTCCGGCAAACGCAAGCAGTTTCTTAAGGGGATCAAGCAGATCGCCGAGGAAGGCGCGATTCAGGTGTTCAAGCAGCCGGATCTCGGCATCGAGATGTATACCGTCGGCGTTGCGGGCGCGCTGCAGTTCGAGGTGCTCGAATATCGCCTGAAGAACGAATACAACGTGGAGATTTCGATCCGCCGGCTGCCGTATCAGCTCGCGCGCTGGATCGTAACCGACAAATTCGACAAGGAGATGCTCGCGTACACGGACACGATGCTGCTCGAGGATCAGTATCAGCGCCCCGTGGTGCTCTTTAAAAACGAATGGTCGCTCAGCCGCATGGAGGAGAAGCACAAGGATGTGCAGTTTCTGGACATCGCGCCGCTGAACTGAACAAAGAAATTACGACAATCAGGCATGCCGCTGTTGACATGTCTTTTTGTTTGGTCTAATATGAGTGAGCAATCACTCACCGCGAGAGGGAGGCACATATGCGCGAAAACAGCTACGATATTCAGGAGTTTTTGGGCGACTATGCCGAGGCGAGCCCGGACAAGGAAATCCGCATCATCAACGCGGCGATCAACGCCTTTTCGGAAAAGGGGTTCGAGGCGACGCGAACAAAGGAGATCGCCCAGCGCGCCGGCATTGCGGAGGGGACGATCTTCCGCTATTTTCCAACCAAGGACGCGATACTCGAGCGCATGGTTCCGCTGCTCATCCGCGTGATGATGCCGAAGATCAGCAGGCCGATCGACCAGATTCTGCAGGAGCATGAAGCGGAACCGGTCGATCACATATTGTTCGCGATTCTGACGGATCGAATCCAGATGATCCGGGATAACGGGCGGTTCATCAAGTCCGTTCTGCCGGAACTGATCCACCGCGCGCCGCTGCTCAACCAGATGCGCCAGAGCGTATTTCCGGTGATTGAGCAGTACGTGACCCGCGTTGTGGATTATGGCAAGCGCCGGGGAGACCTGAAAGAATCGCTGGACGCGCATTTCGTTATGCTTCAACTGCTCGGGTTTATATTGTCCTACAGTATATTTGACGGAGATGACAAGGAAGATGCCGCGGAAGGCGTTTCGGCGTTTTTGAATACAGCGATGAAGGGATGGGAAACCCCATGCAAATGATCACAGCGGATGGAATTTACAAGCGGTTCGGTACGGAGAAAGTGCTCGGCGGGGTGGATTTGACGCTTGGCGCGGGCGAAATCCTCGGCATTCTCGGCCCGTCCGGCGCGGGGAAAACCACGCTGGTGAAGTGCCTGCTCGGCACGCTGGCGGTCGACCGCGGGACGATCCGCATTGAGGACACGCCCATGCCGAACCTTGGCATGATGGATAAAATAGGCTACATGGCGCAGCAGGACGCGCTCTATGAGGACCTGACGGGTCTGCAGAACCTCGTGTTTTACGCGCGGCTCAAGGGCATCGGGAAAAGGGACGCCGTAAAACAGGCGCATGCGCTGATGAAGCTCGTGGAGCTGGACAAGGACGAGGACAAAAAGGTCGTCAATTACTCCGGCGGCATGAAGCGGCGGCTGAGTCTGACGGCGGCGCTGATCGGCGAACCTGACGTCATCGTGCTGGACGAACCGACCGTCGGGATCGATCCGCTGCTGCGCGAACTGTTCTGGACGGAGTTCGACCGCCTGAAAAAGCTCGGTCGCGCGATCATCGTGACCACGCACGTCATGGACGAAGCGGAAAAGTGCGACCGGCTGATCCTGATTCGCGGCGGGTCGATCATTGAAAACGGCTCGCCGGATGCGCTGCGGGCAAAGACGGACAAAGGCACGCTGGAGGCGGCGTTCATAGAATCCGCCCGGCGCAGCGAGCAGGGAGGCGAACAGGCATGAAGAGCTTTGTCATTGCGGGCAGATTGATTCGGCAGATCGCGGGGGACAAGCGCACGCTCGTCGTCATGCTGATTGCGCCGATGCTGATCATGACGCTTCTCTACCTGCTGCTGGGTAACGGCGTCACAACCGCGAAGATCGACGTCGTGGCAAGTGAATATGAACCGTCCGACGCGATGCTGGAAATTGCCGAAGTGACGCTCGTGTCAACCGAAGGGGAGGCTCTCGAAAGGCTGAAGGCTGGCGAGAGCGACGGGTATATCGACGGGGATCGATACGTCGCGGAGGGGTCGGATCCCTCGATCACCGCGCTGACCAAGCGCGCGTTTATGCAGTATGCGCAGGAGCAAAACCTCGCCTCGCTTCCGGCGCAGATGGCCGCGCAGGCGGAGTCTCTTATGCAGATGCCGGATGTCGAGCTGTATTACGGCTCCGGCGATTACGAGCAGTTTGATTTTCTTGCGCCGAGCATGATGGGCTTCATCATCTTCTTTCTGGTGTTTCTGCTGGCGGGCATCGCGTTTCTGCGCGAGCGCATCAGCGGCACGCTGGATCGGATTCTGGTTTCGTCGCTTCGCAGAAGTCAGCTCGTATTCGGCTACTTTCTCGGCTTCGGCGTGTTCGCCGCGCTGCAGACCGTCGTGATCCAGTCGTTTCTCGTCTATGCGCTCAAGGTGCATACGCAGACGGACTTTCCGCTGGTGCTGCTGATCAATCTGACAATTGCGGGCACGTCGCTCGCCATGGGTACGCTGTTTTCGGCGTTTGCGCGAAACGAGTTTCAGTTGTTCCAGTTTATTCCGATCGTGATCATTCCGCAGATGATGTTCTGCGGGCTGTTCAACCTGCGCGAAACGCCGATGTTTCTGCAGTGGCTTGCTAAGATTTTTCCGCTGACCTACGGCGCGGACGCGCTGCGAAAGGTGATGCTCCAAAGCGCGGGGTTTGCGGATGTGTGGCTGGATCTGGCGATTATGCTCGGCTTTACACTGCTGTTTTTTGCACTGAATATCCTCGTGCTCAAAAAATATCGAAAGCTATAAAAGTTGCTCTCCATCGAAAAAGAATCCGAAAACGGGTTCTTTTTTTCTTCACGGTCGGGTATAGTATTAGGGACAAACGTTTTTCAAAAGGAGCGCATATGATCGACTTTCAAAACGCGGTGTTTCTCAAGCTCCGACCCGTACCGGACAGTACGTTTTCCCAGATGATTTCGCCGATGTTCGTCTCCGGCGAAGAGATCATCTGCTCGTTTCAAACCGTGCGCGACGGCGTGGTGTTCACCAATAAGCGCATCTTCGCCATCAACATTCAGGGCATCACCGGCAAGAAAAAGGACTTCACGTCGCTGCCGTACAGCAAGATTCAGGCATTTTCGGTCGAGACCGCGGGCGTGCTGGATCTCGACAGCGAGCTGGATCTGTGGTTTGCCGGCATGGGGCACGTGAGGTTTGAGTTTGTCGCCCGCGCGGATGTCGCCGGCATCTGCCGGATTATATCGGGCTTCGTGCTGTAAACAATCATTTCAGACAGATCGCAATTCGTCCGCGCGCGTAAGCGCGGAGTGCAAGGAAAGGAAACCGTCCAGATGCAAATCAGTTCACTTAACGGATTCGGCTTGATGTTTTCGGTGCTGCCGATTCTGTTCTTCGTCGTTTTTATCTTCGTTTTTGTCGTCATCATCATTCAGACGGTGCGCGGCGCGCAGCGCTGGAACAAAAACAGCAAAGCGCCGGTGCTGACGGTTGCGGCGAAGGTGGTCGCAAAACGGTCGGACGTGAATACGCACCGCCGTATGCGTACAACAGTAAACGACATGAACATGGGCTACGCCACAACCGACTATTATGTGACCTTTGAAGTGCAGAGCGGGGACCGGATGGAACTCAACCTGCCGGACACGGAGTATGGCATGTTGACCGAAGGAGACAAGGGCGAGCTAACCTTTCAGGGAACAAAATATATCTCTTACGCGCGGGACACGCGCATCTAAAAATAAAAAGGAACGACCATGAACGTCAGAAGTACAGTCAAGGCGATCATCTTGCACGAAGATCGCGTGCTGCTGAACCGCTGCCGCGACGAGCACAACGGGGATTATTATTCGCTGCCCGGCGGCGGACAGGAGCAGTATGAAACCATGGCGGATGCGCTTCGCCGCGAATGCCTGGAGGAGACTGGCTATACCGTTAAGCCGGTGCGCTTCTGCGCGCTGATGGAGGAAATTTGTCTCGACCCGTTTATTCGCGAAACGTATCCGCAGTATGCGCACAAGATGCTGCATCTCTTTTACTGCCGCCTCGATTCGGCGGAGCGTGTTGCGCCGACCGAAACGGACGAATCGCAGATCGCAACCGAATGGGTGCCGGCTCGCGACGTGCCGAATCTCAACCTGCTGCCAAAGGAAGTGCGCGCCGCGTTCCCTAAATTGATTACGGAGGAAACGCCGCTCTGTTTAGGATCGTCTTTTCTGGAGTACAATCATGGTTGAATCGAGCGATCATTGCGTCCTCGTCAAGCCGGACGAAACCATGCGAGAGCAGATCGCCGCATACCGCGCTGCCTTCCTCAAAGTCGGGGACAGCATGGACGGCTCCGGCCCGCTGCGCCGCATGGAAGATCCCGCGGAATGGCTCGATTTTTGCCGGAAAGCAGAACACCGCGAGACAAAACCGGACAACTGGGTTCCATCCGAGCAGTTCGTGTTTTTGCGGGAAAGTGATCATAAGATCGTCGGAACGATTCAATTTCGGCACGAATTCAACGATTTTCTGCGCGAATACGGCGGCAATATCGGCTATTCCGTTCATCCGGACGAGCGCAGAAAAGGCTATGCAAAGCGTATGCTTACGGAGTGTCTGAAGGTTTGCCGGGCGTTCGGACTGGGCTGCGTGCTGATCACCTGTCTTACGTCAAACGAAGCCAGCCGGAGGACGATTCTCTCCTGCGGCGGCGTCTATGACAAAACCGTATTTTGTGCGCGCGACGGCGTGCATCTGGAACGCTATTGGATCGATTTGACCGAATAAAGGAGACGAAGTATGAGAGAACTCAAATCCTTGCCGAACATCGCCGATAAACTCGAAGCGCAGCTGACCGAGGTCGGCATAACATCCATCGACGCGCTGAAAGCGACGGGCAGCCGCGAGGCGTGGCTTCGCATCGCCGCCATCGATCCTTCCGCCTGCTACATGCGCCTCTGCGCGCTGGAGGGGGCGATTACCGGCGTGCGCTGGCACAATCTGGACGACGAGAAGAAGAAGGAACTGAAAACGTTTTATACGCTGAATAAAAAAGGCTGATCTGTCAACCGGAAATAGTTTGGTATGCTAAATCGACAAAAACGCCCGACCGAAAGACGGCCGGGTGTTTGTGGGTTTTTGTAACGTTTATTTCTTTTCTTTTCGGAAGCACATGAACCAGTCGAGGCAATATTGGTCGTCGTTCTGGCTCTCCATGCGCTCTTTGGCCGTGCCGCAGGAACCCGCGGTCGGGACGATCACGTCGTCGCCGGGGCGCCAGTTGGCGGGGGTTGCGACGCTGTCCTTGTCGGCCTTCTGAAGAGCAAGGATGATGCGCTTGATCTCGTCGAAATTGCGACCCGTCGAAAGCGGGTAATAGAGGATCGTGCGGATCTTCGCGTTCGGGTCGATGACAAACACCGCGCGGACGGCCTGTGTGTTGGATTGGCCGGGTTGAATCATGCCGAACTTGTTGGCGACATCCATGCGGATATCTTCGATCAGCGGGAACTTGACTTCAACGTGCTTCATGCCGTTCCATTCAAGCTCCTGAATCTTGCGAAGCCACGCGATATGTGCATACAGCGAATCCACCGAAAGACCGATGAGCTCCGTGTTGAGCGCCTTAAACTCGTCCGCCATGGTTGCAAAGGTCATAAACTCTGTTGTGCATACGGGAGTGAAGTCGGCGGGGTGGGAAAAGAGAATGACCCATTTACCCTTGTAGTCCTCGGGAAAGTGGATTTCGCCCTGTGTGGTTTTTGCGACGAAAGAAGGTGCGTCGTCTCCGATCAGCGGCATGCGGCCGTAAGTCATTTCTTCCATGTTTCATAACCTCCGATGTTAAATTAAGTAATAGTAATAATTACTAAATATATAATAAAATATTTATTCATTCTAAAACTGTGATGAAATCACATAGCAAGCTACTGTGTGCAAGACGGGTTTCACAGATCTGCGCAGAGCCGGACTTGTCCGCGCTTGATTGACGCGGCGGCGGCGCTGAAGTAAAATAAAAAAGTCTACTGATCAGACAGGCGTATGCGCGAACCTGTGGATTTTATGAACACATGAGGAAAACAAGATGCCAAGACCCAGAAAATGGAGACACGTCTGCTGCCTGCCGTGCAGCGCGGAATTCGGCCCGATCGACGCGGATTGCAGTCCCGAGCGCGTCGTCATGACGGTGGAGGAATATGAAACCATCCGTCTGATCGATATGCAGGGATTTACGCAGGAGGAGTGCGCCGCGCAGATGAATGTTGCGCGAACGACCGTGCAGGGCATCTATAACGACGCGCGCAAGAAGCTGGCGGACGTGCTGGTGAACGCAAAGGTGCTAATCATCCAGGGCGGGGACTATGTGCTCTGCGACGGGGCGGAGGAAACCTGCGGGTGTGGCGGCTGTCGGAAGCACCGCGGCGGGAACACCGTTAACCGGTAAAAACGGGATTCACAATAGTCTTGCGGCAGTGCGTTCGGTGCGGCGGCAGGACTTTTTTTATAGATGGAAAGGAGCGTGAATCTATGCGCATGACAGTGCTGGTGGAAAACGAGGCGTGCGCACAACAGCTCGGCGCGGAACACGGCTTGAGCTTTTATATCGAGTCGCAGGGACAAACGTTTCTGTTCGACATGGGCAAAGGCGATCTGTTTCTTAAAAATGCGGAAATGCTCGGATGCCCGATCGATGCGGTGGAGTTGGCTGCCGTGTCGCACGGACACTATGACCACGGCGGCGGACTCGGCGCATTTCTGGAGGCAAACAGCCGCGCGCCTGTCTATATTCGAAAAAGCGCGTTTGAGCCGCATCTGTCCCTGCGAAAGAACGGGGAAACGGTGGATATCGGACTGGATAACGCTCTGCAATACAGCGGCAGAATTGTATTCACGGGCGAGCACGAGAATCCGACAGACGGCGTGACGCTGTTTTCCGGCGTGACGGAGCGCGTGCTGTTCTCCGGCTGCAACGATACGATCCTGATGAAAAAAAACGGCTCGATCGTGCCGGACGACTTTGTGCACGAGCAGAGCATGATCCTTTGCAACGGGGATAAAACGGCGCTGATTGCGGGCTGTGCGCACAGCGGAATCGTAAACATCCTGCGCCGCGCGGAAAAGCTTCTCGGGCGCATGCCGGATGTGGTGATCGGCGGATTCCATCTGAACAGCCCGTCGCTTGGAAGAAACGAGCCGGAGGAACGCATCCGCGCAATCGGGGAAATACTCGGCGCGTCCGGTTCGGTGTTTTACACGGGCCACTGTACGGGCGGCGAAGCGTTTGCGCTGCTGAAAGATATGCTGGGAGAGCGGCTGCATGAGATGCACGCCGGAACGGTGATCGAAATTTGAAGGCATAAAAAAGAAGCTGGCGTCTGCCAGCTTCTTTTGTGATTGCGCTTATTCGTCCAAAGCATCGCTTTCTTCCGTGCTGTCGTCCGTTTCGCCCTCCGGCATTGCGCCGAGGAGAGTGTTGGTGCCGCGCTCGTCGAGTTGCTCCACCGCGCGCAGGTTTCGCGTGATGGCGCGTGTGCGCGTGCCGATGAGCTGGTCGAGATCATTGTCCACCTGCTGCAGGCGTTTTCGGGAGTTCGCCAGAACGTTGCTGAACTTGTTGAACTCCGTCTTGACCGCGCCGAGCACGCGCCAGACCTCGCTGCTGCGCTTCTGGATGGCGAAGGTGCGAAAGCCCATCTGCAGGCTGTTGAGCATGGCCGCCATGGTGGAAGGCCCGGCGATGTTCACGCGATAGCTGCGCTGCAGTTCCTCGACGAGTCCGCGGTTGACCACCTCGGCATACAGTCCCTCAAACGGCAGAAACATGATCGCAAAATCGGTCGTGTTCGGCGGGTCGAGGTATTTGTCCCGAATCTTCGCCGCCTCCTGCTTGATGCGCTGGGTAAGCATGGAGACCGCGGAGGCGACTGCCTCCGGAGAGCCGGACTCGTAAGCGTCCTGCAGGTTGGAATACAAATCGGCGGGGAACTTGGAGTCGATGGGCAGCAGTACGGGCGCGTCCTCGTCCGTCGGCAGTTTGACGGCGTATTCTACGCGGTCGGAACTGCCGCTTTTCGTTGCGACGTTGGTTTCATACTGTTCGGGCGCGAGGATTTCCTCGAGAATCGCGCCGAGCTGGATTTCGCCGAGAATGCCGCGCGTCTTGACGTTGCTGAGCACCTTTTTCAGATCGCCAACGCCGTTTGCGAGCGTCTGCATCTCGCCGAGACCCTTGTAGACCTGCTCGAGGCGCTCGTTGACGAGCTTGAAGGACTGCGCAACCTTGGTTTCCAGCGTCTGTTGGAGCTTTTCGTCCACAATTTTGCGCATCTCGTCGAGCTTCTGCTCGTTGTCCTTCTGCATGGAGACGAGGCGGCGCTCCACCGTCTGGCGGATGGCCTCGAGCTTTTGCTCGTTGTTGAATTCAAATGTCTTAAGCCGCTGTTCGTTGCCTTGCTCAAATGTTTTAAACCGCGTCTCGCCCTGCGCGTCCGAGGTGCGCTGCTGCTCGAGGATCATGCCGCCGAGATGGGAGACGGAGGAGTGCACGCCCTCGCCGAGCTCCCGCCGCAGATCCGAAAACGAGCGGTTCAGGTCATTCTTCATGCTGTCGTGCAGCGACTGCTGCCGCCGGATAACATAGAACAGCAGCACCAGCATGGCGGCAAACATGACGATGGATACAATCAGCAGGATGAGTTCCGTCTGCATAGAGGCTCCTTCCAAGGTAAAATATTATATCTGCGCCAGAACGAATACGATCAGCGTCTGCGCAAGAATGTAGGTGGACATGACGACGACGTTGCGGTGCCGGACGGGATGGTGAAACGCGTCGACGGCGATCGTCGCATCCGAAAAGATGAACAGCGCGCCGCCGAGCATTGCAAGCCAGCCGAGCGGATGGCCGCCAAAGAACGCGAATATCAGCGCAGAGGACGCCATCGATCCGATGATCAGCATATAGAGAAATCCGGGAACGCGCAGCCGCTTCGGCAGCCCTTTCCAGAGAAAGCGCGTCAGCATGACCGCGCAGGCGACGGTGACGGCGCCGAGCAGCGCAAAAACATACCAGGCGGGGGTGCGCGACGCTGCGCGCAGAAATGCGGCGATATAGCAGATATGCCCCGCGGCAAACGCGGCGATGCCGCCCGGGAACGCCCAGCGGCGCGGGCGAAGCAGCAACACCACATCCCCGGCAAACCCGAACAAAACAGCCGAGACGACGAGGGGGGATACCGTCCTTGCAAAGAAAATATAGCAAAGCGCAAGCAGCGGCATGAGCAGGCACTTCGTGATTCTTCTCAACGTCAGCCGGTCTTTGCTTGCGCAGGCAAACAGGTGGACGGCGACGTCGAGACTGTAAGCGCCCAGTACAGCGTATTGCAATGCGTTGTTCCTCCGCTCGTTGAGACTGCAATCAGTATAACACATGTAGCCCGATGACCAAAGAAAAACCAGCCTGTCATTCTATAAGCCGCACGAAACCGGATTTGAGATAAACAAAGGCGAAAGCAAATTTGCTTTCGCCTTTGTCGATCCGCCATGCGTGTTACGGCCCTTCCTCATGTGTTGGCGTCGGGGAAGGGACAGGGGTGGCGGTCGGAATCGGCGTCGGCGTCGGCTTGACGCCGACTTGTTTGCGCAGCGGGTTGCCGTCATAGACGTCGGTGTGGTCGAAGAGCTCTTCCTGCTTGACGCCGTTGAGGTAACGATCCACATAAACATCGACAACGAACTTGTTGCGTGCCTCGGTGAGGATATTCTCTTCTCCGACATAGAGTTTGTTTGTCTCGGTGATGATATCGTCGCCCGGCGGTTCTTCGGAGACGAGTACGGTGCGGGTTCTGTATTCAGTGCCCTCCGGCATCGCTTCGCCGTAGATGACGACGGTGATATCGCGCTTGCGGCTCTTGTACATCTTGTTTTCCGTGCAGTACGCAAAGATATGCATCGGATAGTCGGACGTATTGGTAAAGACAAAGTCGATATGGCCGGTGTCCACCGTCGCGTCCAGTCCTTTTTCAACATAGGTCGACGGGATGGAATGCCTCGAGCGCTGGTTGATTTTGATGTTGGGATACGCTTCCA
>CAYLIG010000030.1:0-15356 GCA_964383635.1 uncultured Christensenella sp. | reverse complement strand
ACAGGGCTCGAACCTGTGACCCCTTGCTTGTAAGGCAAGTGCTCTCCCAGCTGAGCTATGCTCCCTCACGCATCACAAATGCAAAAATAAGTATAGCGGATTAGGGATGCCCTGTCAACGGAAAACTGACGCTTTTCGAGCAGAAAAACAGAGAGGCCGACCCTGGCTGTTTCTTATTAAAATAAGATATAATGGTGCCAGCAGGGGACGTTCACGTCGGTCAACGACCGATACGGGAGCGGTTTTCGTTGCATGTGCGGCGGAAATGATATATAATGTTGAAACTTAGTCGGGGGACTGACGAAACGGGAGTAAAAGGGGGAGCGTAAACATGGAACTTGCGAAAAAGCGGAAGCCGGATACAAAAAACCTGGTACGGGCCAGCATTCTGTCCGCGCTCATCATCGTCATGACGATCGTTCCGTTTACCGGATATATCTCTTACGGCGGCGTGATCGAGATCACCACGCTGCACATCGTTGTCATTGCGGGAGCGGTTCTTCTCGGTTGGGAATACGGCGCGGTGATCGGCCTTGTTTGGGGCGTTACCAGCATGCTGCGCGCGATGACCAACCCGATCTGGTATCCGTTCATCAATCCGCTGGTATCCGTCGTCCCGCGTATCCTGGTCGGCGCGGTGGCCGGCCTGACGGCCAAAGGGCTTCGCAAACTGAAGATCAATACGAGCCTGAACGCGGCGATTTCCGCTGTTGCGGCAACGCTGACGAACACGGTTCTTGTGCTCACCGCGCTCAAGCTGTTTTCGGAACTTCTCAACGGGGTTGCGCTTGTGGGCGTAATCCTCAGCACGATTATCGCAATCAACGGAACCATCGAGCTTGTGGCGGCGGTGCTGCTCGTGCCGGTCATCGTTGCGGCGATCAGCCCGCGCGAGCTTGTGCTGGGCATCGACATCGGCGCGTCCACGACGAAGTTTGCGCTGGTGAAAAACGGAAAATGCGTCAAGGAATACAGAAAGCCCGACGAGCAGAGCTTTGACGAGGCGCTCGACAGTTTCGGCTACGCGGGCGTGCGCCGCATCGCCATCACGGGCGTCGGTTCCGGATTTATCAAGGAAGATCTGCGCGGGGTCAAGACCGTGCACAGGGAAGAGTTTACCTCCGTCGCGCGCGGCGCGGCCAAGCTCTCGAAGAATTTAAACACGCTCGTCGTGAGCGTCGGCACCGGCACGTCGTTTACGCGCATTACGCCGGTTCGCGCCTGGCATGTTGGCGGAACGGGTCTCGGCGGCGGCATGCTCAAGGGACTCAGCGGCAGCCTCTGCAAGACGGACGACATGGACGAACTGCAATCTCTCGCGGCGCAGGGCGACCTGCACGCCATCGACCTGCAGCTGATGGACGTGTTTGAAGGAACGCTTTCGCATCTAACGCCGAACGCCACCGTCGCGAACATGAGCAAGCTCAGCGAGCAGTCGCAGCGAGCGGATATCGCGGCCGGGCTTTGCAACATGATCTTTCAGTCCATCGGTGTGATGGCGGTGTTTGCCGCCAAGCGGCACCTGACGCGAACTATTGTCATGGTCGGCACGATCACGGACTGGCCGATCGCGCAGCGCAGCCTGGACGAGGTTGCCGCCCTGCACAAGGTGAAGTTTGTGGTGCCCGACCATGCGGCGTTTGCGACCGCCATCGGCGCGGCGCTTTCCGAATAACGATTTCAGCATCGAACGCTCCGTTCCAAAGAGCGCTTCAAGGCGCTCTTTTTGGTCAGGGAGAGAAAGACATACAGGAGGAAACGTGAAACACTTTACAGTAGCCCTGCTGGGCTTTGGAACGGTTGGCAGCGGCGTCTACCGCATCATCAGTGAAAACGGCGCGCAGATTTCCCATCGCGAAGGCATCGCGCTCTCGGTCGGGCGCATCCTGGTGAAGGATTTTGAACATGAGCCGAACCTCTCGCTTGCGCCGCGTGAGCTCTTTACCACGTCGTTCGACGAGGTCATTGCCGATCCCGCCGTCGATATCGTGGTGGAGTGCATGGGCGGCATCGAGCCGGCGCGGACGTTCATCATCAAGGCGCTTGGCGCGGGCAAGACCGTCGTTACATCCAATAAAGAAGTCATGAGCAAGAACTGGCCCGCATTTGAAAAGGCGGCGAAAGCCACCGGCGCGGGGCTGTATCTCGAGGCGACGGTCGGCGGCGGCATTCCGATTCTGCGCACGATACTCGACTCTATGCAGGCGAACAACATCACCCGCGTGATGGGCATCATCAACGGCACGACGAACTACATCCTCACGCAGATGACCGAGAATGGCCAGAGCTTTGCGGACGCGCTGGCGGACGCGCAGGCGCTCGGCTACGCCGAGGCGAACCCCACGGCGGACGTGGAGGGCTTTGACGCGATGTACAAGCTTTCCATCCTCTCGTCGATGTCCTTTCATGCGCATATGCCCATCGAGGTGATCTACCGCGAGGGGATTACGAAGCTGACGAAAGCGGACTTTGAGACCGCGCAGCTGCTCAACTACCGCATCAAGCTGCTGGCCATTGGCAAAAAGGACGGCAACCGCATCGAGGTGCGCGTGCATCCGACGATGATCCCGATGACGCATCCGCTCGCGAGCGTGCGCGGCGTGTTCAACGCCATCTTCCTCACGGGGCACGCAGTGGACGACGTGATGCTCTACGGCCGCGGCGCGGGCTGCATGCCGACCGCGAGCGCGGTGGTGAGCGACATCGTGTACGCCTGCCATCACGAGAAGCGGCATCAGTATATGACGTTTGTCAACGAGGAAAGCATGAGCGGCGAGATCGAGCTGGTCAAGGACTTCAACTGCATCTACTGCACGCGGCTGAACGTTGCGGACAAACCCGGCACCATGGCGGCCATCGCGGCGGCGTTTGCCGACCAGGGCGTGTCGCTCAAGAGCGTCATCCAGCTCGGCGAGACGGACGGCGTATCGTCCCGCATCACGTTTTTGACGCACCGGGCGAGCGAGTTCGGCGTACGCGAGGCGCTCAAGCGCATTGAGGCGCTGGACTGCGTCAACGCCGTGGAAAGCGTCATCCGTGTGGAAGAGTAGTTCCATTTTTCGGAAATAACACTTGCAATGAACGGCTGGCTTCGCTATAATGTTCGTTGCGAGCGCTGATGTAGCTCAGTCGGTAGAGCACCTCATTGGTAATGAGGAGGTAGGCAGTTCGAATCTGCTCATCAGCTCCAAAGCAAAGAAAACAGCACCCTGAACGGGCGCTGTTTTTTTGCTTTTTAAAACAGCCCCCGACCGTATCACGCGACCGGGGGCCATTCTCATACCTGATTACATTCAATTGTTATTCCTGCGGCGGTTCCGCGCTTTCAGACGCTTCGGATGTTTCCGCGATCTCGGGAACCGTTTCTGCCACGACTGCCTGCGGCTTTCTCCGCTTGCCGACGAGCTTGAGCACGCCGTAGGTCGCCGCGCCGAAGAGCGCTATCATACTCACATACTGCGCGATGAGCAGCAGAGCACCGGTCGAGTCGCCCTGCCCGCGGCCTTCGCCGCCATAGCCGCCGCCCTGTCCCTGACCGTTTCCGCTGCCCTGGCCGCGTCCGCCAAAGCCGCCACCTTCATGATTGCCCTCAGACGGCTGTACGCTGCCCGTGCCGCTCTGTGGGGGCTGCGTGCTGTCATCGCCCGAGAACTCCGGCAACTCGCTCAGATCGGCCGGACGCTCGCCTGCGGAGCCATCCAGCGCGGGTTCGCCGCTCGCCTCAAACGTTCCGTGGGAAAACCGCGCCGCCTGAAGAGGCGAGGCGAGGAAACTCACGAACGACGAGGAAAACAGACTGTAACCGCCAAACGCGATCATCGCGGCAAGCACGACGGCAAGGACGATCTTTGCGGCCTTGTTCGCGCCCTTACGCAGCAGCTTGCCGAAGATGTAGTCCGCGTGCAGCCCAAGGTGCACGCCCATGAACAGCACGGAAAGCGCGGCGGTGAAGTCATGCAGCGTCTGCGCGTTGCCGGCGACGTGCACGTTGAACACGACCTTGCTGATCAGAATTCCCGTTACGCCAACCGCGAGGAACGAAATCAGCAGCAGCGCGTCCACGATATACCGCGCGCGCACAAGCCCCGGCGTGCCTTTGGCGAACAGCCGCATTGTCGCGGAGCCGATCCAGCGCGCGTTGACGAGCAGATGCACCAGCACAAGGCCGAACAGCGCCAGCCCGCCGATTTCGTGAAACGCGAGGCTGATGACCTGCTTTTTATACATCAATACGAGCAGAACGAGCATGACCGCGTCGAGCGCGAGCTTGAGGACGCGCTTTTGTTTCGCATTCAGCCCTTCCTTGCGTTGCATTTCCATAAATTTACAATCCCCCTATGGTTGATATGGACAGTATACAGGTAAATATGGCATGGCAAATGGAAAGAAAACGACAACTTTTTGGCAGATTGATTTGAACGCAAGAAAAAAGGCCGTTTTCAAAAACGGCGCTTTCAGATAACGGTATGATGATGTGAATGGATTCGTTCTTTCTTTTACTTGTAGATCATCCCTACGAGCGCGTTTGTCCAACTCGCGGGCAGGAGCTTACTAAGCAGCACGAAGATGCGATACTGGAACCCGACGGTCGAAAACGCGGGCGGGCGTTTCGCATTCGCCGCGCGGAGGACGGCCCTTGCAACCATCTTAGGCGGCATGCCGTTTTGTTCGTCGTGCTCCATGACGGCGACCGCGTGGTCGATGGCCGTTCCGTAGATATCGCCGCCCGCGCAGCTTTTCTTTCGCGCGGCGGTGAAGCCCGTCTTCACGTCACCCGGCAGGATGGCGCAGACACGGACGCCGAACGGCTTGACCTCGTTTCGCAGCGCGAGCGTGAGGGAGTTCGTCGCGGCCTTTGTGGCGCTGTAAAACGCCTGAAATGGAATCGCGATCGGCGCGGCGACGGAGCTGATGTTGACGATGTGCCCGCTCTTTTGCGCGCGCATGGCGGGCAGAACCGCCTGGATGCAATTGAGCGCGCCGAAGAAATTCACATTTAGCTGGGCAAAGGCGTCCTTGGGGTCGGTGAACTCCACCGCGCCGGAGATGCCGAAGCCCGCGTTGTTGACGAGCAGGTCGATCCGGCCTTGAGCCGCGAGCACCTGCGCCACCGCCGCGCGCACCTGATCCGGATCGGTCACATCCGCCGTGATGTGCCGGATGCCGTCAAAATCCGCGCCGCCGCGGCTGAGTTCGTATACGGTATATCCGTTTTGCGCCAGCAACTCGGCGCTCGCTTTGCCGATGCCGCTGCTGCCGCCCGTGAGCACGCAGACGCGCTTCATCTGGCTTCCTCCTTCAAAACGCCGGCCATGATGTCCATCGCCTCGTCGAGCAGCGGCTCCGTCAGCGTCGCCATATAGCTCGTGCGAAGCAGACACTCGGTTGCGGGCGTTGCGGGCGGGAGAACGGGGTTAACGTAGACGCCCGCCTCGTAGAGCATCTTTGCGATGGTGAGCGTGCGGATGGTTTCGTAGGTATAGATCGGAACGATCGGCACGTCCGCCGTGTATTTATGCGGGATGCCGCGCGCGGTCAGCCCGGCGCGCACATAGCGGCAGAGCTCGTGCAGACGATCCACGCGCTCCGGTTCGCGCTCCAGCACGCGCAGCGCGGCCAGCGCGCAGGCACAGCTCGCGGGCGTCATGGACGCGGAGAAGATGAAGGGGCGCGAGTTGTGGCGGACATACTCCGCAACTTCGCTGCTTGCGGCCATATAGCCGCCGAGGCTGGCGAGGGACTTGCTGAACGTGCCCATGTAGATGTCCACCTCGTCCTCAAGGCCGAAGTGGCTCGCCGTGCCGCGGCCGCCCTTGCCGACCACGCCGAGGCCATGCGCATCGTCCACCATGACCCGCGCGCCGAATTCCTTTGCAAGCGCCACGATCTCCGGCAGCTTTGCGATATCCCCGCCCATGCTGAACACGCCGTCGGTCACGATCAGCTTGCCCGCCGTTTCGGGAATCTGCTCCAGCGTGTGCCGCAGGTGCTCCATGTCGCTATGGCGATAGCGCACCATGGTGCCGAACGAAAGACGGCAGCCGTCGTAGATGCTCGCGTGGTTTTCCTTGTCGCAGATCACATAGTCGTTTTTGCCGACCAGCGCGCTGATGATGCCGAGGTTGCTCTGAAAGCCCGTGGAAAACGTGACGACGGCCTCCTTGTTGAGGAACCGCGCGAGCTCCTGCTCCAGCTCAAGATGCATGCGCAGCGTGCCGTTGAGAAAGCGCGAGCCCGAGCAGCCGGAGCCGTATTTTTCAATTGCCTGAATGCCAGCCTCGATGACTTCCGGATGGATGGTCAGCCCCAGATAGTTGTTGGAGCCGAGCATGATGCGGCGCTTGCCCTCCATCATGACCTCTACGTCCTGACGCGACTCCAGCGCGTGAAAATACGGATAGATCCCCGCCTCGCGCGCTTCCTTGACCGCGGTCATGCGGTAGCACTTTTCAAATAAATCCATGTGTTGCCCCCCAAAAAATACTTTAAAACTGTCTATTGTGCATCGTCTTGGCTGCCGTTCAACGCAACCGATCGGTCAGGCCTTTGCTCTCATATGCTGGTTCAGCCTGCCGAAGAGACGGCCGAGCAGCAGGATCTCCTGCTCGGTAAACGAAGCCAGCGCGGACGAAACCGCGCTTTTCATGTCCGGCAGCTGCCGGCCGTAATAGTCCAGGAACTTTTTTGTGACGTGCAGATGCGCCTCGCGGTGGTCTTCGTCGTTGCTGACGCGCTCGAGATATCCTTTGGTGACGAGCGAGTTGACCTTGTAGGACGCGTTTGGCTGAGAGATGCCGATGAAGTCCGCAAATTCGCCGATGGTCGGCTTGTCCAGCAGGTAGATGACCTCGGCGGAAAACGCCTCGGTCGCGCTCAGACTGCCGGCTTTTTCGCGGAGCTGTCCAAAGAGGTTGCGATAGTGCGAGAGACGAAGGTTTCGATATAGATCCGAAACCGCTTCGCCAATGCCGGATAGCGCCATGTTCATCACATCCGATCCGAAAGATTTCAGGCTTTCCGAACGGATCGGGCGCGGCTGAACCAGACAAACGCCCACCGCCGGAATACATAAATATTTTTATGTATTCTAGCAGATGGGCGTGTGCTTGTCAATAGAGAATGGACGCGTGGTACAAATTTAACCGGAAGCTGACCCGCTTTTGATCAACCGGAATCAGGCTTTTATGGTCTCCGGCTCGTCGAACGATTCGCCGAAGGTCTCCACGCGGATGGTTTTGATTTTCTGGTCGACGACGGGCTTGCTGTTGACGCCCGTGACGCAGGTTGCGATGGCGTCCACCGTGTCCATGCCGTCCACCACCATGCCAAACGCCGCGTAGTCCTTGTCCAAATAGGCTGCGTCCGCATGCAGAATGAAAAACTGGCTGCCCGCCGTGTCGTAGGCAGCGGGGGGATTGTAAGGGTTGCCCTGACGCGCCATGCTGACCACGCCGCGCTCGTGCGCAAGCGGGTTGGGGTGTTTGTTGTTGGAGAATTCACCCTTGATGCGGTAGCCCGGGCCGCCGGTGCCGGTGCCGGTCGGGTCGCCGCCCTGAATGACGAAATTCTTCACCACGCGGTGGAAGATGGTTCCGTCGTAAAAGCCTTTGTTGGCAAGGTGGATGAAGTTTTTCACCGTATTCGGCGCGATGTCGTAATACAGTTCGAGCTTGATGATGCCGCCGTTTTGCATTTCGATGGTGGCGACGGGAACTTTGGTAATCACAGATAGGACCTCCGAACATATTAAAAAATCAGTGCGCGGCGGGCGCGGAAAAAGTGTTCGTTTCGAACCGCCGACGCTCCCTATTCTCCGGCATTTGCCGGGAAAAGTCAATGAAGGAATTCTTATTTTTATATGAACGTTTTTCTGCCCCGGCATTTTGCGCGCGGCTTACCGGTTGCTTGGGGATTGCGATACGATATGGTACAATATATGAAACCGCCGCGCGACGTGAGGCGGAGCGAAATTGTGATTTCGGGACGTATGGAGGGGGAACGATGGCTTATATCGCAAACGAACAGCGCTATGGCGAAATGACCTACCGCCGCTGCGGCAGCACCGGGCTCAAACTGCCGATGCTTTCTCTCGGGCTGTGGCATAACTTTGGAACGAACGACGACTACGGCAACATGAAGCGCATGTGTTTTGCCGCCTTCGACCGGGGCGTGACGCACTTTGACCTCGCCAACAACTACGGCCCGCTGGCGGGCAGCGCGGAACTAAACTTCGGGCGCATCCTGCGCGAGGAGCTCTCCGGCTATCGCGACGAGCTGGTGGTCAGCACCAAGGCGGGTTATTACATGTGGCCCGGCCCGTATGGCGACTGGGGAAGCCGGAAATACATGCTCTCCAGTTTAGATCAGAGCCTCAAGCGCCTCGGGCTGCCGTATGTGGATATCTTTTACCATCACCGCATGGACAAAGAGACGCCGCTGGAGGAGAGCATGCTCGCGCTCGATACGGCGGTGAAGAGCGGGCGCGCGCTCTACGCAGGCATCTCCAACTACGACAGCGCGACCGCGCGCAAGGCGGCGGCGATCCTCAAAGAGCTGCGCTGCCCGTTTGTGCTGGATCAGGTGCGCTATTCCATCTTCGACCGGCATATCGAGCCGGACGGGCTGGAGCAGACCGCGGCGGACGCGGGGTTTGGCATCATCGCGTTCAGTCCGCTGGCACAAGGGCTTTTAACAGGCCGGTATCTGGACGGCGTGCCGGACGACAGCAGAATCGGCAAGGGCGGACCGTTTTTGAAGCGCGAGCAGCTGACCGGGGACAAACTGGGGCAGATTCGCGCGCTCAACGAACTGGCAGGCAGTCGCGGACAGTCGCTCTCCGAACTTGCGCTGAGCTGGGTGCTGCGCAGCGGCCGCGTGACGAGCGTGCTCGTCGGCGCTTCGTCGCCGGAGCAGATCGTTCAGAATCTCGGGATTCTGAAGGCCCCGGCTCTGACGGACGGGGAGCTGGCGCGCATCGACGAGATCACCGGCGCGAAAGGGTAATCCGATTCTTCCGCCGGAGGCATAGAACACCATGCTGGATTCGCGCGCGCGGCTGCTGCTGCTTCGAGACTTTTTTCTGGAGAATACCGACGAGCGGCACCCCGCCACGACGAAGGAACTGATTGCGCGGCTCGAACTGGCGGGCTGCGCGGCAAACCGGCGCGGCATATACGCGGACATCGCCTTGCTGCGGAAAAACGGCATGGACATCCGCGCGACAAGGCGGCGCGCGAACGAATATTATCTGGCGGGGCGGGTCTTCGAACGTACGGAGCTTCGGCTGCTGGCGGACATGGTTCGCGCAAGCAGGCTGCTTTCCTGCGAACGCACGGAGGCGATGCTCGACAAGCTGAGCCGCCTGACGAGCCGCCACGAAGCCGCGCTGATTCGCAGGCCGGGTGTTGGCGGCGGACTGCGTAAGGCCGCAAACGAGCGCGCCTATCACAACGCCGCGCTGATTTTAAGCGCGCTGGAACACGGGCGAAAGCTCTCGTTCGTCTGCTGCGCATATACGCCGAAGCGGACGCTGTTTTCGCAGTCCGGCGGGGAGGCGATCGTCGTCAGTCCTTGCCTTCTGATCTATGCGGAGGACAACTATTATCTGATTGCCGCGCATCCCTCGCGCGAAGGGTTTGCGCACTATCGACTGGACCGGATGGACGAGGTGCGCATCCTTGAGGAGACTGCCGCCCCGACGGACGCGGCCTTCGACGCGGCGGTATACGCGGGCGCCGTGTTTTCCATGGTGCCAGCCGAGCAGCGCTGGGTGCGGCTTGCGTTTGAGCGGCAGTATACAGGCGCGATGATCGATCGCTTTGGTACGGACGTGCCCCTGGAGCCGCTCGATGAGCGGACGTATGCGCTGTTTGCGCCCGTGCGCGTGTCCGAGCCGTTCTTTGGCTGGGTGTTCCAGTTTGGCGGCGGTGTGCGCATTCTGGAGCCGGACGACGTACGCGAGCGTATGCTACTCATGCTGGAATCCGCACGCGCGTCCGCGACAAGGACTGAAAGCAGATAGCGCGGGGATCTATTTCATATTGGCAGAAGCAAACAAATATCGCAGCAATGCGCCCTGAACAGTGGAGGAACCCTTTTGTTTCATATTGTATTGGTAGAACCCGAAATTCCGCAAAACACCGGGAACATCGCCCGCACCTGCGCGGTGACGGGGGCGAAACTGCACCTCGTGCGGCCGCTTGGATTTTCCGTGGACGACAGGCAGCTCAAGCGCGCGGGGCTGGACTACTGGGACGAGCTGGATGTGGTGTATCACGACAGCTTTGCAGAGGTGGAGGCGGCTTACCCGGACGCGCGGTTTTTCCTGCTCTCCACGCACGCGACGCGCGGCTATGCGCAGGCGGCGTATCGAGACGGGGATTTTCTTGTATTCGGCAAGGAGACGGCGGGGCTCGGGGCGGAACTGCTTGCCCGGCGAAGCGCGGATGCGGTGCGCATTCCCATGCGCGCGGGACTTCGCTCGCTCAATCTGAGCAACAGCGTCGCGCTCGTGCTCTACGAAGCGCTCCGGCAGGTTGGGTTTCCCGGAATGGACTAACGGCGCCGCCGGTCGAATACGCGAAAAAAGCGGCGGTTACGGGAAAATAAGGCTTGCATCACGGGGTATCGCGTGGTAATATAGTTCTGTTCGATTTTTAGCAAGGAGGTGGACGATTCGCATGGGTAAGTATTGTGAAGTCTGCAACAAGGGTGTCATGTCCGGCAATCTGGTCAGCCACTCCAACCGCAAGACCAAGCGCGGCTGGGCGCCGAACATCCAAAGCGTGCATGTTGTTGTCGACGGGAAACCGACGAAGATGAATGTTTGCACGCGGTGCCTCCGTTCCGGCAAGGTTAACCGCAGCGTCTAAGACGCGTTCTTTTCAAGAAAAAGAAATCACCTCTTTTATTTCGGGATTCCGGATAAAAGAGGTTTTTCTTATTTTATATGATTGACTCGCAATTATTCTTTTATTTCAGTGATTCGGAAAAAGAGGTTTTTCTTATTTATTTGTGATTGTCTGTAATCGAATTTGATCTCCGAAAGCCCGATGATAAACGCCGAAGCGGTTTGCTCCGGCGTTTCTTGTTGATGCGGCATGCCTTCACCCTAGTTGCGACAGAATTTGCCGCGCGGCGATGGGTGCCTTCGGCGGCTACTCCGTATAGGGCATCAGGGCAACCGCCTGCATAATCGGCGGCAGGCTCGTCGCGACGATGCAGGTGGTTACCGCGCTGACCTTCAGGCCCTCGACGAGGTCTTCGCCTTTGAGCCCTTCCAGCGCGAACATATGCACCGTGAGCGTGATGGTGTTGCTCAGGTCGTCCCGCTTCTCTTCTCCAAGCGGAAGCAGGGAGATGCTGTAGCCTTCCTTGCCCGGGGTAACGCTCAGTATTGTGCCGTTTTGCACAATGCCATCGGTGTAAGGGGCGATCACCCGGACGGATGCCGCGCTGCCCTGCGGCGGAATGGAGCGGGTCAGCGCGCCGTTATAGCGCACCTCCACAAATGCGTCCTGCGCCAGCGTGTCCTTCAGTGCGGCCAGCGTCTCCGAATCGACATGAAACAGAATGCTGGGCTGTCCATAGTTGTATCCGGAAACCTGCGAAACGAGAATATCCCCGCTTTCGGACACGGAGTCGACCGAACCGCGATAGATCAGATCGGCCGGAGATGACGCGTCGGCGGGCGAACAGCCGACAAGGGACGCCGCTCCCAATAAAACTGCCGCGGCGGCGGCCAGAAAGTGCTTCTTCATATGGATTCCTTCCTTTGAGGCTTATTCGAATTATTCAATGATAATGCGACTGTGTGAAGCCGGAATGAATGAAGTTTGCCGGAAAAGCAAATTTTAGCGCGATGCTCCAAACGACGCGCCCGCGGGTCGGCAAGCCCCGCGCGCAATTGAAAATCCCTGAAAAATTGGATATAATAACAGAGAATCTGCCGGTCTGCGGCGATAGATTTTCCCGGGAGGCTGAACCATGGGGCAAACGCTGAAACCATCCGATAAACGCACGGTCTATCCCCTTTGCCTGCTGTTTGCGGCTGTGTTTGTATTTCTGCTGTCAAAGAGCTCGCCGCTCTACCCGATCAATGAGTGGGTGGACGCGAACATCTATTTTTCAATCGGAAAGGGCATGATGCACGGCAGGGTGCCGTATCTCGATCTCTATGACCAGAAAGGGCCTGTGGCGTTTCTGCTCTTCGGGCTCGCGTCGCTGATTTCGGAAGGATCGTTTTTCGGCGTATATATAATTGAAGCGATCGCGTTTTCGTTCTTCCTCTACGCGGCGTACCGCATCGTCGCGCTCTATGCGGAGCGCTATGCGCTCATCGCGCTGCCGATTCTCTCCGCGTTCATCCTCGGCAGCCTGAGCTTTTCGCACGGCGGCAGCTTTGAAGAGCTCATGATGCCGCTGTTTGCGTGGTCGCTCTATGACACGCTGCGATACTTTAAAAACGACTATCCCGCGCCCGTGCCGCTCGGCAAAATCGCGCTCAACGCGCTGTTTGCGGGAATCATGCTGTTTGGGAAATTTACGTTTCTGGCGTTTTATCTGGGCTGGATGGGCGTCATCGCCATTTCGCAGCTGACGGCGAAACACATCGGGCGAGCGATTACCGCCAGCCTGCTGTTCCTCGCGGTCATGTTCTCCGCCGGTATACCATGGGTGGTATATTTTGGGCTGAACGGCGCGTTGCAGGATTTCTTCCATTATTATTTCTACCAGAACATGTTTGGCTATTCGTACATCGAAAACAATGTGCTGGTGAACACGGTGGTCGTTATCGTTAAAAGCGTCGGCGCGTTTTTCTACCGGAATCCGCAGATCGCGCTGCCCATCGTGTTCGGGTTCGTCTGGTTTGTCATTCTCAGGTGGAAGCAGTCCAGGCTGGTTGAGAAGATCAACGTCGTGGTGCTCTTTGGCCTGCTGGCCTGCGGCATCTATATGGGCGGGCAGGGATACCGTTACTATGGACTCGTGCTCACGCCGTTTATGGCGCTTGGGCTCGCGCCGGTTGCGCGGTTTCTGGAAGCGCATGACGGCGCGCTTTACGGAAAAATCTGGCTCAGGCGCGCGCTGTTCGGCGCGCTCGCGCTCGTGATGCTCGGCGTTGGCCTGCTGACGTCGGATAACCGCTATATGCTCTCCATTCGGCGGGAGGACACGCCGCAGGTGCGCTTTGCGCAGATCATGAACGAGCGCAAGACCGAGGATACCGTCACGCTGTTTTGCTATTCCTGCCCGGACGCGGGGTTTTATCTTGCGGCGGACATCATTCCCGCTTACCGGTTTTTTGCCAGGGTAAACGTAGACCTGCCGGAGCTAAAGCAGGCGCAGGAGAGCTACATTGCCGAGCGCAGCGCGGAGTTCGTGGTGACGCGAAACAGGGATGAAGCGATTGAAGGCTACAATCTGATCGACACTCAAACGTTCTGGAGCGAAGAACAATATGACACATTCCGGCTTTACCAGCGTGCAGGCTGAACAAAAAACGTTCCATTCAAGCATTCGTCGCATGGCGGTGCTGCTTCTGCTGCTCGCGCTGTTGGCGGCGCTTTCCGGCTGCGATCTAATCAAGGATCGCTCCGCAACGGAGCTGACCATTGACGACGCGGCGATGATCGACGCCGAGGATCTTGTGAAATACGAAAACCTGCAGCTGCTCGACATCCGCAACGCGGTCATTACGCCGGAGGAGTATCTCTCGCTGCAGTCCGCGTTGCCTAACTGCCGCATCCTCTGGAGCGTGCCGATTTTGGATCAGCGGTTCGACTGCCAGCTGACGCAGATTGCGCTGCCCGCGGACACGGACGCGGAGGCGCTGGATTTGCTGCGGTTTCTGCCGGGGCTGACCGGCGTGGATGCGCGGGCGTGCATGTGTTACGGTGCGCTCATGAGCAAGAGCCTGGAGCGCAAGGATATCTCGTTCGTCTGGCAGATTGAAATCGGCGGCGTGACGGTTCTAAACACGGACGCGGCACTCGATCTTTCGGGAAAAACCGTGGACGCGGAGACGCTCATGACGATGCTGTACTATCTGCCCGCGCTGACCAGCGCGGATATCACCGGCACGGGCATCGGAGAAGAAGACGGCGCGGCGCTTGAGGCGCGATATCCGAACATCTCATTCCTGCGCACGCTGGATCTCTTCGGCGTACAGGTCAACACGGACGCGACGGCGCTGGATCTAACAATGGCGGACATCACCGATGAAGCGCAGCTGCCGGACAAGCTCGCCGCGCTGAAAAAGCTGGAAAGCTGCGACCTCACGGGGCAGACGATCTCCTTTGAGACCATGGCCGCGCTGGAGGAGCGCTATCCGCTCGTGTCGTTCTCGTTTTCGTTTAGCCTGTTTGGGCAGCAGCTCACGCCGGAGACGACGGAGCTGGATCTGCGCGGACAGACGTTTACAAGCGCGGAGGAGGTCGCCCAGGGGCTGAACCACCTGCCCGCGCTGACGTATTGCGACATGAGCGGTACGGGGCTGACAAACGAGCAGATGGTGCAGCTCAAGACGGAGTTTCCCGCCGTGAAGTTCGTCTGGACCATCACCATAGGAGCCTGGCAGGTGCGAACGGACATAGAAGCCTTTACGCCGCAGAACCGGAAGGAATTTCCAAACGGCGCGGGCGGATATGTCGGCGAAGGGCGGACAAAGCTGACGGACGAGGACGCGGCGGCGCTGCAATACTGCACGGATCTTGTGTATCTTGACCTGAACGGCAGCAAGATTACGGATCTGTCGTTTCTGCAGTATCTGCCGAAGCTGCGCTTTCTCAGCATTGCGGACACCGACGTGACGGACCTCTCCGCGCTCGCCTCGCTGAGCGAGCTGGAGTTTTTGGAACTCTACATCAATCACAACATCAAGAACCTCTCGCCGCTGGCGGGACTGACAAAACTGACGAGCCTCAACTTCGCGCGCACGGACGTCGGGGACGTGACGCCGCTGCTCGGGCTGACCCAGCTGCAGCAGCTCTGGATCATGAATACAAAGATTTCAAAGGACGACATCGCAAAGCTGACCGCGGCGCTGCCCGGCTGCACCATCAGCTCGCGCGGCTCGAGCGCCGTCACCGGCGGATGGCAGGATATCGCTCTGTATCACGAATTCGAGGTCAAAACCGGCCTTGCGGCGCCGGATGCGACGCCCACGCCGTCCCCGGAGCCTACGCCGACGCCGGAACCGACGGCGACGCCCGCGGGATAAAGCAATTACCCTGCGTGGTAAAGCACAGCAATTTTTTGTGTATACCAGAGCGGCGTTGTAAAAATATTTTTCGGAAAACAGCTGGCATAGAATAGTAGCTTCAAAAATCGATTGCCGCAAAAAGAACCCGCCGTTT
>CAYLIG010000029.1:0-16356 GCA_964383635.1 uncultured Christensenella sp. | reverse complement strand
CGATTCGCGAAGGCGGCCGCACGGTAGCGTCGGGCGTCGTCACGGAGATCATGGAATAAGCGAAAGCAACACAAAAGAGACTCGCCTCGGCGAGTCTCTTTTTCAGTTAAAAAACTCTTTCTTTTTTAATAAAAGAAAGGCCGCTGGCAGCTATGGGCGTCGTCACGGCGGAAACAGAGTAAAGAACGGCAACACAAAAGAAACTCGCCTCGGCGAGTCTCTTTTTCAGTTAAAAACTCTTTCTTTTTTAATAAAAGAAAGGCCGCTGGCAGCTGTGGGCGTCGTCACGGCGGAAACAGAGTAAAGAACGGCAACACAAAAGAAACTCGTCTTGTGCGAGTCTCTTTTTGCTATAATAGTCTAAACTTTTACCGTATACTTTCAGGAGCGCAGTTTGGTTCATCTGAGAAAAGCGACAATAAAGGATTGTGAACGCATCCACCAAATGCAGGTGGAATCCTTTCGGCTGCTCTTGGGTAAATATCATGACGTGGACAGCAACCCCGGTGCAGAACCGCTGTCTCGCGTAGTTGACAGAATGCGGCAGCCGTTTACGGATTACTACTTGATTCTATTGGACGATGTAGAAATCGGCGCGATACGCGTCGTCCGTCGTTCAGATGATATGTGTCGTGTGTCGCCAATTTTCATTCTGCCGGCATATCAGGCAAACGGATATGCACAGCAGGCGATGTTACTGGCGGAAGAGTTCTATTCAAACGCAACTCTTTGGCAGCTCGATACGATCTTGCAAGAACAAAAACTCTGTTACCTTTATGAAAAACTTGGCTACCGAAAAACAGGAGAACAGCATAATCTTCAGCCGGGTATGGACATCGTATTTTATGAAAAACGCAAATGATATGATATGCAAAGAGACTCGCTCGTGCGAGTCTCTTTTTGCGTTCCTTGATTTTTACGAATCATTTGAATTTTAACAAAAAGCCGGAATTAACGATTTTTGGCTCTTTTCCGAACAAGAATCACTGTCAGCACGATCAGATTGATGAGCAGCAGCGCGCTCAGCCCCGCAAAGATCAGTACGCCGGTATTTAAGCCCTCCAAAAGGCCGGTTGGTTCAGGTTCCGGCGTGGGCGTTACAGGCGCGACGGACATCGGCGCCATGGTCGGCGCGGGCGTTGCAACGGCGTCCGTATCGGCGACCAGATCGCCGGTGAACAACTCCCGCTCCCCGAAGGAACAGGAAATGCTGCCAACGATATCCCCGGCGGATATATCGCTCAGGCTGCCGTCGAGCGAGGCTTCCACTTTCAGCAACGATAGATCGGCGGACAGCTGGTCCGACTGGGCTTTTGTCAGCCGGGCGATGGCGTCCTCTCCAAACTGCGCGGAAACAGGGAACGACACGCCCGTATCGCTTGCAACGGCGTTTGTTTGATAGGTAAAACCGAGCGTTGCAGGAGAAACCGGGATGTAGTCGTTTTCCAGCGTATATTCGATCAGAAATTTTGCGTTGGCAAACACATGCGGCATACGCCGGTGCATGTCGTAACTGTTGGGCTCGTCCGCGCCGATGAGCACGACGATCACCCGCGCGCCGTCCAGCTCGCCCGCCGCGACAAGGCACTTGCCGCCGTTGACGGTGCTGCCGGTCTTACCGCCGATGGCCAGCGGGCAATAGACGTCGCTGGTTTCGGGGTCGTCCGAAATCAGGCGGTTGGAGTTTTCCAGCTCATCCGCTCTCTTTCGCACGTCGTTCGGCTCGATGGTGTATTTGACGGTGGAGATCAGTTCGCGAAATCGGTCGTTTTTCAGCGCGTAGGACATCAGAATCGCCATATCGCGCGCCGTCGAATATTGTCCGCCGCGGTATGCGCCGCTCGCGTTGAGAAAATGCGTGTTTGTCATGCCGAGTTCCGCCGCCTTGGCGTTTGCCAATTCGGTATATCCTTCGACGCTTCCTCCGATGTAGTTGGCAAGCATCAGCGCCGCGTCGTTACCGGAAACCAGCATCAGCCCGTGCAGCAACTGGTCGATGGTCAGCGTTTCTCCGTAGAACATTCCCATGAGGGAATTGGAGTCCTTCAGGTTGGCGGCCTGCTTGGTGACGACGGTCGTTTCGCTCAGATCCGCCACGTGCTCGAGCGTGAGAATGCAAGTCATAATCTTCATGGTGCTTGCGGGGATGCAGTGCTCGTCCGGATCGCGCTCATAATACACGATGGACGGATCGTCCGCATCCACCACAATATAGTATGGCGAGGTGATGTCCACGTCCGGCGGATCGTTGCTGATGGTTGCGGGCGCGCTTGCAAGCATGGCTGCCGCCAGTAAGAGGGAAAATACTCTGACCATGAAAGAAAATACCGTCCAACTGCAGATTGTTAATCAGTATCATACTATAGAATGATGACAAAATGCACGTTTCAGGTGAATAATATATAGATCGGCATTTACAGAGTGGAAGCAGATTGTACATTGGAGACAAAAAGGCGCGCTGCCGGACAGACGCAGAATGCAACGCTTCCTCCGAATTCGCATGGCGTTCGGACAGCATAGGTTTGACAATTCCGGCGTTTTTCTCTATCATGATACGGGAGAATTTGATGATGAAATTACATGAAAAAAACCTGAAAAAACTCTGGATCCTCAACGCTCTGCTGCTCGCGCTTTCGGTCGTGATCACGATCAATCTGCTGGCAACAGGCGGACGCGCTCCCGCAAAACCTTCGGAATCCGCACCGCAGCAAACGCAGGCGGCCGATTCCCAAGGCTGACCGGATACCGTCAATATCAAGTGCCACAGAGATTTTGCGGGGGTCTATGCCCGGTTTTCATACAGAATTTGCGAATAAATCTGCCGTGGAATTTCACGCGGCACGACAGGAGCACAAGCCTATGAACCCAAAGCGAGTCTATCATTCGAATGTTCTTCGGAGGGCGGCCGCTTTTTTGTTGTTGCTTGCGTTGTTGATTTCCCCGCAAAGCTTTGCCCGCGCGGAGGAAAGCGACGCCGGGAACGAGCTGACGGATGAATGCGCGGTAACCCTGCCGGAACGCTCCTCCGGGTTCGCCGCGCGGCTGACGGATTTACGCTACAACTCGCGTATTTCGTTTAAGAGCAGCGAATCGCTGGAGATTGCTCTGCCGGACGGCGCGCGCGGGCTCTATGTCGCCTGGTATACCGCGCCGGAAGCGGCGCAGATTGAGAGTTTGGACGCGGCGGGAACCGTCCTTGAAACCATACAGGCCAGCTCCGATTTGCTCAACGACTATTACGCGCTGCCGGAAGGATGCGCCGCCGTGCGCGTCTCGGGCGAAAAAGCGTTTGCCATATCCGAATATCGCGTGTTTGATTCGGCTGCCGCGCCGGACGAACTGGCGGTCATGTCCGCGCAGCAAGCGCAGCCAAAGGTGATGCTCATCCTTGCGCACGCGTCGGACGAATCGTTTGACTTCGGCAGCCTTCTGCCGTATCTCTGCGGCGGTGATGCGGCGCTCGTATTCCTCTCCTCGGAGAGCAGACAGGCGCAGCAGCAGGCCATCGAGGCGATGTATTCGCTTGGATCGCGTACGCAGCCCGTGTTCGGATCGTTTCAATATTATCGCACCAATCTGGAACTCAAGAAAATGTACGGCCTTTTTGAAAAGACGGACGTGACAAACTGGTTGATTCAGCTCCTGCGCCGCTATCAGCCGCAGACGCTGATTACGCACGCCGCCGACGGCGAGCATGACGACGGCATGAGCCGCCTGGTTGCCGCGCATGTGCTGATTGCGGTTTCGCAGGCGGCGGATGAGTCCAAGGAATACGTCAGCGAACGTCAGTACGGCGTCTGGCAGGTGGAGCGGGTTTATCAGCATCTCGAAACGGGAGAAACCCCGCTGTATGACACCGGCGCGCCGTTGTCCGCCTTCGGCGGAAAAAGCGCGATGGAGCTGGCGCAGGCGTGCTACGAACGGTATACGTCCCTGCGGCTCTACCATGCGACGGTGTTGGACACGCCGTATTTCATTCAGACCTTCCCGGAAGCCAGCGGATCGTCCGAGCAGCAGAGCGTTCAGGCGCTCTATACGCTGCTGACGTCCCTCTCCGGTCCGGATGCTGTGCCGGACGCGGCGGTCACGCCGGCGCCTTCCGATACACCAGAGCCGGAGACGACGGCGCAACCGGATGCGGCGCAGTCCGCCGCTGTCCAGCCGGAGGCGGCTTCGCCTTCCGGCGCGAACCCGGATAAACTGAGTCTGTATCTTGGCGCCGGACTTGCGGTGCTGGGCGTCGTTGTCGTAATCGCCGTGCTGGTGACGCGTAAAAAGGACGCCGCGCAAACAAAAAAAACGCTCAGCATCGCAGCGGTAGGGTTTGGTATATTGCTGCTTGCCTGCGGCGCGGCGCTTCTGCTGCGCGCGGACGAGACGATTGAGGAGCAGCAGCCCGAACCGACCCTGCAGGCGACGCCGACGCCGGAAGCGGCGACGCCGACGCCGACCGTAACACCGGAGCCGACGCCGACCGTCGACCCGCTTGCCTCGCATTTTCGCCAGGAAGGCGACCCCGAGGAAGTGGTTGTGTTTGACTATGACAACGGAATATTCGAATATCACAGCGATACGCTGGGCATCGAGATTCGCCGCGTAACCCGAACGGATCCGCCGGTGGTATATTATATTGCGCATATCTATGAGCGGGACGAGGACTCCTACCGCTCCGGGTTCGGTTCCGGGCGGTTGAACGGGCGCGACACGGCGGACGCCTGTGTGATGGCGCGGCGCTATCGGGCCGTGTTCGGAATCACGGGAGATAACCTGCTGCATTCGGACTATAACCGCGGCATGATGATTCGGGACGGGCGGATTTTCCGCTCGATGACCGCGGTATCCGTCATGGCACTAACGGACGATCTATCCATGCGAATCTATTATGCCAAAGACAGCGACATGCTCAACGAAATTGAAGAGGGCACGCAGAACACCTATGCGTTCGGCCCGCCGTTGATCATAGACGGCGAACTCTGCGAGAATGTGGACGAGGATCGCGTCGGGCGCATCAATCCGCGCGCGGGGCTCGGCCTTGTTGAACCCGGACACTATGTCGCAATCGTTGTGGACGGACGGTTCCCGTATTTCAGCCACGGCGTGCTGCTCTCCAACTTTGCGCAGATGTTCCTCGACGAAGGTTGCGTTATGGCATATAACCTGGACGGCGGCGCATCCGCAACCATGGTGTTTATGGGCGAATACATCAACCGGCGTCCGGAAAACCATTACCGTTCCGTGCCGGATCAGCTGCTCTGGGGCTATTCGGAGCTGGTGCCGACCGTGGACGATCCATATGTATATCCCAAGGTTGTGCCGCAGGACTGGCGCGGAAATTGACGAAATGGCAACTTCGGCGGATCAGCGTCGACCGGATGTGCCTCTTTGGCGGAAAGGATGACAGATATGCCAACCGGAAACACGCCGCGGCATGCGTATCTGATTGCCGCGCATAACAAGCCGAAGCAGCTCGTGACGCTGCTTCGCCTGCTCGATGACCCGCAAAACGACATCTATATCCATATCGATCGAAAAGCGGCCGGTTTTTCGGAAGCGGCGCTGCGCGCCGCCGCGCCGGATAGCCGGGTGGTTTTTGTGCCGCGCCGGGATGCTCGCTGGGGCGATGAGGTGTTCATCGACGTCATCGTATCCCTGCTTGCGCTCGCGGCGGAGGAAGAGCACGCTTTTTACCACTTGCTCTCGGGCGTGGATCTGCCGCTGAAATCCCAGCGGGAAGTCCATGCGTTCTTTGAGGCGAACGCGGGAAAAGAGTTCGTTGCGTTTGATCGGGCGGCTGTGGATCCGGCGATGCTCTATGACCGGATTGGCCGGATACATATGCGCCAGCCGGTGCGGCCTCTGGCGCAGAAGCTGTTTCGCCGGATCAACCCTGCATGGCTCAAACTGCAGAAACGATTGGGTGTCGACCGCACAAAAAACAGCAGCGTATCCTTTCAAAAAGGTGCTGTTTGGTTTTCCATTACCCACGCGTGCGCGCGTTATGTGCTGGATCAGGCGCCGCGCTACCGCGCGCGCTACCGCGGTTCCCTCTGCGCGGATGAAATCTGGCTGCAGACGATCCTTGCCAACTCGGCTTATATGGAATGCCGCGCGTTTATGGGCTTTGACGACGAACCCGCCGCCACCATGCGATATGTGGACTGGTCGGGCGGCGGTGCGTCGCCGCGTACGTTAAAAAGGGAAGACTTTGAAATGCTTATGGACAGCGGCATGCTCTTTGCGCGAAAGTTTGACGAAACGACGGACGCGGACATCATCCGAAAGATTGAACGACGAGTTCTTTCCCAACGCTGACACAAAACATGCGAACAAATCAAAAGCCCGCGGCGATTTGCCGCGGGCTTGCTGCTTGCATGAAAGAAGAAACTTACTTAACCCAGTCCGCGTCGTCCATGACGGGGATGGCGTCCGTCGTGCAGATGTCGATGACCGTCTCCCGCGCGAGGCCGACCTGTTCGAGGTCTTTATCGCTCAGCTCTGAAAAAGAGTGGATCAGCGCTGTGTCCGACAATGCCGGCACGACCTGATGGACGTATTTTCCGTCTATGGTATGGTAGAAGCACAGCAGCGGCATATAGCTTGCGGCCTGCAGGGACGTCGTCCCGTCGAGGGCTTTTTCAACGGTCAGCTGCACATATAACCCATACTTGAGCGGATCCACCTTGGTTTTGCCGGACATATTGGAGATGAAGTTGCCCATGGAGTAGACGACAAGCCCGGTATACGGCTGTCCATCCCGCTCGACGGTCATATACTCGATGCTCTGCACCACATGCGGGTGCGAGCCGAGGATAACGTCTACGCCCGCTTCAAACAGCAGCTTTGCCATCTCGCGCGTGCGGTCGTTGGAGCTCGTGCGGTGCTCCTTGTCCCAGTGCGGGTAGGCGATGATGAAATCCGCACCCGCATCCCGGCAGGCCTGCACGGACGCGAGCAGCCGCTCCTGCTGCAGATACAGGCGGTTGACGGCGTATTCCGTCTCCTCGTCGTTCATGTAGCGGTCGTGCTTGTTGATGATCTCCGTTGCGGCGACAATGCCGATCTTGACGCCCTTGACGTCGATGATCAGCGGCGTATCACGCTCCTCGTTGGAGCGGGCGGTGCCGGTATGATAGACGTCCTTTTCATCCAGAATGTCCAGCGTGCGCAAAAGCCCGGGCATCTTGCGATCGAGCGCGTGGTTGTTTGCGGTGCTCAAAAAGTCGAAGCCGACGTCTTTGAGGTTGTCGATCAGCGCGTCCGGCGCGTTAAACGTGTCGGTCGGTTCGTCGGATGCTTTTTTCTTTGAATAGCCCGCGTCTTCGCCGGAGAGCGTCGTCTCCAGATTGCCGCACATCAAATCGACCGAGCGGAACTGATCCGCCACGCCGACAAAACTGCGTGAGAAATCATAAGCGCCCGTTTCATCGTTCAGCGCGCCGTTGATCTGCGGCGCCATCATCATGATGTCGCCGATGGCGCCGATGGTGATCACCGTCGGCGTGGGTTCGGGCGTCGGTGTGGGCGCTTGTGTCGGTTCCGGCGTTGCGCTCGCGGTCGGAATGGCCGCGACGGTGACGACGGGGGTTTCGACAGGGGCCTCCTGCACGACATTCTGAGCAGGCGAGCAGGCGAATAGCACGGTCGCCGCCAGCAGGCTGAACATCAGGATAAAGGGATATCGTTTTAGCATGAATATACTCCTATGGGGGTTTTCGGTTAGTGCCGTTTCGGCAGGCTGCGGGCTTATTCGGAAATCGGGAGATTAAACAGTCCCTGCATTTCGATATAGAGGTCGTTATCCCTCCAGCCGTTGGAGGTGGAATGCGTTCCGACGTTGTTGATCACGGCGTTGGGCAGCGCGGCGCGAAGATCTTCCAACTGCGAACTGCCGATGTTGCAGCGAATGATCCAGACGCGCTGCAGCTGCGGCATCTGCTTGAGGATGGTATAGTCGGGGTAGATGCGGCTGCCGTCGTCCGCTTTGCCATAGTTGGTGCTGCAGTTGAGATGCGTCAGTTTGGTCAGAGACAGCAGCGGCGTCCAGTCCGAAATATAGTTCTGAAAGATCTCCAGATATTCCAGATCAGGGCAGTATTTCAAGTCCTCAATGCTCGTGATGCGGTTCATGGCGACAATGAGGAACCTTAGCTTCGGCAGGTATTGGAGTACGCTCAGGTCGGTGATGCGGTTCCCGTGGCCGAGATCGAGGGCGATCAGATCCGTGCAGTATTTCAGCGGCTCGATATCCTCGCTGGTGAAGTTCGTTTTCCCGCCGATAAACTCGCCGCCGTCAAACGTCGTACGGTTGCCCTTGGAGAAGGCTTTGACATCCGTGCGCATCTCCCAGCCGCCGACCTGTATCATCCAGACGAATTTCACAGACGGATACGCCGCAATCAGCGTCTCCATCTCCTCGTTGCTCGGGCCGCAGTTGCACATGACAAGCTCGGTCAGATTCGGCAGATATGCGAGCTTCTGTTTCAGCGTTTCGAGATTATCCACCTGCGCGCCGCTGATGTCCGCTTCGGTCATGCCGCTGTCTACCGTTACGCCGAACAGATCGATGCTCCATAGAAACGCGGTGTCGGGCAGCGCCTGGGTCAGGGCAAGCATGGTTTCGTCCGGGAGCGTCCGGCCGGTCAGGTCGACCTGATCAAGGCGCGGAAATGCCGAGAGTGCCGCAATCAGCGCCGTGCTGTCGGAAACGTCCGTTTCGCTTAAGTCGAGCGACGTCGTGCCGGAAGGGTAGGCTTGCCCGAGCACATCGATCGTCCAGGAAATATCGCAGTCCGGCAGTTCGGCGGCAATGCTTTTCAGCGCTTCGTAGGCGGTGCATGCGGTCGCATCCACGCTCGTCAGAGCCGGGAAGAGCTTCAAACGATCCAGCTCGTCCGCCGTTGTGTCGGCAGCAAGCGCAATGGACGAGCTGTCGCTGTCGAAGCGCGACGAGCCGAGCGGAATGCTCCAGAGAATGCTGCAGTCTGGAAGCGCTGCCGAGAGCGCGCCGACGGCCTCGACGGAGAGTTCGTTATCCCGCAAATCGAGCGAGACGAGCTGTGTTTGCGCATAGAGCGCGGTCAAATCCGCGTCGGTCAACCCCGTTCCGCGTTTATCGAGCTGTGTTGCCTGCTGCGCACTCGCCGTCGGAGCAGCGACGTCTGTCGTCGTCTGGGCGGGCGAGCAGCCAACCATAACCGCCAGAAGCAAACAGGCAAAAACGATCGCCGCAAGTTTTTTATGATCCATCGTGTTCTCCTTTCCGTCGTTCGCCTCGTCTGGCGGACGGCGCATCGGACGGATGCAATATGGGTGTTGATTGAATTATATAAAAGAAGCGGCGCGATTACAATCATTTTGACTTCGCCCGGCGAACCTGTGTATACTGTTAGTATGTATATGCGCATGATTAGAAAGATGATTTATCATCGTACCGCGGCGGCGCTGACCGCATGTCTGCTGTTGGCAGGTTGCTTTATTCCCGCGGGAATTGCCCGCGCGGAAGAGGCGGAGATTCAAACGGAACAGATCGGTACGATCACCGCTGCGTGCACGATCACGCTGCCGGAAGAACTCAGCGGCAAGGAATATCGCCTCACCGACAGCCTTGTGGAGAGTTACCAGTCGTTTACCAAAGGGCAGACGATTCAGGTTGACCTGCCGGATGGCGCGCAGGGGTTATATCTGCAATGGTACGAGGTTACAAGCCAGTATACCATCGCCCAGCTCGATGCCGGCGGGGCGACACTGCTCGAAGAAGGCGCGCAGCCTTTCATCAACGCATATTATCCGCTGGATTCACAAACCGCGAGCGTCGTAATTACGCTGCTTGGCAAGGCGTCGCTTTCTACAATCGCCGTCTACGGCGAAGGGGAGCTGCCTTCGGACGTGCAGATTTGGAACCAGGCATCCGCAGCCGACCTGCTCGTCGTTGCGTCCACGGCTGCGACGGCGCTGGACGAGTTTTTCGGGGTAATCGCCGCATACGCCTGCAACCACGATATTCCCACTGCGCTGGTGGTCATGTCTCTTTCGACGCGAAGCGCGCAGGAAGAACTTCTCGACTCGCTCTGGTATGCGGGTTATGATACATATCCTGTTTTCGGCGAATTTTATTGTGAAAACAACAAACTCTATAACATGGTTCGCAGTGACTGGGGCAGAAAGACGGTGCTGACATTCCTTCAGGGGTATATCGAATCGCTTTCGCCCAAGGTCATCGTGACGCACATGGATGACGAGACGTCGCCGGACGGCGCGACGCAGTTCACGGGAGAATACGCGATTCGCGCGGCGGCGGATACCGGCGTGCAGAAAATCTATCTGGCAAGCGCGGATGGGACAACGAAGCTGGACGATGCTGTGCCGCTCAACGGCTGCGATGGAAAGACGGTGCTGGAGCTCGCTTCGGAGGTATTCCAGCTTTGTCCAACACGCCATGCGGCCGAGAGCGAGCTGATTCCGACGTCTTCCTTTAAATTGGAGAGCAGCGCGGTGGGAGACGATTCCGCCGGAAACGACCTTTTTGAAAACATCGATACCGCGACGCTCGGGAGTTATGTGGATCCTACGCCAACGCCGACGCCAACGCCCGAGCCAACGCCTGAACCGACGGCGGCGCCCGAAGCGGAGACGACGCTCCAGCCGGAAGCGACAAATACGCCGCCGATAGATTCCGAAGCACATGGATCTGTGCTGCCGTTCTCATCGCTGCTGTTTCTCGGCCTGCCCGCGGCGGGGCTGCTCCTGTCCGTTATTTTCCTGCTTGCATTCGGACTTCGCCGCAGGCGCGGGCGCGTGCGCGGCGGCGCTGTCGCTGCCTCGCTGCTGCCGCTGATTCTGGGGCTGCTCGCTGCGGGCGCGCTGTATCTATTGAATCAAACGTCCGCGGCGCCGGAGACGGCGGATGAAACGCCGATGCCAACTGCTTCCGTCGCCTTTGTGCCGACACCCGAGCCAACACAAGCGCCTTCACCGACGCCGGAACTCACGCCGGAGCCGGAAGAGACCGCAGCCTCGGCAAGCGACGAATATTACCGCAGTGCGACCGATCCCGAAGAAGTTGTGGTTGTGGATGAGGAAAACGGGCATTGGGAGTACCGCTCCGATACGCTTTCCATCATCATCGACCGTGTGGAGACGGAATATATCAACTATAGCGAAAAGACCTATCCGCTCGTATACTTTGTGGCGCACATCCGCATGCGGGATGTAAACTCGTTCCGTACCGTGCAGTCGGCGGACAACCGAAACGGCGCGGGTGCCATCAAGCCCTGGATTCTTGCGCGGCGAAACAGCGCCGTGCTCATGATTACGGGGGACAATCTCGTAGAGAGCGACAGCCAGTATAAGAGCATCCTCATTCGGGACGGCAAGGTGTTTCTCGACAGCGCCAAGTGCGACACGCTCGCCATGTATCCGGATATGACGATGCGCATCTATTCGCCCAAGGAGATCAACGCCGGCGAGCTTTTGATGGACGGCGTGCGGGACGCGTTCTCGTTTGGTCCGACGCTGATTCGAGACGGCGTGATCAATGACGACAACATCGACCATGTGCGGCGCATCGGCAATGAGACAAACCCGCGCACCGGCATCGGTATGGTGGAGCCGGGGCACTTTGTGGCGATTGTTGCCGACGGACGGCAAAAGGAATACAGCTACGGCATGCGCTTAAGCGCGTTCCGCGATCTGTTTGTTCAGGAAGGCTGCGTGGAGGCATATAACCTTGACGGCGGCGTTTCGGCCTGCATGCTGTTTATGGGCGAGCAGCTCAACCGTCACGGCAACACCCATGTCGGAACGATTGAGGACACTTATCAGCGCCGCATTCCGGACGGACTTGTCTGGGGCTTTTCCTCGCTGGTGCCGTCCGAGGACGATCCGATCTACAACCGCGGCGAAGGCTGAGCCATGTGACGCAGATCGTTTGCAGATGAGCCGACAAAACGACAGAACCTCGTTCAACACCGAACGGGGTTCTTTTTTACGCATGCAGGATGGCTGCCACTGCCGGATGATGCGCCGAAATCGGCTCTGTCATCATATTGCCGCTCTCTGCCCGTTTTATATAAATTCGGCGGATTCGTGCATTTTTCTTGCAAAAGCTCACGTGTTCGACATATAATATGTCTGTAACAAATCAACGGGTTTTTTACCGCCGGATATGCCGGACACGATGCGTTTATCAAGACGCATGTGACGCATAAGGCGCGAATCGGAATAGAACGCAGCACGAGGAGGAAAGCGCAATGCGATATGAAAACGCAATGGTGTACGGGCCGGATTTTCGCTTTCATAAGGGTGGTTTTTCGGTGCAAAACGGCCGCTTTCTGCATGTGCTCGCCGCGGATGGCGATTCTGCGGAAGACCTCGGCGGCGCGTATGTCGTGCCGGGGTTTGTGGACATTCATAACCACGGCAATTCCGGCCATGATTTTTCGGACGGCGATCCTGCGGGACTGAAAACCATCGCGCGGTATCTGGCGAAAAACGGCATCACTTCGTTTGCGCCGGCTTCCGTAACGCTGCCGGAGGAGCCGCTGCGCGCGGCTTATCAAACCGCCGCCGCGTTTGCCGCCGACACGCCGGACGACTGCGCCGTGCTGCGCGGCATCCATATGGAAGGGCCGTTTTTTTCGGAGAAGAAGAAAGGCGCGCAGAACGGAGCGTTTTTGAAGAAACCGGATTTTGAGATGTTCCTTCGCCTTAACAAGGCGGCGAACGGGCTGATCAGGATTGCGGACATCGCGCCGGAACTTCCCGGTGCGGCGGACTATATCGAGCGCGCCGGGAAAATCTGCACGGTATCCATTGCGCATACCGACGCAAACTACGAGCAGGCCAGAGCGGCCATTGCGGCGGGAGCAAGGCATGTGACGCATCTCTTCAACGCGATGCCGCCGTTTTTGCACCGCGCGCCCGGCGTGGTCGGCGCGGCGGCGGAGGCGCCCTGGGTGAGTGCGGAACTCATCTGCGACGGGATGCACGTGCACGAAAGCGTCGTGCGGGCCGCGTTCTCCATGTTCGGCGCGGAACGCCTCTGCCTCGTCAGCGACGCGCTCTCCTGCTGCGGCATGCCGAACGGGGAATATATGCTCGGCGGGCAGCGGATCATACTGGACGGTACGGTGGCGCGTCTCTACGACGCGCCGGATACGCTCGCAGGCTCGGCAAACAATCTCTTTTATATGTTCCGCATCGCGATTTCCTTTGGCATTCCCGCCGAAGCGGCGGTGCGCATGGCAAGTTATAACCCCGCCGGGGTGATCGGCGCGCAGGACGAGATCGGCTCGATAGAAAACGGCAGGCGGGCGGATTTTCTCGTGCTGAACGGGGATTTCTCGCTTCGGCGTGTGTTTCTCGCCGGATGCGAGCGAAAAGAGAACTGACGCGAACAGATTGTTTAACACCGGAATATACGACAGCGGCAGAGGGATGTATACAGATGAAAGTGATTGTGACAAAGGATTTTGACCAGACCTGCGAAATCGCGGCCGATATGATCGGCGATGTGATCCACAGAAAACCGGACGCGCGGCTAGGCCTTGCAACGGGCAGCACCGCGCAGGGGGTGTATCCCTATCTCGTCAAGGCGAATCAGGCCGGCACATTGGACTTTTCGCGCGTGAACACGGTCAACCTTGACGAATATGTCGGCCTTGCTCCGGATCATCCGCAGAGCTATCGCAGGTTTATGGATGAAAACCTCTTTGACCATATCAACATCGACAAAAAGAACACCATTGTTGCAAAGGGAACCGGCGATATTGAGGCAAACGTGCAGGCGTTTCGAAAAGCGCTGCTGGAAAAACCAATCGACGTTCAGCTGCTGGGCATCGGCGTGGACGGGCACGTCGGGTTCAACGAGCCGGGCAAGGTGCTCTACGACGGCGCGCATGTGGAGGAGCTGGAAGAGAGCACGATAGACGCGAACGCGCGCTTCTTTGAAAACCGCGACGAGGTGCCGACCCGCGCGATATCGATGGGCATGGGCGACATTCTGCGCGCAAAAAAGCTGCTGCTGCTCGCAACGGGCGAAAACAAAGCGGATGCGCTCAGGGGGCTGCTGCTCAACGAGGAGCTGGACGTGCAAAACCCTGCGACGCTGGTGAAGACGCATCCGGACGTGACGGTGATCATCGACCGTGCGCTGGCGGACAGAGTAGGGTATAAGTATTAGGACAGATCGGACTGCGGATGCGCGATGCAGGCAATCAAAAAACCATCGGTGAGGATAAACTCCATCGATGGGTTTGCTGTTTTATATTGTTTGGAAATGATCCGCTAGAGCGACCAGATGTTCGGGCTAGAGGCGGAGACGGCAAGCGCGCCCGCCTGCAGCGCGGCGATGACGTCCTCCTTTTCGTGAATGAACCCGCCCGCGATGATGGGCACGTCCACGCGCTCTTTCAGCGTTGCGATCACCTTGGGCAGAAGGCCGGGAAGAATCTCCACAAAGTCCGGCTTGCTTTGCCGGATCTGCGCTTCAAAACTGCTCAGCGAGCGGGAGTCGAGCATGAACCCGCGCTGAATGGCGGCCATACCGAGCTGTTTTGCCCGCTTGATCAGCGCGCCGCGCGTGCTGATGATGCCCTCGGCCCCCGTCTCCCGGCATACGGCGTCCACGGCGATCTCCTTGCTTGAGAACCCGTCGATCAGGTCGATATGGATGACGCAGAGCTTTCCTTGTTCGTGTACGCGCCGCGTGAGCGAACCGATGTCGAGCACGTTTCCCATGAGCAGAAATATCACGCGGCAGTCGGATTCGAGCGCGAGGGAGAGTTCCTCCTCGTTGCCCGCGGCGGCGGCGACGGGGTTGATCTGAAGCTGTTCATAGAGCTGCTGTGCGGCGTGTTCCAAAGCAAAGACCCTTTCCAAGCGTGATGAGGATGGTATTCAATTAGTAGCATATTGAAAAACGGCAAAAAGTGCAAGCAGAGGATCGATAATTTATAAATCATATTTGACAGGCGGCGTGTTTGAGGATATGATAAATATGTACAAAAGTTCCACTGAGATTTGGAGTTTGGAGCGGCGCACAGGACTGTTTGCGTATGCTCCTTTTTTCATGCTCGCGTGACAGGCTGCAAAGCGGTGCGAAAACGGGCGAAGCAGAACAGGTTGACGAAATGAACCCTTAAAAAACAGCATCAAACAGGAGGAACATGACTTATGGCAGAAACCAGACCGTATATCCCTTGGGACATGATTCAGAACTTTATGACCGATACGTTCGTAGCCTACGGCATACCGCTGGAGGACGCAAAAATCTGCACGGATGTGCTGCTGGAAAGCGACCGCCGCGGCATTGAGAGCCACGGCTGCAACCGCTTCAAACCCATCTATCTCGACCGCATCGACAAAGGCATCCTCAACCCGGTTACGGAGTATGAGGTGATCAAAGACACACCGACAACGCTTGTTGTGGACGCGCACGACGGCATGGGCATGGTCGCGAGCCATAAGGCGATGAAGACCATCATCGAAAAAGCGAAGAAGTACGGCATGGCGATGGCGGCCATCCGCAACAGCTCGCACTACGGCATCGCGGGATACTGGACCAGCATGGCCGTAAATGAAGGAATGATCGGCATCTCCGGCACCAACGCGCGCCCGAGCATCGCCCCGACGTTCGGCGTGGAAAACATGCTCGGCACCAACCCGCTGACATTCGGACTGCCGACGGACGAGGACTTCCCCTTTACGCTGGACTGCGCAACGAGCATCAGCCAGCGCGGCAAGATCGAATACTACGCGCGCAGCGGCAAGGACACTCCCGCGGGCATGGTCATCGGCCGCGATGGAAGCGCCATGACGGACAGCCCGGCCATCCTCAAGGGACTCACGGACGGCACGGCCGCGCTTGCGCCGCTCGGCGGCATCGGCGATGAACTCGCGGGATACAAGGGCTACGGCTACGCGACCGTTGTGGAGATTTTCTCCGCCGCGCTGCAGGCGGGCAGCTTCCTCAAGATGCTGGTCGACCACGACGAAAACGGCAACAAAAAGCCTTATCATCTGGGACATTTCTTCATCGTCATCGATCCAGAAGCGTTCTGCGGACTTGAGACGTTCAAGAAGATCGCCGGAAACATTCTGCGGGAACTGCGCGCCTCCGAAAAAGCGCCCGGCGAGAGCCGCATCTATACCGCGGGCGAAAAGGAATATCTGGTCTGGCTGGATCGAAAGGACAAAGGCGTGCCCGTCGGCGAGGCGGTGCAAAAGGAATTCATCGCCATCCGCGACAAGAAAAACCTTCCCTACAAGTTCCCGTTTGAACAGTAACATCAGAACGATACATGAAGGAGTAACGCACCAATGGATTACGCGAAAGAATCGCTTCGCCTGCACTATGAG
>CAYLIG010000028.1:3082-23294 GCA_964383635.1 uncultured Christensenella sp. | reverse complement strand
GTCGGGCGCGTCATGGCCTGAATCGCCTTGATCGTCGAATCGGGATTCGTTCCCTTGGAATCGTTGATGTAGCGAACGCCGTCAAACTCCCGCACAAACTCGATGCGGTGCTCCACGCCCGGAAACGTTCGAAGCGTTTCGCGCACCGCGTCTCCCGAAATGCCCATGCCGAGCGCGAGCAGCGCGCTGAGCATCGCGTTTTCCAGATTGTGTCCGCCGGGGATTTTGATCTCGTCCGCGGGGATCAGAGGATATTCCCCTGTTTCGTCGCGGCAGATTACCATTCCGTCCCGAACGAACAGTCCGCGCGGCACCTCGGCCTTGCGCGAGAAATAGTACACGCGCGCGGGTGTCAGGCGCGCCATGTCGCGCACCACCGCGTCGTCGTAGTTCAATACGGCGATGTCGTCTTTCGTCTGATGATCGAAAATCTTGCACTTGGCGGCGATATAGTTTCCCATCGTGCCGAAGTGGTCAAGGTGATCCTCCGTGATGTTGCATACGCCCGCCGCGCGGGCGTGGAACTGCACGTTGCCTTCCAGCTGCAGCCCCGCCGTCTCTGCGACGACCACGTCGCCCTCGCGCGTTTCCAGCGCGTGTTCGGTGATCGGCACGCCGATGTTGCCGAGCACGAACGTATGCCGTCCGCCGGCCTTGAAGATCTCCCCCGTCAGCGCGGTGCAGGTCGTCTTGCCGTTTGTGCCGGTGATGCAGACGAACTCCGCGTGGCTGTGGCGGTAGCCCAGCTCGATTTCGCTGATGACCTCGATACCGCGCCGCCGCGCCTCGACGACGAACGCCGCCGTCATCGGAATGATCGGGCTGATGACGATCAGCGACACCCCGTCAAACAGGCTCACCGGGTCTTCGCCGAGCCGCCAGACGACGTCCACGCCGCTGAGCGCGTCCGAAAGCCCGGGAATTTCGGTCTTTTTGTCGTTGATCACCACGTCCCAGCCGACGTTTTTGAGCAGCTTTGCCGCGCCGACACCGCTTTTTGCCATGCCGACGATCAGCGCCTTGTTGCGTTGTTCCATCGTAAAATAAGCCTCCGGAGCCGACCCGAAGCGTTGTTCGGGCAGCCGATATCTAAAATTTTTTATCCCAAATATCTCTAAATTTTCATCTCAAATACAGCAGCAGACAGACCGCGCAGAGCACCGCCGTCACGATGGTATACATCGCCGCGATCTTGGGCGCGGGCTGTCCGGAAAGCTCAAAATGCCGGTGAATGGGCACGGCGCGAAAGAGCCGTCTGCCGTCATCTCGCCTGCGGCTGATCGCCTGCAGAATCACCGACCCAAGGCTTGCCGCAAAGCAGAAGCCCATCACGGGCAGAATTAAAATCGAGCGGCTGAGAATCGCCAGCATGGACACCGCGCCGCCGAGCGCAAGGGAACCGGAAGCGCCCGCCTGAACGCGCGCGGGATAGGTGTTGTAGCAGAGAAACCCGACGCCCGCGCCCGCGACGGCCGCCGAGAACACCGCGCCGCCGGTCAGGTTTTCGCCGAGCAGGAATTCGCCGTTCTGATTGACGGCCCGCGCCATCGCCGCAAATATCGCAATCATAAACAGCGCGTACACAGCCCCGACCCCGCTCATCAGACCGTCCATGCCGTCCGTCAGTTGCACGGCGTTGACCTGCGAAACGATGACGAACACCACCAGCGGCACATACCAAAACCCGATGTCCCATTCTCCGCCCGATACGGGCAGCCGCAGCGACGGCCCGATCAACGGCGAGCGATATGCCCAGATGGCGACGATGACGGCAACGACGCACTCGGCCAGCAGTTTTTGATAATCCCGCAGGCCTTCCTCTTCACCGCCGCGCGCGCGCAGAAAATCGTCCACAAAGCCGAGTATACCGAGCGCCAGCGTCACAACGAGCGCGGGAAGCGTGAACTCCATGCCGTCCAGACCGAAGATCAGCGTTGCAATCGTAACCGCGGCAAGCACCAAAACCCCGCCCATAGATGGAACAGGCGGTTTCGCTGGCTGCTGCTGTTTTTTCTTCTGCGGCTGCTGCAAAGGCGCGGGCTCTTCCTCTCGCTGCGGCTTAGCGGGTTTGAGTCGCTTGAGCAGGGGGATCACCAGCGGGCCGAGCATCCATACGATGGCAAACGCCGTCAGAGCGGTCAGTATGATCTGAAACATACCGGTATTATACCCCTGAAAACACGCGCCGGACAATCCCAAATTTCATGCCCATCTGCCCCACCCGGTAAAAAATGCGGCACGCGGACAGACAAATGCCCGCGTCCGGCGCTGCCGGATGCGGGCATTTTAGTTTTTATTCAGGATTTACAGCTCTTCGAGCAGCTCTTCTACGATCTCTTTGTCGTCAAAGTGATACTTCGTGCCGTTGATCTCCTGATAGTTCTCGTGGCCCTTTCCGGCAATCATGATCACGTCGTCGTCCTGCGCGGCGGCAAGCGCGTATCGGATGGCCTCCTTGCGGTTTTCAATGACGGTATACTTCGTCCCGCTGCGCTTGACGCCGTCCTCAATGGAGTCGATGATGGCCATCGGATCCTCCGTGCGCGGGTTATCGCTCGTGATGACCGTAAACTCGGAGAACCGCCCCGCGATTTCGCCCATGATCGGGCGTTTCGCGCGGTCGCGGTCGCCGCCGCAGCCGAAGACGCAGATCACGCGCCCTTTTGCAAACTGCTGTACGGTCTTGAGCACATTTTCAAGCGCGTCCGGCGTATGCGCATAGTCCACAAACACCGAAAAGCCGCGGTTGGTCTTGACCGGTTCGAGACGTCCCGAGACGCTTGTGAGCGATTCCAGCCCCGCCTTGATGGCGCTGAGCCGGATGCCGACGGCAAGCGCCATGCCCGCCGCGCCCATCGCGTTGAACACCGAAAACAGGCCCGGGATGGCGAGGTTCATGAGCACCTCTCCGTCGGGCGTATGCAAATCGAACCGCACGCCGTCGGTGGTGATGTCGATATCCGTCGCGGAGATATCCGCCCGGTCGCGCACGCCGAAGGTAAGAATCGGAATCGACAGCCCCTCCATGATGCGCGCGGAGTACGGATCGTCCACATTGACGACCGCCTTCTTGCTGTTGAGAAAGAGAATCTTCTTCGCGGCCAGATAGTTGTCGAAGGATTTATGATAGTCCAGGTGATCCTGCGTCAGGTTCGTAAACAGGCCGACGTCAAACTTGATGCCATGCACGCGGAACTGTTCGAGCGCGTGCGAGCTTGTCTCCATCACCACGAGGTCCACGTGCGCATCCGCCATCATGCGCAGAATGCGGAAGAGGTCCACGGATTCCGGCGTGGTGCGGTCGGTATGGATGCTTTCGTTGCCGATGAGGTTTCGGATTGTGCCGATGACGCCGACTTTCTTTCCGGCCTGTTCGGCGATGGCTTTGACCATATACGTCGTGGTGGTCTTGCCGTTGGTGCCCGTAACGCCGAGCATCATCATCTCCCGTTGCGGATAGCCGTAAAACGCGGCGGCCATCTCGGCCATCGCCTTGCGCGCGTTTTTCACCACGATCTGCGGCACGGACACCTGCAGTTCCCGCTCGACAAGCAGCGCCGTCGCTCCGTTGTCGATCGCCCCCTGCGCAAACGAGTGTCCGTCCAGAATCGCGCCGGGGATGCAGCAGAACAGACTGCCCTTTTTCACCTTGCGCGAATCGTATTCGATGGAAACGATATCCGTGTCTTCGCCTTCATAGCGCAGGCCGGACGACATGGCAAGCTCCGAAAGCAGCATCTGTGGTTACCTCCCGTCGCGCGGGCTCTCTCTACCGCGCTGTTGAATTATGAATATGATCTCTTTCGCGCCGCGGCGCGAAATGAATCTCCCGTTTCGGCGGTTCCCGCGCTATGCGTCGGGCTCCGGTGTGGTCGTCGGTTCATCGGTCGGCTCCGGCGTCGGGAACGTGACATAGATCGTCGTGCCGGGATCGACCAGCGTTCCCGCTTCGATGGACTGCTCGATGATCTGGCCGGTGCATTGCGTCTTGTCGAAGCTCAGCAGAAGTCCCAGTTCCGCGAGTACATCAAACGCGTCCTGCCTGCGCCGGTCGATGAGGTTCGGCACCTTCACCTGCGCTTTGTAGAGCTGGTCGTCGTTAAACGTGGTCATCGTCGTATACAGGATAACGATCGACCCGGACGGCACGACCGAATCCGCTGCCGGATACTGTGAAACGACCGCGGCGGTGTCCTCCGTCGGCACGGCGTAGGCCGTAAAGCCCGCCTGCTGCAGAATGTAGACGGCGTCCCTTGCCGTCTTGCCGACGATGTTCGGCACGGTGGACGTCTTCGTGGTGGTATCCGGCAGAATGCCGTAATACTGCACCAGATCGTCGAATATCTGACCCACCCAGTATCCCGCGACGCTTCCGGCTTCCATGTACGGCACCTGCGGCTCCTCGATGACGAGCATGCACACGAGCTGCGGGTCGTTGACCGGCAGAAAGCCGATGTAGGAAGCGACGACGCGTGTGCGCGATGGTGTCACGCCGTCCTCTTCAAACTTACGCGAAACGCCGCTGATGCCGCCGGTGGTGTAGTTGATCACCTGTCCGTTGCTGCCGTTGCCCTTCGTCGCGACCGACTGAAGCAGGCTGCGCATCGTCGCCGACGAAGCGGAGCTGATCACGCGGCGCAGGATCGTCGGCTCGTTCTGCAAAATGACCGTGCCGTCTGTCGCCGTGATGCTGTCCACGACATAGGGCTGCATGAGCGTTCCGCCGTTGATCACGGCGCAGAACGCGTTGGCCATCTGAATCGCGGTGGTGGTGATGTTCTCGCCGAATGCGATGCGGGCCAGGTCGCTTTCGCGGATGTATTTCCTGTGGATGACCTCGCCGCTGTCCTCGCTGGGAATGCCGCAGTTGGTCTTCTCGCCAAACCCAAACGCGTAGATATAGTTGTAGAAATCGTCGATTCCGGTGTCGATCGCCATATCCATCATGGCGATGTTGCAGCCGTTGCCCAGCGCCTCGGCGAGCGTTTCGTTGCCGTGGCCGCGCGTATATGTGCAGGGAATCTTCTCCAGACGGAAAATTTTGGAGCCAGTGCACTTATAGGTGCTGTCGATTGCCGCCGCGCCGTCGTCCACCGCCGCCGCCGTCGTGATGACGTCGAACATGCTGCCCGCTTCGTAAGTATCCGTTACAATACGCGCGCGGGACATCGACATCAGGTCGGTGACCATATCGCGCGGCGGATTGTTCAGGTCGAAGGACGGATATGTGGTGATGCCGAGAATTTCACCCGTATTCGGATCCATGACAAGAGCCGAAACGTTGGTCGCACGGTTGACCTCGTAGCACTGCTGGACATACTTCTCCAGATAGCTTTGCACCACGGAATCCGCCGTGATCTTCATATCATAGCCTTCCGTCGGCGCGATGTACTTCTCCTCGCCATAGGAAAGCGGGTTGCCTTTTCGATCCACCTCGACCACGAGACGTCCCGCGACGCCCGCAAGATAGGTATTATACTCCGCCTCCAGCCCCGTCTGCCCCTCGGTTTCGATGCCCGTGAAGCCGACAAGCTGCGTAAAGAGTTGTCCAAACGGATAGTACCGCTTCATGTCGGTGGTATAACTGATGCCTGCACCGAGCTGCAGCGCTTCGAGTTGGTCGATCACGGAGCTTTCCACCTGCCGCTTGAGCTGCACCTGCAGACGGTTCGTGTCCGAAATGCGCTCGAGCACATAGTCGTAGTTCAGCCCCAGAATATCCGAAACCTCGGTCGCGATGCGAACGCGGTCGTCCGCCGCAATGGCCTGCGGGTTGGCGAGCACGCGGTATGCCGTGCCGCTCTGCGCGAGCACGAGGCCGTTTCGATCGGTAATCTTTCCGCGCTGGGCAGCGAGGTTTTGCCGACTCGTCCACTGCGCTTCCGCCTTGACTTTCAGGCCCGGTCCATTGACCAGCATAACCTGCGCAAGCCGCAGCGCGAGAAGGAGTATCAGAAGACCCGAAAACACCATCAGCAGCACGAGCTTGCGTTTGATCTTAGGCGCGGGGGTTGTTGTCTTTGCCATTGGTCAATCGTCCTTTCGCTCAGATCAACCGCCCGCAGGCGATTGTTCCCCCCCGCCCGTGGTGTCCGCTCCGGGATCCGGCGTAACCGCCGGCTGCGCCGGCGTGTCCGTCGCCGTGCCGACGTCCGTCGTCGTCGGCACGGTGTTGTTAAACGGCAGCGGATCGCCGATTTTGACGTATTGGCTTTTTTCAGGATACTTCATGCCGTAGGCTTCCGCCACCTGCTGCGCGTCCTGAATGGTTACGGCGCATTCAATCTGCACGTCCAGCTCGTTGATGCGCAGGTTTGTCTGCTCAATTTCATCGTTAAGTGCGTTGATGTCCGCATACGCGCGCGAGATACGCTCGTATCCCGCCAGCGTAAAGAGAACCATCCCCGCGAAGATGAACCCGCTGATGATCAGGCCGATGCGTCCGAGGGGCGCAATCTCCGCTTTCTGTACGCGGACGCCCGGTTCGTGCGCGCCCGTGCGCGCGGCATGCTCCGCATCCCTGCCCTCCTCCTGCTTCGGCATATACAGCCGCGTCGTTGGGGAGCGGCCTTTTTTTTGATCGTCTTCAAAGCGGATATCCAAGTGTTACGCACCTTCCAATCAAGCGAAAATTCCGCTCACCGGCGCGGCCAAACCGCCCGGTCGCAGTTCTTCGCTAGATCTTTTCAATGCAGCGGAGTTTTGCGCTGGTCGAGCGGGAGTTCCGCGCTTCCTCCTCGGCAGAGGCGGTCAGCGGTTTCCTGGTGAGGACCTTCGCCTTCGGCTCTTTTCCGCAGATGCAGATCGGAGCGGACGGCGGGCACGTGCAGGGGTTCTCAAAACGACGAAACGCCTGCTTAACGATGCGATCCTCCAATGAATGAAATGTAATTATACACAGTCTCCCGCCTTTTTGCAACAGATCGCAGGCGCACTCCACCGCGCGCTCAAGGCCCTTCAATTCGCCGTTTACCTCGATGCGAAGCGCCTGAAATGTGCGCCGCGCGGGGTGTTGCGGCTCGTTTCGGAACTTCGCGGGAATCGCCTCCCGAACGATTCCGGCGAGCTGCAGCGTAGTCTCGATTGGATATTGTTCACGGGCGCGACAAATTCGCTCCGCAATTCTGCGGCTGAATCGCTCTTCGCCGTATTCCCAAATCACGCGCGCCAACTCCGCCTCGGGGTAGCCGTCGACCACATCCTTTGCGCTCAGCGCGGCGGATTGATCCATGCGCATGTCCAGCGGCGCCTCGGTCTTATACGAAAACCCGCGTTCCTGCGTGTCCAGCTGATGGGAAGACACGCCGAGATCCAGCAGAATTCCGTTCACGCTCGTCACGCCGATGCCGCCCAGCAGCGCGTCCATATCAAAAAAGTTGCCGTGCAACACGGTAAAACGGTCGCCATACGCGGACAACCGATCCCCCGCCGCGTGCACGGCTTCCCAGTCCCTGTCGATGCCGATGAGCCTGCCGTCAACCGGCAGACGCGAAAGAACCGCCTCGGCATGGCCTCCGCCGCCGAGCGTTCCGTCGACAAATATCCCGCCGCGCTCCGGCGCAAGCAGCGCCAGCGTCTCATCCAAAAGCACGGGGATATGCGAAAAACCTGTGCTCATATGCCGAGCGCTGCGAGGTGTTCGAGCGCGTCGCCATAGGTTTCCTCGCATCTCGCGTTATAGTCCGAAAGCGTCTCGGGGTTCCATATCTCAACCCGGTCGCCGACGCCGATGAGCGTCGCGTCCTTGACAAGCCCCGTTAGATCCCGCAGCGACGCGGGCAGCAGAATGCGCCCCTGCTTGTCGATTTCGCATGCGGCGGCCATGGAATAAAGCCTCCTGCGGATCGCCTGCCCGCTTGTGTCCGTCACCGGAAGCGCGGCGAGCTTGGCGGAAAAGCGTTCCCATTCTTCGAGAGACATGCCGTAGAGACACTTGGCCGACTGCGTCTCGAGAAGGCCCAGGGTAACGATGAGCGTGTCCCCGACCGTCTCCCTCCATTTGGCGGGAATAAACACGCGCCCTTTTGCATCCAGCATATGATCAAACGATCCAATCAGCACGCGTTTCCCTCCTTTGGCGGTAATTGCCGCATATTTTATAGGAAGAGTCTCCCCCAGATTTACGATGAGTATACACCACAATTCCCCATTTGTCACCACTTTTATGTCTTTTTTACCAATTATTTTTGAATTTTTTGAAAATAAACGTTTGTTTGCTCCGCGCTCGCCGCTTCGCGCAAGAGCACGACTTCCAGCACGCCACAAAGTATGGTATACTGTATCCATTAGTGTGCCAGATATGGTGCGCGGACGTAATAACTGCCGGCAGAAACCGCAAAAAACGCGGGCTCTTTCATTTCTGCCGGGGTTCTTTGCGTTTGGCGGCGGGTTTTTCATCACATCATCGCCCGCCGACCGGATTTTTCTTCGGAATGGAGTCGCTATGGCATCGGATTACACGGTAGATAAAATCAAAATCATGGAGGGGCTGGACGCCGTCCGTATGCGCCCGGGCATGTATATCGGCTCGACGGGACAGCGCGGGCTGCACCATCTTCTCTGGGAAATCATCGACAACGCCATCGACGAGGCGGCCAATGGCTACGCCAACGAGATCGCCGTCACGCTTCGAAAGGACAACTCCGTCACGGTTGTGGACAACGGACGCGGCATCCCCGTGCAGATTCACGAGAAGATGGGCGTCTCGGGCGTGGAGGTCGTGTTTACGCAGCTGCACGCCGGCGGCAAGTTCGGCAACGATTCCTACGGATATTCCGGCGGGCTGCACGGCGTCGGCGCTTCGGTGGTCAACGCGCTGTCCGAGTGGCTGGAGGTCGAGGTTGCGACCGACGGGCGGCTCTACCGCATGCGCTTTACCAGCGAGCCGGACGCGACGGGGAAGATCATCTCCGGCAAGGCCGCAGCTCCGCTTGAGGAAACCGGACGCACCCGCAGGCAGGGCACCAGCGTGAGCTTCCTGCCGGACGCGCGCGTGTTTGAAACCGTCGAGATGAGCTACGACATCATCTCCAAGCGCATCCGCGAGCTGGCCTACCTCAACCGCGGCACGAAGATGACGCTCTCGGACGAACGCCCCGGTCACCAGCGCAAGGTGGAATATCAGTTCAATGGCGGGTTGAGCGATTTTGTGCGCTATCTCAACGACGACAAGACGCCGCTCTACGAACCGCCGATCCATTTCTCCGGCTCGTCCGGCGATATCCTCGTGGAGGTTGCGCTTCAGCACAACGACGGCTACGCGGACAATATCTTCTCTTATGTCAACAACATTCCGACCACCGAGGGCGGCACGCACGAAACGGGTTTTAAGGCCGCGCTGACCAAGGTGCTCAACGACTACTGCCGCAAGGCGGGTTACCTCAAGGACAAGGACGCGCCGCTCAACGGCGAGGACTTCCGCGAGGGAATCACCGCCGTGCTTTCGCTTAAGATGCGCACCATCCAGTTTGAGGGGCAGACGAAGACCAAGCTCGGCAACACCGAGGCACGCCCCGCGGTGGAGAGCGTCGTCACAGAAAAGCTCGTTCCGTATCTCGAGGATCTCAAGAACGGAAACGCCGCCGCCGCCATCGCGGAAAAGGCGGTCAAGTCCGCCAAGGTGCGCGAGGCCGCGCGAAAGGCAAAGGCCACCGCGCGCGAGAAGAACAAGCTTGAAAACGCGCCGCTCGTGGGAAAGCTGAGCAGCTGCACCGGGCGGGACTACAGCCGAAACGAGCTCTTCATCGTGGAGGGCGACAGCGCGGGCGGCTCCGCCAAGCAGGGGCGCGACCGGAAGTTTCAGGCGATTCTGCCGCTGCGCGGCAAGCCGCTCAACGTCGAGAAAAAGCGCCTCGACCAGGTGCTGCAAAACGAGGAGTTCCGCTCCATCATCACCGCGGTCGGCACCGGCATCGGCGAGGACTTCGACATCTCCTCGCTCAAATACGACAAGATCATCATCCTCTCGGACGCGGATCAGGACGGCGCGCACATCCGCGCGATCCTTCTGACGTTTTTCTACCGCTACATGAAGGAGCTCATCACCGAAGGGCACGTCTACATCGGCCTTTCCCCGCTCTACAAGGTACAAAAGGACACGAAGCGCATCTATTGCTACGACGACGACGAGCTGCGCGCCGCGACGAAATCCGTTGGCCGCGGCTATACGATCCAGCGCTACAAGGGCCTCGGCGAGATGAACCCGGAGCAACTCTGGGAGACGACCATGAACCCGGATGGGCGCGCGCTGATTCGCGTCACCATTGAGGACGCGGCGGACGTCGAGCATCTCGTGACCGTGCTCATGGGGGACAAGGTGCAGTCCCGCAAGGAATACATCTTTGAAAACGCAGATTTTAATAAAGCCGCGAGCGAGATGTTTGAAAAGCTGAAGGATTAGGCCATATTGATTGGAAAATGCAGACTTTAATAAAGCCGCGAGCGAGATGTTTGAAAAGCTGAAGGATTAGTTGGGAATTATCTGCCTGCCGCAGACAGTTCAACCGAATGATTAAGGAAAAACAATATGCCGAAAACACCCGAGCAACTCAAGCTGGAGAAGATCATCCAGCGCAACATGGACGAGGTCATGCATCAGTCCATGATGCCCTATGCCGAGCACGTCATCCTCGAACGCGCGCTGCCGCGCGTCGAGGACGGCCTCAAGCCCGTGCAGCGGCGCATCCTCTACACCATGCTGGAGCTGGGACTCACACCGGACAAGCCGCACAGAAAGAGCGCACGCATCGTCGGCGACTGCCTCGGCAAATACCATCCGCATGGGGACAGCTCCGTCTACGACGCGATGGTGCGCATGGCGCAGCCGTACAACATGTGCGTGCCGCTCGTGGACGGCCACGGCAACTTCGGCAGCGTGGACGGCGACAGCGCCGCGGCCATGCGCTACACCGAGGCGCGCATGACGGACGCCGCCATGCAGCTGCTGCGGGACATTGAAAAAGACACGGTTTCGTTTTCCTTTAACTTTGACGACACGCTCAAAGAGCCGGATTTGCTGCCGGGACGCTTTCCAAACCTGCTGGTCAACGGCGCGAGCGGCATCGCCGTCGGGCTTGCGACCAACATCCCTCCGCACAACCCCGTGGAGGCGATCAACGCCGTCATGGCGGTCATGGACAACCCGCGCATTCCGCTTGAGGAGCTCATGAAGATCATCCCCGCGCCGGATTTTCCGACCGGCGGGTTCATCCTTGAAAACTCCGAGGTCGAGCAGGCCTACCGCACGGGGCGCGGCAAGGTATACATGCGCGCCAAGACGCACTTTGAGGAGCAGAAAAACGGCAAGACGCTCATCGTCATCACCGAGCTGCCCTATCAGGTGAACAAGGCGAACATGCTCGAAAAAATCCTCGCGGTCAGTCAGGAGAAAAAGGCGTTGTTTTCCGGCATTGCGGACATTCGGGACGAGAGCGACCGCACCGGCATGCGCGCGGTCATCGAGATCAAGAAGGACGGCGACCCGGAGCGCATACTCCAGTATCTGTTCAAGTATTCCGACATGCAGATGACGTTCGGCGTCAACATGGTCGCCATCGCGGGCGGCAAGCCGCAGCAGATGAACCTCAAGCAGATCATCGCGCACTACATCCGCCATCAGCGGGACGTGGTCACGCGGCGCACGCAGTTTGAGCTGGACGCGGCGCTGCGGCGCGAGCACATCTTAGCGGGGCTCATGATCGCGGTGGACAACCTCGACGCGGTCATCGCGCTCATCCGCGCCAGCAAATCCCCCAAGGAAGCGCGGGAGGGGCTCATGAAGACCTTCTCGCTCAGCGAAATGCAGGCGCAGGCGATCCTCGATCTGCGTCTCCAGCGGCTGACCAACATGGAGCTCGTCACCATCCGGCGCGAATACGCCGAGGTCGTCAAGCTCATTGCGGAGCTTCGCGCCATCCTCGCGAGCGATAAGAAGCTGCTCGCGCTCATCAAAAAGGAACTCACCGAGATTCGCGAGCAGATCGCCGTCTCCCGCAGGACGACGTTCGTCGCCACGGACGAAACGCCCGTCGACGAGGCGGAAGATCTCGCCATCGTCGAGGACGTGACGATCTGCGTGTGCGAGGGGCTGAAGATCCGCCGGATGCCGACGAAGGCATTCTCCCTTGCCGCCATTTCGGAGGACAAGCCCCTGTTCGTGCTCGAGACGCGCTCCAACCAGCGCATCCGTCTCTTCACCGATCAGGGCGCGATGCTCTCCATTCAGGCGGACGAGCTGCCCGAAACCCGCGCGACCACGCGCGCGGCCAACCTCGCCGCGCTGCTGCCGTTTGAGAAAAACGAGCAGATCGTCGCGCTGTTCCCGGACGAGGACGAGGGCGACTATCTCTTCTACCTCAAGGACGGTAACATCAAGCGCACCGCCAGCGCGGACTACCGCGTGCGCGTCAAGCGCACCGCCGCAGTCTCTCTGCGCGGCAAGGACCGCGTGCTCGGCGTCGCGAAATTCGAAGCAAAGTCGCTGCTGCTCATCACCAGGCTCGGCATGAGCATCCGCTTTGCGGCAGACACCGTGCCCGCCATGGGGCGCGTATCCGGCGGCGTGAAATGCGTCAAGCTCGACAAAGGGGACGAGGTGCTCTTCGCCGCGCTCGTGCCGGAGGACGGCGAGGTACTGACCATTACGGACAAGGGCTTTGGCAAGCGCTCCCCGCTCTTCGACTACGACCTGCAGGGCCGAAACGGCAAGGGCCTCAAGACCTTCGACCTCAAGAAAAACGGAGCAAACGGCACCTGCATCGCCGCGGCGGCGTTCCTCACCGAGTCAAAGACCATCACGCTCGTGCAGCGGCACGGCGGGCGCACGCCGATGAACACGGACGAAATCCGCATTGAGCCGCGCGCGGGCAAGGGCAACATGCTCGTCGCGGTCGTGCTGGACGACGACGTGACCGGCATCGAGTAAGAACAGACAAGTAACACAACAGAGCGCCGGAACTCCGGCGCTCTGTTTTTGCTTTGATTGATCTGTTATTTGGGCTGCTCTTCCAGAAGCTGCGGCAGAAGCGAAATCTCCGCCCGCTCGATGCCGTGGTTTTTCATCACCTGCACGTCGACATGCAGGCAGGAGGCGTCGACGCTGAACGTCGTGCCGTCCTCCGGTATCTCGTTGAGCACGCTGAAGACGAGGCCGTTGAGCGTGTCAAACTCGTCCGTCGGCAGCACGCAGCCGATCGCTTCGGAGAGATCCTCCAGCGGCACGGAGCCCTGTGTGCGCCAGACGCCGTCCGAAACCATGGTCAGCACCGGCTCGCCGTCGTCTTCCTCCTCGTCGATATCCCCGACGATCACCTCGATGAGGTCGTTCATGGTCACAATGCCGCACATGCCGCCGTATTCGTCCATCACCACCGCGAAGTGGTTGCGGCTGCGCTTCATGTCCAGGAAGAGGTCGTCCGCCTTGATGGTCTCCGGCACAAAGCGCGCGGGCTGCACCGCCTGCGCCATCACGCTCTCGCGCGAATGGTCGTTCAGGCGAAAATACGTCTTTGCGTCGAGAATCCCGACAACGTCGTCCGAGCTGTCCCGGCAGATGGGATAATACGAATGCCGCGTGCCGTGGATGGTCTCCGCCCAGTCCGCGTCGCTCTCGTCGAGCCAGAGGATGTCCACCTGCGTGCGGTGCGTAAGGATGTCCTCGGCCGAGACGTTGTCAAACTCGAACACATTGTGGATCATCTCTTTTTCGCTGGCCTCGATCGTTCCCTTTTCGGAGCCGACGTCCACCATCATACGAATCTCTTCTTCGGTGACCTCCTCGTCCTCCGCGTTGGGATCGATGCCCAAAAGACGCAGGATGCCGTTGGTCGATATGGTGAGCAGCCAAACGAGCGGCGCAAAAATCGTCGCCACGCCGTTGATCATCCCCGCCATTCCGAGCGCCAGCTTTTCCGCATTTTTCATAGCGACGCGCTTTGGCACAAGCTCGCCGAACACCAGCGTGAAAAACGTCAGTATCAGCGTGATGATCACCACCGAAATCGTGTTGATCGTCTGCGCCGAAATCGTGGTCAGGCTCTTTGAGAGCGCGTCCGTGATGCGGTTTGCAAAGTTGCTTGCCGCAAACGCGCTGCCTAAAAAGCCGGACAGCGTAATGGCAACCTGTATGGTCGCGAGAAAGCGCGCCGGCTGGTTTGTCAGCCGCGCGAGTTTCACCGCTCGTTTATCTCCGTCCGAAGCGAGCTTGGCAAGCTTCGCGTCGTTCATTGTAATTACGGCAATCTCCGCGCAGGCGAACACCGCGTTGAGCGCGATCAGCACCGCCTGTAAAATCAACTGCCATATCAAAGGGTCGTTTCCCATTCCTTTACTCCGTTAAATATTCGTGTCTCTAGGTGATCTGCGGTTCGTTCCGCGTCCGCAAAAAAAGAAGCGCGCCCTTTCTGTTTCTTTCTCCAAGAAATAGAAAAAGCATAACCTGTGTCCTCGTTTCAGCAGAGACAGATTATGTGCTTCAAAAAATATCCGGTCATTCGATTATGGTCGTGGTCGCCGGTACTGTCGCTATCTTCGTCGCTCATGATAGTCCTCTCGTGTTCATATAGAAAAAGTATACCGATACACGCGCAAATTGTCAATGATCCGGTGCGATTCAGGCCTGTTTTTCGAGATTTTACAGCACTTTGACACAAGTCGGCGGTCGGATCCGCCCGTTCCTGCAAACCTTTGCCCAGACGCGACAGAAGACACAAATGTGGCAATTTGTTGACAATTTTGCAAAACACGGTTATATTTTAGGCATTATTTGCACTCATACTTCAGATTGGAATGGATTTAAAATGGAAATACCGAAGAAACGCCGCCGCGGCGACCGCCGCGACGCAACACTCGTACGCGATCTTGACTCGATGCATGTATTCATGCCGCTGATGCTGCCAAACCGTGCGGACAACGAAGCCTTCCTTCAGGAACTCGTCGACATGAGCGCCGTGGAAGCCTATCTGGAGCAAAAGAACGCGCGCTCCCCGGAGCATAAGTACACCTTTTTCCACGTCATCCTCGCGGCCTTTGCCCGCACCATCGAGCTTCGGCCGCGCATGAACCGCTTCATCATCGGAAACCGCTATTACGACCGCAACCACATCTCGTTTTCATTCATCGCAAAAAAAGCGTTCGCCGACAACGGAGACGAATCCGTCGTCATCCTCCGCTACGACCCAACCAGCGAAAAACCGGCCATCGATATGATCCACGACAAAGTCTGCGACTTTGTCTATTCGCTGCGCAAGCACGACAAAAAAGACGGCACGACGGACATCCTCGACACGCTGGCCAAAGCGCCGATGTGGATGCGAAAGCTCATCGTCGCCGCCCTGCGCGCGCTGGACGCGCACGGACATATGCCGAAGGATCTGGCAAACGAAGACCCCTACAACAGCACCGTCTTCATCTCCAACCTCGGGTCTATCCAGCTCAACGCGGGCTATCATCACCTCGCCAACTGGAGCACGAACTCCGTGTTCGTCATCATCGGCGAAAAGCACATGCAGCCGTTTTACCAGCAGGACGGCAGCGTCGTGGTCAAGCCCGCGCTCAACCTCGGGCTCACGCTGGACGAGCGCATTGCAGACGGTTACTACTATTCCAAGACGGTTCGCCTGCTCAAAAAACTGCTCGCCGAGCCGGAGCTGCTCGACATCCCGGCAAAGGAGGCCCTGAACATTGAATACTGATTTTGAATTCGGCCCGAACGGATTTCCCTACCGCGAAGATATGTCCAACGTCTCCGCCCCGTGGCTCGCGTTTTACGGGGAGGTGGATCACCGGCTCTCCTATCCCGACGCATCCATGTTCGACATGGTGGAGCGCGCGGCGAATCTCTATCCGAGCTATCAGGCCATCACGTTTATGGGCAAAGGCACGACGTTTGGAATGCTTGTCAAGCAGATCCGCCTCGTTGCGCGCGCCTTTTCGGCCATCGGTATCCAAAAGGGCGATAAGGTCACGCTCTGCATGCCGAACTGCCCGCAGATTGTGCTCTGCTTCTACGCGCTCAACCGCATCGGCGCCATTGCCTCGATGATCCATCCGCTCTCGAGCGTCGGCGAGATTGCGTTTTACATCAAAGATTCCGGCTCGAAGGCCGTCGTTTCCCTCGACGTGTTTTACGGCAAATTCGAGGAGGTGCGAAAAGAAGTCTCTTTCGAAACGCTGGTGCTCACCAGCATCAAAGACGCGCTCTCCCCCGTCATGAAGCTTGGTTTTGCGCTTACCGAAGGGCGCAAGGTGCCGAAGATTCCGAAGGGCGCGGACGTGCTCTATTGGAACGCGTTTCTCAAAGGCGCGAAACAGAAAGACGAAAGCTGCTTTGTCGCGCGGCGCGGCGCGGACCCCGCCGTCATCCTCTTTTCCGGCGGCACGACGGGCGTGACGAAGGGCATTCTGTTGAGCAACCTCAACTTCAACGCGCTCGCGCTGCAGACCTGCGCCATGGGGCACTGCGTCGTGCCCGGCGCGCGCATGCTCGCCGCCATGCCGATGTTCCACGGCTTCGGCCTCGGCGTATGCATCCATACGATGCTTACAGCGGGCGTAACAGCCATCCTCGTGCCGCGCGTTTCGGTGGAAAGCTACGCCAAGCTGCTGAAAAAGGAAAAACCGAACTACATCGCGGGCGTGCCGACGCTGTTTGAGGGCATCACGCGCAATCCGTATATGGACGGCGTGGATTTAAGCTGCCTTCTGGGCGTTTTCTCCGGCGGGGACACGCTCTCCATCGAGCTCAAGAAAAAGTTCGACACGTTTCTGGCCGAGCACGGCGCGAGCGTGCAGGTGCGCGAGGGCTACGGCACAACCGAGTGCGTCACCGCAAGCTGCCTCACGCCGTATCATATGTATCGCGAGGGCAGCATCGGCCTGCCGTTTCCTGACACGTATTATAAGATCGTCAAGCCCGGCACCACGGACGAAATCCCCTGCGGCGAGGACGGCGAAATCTGCCTCTGCGGGCCTTCCGTGATGGTGGAATACGTCAACCAGCCGGAGGAAACGGCAAACGTGCTCAAGCGCCACGCGGACGGACACGTCTGGCTGCACACGGGCGACCTTGGCACCATGGACGCGGACGGATTCATCTTCTTTCGACAGCGCATCAAGCGGCTGATCATCACCAGCGGCTACAACGTCTACCCCTCGCAGGTGGAAAACGCGATCGACGCGCACGAAAAGGTGCTCATGAGCTGCGTCATCGGCGTGCCGGACGATTACCGCATGCAGAAGATCAAGGCGTTTGTGGTGCTTCGCCCGAACGTTCTGCCGACGCCGGCACTCAAGGAGGACATTCTGGGGCACTGCCGCAGGCTCGTCGCCAAATACGCCATGCCAAACGACATCGAATTCCGCAGTGAGCTGCCAAAGACGCTCGTGGGAAAGGTTGCGTACACCGTCCTGGAAAAAGAGGAGCAGGAAAAGCAGGTTGGCTGACTGTTCCAGGACCATGCATCTATCGATTTGGCGGGACGGCGACGTCCCGCTTTTTTTCGTGCGGCAGCTCCTCTATTCTCTAAAAAAAATCAACGAAGTGTTGTTTTTTCAAGCCATCCGACTGGACAGCCGCCCTCCGCGTTTCGTATAATGAACTAAAAGTTTGCCGTTGGTCCGGACTGTACCGGAGACGGCTTGTTTGTGGGGGATTCGAATGAAACATGTCAATTTGAAACGCGCGCTTGTACTGTTAATCGCGATATCGCTGGTTTGCCAGCTCGCGGGATGTTCGATCGTGGACAAGATTTCCGCGCTGACGGCAAAGTCCACCGATCAGAACGCGGTGGTCAGCGGCTTTCTCTCGCAGGACGGTTCGTGCTGGTTCCCGATGCAGAACGACGAGCATGCCGTCCATATCAGCGGAAATGTGAAAAACGCGTATCTAAGTCCGGATCGTGAAACGATCGTGGTTCTGGAAACGGACGGTATTTTGTATTGGACGACGCCCGCGGATCCGGCAAAGAAGACGACCGTTACCGAAACCGCGGACAGCATCTTCGCCCTGAGAAACGACGGCGTACTCTATACGGTCTCTTCCAGCGGCACCCTGCCCAATTATCGCTATGATTTCGAAACCGGCGCGTCCATCAAACTCGGAACCGGGAATCTCGCCGTTGCGGACGATACCACAAGCGCCTTGATCTGCGACGACGAGGGCATCGTATGGATGCTTCCCGCGGGCAAGACCACGCCGGAACGAATCGGGCAGTATGACGGCACACTGCAGGCCTGCGGCGTCGATAACGCGGGCGTTCTCGGCGTCTGGTCGGTCGTCGGATCGGATGAGCAAACGGTCTATCTCTGCGACGCGGGCGAGCGTGAAAAGCTGGAAACCGTGGACAACGATTATACCAGCACCTACGCATACTTCTCGCGCGATAACAGCGTGCTGGTCGTCGTGAACACGGGCGCAGGAAACGTGTTTTTGAAGCACGCGGGCGAGGATACCGTCCGTGTTGAGCTGCCGAACGACATCGACTATTCCGACCCCTATACGGCAAACGACAGCCTGAGAGCCGATTCGAATGTCGACGCGAAATCTTCGATCTATATCGGCGTTGAAGACGACGACAACAGCGATCTTTCCAACATCTACTGGATCAACTTCTCGGGAGAGCGCGAACGGATTCTGTCCGCCGTGCAGTCGTATCTGATCAAGGACGGCGTCGTCTATTACACCGACGAGGACAACAACCTCAGCTGCGCCGCGCTGGACGGGTCTCGCGTTTCCGGCGAGCGTAAGATTTCCGGAAATGTCGGCACGACGCGGACGTCGCCGACAAGCGGCGATGTGGTGTACAGCAAGAACATCGGGGAAGACTCCATCGGCTCGCTGTACTATTACTCGTATCAAAAAGACCTCTCCTCGCGCATCACGGCCAGCGCGCCGTTCTATTGCTTCAGATGGGATAACGAGATACTGTTTTCCTACGATTTTTCCGGGTTCAGCGCGGACGGTAAGTATATCTACTATCTCGACAACGGCACCGTAATTGAAGACTCCTTCGGCGCATATGGTACGCTCTGCCGCTACAAAATCAGCGACGGTTCTGTCGAGCAGCTCTCCGCCACGACGATGGGATTCTTCGACTCCGGCCTTCTTAACGGCCTCATCGATCCGAACTTCCTATGGTGCGAACAGTTCCTTTCCCATGACGACGATCAATATATCACGGATCTGTTCGTTCTGGTGCGGGATCAGAAGATCCCCATCGCCCAGGGCATCGTCTCCTGAACTGACAATCCACAGGAACAGACTTCCGCCCCGCGCTGTTACGCGGGGCTTTTTTTGATTCGCCTGTCGATTCAAAACTTCATTCGGCTGTTACCCCGCGAAATATATCGTTTAATGTTGTTCTTTACCGTATAAATGTGTATTATATAGGAAGAACCGACAAGCGGAGGTTTTGCATGGCGAACTATTGTGCCCACTGCGGCAAGCGAATTTCAAACAGCGAAGGAAGTATCTGCTCCGAATGCCTGCGCGCATCCGAATCCACAAACTATCGCAGAAAGGATAAATCTGCTCCTCTTTTGCCCGCGGATGCGCCAATCGGTCTGGAGAAACGCGAATTTCTAAAGACATATTCCGTCGGCGCGCGTAATTGCGTTACGGCAGCCGGAATCGGATATGCAACCGCCGCCGTTTCCCTGATCATCTTCCTGACCGGAATCTTTTATGTGAGTCCGATCATATTTCTGGACATCGGGTTTGTCCTGTTTTTAGCGCTCATGATCCATATGTTTAGAAGCCGCGTCGCCTCGGTTTTCTTTTTGCTTTACAGCGTGTCCAGCTTTGTTCTCGGCTATCTCTCGTATGGTTACTTCACCGGGGTCATAACGGTCGTCGGCGGGGTTCTCGCGGTTATCGGCTCGTTTAAGTGCGCCAAAGAGTGGCGCGAATACCTCCGCTTCACCGAGTCCGGCTACGACCGGACGCGTTCCTATCGCTGATCGCCCCGTCTGGCTGCGGCAGGAAAAAACCTTGTTCGGATTCCGTTAAAATAGCTTGACACTCCCTGCCGCGTTGCCTATAATTGAAAAGTGCGAATTGCCAATGTAGCTCAGTTGGTAGAGCAGCTGATTCGTAATCAGCAGGTCTGGGGTCCGAGTCCCCACATTGGCTCCATTTTTTTCGGGGTGTAGCGCAGTTTGGTAGCGCGTTTGGTTCGGGACCAAAAGGTCGCTGGTTCAAATCCAGTCACCCCGACCA
>CAYLIG010000028.1:0-2982 GCA_964383635.1 uncultured Christensenella sp. | reverse complement strand
TTCACCCGATTGTGCTATACACAATACTATTCTGTTATGCTAGAATATAGTAACTGCTAACATCTGTACTTGTATCTTTTCATCGACCACACCAGTTATCTCAATGCTCAAATGCGTCTGTAACGCCATGTTGGCTTAAGAAACGACTGGAAAACAAATTTTAGCAACATTATATAGATGTAGGCAGCAGCTAGAGAAGGGAAACGCCAATAGGAACAGCTAAGACGGAAAAATTAGCTAATTTAAAACGTAGCGACTTTAAAAGGGGTATGGTAGGTTGCAATGAGTCGAATAAGCTTATTTGAAAGAATTCAACAGCGCAAACTCGATTTGACAGAGGAATATATAAAACTAGATACGGTGATTTGTAGTGAATCCGTAGGTGGTTCGACCATAGAACAGATCTTCGAGTTCTATTTTAGAGAATGGGAATTTCGAGGCAACTACTTATCACTTCAAGAAATGCGAGATGATTTCGGTTTAAATATAGAGAACTTTGCGTTTGGATTTAAAATCAACAGGAAAATCTCAGAAGATCTTTTTTTCATCTATAGTGAACTGATAGCTAACTTAGGATTGGCTTTTGCGAATCAGCTCGATAAATATGATCTCTACAAAAAATATAGTGCGGTTTTATCTACGGTTCGTTTGGACATAGAAAATATTAACTATTCGTTTAAAGAATTGGCAAGCGGTCAAGTTATTGTTGCAGAAATCAATCCAGCCGCAACCGCCGTCAGCGAAATTGTCGAACCCGATTTGTCAGACAAAATCATCGAGTACAACCACTATCTGCTTCGTGGTGATCTTGCAAAAAAGCGCGAGATACTTCTTGCACTCGCTCATAAGCTTGAAGCCGTAAGACCACAACTCAAGCAAATAAATAGATCTTTGGAAGATAATGCTTCGTACCTTTTGAACACTATCAATATTCGACACAACAACAAAGATGATACGAGTAAATACTATAATGCATTCGTAGCCACGATGTCAGATGCCGATTTAGAGCACTGGTACGATGAGACGTATCAGACACTGTTGTTCGCTCTTCTTGCGGTAGAGCAAGTTGATCGCAATCGAGCGATTGACGAGCTGAAAAGCAAAATTTCGAAAGACAAATAATCGATGTTAAGCGAAGTTCTCCCATTCTAGACTGACCGAAATGGATACTATACTACAAGCAATTGCGATTGGAGACAAAAAATGAGCAGTTCTAGCAGCATTGATTGGTCGACAACAGCGGCATGGATCGCTTTGGCAATTGCAATTATTGTGCCAATCATTAATTCAATAATTAGCAATCGCCATGCAATTAAGTTAAAGAAACTTGATTTTTTCCTAAAAACTCGAATGGATATGTTGTCACATTATATAGATGAGACAACTAGTGAAATTAGATATTCTGGGCATAATGAAGAATACGAGAAAATTTATAACAAAATATTCCTATATGCCCCCAAAAATGTATGGGGTGACATAGAGAAACTTGACTCGATGATTACCACTCAGAAAGAAAAATCTTATACTATAAGGCAAGAAGAAAAACAAGAATACACAAGCTTATTAATTCAAATAGCTAAGAAATTTTCGCAAATTGACTAGGAGATTACATTCGATGGACAAACTTCACTTTGAAACCCCCAATCTCACCGAGCAAAACATCGACCGCATCGCCTAGCTCTTTCTCTGCGTCATCACCGAAAAGCGGGACGAGATCGACAAACTGACCCGTTCGGTCAATTTTGATCTGCTCAAGCAGCAGCTTTCGCCGGAGGTGCTCGGGGGCGACAAGACGCATGAGTTCACTTTTACAAAAGCGTGTGATTGACGGACAATTGGAAGAAGAGCAGGATGTACTTCGCACGGCGCTGGATGGCGAGGACTTGTCAACCCCGCAACCCACGCCAAACCCCAATGCGTCGCCGCTGCCGCAGCCGGGATCAACGATTCCGGTTGTCACCCCGGTTCCATATCCTAAAAATGGGAAAAGCGCATACATAGTACGCATACGATGGAAGCGTAGGATTCGGAATACCGGTCTTCGGGCAAGGGCTAGAGCCCCGGCTGGCGTTTGATCAAAGCGGCTATTTTGTCGTTTATCGCAATTTTGACATACCCTATCAGTTCGGACTGCCGTCCGGAATTCTGGAATATGATAGCGAGGATTCATAACCTTTATGGCTCATGCTGCTAAAAAACGCACGGTATTCTTTATTCTTCTTGCGGTGCTTACTTTGGCGGTCGTTTACCTCGTCATGCTCTGGCGCTACGACGCGGCGATTGTAAACTACGGCCGTAAAGCAGCGTATCTCTCGACGCGCGGCTATGCGCGGGTGCTCGGCGTCAGGCAATTTGACGAAGCCGCCTTTCTTGATGAGTATGGCGCGCCCGAACATCAATATCGCTGGGAGGACGCCAACGACGCGGGCAGGATGTTGATTCGGGATGAATATTCAACGTTCGAGGTCCTGTATGCGTATCGGATTGAAAACCCCCGCGACACCGATCCGGTTCTGGTGCTCGTCATCTTTCAGGATGACGCTCTGCGCTTCGGCAAGCAACGCGTCGGCGTCGGCAGCACGCGGGAGGAGGTACGGCTGGCTTATGCAAACGATCCGCAAGTCGACGCGGAGGAACTGGCGCATAGCGCCCTGGATTATCCGGGTGCGGACGAGGGCTTCTACGGCGAGGACTGGAGCAGAATCCTCTTCTGTTACGATGACGAAGGAACCGTGGAATCGATGGCATTTGAGCCGCCGGCTTTCTGATTTCGTTTTGTTCCTTTTTGCGGTATTTCCGCCGGAACACTTGGCTGGATCGTTTGGGGAATCGATCTGCCCAATCTCCCGTCACCAAACGATTCCGGAAAACCTGTGCCGGAACCAAACTAGAGCGTGTTTCTAAAATGCGGCGAGTGCAGGGCGAGTGGATTTTTTGCCAATTTGAGGAACAAAACCGCTGGAATAGCAGCGCTATTTCAAG
>CAYLIG010000027.1:0-23471 GCA_964383635.1 uncultured Christensenella sp. | reverse complement strand
AGAGGGTGGGTGCAGGTGGGTGCAAATCAGCAGAAAAATGGCAAAGTGATGATTTAATTGGTTCGAGAAACGGTGTTTTCTGTTTCGCTAATTCAGCTAAAGGCAATCTGATGCTATGCGGAATTAGTCTTTTCTATGCTCTAAACACGTAATAAGCATTGACTTATTGCAGGTTCCATTGACATGATGCCGCCACCCTGACTGATGATTTCCAAAATAGAATCTGCGTTCTTTACAATGCTCCCGGCTAGCAGACTTACACCATATCGGCGAAATACCGCTGGACATAATGGCGTTGACGGTCCGATGATGCAAACTTCTCTTGCATTTTTACAGTATAACAATACTTTATCTAAGGTATGGTTCATAATGCATGTAGCTTTTATGAAAACCACATTGCACTCCGGAAGACGGATCGATATACTGTTTTCGTAGTATATATCACCACACTTCATCACGTTTTCTTCAAATATGTAGATATTTCGGGTCACATTCTCCAATGCTTGAAAAACAGGTTTTACCATGCCAACCATACCGATGGTATCGGAAGGCGAAACAGTAGTGGCATCTAAAACATTACCAACATTCAGTTTTTCTTGCGTATTATTGAGAACCGCATTGATGGTGGCAAGCCCAATAGCAGATTTCAGGCAGTTACTGTCTTTCAACCACGGAATTATTTCCTCGCCACTTTTACCAATAAGGCTACCGGCGATACTTAAAGCATCACAGTTTTCACCCAAAGCATTTCGAAAACTGTATGCCAGCCCGCAATCGTTATTATCGAGCATAACACAAGTATAACCAAGTCCAGCTCGTACGTCCTTGATTTTTCTATGCTGTACCTTCAAAAGCGAAAATTCAATTAACTCGTCGATAATCATGTTCTTCTCCTATCTGAAAAATTTGTAAACTTGGGCTTGTGTCCTCAATACTCATTGTAGTTACATTAATGGCATAAGTCAATAACTATGCATTCGAAGAAAAGAACGCCGATTTACCTGCAATAAGGTTTTCGAACGCAGAATGTTCCTTCGCTTTGTAGATAAACTTGGATCAATATATTTTTTCGTCGAGTTTGATTCAGAAAGAATTAGAAATTTCGCAATCACTAGCGAAAAAACTAATAGAAAAGTGGAGTTTATCTTTGCTTTTACTGCATGTGTGTTATTTTACTTATGTAATTACTGTTATATACTAATCAATTATGAGAAGTTGCAATTTCAATAAAGTCTAGTCTTGCTAAAGATGTTTGGAGAAAAAACATGCAGAGCATTCATGAACTCTATGCGCTTTTAAAACAGAAGGGATTTCGCTTCACCGCGCCCAAGCGGGAGCTGCTGGATATTTTTCTTGCGAATCAGGATCGCATGCTCTCCGTCAGCGATGTGTTCCATCTGCTTCCGGAGAACAGCGGGATCGACAACGCGACGGTATACCGCAACATGCAAAAATTTTCCGAGCTTGGCGTTTTGGAGTCCATGGTCGATGATCGGGGCGTCAGCCGGTATACCCTTCAAGAGAAGGAGCACCACCACTACTTGATCTGCACACAGTGCGGTCGCATCATCCGCTTTCCCTGTACCACCCATTATTGGAATTCCTTTGCTGAGGGTGCAGATTTCACAGAAACGATGCACAAGCTTGAGGTATATGGAATCTGCGCCAGCTGCAAAAAAGCTGCGCTGGAACATAGTTAAGTCTTTCTCTGCAGTTCCTCGAATGGCTAGTAATCAACTTGCCTATTGACAAACAGAATCTGTCCGTGATACCCTTCTTATTGCAATTCATTTGCATTAAGGAGGTTTGCACCATGAAAAAAATCCTACTTGTTGTCGTTTCTGCAGTCATGTTGCTCTCATTGGCTGCCTGTCAGTCAACGGATGTTGCCGCGGAGTCTTCCGAAACTGCGTCTGCGCCCGCGCTAACGGTGGCCGTTGGCATCGTGCCGGAGGCTGCGTTTGTCCAAGCCGTCGGCGGCGATCTTGTCTCGGTGGTCACCATGGTTCCGCCGGGATCGAGCCCCGCGAACTACCAGCCAACCGCTGCGGAAATGCAGGCGCTCTCGGACGCTTCCATCTATTTTACGCTGCAGATGCCAACCGAGAAGGCTAATATTCTGCCAAAGGTTGCCGAGTTTAATGAGAATATTCAGATTGTCGACCTGCGCGCGGCTGCAGCCGCCGTCTATCCGCTGCTGAGCGGGGACGGCGAGGAGCTCGACGCCAGCGCAACCGACTCCGTCGATCCGCATCTGTGGCTTTCCCCCAAGCGCGCGGTGGTCATGGTGCAGACGATTGCCGACCAGCTCAGCGCGGTTGACGCGGCAAACAAGGACACCTATCAGGCAAATGCCGCGGACTACATTGCGCAGCTGACGGCGCTGGACACCGAAATTCAAACAGCCGTTTCAGCGCTGACCAACAAGTCGTTTCTGATCTATCATGCGGCCTACGGCTACTTTGCGCATGATTACGGTCTCACGATGATTGCGCTCGAAAACGAGGGTAAGCAGGCCACCGCCGAGGATTTGCAGTCCGTCATCGACTATGCCAAGCAGAACCAGATTACAACCGTATTTTATCAGGAAGAGTTTGACGACAGTCAGGCCGCGACCGTTGCCGAAGAAATCGGCGGCGTGGTACAGAAGGCCGCCCCGCTCTCCAGCGACTATATACAAGGACTGAAGGATTTTGTCTCAGCCTTGTCAAAATCCGGGGAGTAACATGGTTCGAGATATCACATTTCAGAATGTTCGATATTGCTATGGAGAGGTTTGCGCCATCATCGGCGCAAACTTCTCTTTGCCCGAAAAGCAGCTCACTGTACTGGTCGGCCCAAACGGGGGCGGCAAGAGCACGCTGATCAAACTGATGGCTGGGCTGATGAAGCCGGACGACGGCACCATCGACATCCGCGCAGGTGTCAATATCGGCTATGTTCCGCAGAGCAATTCCTTCGACGCCTCCTTTCCGCTGACGGTACGCGATTTGGTCTTGCAGGGCACGCTTCCAAACGCGATCAAGCCTTTCCAGCGTTACTCCCCCTCTCAGCGGGAGAAGGCCGCTCGCGCGATTCAACGCGTCGGTCTGGAAGGGTTGGAATCACGCGGGCTTAGCCAGCTCTCCGGCGGCCAGCTCAAGCGCGCGGTTATCGGCAGACTGCTCGCCTCGGATACGAGCATGATCGTGCTGGATGAACCGGACGCCAGTCTCGACGTAGCGGCGGCGAAGGATCTCTATGCGATGCTATACAAGCTGAAAGCGGAAAAAACGATTGTGCTGGCCAGTCACAATCTGGATGTCGCGCTCGATCTGGCGGATCACGCGATCTATGTCAGCAAGACCGTGACCGCTTTCCCCTCCGCCCGGATGCTAAAAGAAACTCTGAAAGGCGGAATCCAGCTTTGATCGACGCAATTTTACACTATTCTTTTATGCGAAATGCGTTGTTTGCTGCATTTCTCGCGAGCATTGTGACCGGCATCATTGGAACCATCGCCATCGAAAAAAAACTCGTCAGCATGTCCGGCGGTATTGCGCATGCGTCGTTTGGCGGAATCGGGCTGGGCTATCTGTTGGGGTTTGAGCCAATCTGGGGCGGATTGCTCTTCGCCGTCGGCGCGTCCTGCGCCGTTTGCAAGCTGCCCGAGCAGAGCCGCCTCAAAGCGGATACCATGATCGGCATTCTCTGGTCTTTTGGCATGGCGTTGGGCATTCTGTTTATCTCGCTCTCACCTGGGTATATGCCGGATATGACGAGCTATCTCTTTGGCGATATCCTCACGGTATCCCGTGGTGCCTTATGGACAATGGCGGGATTCACCATCGTCGTTGTGCTTGTGTTTGTTCTTTTTTATCACCATCTGGTGCTTTATCTCTTCGATGAGGAATATATGCGCGCGCGCGGCATGCGCGCAGGCCTCATGGAATGGATCGTGTACCTGATTATTCCGATTGGGATCATCGTGCTGGTAAAAGTGGTTGGTATCATTTTGACCATCGCGCTATTGACCATCCCCGTATCGATTGCCAAGATGCGGTTTCGTTCCATCGGTAAGGTGATCGTGTCCTCCATGATCGTGAGTTTTCTATTTTGCCTGACCGGGATCACGTTGGCATATTATCTCAACATTCCCTCCGGCGTCAGCATCGTCATCATCAGCGCAACGGTTTATTTTTTGATGGCAATCCTGCGGGATCGCGTTCGAAAATGGAAGCACCGGCGCATGAAGCACATGCGCTCGTCAATCTAGTCCGTCAAAAACACGCGGCGCTCCGGATTTGGAACGCCGCGTGTTTTGTCGCAAAGACATTTGACTATAATGGTTTTCATGTTGTTGTCAGTATCAAATGCTTATTGATTCAAAGTAAATATTGTTTCAGAAATTGTCGGATTAATAAAGAGCCATTAACTATATTTCATAATGATTGAGAAAGTCCAGCAGCAGATTAAGACAAACCGCCTTACGATACTCTGAGGAAACACGCCCGCGCGTTGGGACGATCGCTTTGTCGTAGGCTGCTAGATAGTCAGATCGGATCGCCTTTACCTGCTCAACCGATTTACCGATGAGCATGGAATCGATCTCCGGGCGGCGGATGACCACGTCGCTGACCGCGCCAAAGGCGGTCGCGCAGTGTGCAATCACGCCGTTATCCAGCGTGAGCAATCCCACAAACGAGATACGGGAGATGGCGAGCGCTTTTCGCGCGGCAACTTTCTGATAGACATATCCATCGAGCCAGCGCAGCGGCAGTAGTACTTCCGTGATCAACTCATCAGGATGCAGCGCGAGCTGTTTACGGCCAATGTAAAAATCCCGAATCGGCAGAATCCGTGTGCCCGTGCTGCTCTCAAGCTTGAGCGAGGCATCTGCGACGAAGAAAATCAGTGCGCTGTCCGCCTTGGCGCTGCCGTTTCCGATGTTACCTCCGATTGTGCCCTCATTTCGAATCGCGGGGGCGGCAATTTGGGAGAGTGCCTCTTTGAGCAGAGCGGGGGTGAGCGGGTGCTCCAGAAGCTCGGTAAAGGTGCAGCCCGCGCCGAGATGCAGAATCCCATCCTCTAGATAGACCCGCTTGAGCTCCGGCACGGCGTGCAGAAACAGATAGCTTCCGGGGTGCTGTTCGCCGATCATCAAATCGGTGCCGCCGGCATAGGGGATCACGTCGTTTGCCGCGCGGATTTCCAGTGCCTGCCGGAGCGAATTTGGGTTGAATCCGTTTACCATAATCCGTTGCCCTCCTTTGCGGCAGATTGAATCGCGGTGACAATCGCGTTATAACCCGTGCAGCGGCAGAGATTGCCGGAGATTCCCGCGCGAATCTCTTCCTCGGTGGGATGTGGGGTTTTCGCTAGGATGGCTTCGCTTGCGAGGATCATGCCGGGAGTGCAAAAGCCACACTGTACAGCGGAGACGGCTGCATATGCAGCATTGAGCGCGGCAAAGCGTGCGGTCTTGCTGTAGCCTTCGATGGTGACGATGCTTGCCCCCGCGACACGTCCCATGGCGACCATACAGCTATTGACAAGCTTGCCGTCAAGTAACACGCTGCAAGCACCGCATTCGCCTTCCTTACAACCGCACTTAACGCCCGTTAAGGCGAAGTTGTCGCGCAGCACGTCGAGCAGCCGTGTAGTCGCGCTGCCGGTATACGAAACGCGCTCACCATTGAGTTGAAATTCAATTCCTTGATCCATATGCGTATTCCTCCTTATTCTTGAGTTGCGCCAAGCAGCGCGTCTTCCGCAGAGAACGGAATGTGCTGAATCTTGCGGTTCAGCGCCTGCTCCATGGCGGCCATATATGCGCCCGGCATTCCGACGAGCGGCAGCTCACCCGCGCCTTTTGCACCATACGGCCCAAGGGGATATTCCTCAACGTGCATCTTGACCTCTAGCACGGGAACATCCATTGAGGTCGGGATGAGATAATCCGAAAAGCTGTTATTACGGATACGTCCATTATTATCAGTAGCCATCTGCTCCATGCTTGCGTAGCCAAGCCCCTGCATCAGGCCGCCTTCCATCTGACCGACCACGATGTTGTAATCAATCGGGGTGCCGACATCGAAACTCGCCCAAGCGCCGAGGACCTTGTTCACACCCGTGAGGGTGTCTACCTCGACCTCGACAGCGCTTGCCGCCCAGGCGTAGGTCGGGTAGGCATCGCCTTGGAATTTTTCGATGTCAAACGGAATGACAAAATCCGGCTCGACGAAGCGCTCCTCCACGGTCTGATCCTCACCTTCCTTCCATTCACTGCGCAGGTGAATCGCTGCGCGGCGCAATAACTCGCCAACCGTCATGAGACTGCGCGAGGCGACAGTGGGGCCGGAATCTGGCACGCGGTCGGTATCGGGATTGTTGTAGGTGACGCGCTCCAGCGGAAGGTTGAGCTCATTTGCGACGATCTTGCAGAGCGTCGTCTTAATACCCTGACCAATATCGGACTGGCTCGCGAGAATTTCGACGTACCCACTCGTTGTTTTATGCAGACGGGTGACGGCCTTGATGTGATCCCGTTCGCCGCTGCCGGTAAAGCCTGCGCCGTGGAACCAGATACTGATCCCGATGCCTCGCTGAAACCGCTCCGGTTTTGCGGTGTTATACGTTGCGCGTTTCTGGCTATATCCGCTCATCTGCTCGACTTCGGCAATCATGTCCGGAAGTGGAACGGGAAAATGGTAAATGCCTCCAGTGGAGGTTGCGTCGCCCTGCTTCACGAGATGTCGCTGTTTAAAGGGGAGCGGTTCCTCGCCAAGGTCGCGTGCGATATGGTTCATCATCATTTCAACGGCAAAGAATGTTTGCGGTCCGCCAAATCCGCGATAAGCGCCGTTTGGGACGGTATTGGTCTTCATCGCTCTACCGCGCACGCGCAGGTTTTCCACGTTGTAGACGCCTGGCGCGGCGATGAGACCGCGTTGGAGCACAACGGCGGAGAGCGTAGTGTATCCGCCCGCGTTAAAGATTACGTCAATGTCCATCGCGGTGACACGCCTGTCTTTCACGGCGACACGATAGGTGGAAAGTGATGGGTGCCGTTTGGAGGTAAACTCCATGTCCTCTCTGCGGTCAAAGATCACACGCACGGGTTTGCCGCCCGCGTGATAAGCCGCAACTGCAACTTCGCACGCAAGGATGGAGGGATACGCCTCTTTTCCCCCAAAGCCGCCCCCCGTTATATCCTGCACTACGCGGACGCGATCGGGTGTGAGACCGAGTGCCTTTGCAATTGCACCGTGCACATAATAGGGACACTGCATGCTGCCGTGAATGCTGAGTTTTCCATCGGCAAACGTGGCGATCATGCCCTGTGTTTCTAGATACGCCTGCTCCTGATAGCCGGTTTCAAACTCTTCTTGATAGACTTTATCCGCGTTAGCAAACGCACTATCAGGATCGCCTTTTCCGAAGTTATAGTCAAAAAAGGTGGTTATGGAATCCCGGACGTCCAGCGTGGCGGGCAATGGCTCATAGACCACTTCGATTTCGCCCGCAATGCGCAGTACGGTGTTTTCGTCGGGACCTACGACCATCAGCACCGGATCACCGATGTATTCCACGGTTTCGACGGCGAACACTGGCGTATCGTCCTTGACAATATGCACCTCATTGATGCCCGGCACGTCGCGGTGGTCTACGATGAAATATCCCTCCGGCAGGGCGTAGGGTTTAATTTCGATGATGCGCGCGTGCGGGTGCGGTGAGCGGACAATCCGCCCGTGGAGCATGCCCGCCTGCGGATAGTCGCCGACATACCATGCGGTGCCATCGATCTTCGTCTGGTGATCCTTCTTGACGACGGATTTGCTGATTTTTTTCACGACGAATTCCTCCTAAATCAATGTTACGAGTGTCCAATCACCACGCGCTCCGGCGCGGTGGGTTGCGGGTTTCGTAGCGCCAGATAGCGCGCGAGCCGCTCAAAATCCAACAGTGTGTCCGCGTCCATCAGGCAGCCTTCATCAGTAACCGGAACCTCCGCAATAGCTCCTTCCAGCACACTCCATACGCCGCGCAGGCCGCTCGTTCCGCGATAGTTGAGGATGTTCTTCCTGCAAGTAGCGCCAATGAGCGGCGGGTGCTTGCGATAGCCTTCCACGGTAGGAAACGTAACGGCTGGTAACTGTTCTTCCATCATCTGCCGAAGACGAAGAAATGTGTCCTGATTCACGGCTGGCATATCACCTGGAAGCAGAAAGAATGCGTCGCATGGGGGAAGGGCTGCAACGCCAACTTTGACGGAGGTGAGCATATCGCTCTCGGAAAACGCCGGGTTAAAGGCGATTTGCACTTGCCCGGGCGGAAACAGCTCTTCCAGCTCCAATGCTACCTCCCGCGCGCGATACCCCAGCACGACGGTAATCTCCGTTGCACCGCCTGTCAGCAGGCTCTCTACACTCAGCGCCAGCAAGGATTGTCCACGGATACGCATCAGTGGTTTAAACGCACCCATACGGCTGGAGAGTCCCGCCGCGAGGATCAATCCGTGGATGTTCAAGTGTTCTCCTTTTTATAGAAGGTGTTCTTCAACGGAAGTGAGGTGCGGAATTGCCCATCCAGCCGATAATACGCATGCGAGCAGGCGGGGGAGGTTGGAATCAAGCAGAGTTCGCCAACGCCCTTTGCGCCGAAAGCGAGCGGGAGCTTGTTCGGCGACTGCACCAACCGCACTTCGATTTCGGGTATGTCCGTTGCGCGCATGAGTCCAAGCTTGCCAAACTTCACTTGCGGATAGCCACCTTCGGTCTTGTAATCCTCTGTGAGTGCAAAGCCAAGACCCATGACGATACCGCCCTCAATCTGACCCTCGACACTCTGAATGTTGACGGGGGTGCCGACATCGTAAGCCGCGACCACGCGTTCAACCTTGCCGGTTTTATGAAGCACGACCACCTGCGCGCCATAGCTGTAGCTCACGTGGCTCACGGGATTTGGTTTGTTTGTGCCCATGGGGTCGGTGATCGGGACATACTCGCCATAAAACTCCTGCCCTTCCAGGTCGGCCAGCGTTTTGCCGGAGTCGAGCGCCGTGCACAGCGCCTCGCCGGCCTTTCGCGCCGCTTCTCCGGTGATGACCGTTTGGCGTGAGGCAGTGCTCGTTCCGCTGTCCGGCGTGCGGACAGTGTCCGCTCGCTCGTGAAGCAATAGTTTTGGGTCAAGACCCGTCTGCTCGCAGATTATCTGGGTGCAAACCGTCGCGATGCCCTGCCCCATGCAGGCGGCACTGGTGCGGATGTGTACAAGGCCGCTTTCAATCGAGAGCTTGCATCGCCCCGTGTCACGAATGCCGATGCCTTTTCCACTGTTCTTGAAAGCGCAGGCAATTCCTGCGTACGGACTGGATTCGTAGACGTCCTTGATGGCGAGGAGGCATTCTGCCAGTGCGCAATCCCCGTCCGCGAGCTGTCCGTTTGGCAGCTCCTGCCCCGGACGGACTGCGTTTTTGTAGCGGATTTCCCAGGGCGAGATGCCGACCATCTCCGCGAGCAGGTTGAGGTTGTTCTCGGTGGCAAAGCAGCTCTGCGTGACGCCAAAGCCGCGGTATGCGCCCGCAACAACGTTGTTGGTGTATACGCTGATGCCAAGGATGTCGATGTTTTGATAGTTATAAGGCCCAGCCGCGTGCGTGCAGGCACGCTGAAGCACAGGCCCGCCAAGGCTGGCGTATGCACCACTGTCCGCGATGAGAACTGCCTTCATTGCGGTGAGTTTGCCTGTTTCGTCACAGGCGGTGGTGAATTCCATGTGCATTGGGTGCCGTTTGGTATGGTATTCCAGACTCTCCTGCCGCGAGAACTGCACCTTGACCGGGGCTTTGACGTGCCAGGCCATGAGCGCGGCGTGGTGCTGCACGCTCATGTCCTCCTTGCCGCCAAAGCCGCCGCCGACGAGCATGCTGTGGCAATGCACCTTTTCTTCTGGAATGCGCAGCATAGCCGCGACCTCGTGCTTTTCGTCATAGACACTCTGAGCGCCGCTGTAGAGCAGGATGCCATCCTCGCCTTCCGGAAGGGCGATGGCGCACTCTGGCTCCATAAATGCATGATCATTGAGTGGGGTGTAGTATTTTTTTGTGACGACATATTTCGAATTACGAATCGCCGCATCCGCGTCGCCGCGCTTGAGTGTTTCCCGGCGGACGATGTTACCGCCTTTGTGTAGGAGCGGCGCATCCGCCGCGAGCGCGTCAAGCGGGGAGCTTACAGGCGTGAGTTCGGTGTAATCCACGTCGATGAGTGCAAGCACCTCGTCCAGCGCGCGCTCGGTTCTGGTACAGACGAGCGCAATCGCGTCGCCGATGTACCGCGTGATATCGCCTTCGGCAATCATCACATCCCAATCCGGCACGATATGCCCCGTTTTGTTGTAGGGGACGTCCTTTGCTGTAAGGATGCGGACGCAGTTGGGATGCTGCTCGGCGCGACTCAAGTCGATGCGGTTAACCCGTGCGCGCGGGTAACGCGAACGAAGCGCCTTTGCAAACAGCATGTTCGGCAAATGCAGATCACCGACGAATTGTCCGGTGCCAAGCACCTTCTCTGCCACGTCGGGGCGAATTAAGCGGCGATTCACGCCCGTGCTGTCCGGCAGGGCGGGAATGGGCAGTTCTTCTCGGAAAAAGCGCGCTGCCAAGAGAATTGCTTCTTCAATTTTTTTATAACCCGTGCAACGGCAAATATTGCCTCGAATAGCGGCTTTGACCTCTTCGCGCGTTGGCGTCAGCGTGCTATCCAAAAGCGCTTTGGCGCAAATAACCATGCCAGGAGTGCAAAAGCCGCATTGCACCGCGCCCGCTTCACCAAAACAGTACACATAGACTTCTTTTTCGCGCGGGGATAATCCCTCAACGGTCTGGACGGACTTTCCTTCAAAGCGAGAGAGCGTCTGCGTGCAGGCCTTCACCTTTTTTCCGTCCACGAGAACGGTGCAAGTACCACAAACGCCTTCGCTGCATCCATCTTTTGCGGCGGTTAAGCCGAGCGAGTCCCGCAAAAACGAGAGCAGGGTAATGTCCTCTTCCGATTGAACTGGGATTCCGTTTACGGTTAATGCAATCACAGGCAGATCTCCTTTCAAAGAGAAAAGCATAGGCGATGGTTTGGCGCGCGAGTTGATGTTTTACGCGGCGCATCTGACTAATGACAGGTGGACAAAATGCGTTATATTAACATATGATAACGCTACACATTCAGTATAGGAGTAATGCGCGGAAACTGCCAAATACTTCTTCAGCGGAACACGCTTTTCCCTTTCTTCTAATAGGCCGTATTTCGGGAACAACTAAAACGCCTCTCCCGCACGATTTAGGTGCAAAGAGAGGCATTCGTTTGCTTTGTGGTGTTTGCGTTAGGGCTTTAGATATCCGGGGGAGAGCAAAAGCTCCTCATAAACGAGATTGCTTTGTGCCAGCGCGCGCTCCTCATATTGTTGAAACGCCTGTAAGAATGCCTGCCCGCGCGGGGTCAGGTCACTTCCGCTGCCCTTTGTGCCACCCTGCCTGCGTAGAATTAGCGGATAGCCGAGCGCGGCTTCGAGTTTGTTCAGCGTGTCCCAAGCTTTGCTTATGGACATGGCCATCATATCGCTTGCGGTGCGGACGGAGTGCGTCTCTCCGATGAGCAGCAACAAGAGCTTTGCGCGGACGCTAAAGATCGTGTCCTCCTGCTCCAGCGTAAATTGAAGGTTTGGCTGAATGAAGCTGGATTGATGCGCCAGAAGGTGCGCCTCCAGCTGTGTTTGTTCGTGAAAAGTCAGCCGGATACCTTCGTCTGCAACATCCACGCGGGTGCGGCTGCATCGCATCTGCGCCATTGCGCCGCGCAGGCCGCCGCTGCCGATATAGGAGAGGATATCCGGAATTACGCGATTGCTCAATATGATGGGATGCCCGCCCTTTCCGCCCACGGCGGGTGTGACAAAGTCTCCACCCTGATTGAGGAGTGCGCGCAGCGTAGACGGCGCAAACAGTGGCACGTTGACCGGCGCAAACGCGACTCTCTCGCACTTGTCCTGTAAAAAAGCGAGTCCAAGACGGATGGAGTCCAATAGTTCGGGATCCTGAAACTCGGTGTTGTGTAGAAACACAACACCGCGGCCGGAAAGGCGATATTTTACCTCATCTGCTTCCACGCCGGTGACAACCGCGATAGGGAAAATACCCGCCTGTTGAAAGGTCAGCACAATGCGCTGCACGGCGGTGATTGAACCAAGCTGAAGTGTCGGACGCGCTGCCTTCTGGCTTGCGGCCGCGATAAGTCCTCCCACACGACTGATTTTCATGATTTTGCCTCCAAGTTTTTAGCGACAGGATTCTTCTACCTTTCTAGGATAGTACGACAACCTAACAAATAAATCGTTTCTTACCCGGGGTTGTTAAAGATCGTCTTGCGTGATTTGTTATTAAAAGAGCCTGTATAGTTTGTACGCACATATGCAAGTTGGACTTTTAGCGAGGGATCAACTGATTGCAACGATAACTGACAAAAATTTCATATAATGCTGGCACACACTTAAATATGAGCTGCAAAGCGAAAACCATGAGAAATAGATAGCAATATTCGAGGTCTCACAGTGTTACATATCGTTTATTATAATAAGCTTTTTATGACGCGCGTAAAAATTTCTTATTTAGGAATGAATCTTATAAAAAATATAGTAATTGTTGACATATGCCAATAATCGGCATAATATTGTTATGGTCATAAGCCAATAACCGAGTGAAAATATCTATATAAATTCGGATAGTATTTTAGTGACTGCTGTGCTTTAAATAAAAGCACAAAACAATATCTTTGCATGAACGAAGACAATCAAGCAGGAACACCAAAGAACATTTATTGAAAACGAGGGGTGCGGACTATTAGTTCTTGCATTCAGTTATGAGTTCAATCATTTGAACGGAGTTTTTTGATTGACAAGGTGATACTAGATTCAATTATCAGCTGAGACAATTTACTAAAGGAGGATTTTGAAATGATTTTATACGGGCCAGTACCTTCAAGACGATTGGGGCAAAGTATTGGGATTAACAATATCCCGCCTAAAACCTGTTCCTACTCCTGCATCTATTGTCAGCTTGGCAGGACAGATAGAATGCAGATTAAAAGACAAGAGTTCTATAAACCCGAGGATATTTACCTCGAAGCCGAAGTTAAACTGGAACAACTAAAAGCGGAAAACAGGACTGCCGATTACTTTTCTTTTGTCCCTGATGGGGAGCCGACCCTTGACATCAATTTGGGAGCGGAAATCGATCTGCTCAAGCCATTCAAGGTAAGAATTGCAGTCATCACCAATGCATCTCTTCTTTGGATGGACGATGTCAAGGAAGATTTAATGAAGGCGGATTGGGTATCGGTCAGCATTGATGCCGCAGATGAAGATGTTTGGCGCAGAATTGACAGGCCGCATGGCGCATTACGGCATATAGATATTCTGAATGGTATAATCGAGTTTTCAAAAAAATATCGGGGTACGCTGGTTACCGAGACAATGCTTGTAGAGGGGGTGAACGATCACGATACATGCGTTGGGAAGATCGCAGATCAGTTATCTCTGATACAACCGAGTAAGGCTTATATTTTGGTTCCTACCCGTCCCCCTGCTGAAAGCAGCGTAAAGAGAGCTGCAAAGTCCAGTCTTTCTAGCGCTGTTCGAATGATTCGACGCGTATCTGGAATAGACGTTGAGTGTATCACCGGAGATGAGAATGAGGAAGGGTTTTTCTTTACGGAATCTGTCGCAGAAGACATATTAAGCATAGCATCTGTGCATCCAATTAGAGAAGATATCATTGATGGGTTATTGAAGAAAAGAAATGCGGATAAGACGATTATTAGTGAGATGGTAAAAAATGGTGAGCTGTGCGAGTTTCAATACGAAGGCAAACGATTTTACCGAAAGAAAATTTAGAAGAGCAAAGACAGTCACCGTGCCTACTGGATCCACTGAAACATTACCCAGAAATATTATTGTGGAACAGCATAAGACATGAAGGTCGAGGGGAAGAGATTATGTGTCAGCAAAAACGGATTTTAGCAATACATGACATATCCTGCTTTGGTAGATGCTCCTTAACGGTGGCGCTTCCTATCATATCAGCAGTGGGTATTGAAGTCAGCGTAATCCCAACGGCCTTACTTTCTACGCATACGGGCGGCATTCCGGGATATACCTATCGCGACTTATCGGACGATATGCTTGTTATCACGAACCACTGGCAGTCGCTCGATATTAAATTCGATGCGATTTACTCGGGCTTTTTAGGATCGAGCAAACAACTAGATATCGTATCGAAGATATTTGATACATTTGCAATGTCAGGGCAATTGATCATTGTTGACCCCGTTATGGCCGATAATGGTTTGCTGTACAAGAGCATTCCGGATACCTTTCCGCTAGAAATGAGAAAACTCTGTCAAAAAGCAGACATTATTTTACCAAATATGACGGAAGCGATGCTTCTTTTAGGAGAACCATATCAGAAAGGCCCCTATACGAAGCGTTACATCAAAGAACTGCTGAAGCGATTGACCGCTTTAGGACCCAAACAAATCGTGATTACAGGTGTTTATTTTGACAATAAAACGATTGGCGCCGCAAGTTATGATGCCGTATCGGATAAAACCGAATTTTCCTTTTCCGATTTTGTAGAAGGATATTATCCTGGTACTGGAGACGTGTTCGGAAGCGTGCTAGTCGGTTCTTTACTGGTAGGAAAAAGCCTAACGGAATCTGTCAGAAACGCTGTGGATTTTACGTCGGCTAGCATAGTTCGTACGAATAAAGCTGGTACAGACATGAGGTTTGGAGTTCATTTTGAAATGGAACTTCCATCTTTGATCCAACGGCTCGGGCGTAACAAAACGGAGTTCCTTCAAACGAACTAAATTTCAGCGGGAGTTTGTAATTTCGTATAGGTACAGTCGCTTTTCGGGCGGCAGTAAAATGAAGCAATCTTACGTGCTGGTTCCAAACGTACGGTTTCATGCTGGCTTCTTGTTATTGACATATGCTTTTAACTGAATTAAAATCCTTGTTGTGGGCATAAGCTCATAAACGAATATTTGGGATGAAGTATGTGGCTGGTTTTTGCGTTGATAACATCTTTTTCTTGGGCGTTTGCGGATCTATTCTATAAAAAAGGAGCAGTACCCAATGATCACATGAGCCATATAAAAACGATCATGATGGTTGGTTTTGTCATGGGGATTCACGGCCTCGCGTATATGCTGATTAAAGGCGTTGACTTTTCTTTCGCTTATATGATTGACTATCTGCCTGTTTCATCCATGTATATAGCGTCTATGTTGGCGGGCTATTTTGGACTTCGCTACATTGAGTTATCTTTATCTTCGCCGGTTCAGAATTCTTCGGGTGCAGTCGCGGCAGTTCTTATCTTTATTTTTTTTGCTCATGCGTTGAGTGCTCTGGAAGCGGGAGCGATCATTCTTATCACAACAGGAATTCTAAGCCTCGCTGCGTTGGAACGTCGCGAAAAACGGAATATGCCGGTTTTGAAAGAAAACGAACGAAGATTTCCACATCGTTTTCTTGTGCTTACTTTTCCGCTCATTTATTGCTTTCTTGATGGATTGGGTACTTTTGCAGACGCGATCTACTTAGATGAGCTATCTCTTATGAGCGAGGACAACGCGCTGCTTGCATATGAGTTTACTTTCTTTTTTTGCGCTGTAGTTGCATTTGCTGTTTTGATCGCAAAAAAGCAACGGGTTTGTCTGCGGGAAGAAAAAAGCAGAGGTGTTGCGGCGATTTTCGAGACCACAGGTCAAGTTTTCTATGTATATGCGATGGCACAAAATGCAATTATCGTTGCACCCCTCATCGCATCTTACAGTGTATTTTCCGTAATACTATCAAGGGTGTTTTTAAAAGAGAGATTGAACAGGTTGCAGTATTTATCGGTTGTTACAGTAATCCTTGGGATTGCTATGCTGGCGCTAGCCGAAATATGCTAGCTTGAGATCATTGAAACTATGTGAGTGCGAGAAGGAGAAAATGATGTTTTGCGGGGAATTTAACGAGAATGTAATCGATCATTTCATGAGTCCAAGAAACACAGGAACCATGCCGGATGCCGATGCGATCGGATCAAGCGGGGATCCGAATTGCGGTGATTCCTTAACGCTGTATCTCAAGATAAAAAACGACAAGATAGAAGATATTCGCTTTTTAGTCTTTGGCTGCGTGGCGGCAATCGCGACGAGCAGTATGACAACCGTTCTGGTAAAAGGGAAAACGCTGGAAGAGGCGTCTCGACTGACCGATGAAGATATTACAAATGCGCTAGGCGGACTGCCGGAGCATAAGCTGCATTGCTCCGTTCTTGGTGCGGATGCGTTAAAAAATGCAATTGATAACTACTATTTTTTACAAACGGAAAAAGGTGCCAATAAATAGGGTATTCCTCTGCTTGGAAAAATTCCTATTAACGCTGATCTGGTAGCCCTTTGTGATAATGGTGAGATCGAAAAGATAAACAAGAACTATTTATGCGGGTGTGAAGAGACTCTGGAAGACCTAAACATCGAAGGAGACGATCAATGACTGAGCAGACACAAAAAGTAGAGACGGAGATGGTCGTCAGATATGCGGAGACTGATCAAATGGGCATTGCCCATCACTCAAATTATCCGGTTTGGTTTGAAATCGGCAGAACAGATTTCTTTAAGAAGATTGGGTTTCCATATTCGCAAATTGAAAGCATGGGGATTCTGTTGCCGCTGACAGATATGAAGTGCAAATTTATAAAGCCAGCCAAGTATGAGGATACGATTGTAATAGAAACGCAGATTTCTACGCTCAAGCACGTCAGGGTGGGGTTTCATTACGACGTGTATAATAAGCAGATGGGGACTTTAATAGCTTCCGGTGAAACGAACCACGGTTGGACAGACCGCCAGCTTAATCCGATTGGGATTGAAGAAAAGTTCCCTGCGCTTTATGAAGCACTAAAGCACGGACATGCCACTTAAGCATTTCACATATCATTTTTGATTTGTGGATGCAAAATGCGTTTCAGACCATTTCATTTTTATAAGGAGAAGAGCATGACAAAGATAGGGATCATCATATGCGCTCGTTACCAAAATTGCGGTGGCGGGAAATGCTTGAGAGCATTGAAGGAAAGGGAAGGCGCATTTTCGATATATCCTCCTGAAGAAGAAGTTGAGTTGGTTGGTTATTCATCTTGTGGAGGTTGTCCGGGTGGGAATGTTGAGTACGTTCCGGAAGAGATGATAAAAAACAAAGCAGATGTCATTCATCTTGCTACCGGACTTGTAGTGGGCTACCCTCCTTGTTCGCATATCAAAGCATTTAAAGCCTTTATTGAATCAAAGTATCACGTGAAAGTTGTAGTGGGAACACATCCAATTCCTATGAAGTATGCGACAGCGCATAAGGAGCTTCCTTTTTGGGATGAAGTTAAAATGGATATCGTTGCCCCTGAACTCTTTCGCGACAATGATATGGTTATGAAAGCCTACGATTAATTTTTTGAGGAGTATATTTTGAATAAGAAATCAGCAAATATGAGATCCTCCTTACAGCCAGCGCCAAAAGTACTGGTTTCCTGCCGCGGACTGAATGGAGAAAACAACGCGCTTGCGGTTGCTTACTGCGGAAATTGCAGCTATGACCCGCCAATGGTTATGGTTGGCATCGTTCCCTCTCGATATTCCTATCATATGATCAAAGAAACCGGGTGTTTTGTGGTCAATCTTGCCGGGAAAGAATGTCAGGAGATGTTTGACTATCTTGGAAGCCACAGTAAACGCGACGGAGACAAACTTGCCGCGATGAATGTACGGATGGCGGATGGTGTAAAGGTGAACGCACCGATTCTTCTGGATTGCCCGGTGAATATAGAGTGCACGGTCGTCGATTCGATCATTACAGGGTCTCATGAGATGTTTATCGGCAAAATCGAATATGTACATGCGGATGCCCGAATTACCGACGATGAGGGTAATATTGATTTTTCCAGGATCGATTTTATCGGGTTCTAGCTTATAGAAGAGGAGAAAAAATCAGGTGATCACGCAGAATATTGTCGATGAGGCATTAAGACAATGTGGGAATAAGAGAATTGTGGATGTTCGTGCCGGGTTGGGATACACTTGTGTCCTGCTTTCGGATGGAGGGTGCGGCTTAGCCTACACATTCCGGAATGATCTTGGCGCATGCTGCGGGAGCATGAATTCCGCTGGTAAACTCATTGGAATGAACGCTGAAGAAGTGATTCCTTGGTTGATGGAAGATAACCGGCTGAAAGCTGCGATCGGGCTAGCAACCGCAAACGCAGTATTCAATACAAATATTGAAGGTTATGGACACGGTAACGTCGTCGACGAAATCTCAATTGATGCTTCGGATACATTTGGTATGATTGGAGAGTTTCGCCCGATCCTTTCCAAAGTGCGAGCCAAAGCAAAGCAAGTCTATGTCTTCGAACAGAAACCGAATCTTTGCGAAGGGTTGTATTCGGAACAACAAATTCCACAGCTTTTGCCACAGTGCAGTGTGATTGTTATCACCTCTACGAGCATCATCAACCACACGATCGATGAAATCTTGCCGTATTGTGTGAACGCGAAGCAGGTTTGTCTCGTGGGGCCTTCCACGCCGTTGAACCCGGCATTGTTCCGAACGTTGCCAATTACGCTCTTGGCTGGGGTTGTTGTCACGAACGCGGAGCTCCTCCTCCAGATCGTCAGCCAGGGTGGTGGAACAATGTCCATGAAGCCTGCGGTAGATCAGGTACTCGCACATGTTTAAAAATCGTTTTTATCCGAATTTCGCGCGGCGTTCCGTAGCCTGGTGTTTCTAAATGACAAATACCTTCAAATTTGTTATTGACATATGCCAATAAACGAGTATACTGAAATTGTAATCGGCATATGCCAATAATGAATCGAGGTGAAATGATATGCCAGGAAGAGACGGAACCGGACCGATGGGTGCGGGAGCAATGACAGGAAGAGGATTGGGCGGATGCGCAAGCGCGTCGGCAAATGGACAATTCCCTGTCTATGGAATCGGATGCCAGCGCCGCGCCGGACGTGGGGGCATGCAAGGCCGTGGCTTTGGTCGTGGTTTTGCGGGTGTATATCCTGCGGCCACGCAAAAAGAAACGCTTGAACAGCAGCGCGCAGCGCTGCAGGCAAGGCTTGATCAAGTCGATGGTCAACTGAAGAACCTGTGAACGATTGCGGAGGCTGCGAGCGTAACTTGCGGCCTCCGCAGATAAAACGAGGTGAATGAAATGCCCAGACCGTTTAAATGGAGACGTGTTTGCTGCCTTCCGGAAAATAATCGATACGGCCCACTGAATGCTGCCGAGAATGATAACGGCGTTGTGCAGATGTCGGTCGACGAATACGAGGCGATTCGCCTGATCGATACGGAAGGATACACGCAGGAAAAATGTGCGGAACACATGAATGTTTCCCGCTCGACAATTCAAAGCATTTATGATTCTGCCCGAAAGAAGCTGTCTGACTCGCTGGTATATGGAAAAGTGCTGTGGATTGAAGGCGGCGAATATCGTCTTTGCGACGGCAGGTCAGACGGTTGCGGTGGCGGTGGATGCCACAGGCATCGCTGCGGAAGGAATGCGCGCATCAAGTCTGAACCGTACGATCAAGCAACTCAAACAGAAACGGAGAAAACAAATGAAGATCGCAATACCGATGAATGAACAATCGCTGGATTCGGATGTGTGCCCGTCGTTCGGGCGCGCGCCTTATTTTCTATTCTACAACAGTGTAACGGAGGAAGCGTATTATTTAGACAACGAGGCGGTCGCGAGCCAGGGCGGAGCGGGTATTCGCGCCGCGCAGGTGATTGCCGACCAGGGTGTAAAGGCGCTGATCGCGCCGCGCTGCGGAGAAAACGCGGCGGATGTTTTAACCAAAGCGGAAGTGTTTGTTTACCACTCGATTCCCGGAACGGCGCGACAGAATATCGAAGCGCATTTGAACAACCAGCTGCCGCTGATCAACGAATTTCATGCTGGGTTTCACGGGCATGAAAAAAAGTAATCTGACCATAGCGGTGCTGAGCGGAAAAGGCGGCACGGGAAAGACACTCGTTTCCGTGAACCTTGCCGCCGCGGCGGAAAGCGCGGTCTATTTGGACTGCGACGTGGAAGAACCAAACGGACATCTCTTCTTTAAGCCGGAGATCACGAGTGAAGAGACAGTATCCGCAAAGATACCGTTGATCGACTTGGATCGATGCAATGGTTGTAGGAAATGCGTAGACTTCTGTAAATTCAACGCGCTGGCTTTTATTAAAAACAAACCTGTTCTGTTCAAAGACATCTGTCATTCCTGCGGAGGCTGCGCTCTCTTCTGCCCGCAAAAGGCAATTAGCGAAGAAGAAAAGAGCGTTGGCGTGATTCAAAGCGGCATGTCCGGGCAGGTGCGCGTGCATACCGGCTGCCTGAACACCGGAGAGGCTTCCGGCATCCCGATCATCAAAGAACTCCTGAAAAAAAGTGCAACCGAAACGGCATTGCCCGTTTTCATCGATTGTCCGCCGGGAAGCGCATGTATTGTTATGGAGAGCATCAAGGATGCGGACTATTGCATTCTGGTCGCCGAACCGACGGTATTTGGCGTGCATAATCTCAAAATGGTTTGTGATCTGGTCGAAGTGTTTCACAAACCGTATGGCGTGGTGTTGAATAAATGTCTTGAGGCGGAAAATCCTGCTGAAGAATTCTGCAAGGAACACTATGTTACGATTCTGGGCAGGATTCCGTTCGACAGTAAATTAGGATCGCTGAACTCCAACGCAAAGATCGCTGTGCGAGAGAATGATCGCTATCGAGAACAGTTCTCCGCACTCTTGAATACCGTTATTGAGGAGGCAAACCATGAAACAGTTGCTCATCCTCAGCGGTAAAGGCGGAACAGGAAAGACGACGGTTGCGGGCGCTTTGATCAAACTTTCGCAGGCGCGCGCATACGCCGACTGTGATGTAGACGCGCCGAATCTGCACCTGAGCATGGCGCAGACAGGCGCTGCGGAACGACTCGATTATTATGGTATGCCAAAGGCGCAGATCGACGCGGAGATATGCATCGGGTGCGGAAAATGCGAAGAAAACTGCCGTTTTGACGCGATTATTCAAAAAAACGGATATGTCGTCGATTCTTTCTCCTGTGAAGGATGCGGCGTGTGTGAAGCGGTCTGTCCGGTAAATGCCGTATCAATGAATCCAGCTATCGCGGGTGAACAGATGCTGTATCGAGCTGCGAGTTCGGTTTTTTCGACCGCTCAGCTCAAAATGGGCAGCGGTACGTCGGGAAAGCTGGTCACCGAAGTAAAAAAACGCATGCTGTCGTCCCTACTACCGGAAACGGAGCTGGCAATCATCGACGGATCCCCGGGCATCGGGTGTCCTGTGATTGCTTCGCTGAGCGGAGTAAGCATGGTGTTGATTGTCGCCGAGCCTTCCGTATCGGGCGTCAGTGACATGGGGCGCATCATCCGCACCGCCGAAATATTCCATACGCCACTGTGTGTTTGCGTCAACAAAGCCGATGTCAACTACGAGCTGACTAGACAGATAGAGCGCTTTTGCGAAGAAAAACATATACCATTCGTCGGAACCATTCCGTATGACCCACAGGCGGTAACGGCGATCAACGATGGTATAACAATCGTCGAAATCGATTGCCCGTCCGGCAGGGCAGTGCGGCAGATTTACGCGGAAACAATGCAATTGCTTCAAGCGCAAGCGGGAGGAATCGAAGCGTGAAATTGACAGTCCTTTCGGAAAACACGAGCGTTTCCGAGTCGCTTGAACGTGAGCACGGGCTTAGTATTCACATAGAAACACCCGACCGCCGTATCCTGTTTGATACCGGAGCAGGTTGCATTTTTAAAAGCAATGCGGAGAAGCTTGGTGTCGATCTCTCAAAAGTCGATCCGTTGGTGATCTCTCACGGGCACTACGATCACGGAGGCGGACTGCGAACGTTTCTGGAGGTTAACTCGCACGCAAAGATATATCTGCACAAGCAAGCCTTTGAGGCGCATTATTCGAAACGGACGGAAGGGGCAGCGTATATTGGTCTTGACCAAACGCTGCTGCCAAACGAGAGATTTGTGTTTTGCGGAGATGACTTTGCAGTTGACGAGAACATCGAGGTTTTCTCGCGGGTAAAATCGAAGCGTTTTTTTCCGTCCTGCAACGCGACGCTGCTGATGAAGCATGGCGATGGTTTTGTTCCCGACGACTTTGCGCACGAACAGAATCTGGTGATTCGAAGGAATGGCAAAACGATGCTGATAGCGGGATGTGCGCACAAAGGAATCGTGAATATTGTCGATGCATGCAAAGACAGGTTAGGGCAATATCCGGACTATGTGGTTGGCGGGTTCCATTTGAGCGGGTCTAGAGAAAATCGAAGCGAGGCACCGGATGTCGTTGACGCAATCGGGGAGTACCTTGCATCGACGCCATCGCAATACTTTACGTGCCATTGTACCGGCATGGAAAGCTTTCAGCGACTAAAGAGAATCCTGGGGGAGAAGATTCAATATCTACCCACCGGCGATCGAATAACAATTGAAATGTAAGGAGTCATTATGGCGGAGAACTGTAGCGGAACCTGTGGAAGTTGCTCGGAGAATTGTGCTGAACGGGAAGAGCAGCAAACGGATTTCAAAGAACGTACACATGAAATGAGTCACATTAAGAAAGTGATTGCGATCGTGAGCGGCAAAGGCGGCGTCGGCAAATCGTCGGTTACATCCATGCTGGCTGTTTCCATGCGGCGGCTTGGATACCGCGTGGCGATTCTGGATGCGGATATCACAGGACCTTCCATTCCCAAAGCGTTTGGGATTACCGAGAAAGCATCAGGTAGTGATATCGGAATATTCCCGATTATCAGCAAAACGGGAATACGGCTGATGTCGATCAATCTTTTGCTGGAACACGACACAGATCCTGTGATCTGGCGCGGCCCGATTCTTGGCGGAACGGTGAAGCAATTTTGGACCGACGTGATCTGGGGCGACATCGACTATATGTTCATCGATATGCCACCGGGCACGGGAGACGTTCCGCTGACGGTATTCCAATCGTTGAGCGTCGACGGAATTGTGATCGTTACTTCGCCGCAGGAGCTTGTTTCGATGATCGTTTCCAAAGCCGTCAAGATGGCGGAAATGATGCATATTCCCGTTCTGGGCGTGGTAGAGAACATGGCCTACTTCAAATGCCCGGATAATGACAAAGAGTACAAGATCTTTGGAGAAAGTCATATCGAAGAAATCGCGGAGAAGCACCATATGCCGATTCTGGCGAAGGTTCCCATCGATCCAAGAATCTCGGCTGTCTGCGACAGAGGAATTATTGAGCTGTTTGACGGCAATTGGTTTGAATCCGCGGTAAAAACACTGGAACAGGAGTGCGAAAC
>CAYLIG010000026.1:0-24893 GCA_964383635.1 uncultured Christensenella sp. | reverse complement strand
CGATTCGCGAAGGCGGCCGCACGGTAGCGTCGGGCGTCGTCACGGAGATCATGGAGTAAGCGAAAGCAACACAGAAGAGACTCGCCTCGGCGAGTCTCTTTTTCAGTTAATAGATATCGTATCAGCCGCTTATGAGTTGCTTGAATCCCCTTAAACCATCAGTTCGCAGATGGCGTTGGAGAACGCAACGGGGTCTTCAATTGGCAAGCCTTCGATCAGAAGCGCCTGATCGTAGAGCAGATCGGCGTATTTTTTGACGCGTGCGTCGTCGGCGGAAAGCGTGGAAAGCACATTGAACACCGGATGCGCGGGGTTGATCTCCAGCACGCGCTCCGCCTTGACGGAGCCGTCGGACACCGGCATGCTGGCGAGGACCTTTTCCATTTCGATGGAAAGGGGTCCGTCGCTGGTCAGGCAGACGGGCGAGCTCTTGAGGCGGTCGCTGAGGCGCACGTCCTTCACCTTGCCGGCAAGGGCTTCTTTCAGCGCCGTGAGCATGTCCTTGTTTTCTTCCTGCGCGCGTTCCTGCGCGCGCTTTTCTTCGTCCGAAACCAGGTTGAGATCCGCATCGGACACCGACTTGAATGTTTTTTCCATATAGGTGCCGAGCATGCGCACGGCAAACTCGTCCACGTCGTCCGTCATGCACAGGATGTCATAGCCCTGATCGCGCACGCGCTCGGTCTGCGGCAGCTTCATGGCGCGCTCTACCGTTTCGGCGGAAACATAGTAGATATGCTTCTGGTCTTCCCTCATCGCATCCACGTATTCTTTCAGCGAGACAAGCTTATTTTGCGCCGCGCTGTGGTAAAGAACGAGATCGGAAAGGAAGTCCTTGTTCATGCCGTAGTCGCTGTAGAGGCCGTATTTGATCGGCAGACGGAAGCTCTTGTAAAACGTCTCATACTTCTCGCGGTCGTTGTCCATGAGCTTTTTCAACTCGCTCTTGATGCGCTTTTTGAGTGTGACGGCGATGGTCTTGAGCTGGCGGTCGTGCTGCAGCAGTTCGCGGGAGATGTTGAGAGAAAGGTCGCTCGAGTCCACGAGCCCGCTGACGAATCCGAAATAGTCCGGCAGCAGATCCGCGCACTTTTCCATGATCATCACGCCGCTGGAATAGAGCTGCAAGCCGCGCTGATATTCCTTGGCATAAAAATCATAGGGAGGATTTTTCGGGATAAAGAGCAGTGCGTCGTAACTGACCACGCCCTCGCCGCTGAAGTGGATGGTCAGAAGCGGGTCCTCAAAGTCATGGAACTTGCTCTTGTAAAACTCGTTGTAGTCGCCCTCTTTGATTTCGCTTTTCGCTTTTTTCCAGAGCGGGATCATGCTGTTGAGCGTTTCATCCTCGGTGACGGTCTCCGTGTCGCCCGGATCGCCGTTTTTGGCGCGCGTGTGCTGCGTCTGCATACGGATCGGGTAGCGGATATAGTCCGAATACTGTTTGACGAGTGAGGAGATCGTGTGCTGGTTTAAAAAGCGGTCGTACTGCTCGTCGTCGCTGTTTTCCTTGATTTTCAGCGTAATGACGGTGCCGCAATCCTCTTTTTCTGCCAAACTGATCGTGTAGCCGTCGCGGCCTTCGCTTTCCCAAAGCCAGGCTTCGTCGCTGCCGTAGGCGCGAGAAAGCACCTGTACGTCGTCCGCAACCATAAAGGATGAGTAAAACCCGACGCCGAACTGGCCGATGATGTCAACTGCGTCGCCGGTGTCGTGTTCTTTTTTAAAAGCAAGCGTGCCGCTTTTTGCAATGGTGCCAAGGTTTGCGTCCAGCTCGTCTTTTGTCATGCCGACGCCGTTGTCCGATATGGTGAGCAGGCGCTGATCCTTGTCCAGCGATATGCGAATTTCGAAATCGTCCCGGTTTTTTCCAACCTTGTCGTCGGTCAGCGAGAGAAAATAGAGCTTGTCGATCGCGTCGCTCGCGTTGCTGATCAGCTCCCGAAGAAAAATTTCCTTATGCGTATAAATCGAGTCGATCATCAGGTCAAGAATGCGCTTCGATTCCGCCTTGAATTGTTTTTTTGCCATGAACAGTGCGCCTCCGTATCAATTGATAAAGATGATATTAGCACTCAATATAACCGAGTGCTAATTCAGAATAATACACTTCTCGCGCGTTTTCAAGCCCGTGGGAGTGCTTCCACAATATGTTCACATTTTTTGTGCAAAACAGGCGGGCAAAGCCCGCCTGCTGCGATGACGAATCCTATTTTTACGCGTTGAGCTGCGCGGGTTCGGCTGGGGATACTTCCTTGAGAAGGTTCATGAATTCTTCGCCGGTGATGGTTTCGCGCTCAAGCAGATGCGCCGCGAGCTTGTGCAGCGCGCCTTCGTTGTCAAGCAGGATTTGCCTTGCCCGCTGGTGCGCGCGCTCCACGATGGCAATGATCTCCGCGTCCACACGCGCGGCGGTGTCCGAAGAGCAGGTCATGCTTCCGTCGTTGCTGAGGTAGGGGTTGTTCTGGCATTCGAGCGCGACCATGCCGAATTCGTCGCTCATGCCGTAGCGGACGACCATCGCGCGCGCGATGCGCGTCGCCTGTTCAATGTCGTTGCTTGCGCCGGTGGTGATGGAACCGAAGACGAGCTCCTCCGCGGAGCGGCCGCCCGTGAGGGTTGCGATCTTGTTTTCCGCCTCTTCCTTCGTCATGAGGTAGTGTTCGCTTTCGTCCACCTGCATGGTGTAACCCAGCGCGCCGCTTGTGCGCGGTACGATGGTGATTTTGTGTACGGGCGCAGAGTCGGACTGCTTGGCGGCAACCAGCGCGTGGCCGATCTCGTGATAAGCGACGATGCGCTTTTCCTTGGGCGAGATGACCGCGTTCTTTCGCGCATAGCCGGCGATGACCACCTCGACGCTCTCTTCAAGGTCGGATTGCTCGACGATGTCGCGCTTCATGCGTACGGCGCGCAGGGCGGCCTCGTTGATGATGTTGGCGAGATCCGCGCCGGAGGCGCCGCTCGTTGCGCGGGCGATGGCTTCAAAGTCCACGCTCTGCGAAATTTTCACGCCGCGCGCGTGCACCTTAAGGATATCCGTGCGGCCCTTGAGATCCGGCAACTCCACATGGATGCGCCGGTCGAAACGGCCGGGACGCAGCAACGCGGGATCGAGCGAATCCGGCCGGTTGGTTGCGGCAAGGATGACGACGCCCTTGCGCGCGTCGAATCCGTCCATCTCCGTGAGCAGCTGGTTGAGCGTCTGCTCCCGCTCGTCGTTTCCGCCGAGCGCGTTGTCGCGCCGCTTGCCGATGGTGTCGATTTCGTCGATAAACACGATGCAAGGCGCCTTCTGCTCCGCCTGGGAGAAAAGGTCGCGCACTTTCGCCGCGCCCATGCCGACGAACATCTCGACGAATTCCGATCCCGAGATGCTGAAGAACGGGACGTTGGCTTCACCGGCGACCGCCTTTGCCATAAGTGTTTTGCCCGTGCCCGGAGGGCCGACGAGCAGCGCGCCTTTGGGCAGCTTTGCGCCGATATCCGCATAATGTCCCGGGTTGTGCAGAAGATCCACAATTTCCAGCAGGGCTTCTTTTGCTTCGTCCTGACCGGCCACGTCGTTGAACGTTTTGCCTGTCTGCGCTTCAACGTAGATTTTCGCGTTGGCCTTGCCAAAGGAAAGCGCGTTGCCGATGCCGCCGGGCATACCGCTCTGCATGCGCTTCATCAAAAACTGTCCGAGGGCGACGAAGAGTACAATCGGCAGCAGCCAGCTGACGAGAAAGGTCACCAAAGGCGAGGACTGCGTGGGAATGCTTGCGGAGAATGTTACGCCCGCTTTGTCCAAACGGTTCACCAGCGAATCGTCCGGCCAGATGCCGGTTTTATAATAGAGCGTGGTGCCGTTTTCTTCACTGGTGAAGGTGATGGTCTGTGTGGTTTCGTCACGCGAGACTTCCTTGACTTTTCCAGCGTCCACCATGGACAGAAACTCGTTATATCCGACTTCTTTGACCTCGTTTTGCAGCAAACTCGGGAAAACGAAAGCATTGAGCAATAGCAGCGCGACCATAGCGAGAATCGTATAGTAATAGATCGGTTTTTTAGAGGGCTTATGTTCTTTCATAACGGTTTAATCTCTTTCTGTACTCGGCATACTCAGTTACGAATTCACAGTAACGCGATTGCATGAACCCGACGAAAACACATGCGGATTAGTGGTTCATACCGTGGAGCATCAACTGTTCGGTCATAGCCGCCATTTGAGCGGGCGTTTCCCGCATATCGCGCGAAAACCACTCCCGGATAACACCGATGAACCCGGCGGCAAGGAAATTGAAATAATAGTCGAACTGTTCGGGATCTTTCGTCTGTTCCTGAAGCCAATATTCCAGCACATGATCGCGTATGATGGCGATGAGCTTGTTGAAAAAAGCCATGTCGCCGTTACCGCCGAGGAATACCGCGCAGAGGTCGGCGTTGGCGGAGAAGAATTCGAATAAATCAAGGATGAGCGAGACGGGTTTGGTCTGCAGCTCCTGAGAAGGATGAGAGTTGACAAGTGCTTCAAACTCTTCAAACACTTCCTGCTCAACCTGGCTGACCATATCATAGATGTCGCGGTAATGCAGATAAAACGTACAGCGGTTGATGTCCACGAGCTGTGCAAGCTCGCGCACGGTTATGTCCTTGATCGGCTTTTCGCGCAGGAGCTGCGTCAGCCCGGCGCGAAGCTGCATGCGTGTTTTTCGCACACGGCGATCCATCTTCGTGTTATCCATCGGCCAGACCTCCATAAAAATAGAATTGGATGCGCACTTGCGCAAACTGGACTGATAACTTAATTAATATACACAATTGTTGACGATAAATCAACACGAGATGATGGAACTGGTGTTAACACAACGTGAATTTGGAAGCGCAACAGACCGGATTCTTCGTGTAAAATATAGTAAAAAGACGACCTAAGCCGCCTTTTCTTTGCTGGTTGTCAGCCGCCTGGTTATGATGCTTTGTTCGTCTTATACGCGTTGACGCGCTGCCGGAACGCTTTGATGTTTTCCGATGAATAGCCGATGAGACAGGTCGGATTTTTGCGCAGCACCGCCTGCGCCACCGTCGTGATAAACTGGTCGTCCGCCGCGCGGGTGGCGAGGTAAATCGTTTTGCCGCTGATCGTACCTGCGACAAGCTGGGTTGCGACGGTGATGCCGTAGCTGCGCTGCGTGCTTTTATAGAGCCAGACGACTTCTTCATAAGGCAGGACATATCCGGTGGAACCGGAATATAAAAAATCCGGCGACAGAACGAGCTTCAGTCTGTCAAAGCGCAGACTGTTCTGAAAGAGAAACTGGTTTTCCGCTTCGTCCATGAGACCGAGCGCGTAAAGATGCGCCGTGCTGGTTCGATAATTTACCCGGACAGAGTTGCCTGTCAGTACGACGATTAAGAAAACGATACCGAAGCAAAAGAAACCGAAGATATAGTAGTATGCCCCCAGATATCGATTGTCTGTACCTGCTTCAAAATAATATTGGCCGAAGAAGTCCGTCACATCGGTGCTGGTCACTTCGTAATAGGACGCAAGCTGTTCCGCGTCGTCGGTCGAGATCGCCCGCGTCATACCGGTCAGGCGCGTGGGTTCGGGTAAGACAACGCCTTGGGTGTCGTCCGTAAAAAAGGCGACGTAGGCGTCGTTATATTCGCTCAATGTGCTGTAGTCGGATTTGGAGAGCGAAATGATGAACCAATTCTCGTCCGGATCCATCACTTCGTAATAGGTATAAGGATGATCGCCGGTGAAATCAAGAACCCAGTCCGAAAGCAGTTGCACGTCGATATAGGCATAGGTGCCGTAGGGCAGGCTCGACGTCATGCGCACAGCGTCAGGCTGCGGTCTGGTGAATTCATAGGCTGCGCCGAGTACCATGCCGGTCAGCAACAACGCCAGTATGATCGTCCAGACTTTTTTTGCTTTTTTGGGTTCAAAAAATTCGGATAGTGTTTGCTGATGAGCTGGTCGCACTTCCATGGAATACAGTTCTCCGTTTCACGGTTGTTGATTTATTATACTCTGCGTATACAGTGGCGTAAAGCAAAAAGCGGTATATGCATGTCTGGCGGACATGCGGGCGCTGTGCTAGAATGGTGACGGAGGAAGTTACGCCATGCTGAAAATTGCGCAGTGCACCGATTCGTTTCTGCCCGTTCATGACGGCGTGAGCCGTGTCGTGAACGCCTATGCGCGCGGCTTGAGCGCGCGCGGGCACGAGGTATACGTCGTTACGCCCATGGTGACGCAGGGATATCGCGGCCAGTATCCGTTTGAAATTCTGGATTATCTTGCGCTTACCATTCCCGGCGGAGCGCAGGTCAAGGCGGCGGTTGCTCCGCTGGATATGCACTATCTCGCGCGCGTGAACGCGCACTCGTTCGACATTGTGCATGCGCACAGCCCCGGCTCGGCGGGCATGGAAGCGGTGCGCCTTTCGGACAAATGTCACGTTCCGCTCATTGGAACATTTCATACGAAATACATTCGAGAGTATTTACAGGAAAACGGAGACGAACGCCAGAGCCAGCTTGCCAAGTTTTTTGCGTTTGATTTTTTCAACCGGTGCGACGAAATCTGGACCGCCAGCGCGGAAGCGAGATCCTTTCTGTATGAGCATGGATTTGACGGAAACGTCGAAGTCTTTGACAACGGCACAGAGCAGGATGCCGCGTCTGCCGAGACGCGCCTTCGCGCGCGAGAGCAGCTGCACCTGACTGCCGCGCCCGCGCTGCTGTTTGCCGGCAGTCTGGATCGTGAGAAAAATCTGCCCCGCGTATTCGAGGCGGCGGCGCTGCTTCGTCAGCGGGGCGTCAATTTTCAGATGCTCATTGCCGGCCGGGGACCGGAAGAAAAGCAGGCGCGTTCTGCGGCGAGGGAGCTCGGCTTAACCGGCACGGTTCGTTTTTTGGGACAGATTATGGACGAAGCGCTGCTCGGCGGCCTGTATGCCGAAAGCGCGCTTTGCCTGTTTCCCGTGCACAGCATCAGCGCGGGGCTGGTCGTGCGCGAGGCGGCGGTGCAGGGCACGCCTTCGCTCGTCATCGCGGGCAGCGTGCCGGGAGAGCTGATTACGGACGGCGTCAACGGGCTGACCTGCGGAGATACCGCGGAGAGCATGGCGGACGCCATTGAACAGTATCTGGGCGATAGCGAATTGATGGCGCGGATGCGAAAGCGGGTGCGCGAAGTTGCGCCGGTTTCCTGGGAGACGGTGCTGGATAAGGTCAACCGGCGATATGAGGAGCTTGCGGGGCTGGAGCGAACGGCGCTTCGCAGGAAACGTGGATTTTTCCGCAAGGAGATGGACAAAGTCGATCTCACGCTTGAAAAGCGGGCGATGGATCTCATATGGAAATTTTTAACGCAGGATACGCAACAACTTTACGTCTATAGCCACCGCCCGCAAAAGCCGCCGTTTCTGCCGAGCGCGGATTCGCGCCCGCTGCCGCGCAGCACGCCGGAACAGGAGGGCATCTCGTCGCGCGCGCTCGCCGCGCTGCTGGACGCCATTCATGGCGACGAGGCGGCAAAAGCGCACGAAATCATGGTTCTGCGAAACGGGAAAGTGATCGCCGAGGCGGCCTGGGAGCCATACAGCAGCCGCCTGCCGCACCAGCTCTACTCGCTGAGCAAGAGCATCACCTCGAGCGCTGTCGGCATGCTGGTTGACGAGGGCCTGCTCGATCTGGACGAGCGCCTCTGCAGTATTTTTTACGACAAGGCCCCAGAGAGTGATACGCACCCGGCGCAGCGCATGACGGTGCGCATGCTGCTGAACATGAGCACGGGTTCGTATTTCAACGAGGCGGGTTCGGCGATGGGCGCGGACTGGGAACGCGATTTTCTCCACGCGCAAACGAAGTTTGAACCGGGCAGCGCGTTTGACTATAACTCCATGAACACCTACATGCTCGCGGCGATCATCCGGCGAAAAACCGGCGAGTCGCTCACAAGCTATCTCGAGCCGCGGCTTTACGGCCCGCTCGGCATCGAGGAGTATTATTGGGAGACCTGCCCGAACGGCACCGAAAAAGGCGGCTGGGGGCTTTCGCTTACGCCGGAGAGCGTCGCGAAGATCGGCCAACTCTATCTGAACAAGGGGATTTGGCATACGCCGGACGGCGACGTGCGCCTGCTCTCGGAGCGCTGGATCGAGGAGGCGACAAGGCCGCAGATCGATACGCCGCAAGGGGAGATCACCTATGGCTACGGTCATCAAATATGGATGACCGCGCGGGAAGGCGCGTTTCTCTTCAACGGCGCGTTTGGGCAGTATATGCTTGCCCTGCCGGACAAAAACGCGCTGGTTGTGCTCTTTTCCGGCACGTCCCGCCTGTTTGCGCAGGGCGGCGTGCTCGACCAGGTGACCGCCGCGCTGGACAGCGCCGGAACGGGGTCGCTGCCGGCCGATCCGCGCGGAAACGAAGCGCTGGCGACAACGGCCAGTACGCTCAGCGCGCGCTACCGTGCGCCGTTCTTTGATCCCGCGAAAACGCGCGTGCCACTGGAGGAGCTGACCGCGCGGCTTGAGGGGCGCGTCTATTCGTTTTCGCAGAACATCGGCGGGTTGATGCCGTTCATTCTGCAGAGCGTACATAACAATTTTACGACGGGTCTGAACCAACTCGCGTTCTCGAGAGGGGAGGACGGCGCGCTCACGGTTGAGATGGACGAGGGACATTACAGACACCGGTTCTCGCTCGCGGAAAGCAGATATACCGCCGCGTCCGTTTCGCAGCGCGGGGACGTGTTTGAGGCGCGCTTTGCCGCGCAGGCGGGGATGAGCGAGGCGGGAGAACCGACGCTCGACATCGCCGCGCATTTTATCGAAACGCCGTTTACACGGCTGATACACATTACGCTTTCGGCGGACGACACGCTGAAAATCGTGTTTGACGAAAGCCCGTCCATTCGCGACGCATCGGAGATGCTCATGGAACTGACCGGCATCACGCGCGTGCAGATCGTGCGCAACATGCTGCCGCTTTTAAAGCGGGAGCGTCTGCAGCATACGCTTCGAACGTTTACGACCGTCACGGTGCAAGGAAAGCTGTAAGCGCATCTAACACAGTCGATTCCCAGAAACATACGACAAACAAAAAAAGTGCGAACCCGTTCGGGCTCGCACTTTTGCGTCGCTTTGTCTATGCCGACTGCTTGGGCTTCTTGACGGCGGATTTCTTCTCGCCGACGCCCTCCGCCAGCATCGGCGGACAGACTTTTTCGATCACGTCCTTGGAGATGCGGCAGGAGCAGACGTCCTCGCGGGAAGGGATGTCGAACATGATGTCGAGCATCACGTCCTCGAGGATGGCGCGCAGACCCCTCGCGCCGGTCTTGCGCTCGATGGCCTTTTTCGCCACGGCGCGCAGCGCATCGTCGTCAAACGCGAGATCTACGCCGTCCATCTCAAAGAGCCGCTGATACTGCTTGGTAAGCGCGTTTCTCGGCTCAGTGAGAATGCGCATGAGCGCTTCCTCGTCGAGATTTTCGAGCGTGACGATGATCGGCATACGGCCGACGAACTCCGGAATCAGACCGAACTTGAGCAGGTCTTCCGGCAGGATGCTCTTGAGCGTCTCGCCGACGTCCTTTTGCACATTGCTCTGAATCTCCGCGCCGAAACCGAGGATCTTATGGCCGATGCGCTTTTCAATGATCTTGTCGATGCCGGAAAACGCGCCGCCGCAGATGAAGAGGATGTTCGTCGTGTCGATCTGGATGAACTCCTGATGCGGATGCTTCCGCCCGCCCTGCGGGGGAACGGAGGCGACGGTGCCTTCGAGGATTTTCAGCAGCGCCTGCTGCACGCCCTCGCCGGAGACGTCCCGCGTGATGGAGACGTTTTCGCCCTTTCGCGCGATCTTGTCGATCTCGTCGATGTAGATGATGCCCTTGCTGGCTTTGTCTACGTCGTAGTCCGCCGCCTGGATGAGCTTGAGCAGGATGTTTTCCACGTCCTCGCCGACATAGCCCGCCTCGGTGAGGCTGGTTGCGTCCGCAACGGCAAACGGCACGTTCAGGATGCGCGCGAGCGTCTGGGCGAGCATGGTCTTGCCGCTGCCCGTTGGCCCGAGCATGATGATGTTGCTCTTTTGCAGCTCTACCTCGTCGTCCTTTTTCGCGGGCGTGTGAATGCGCTTGTAGTGGTTATAGACAGCCACCGCAAGGGCGCGCTTTGCCGTGTCCTGCCCGATGACATACTGATTGAGCTGATGGACGATTTCCTGCGGTTTGGGGATGTTCGTCAGGTCGATGGGTTCGGCCTCGACGTCCTCTTCGATAATTTCACGGCAGAGCTCGACGCACTCGTTGCAGATGTTGACGCCGGGCCCCGCGATGATGCGGTGCACGTCTTCCTGCGCCTTGCCGCAAAACGAGCAGCGCACGGTTGAAGACTCTTCAACTTTAGTCATAGTTTACCCCTTTCCGGGTTATCTGCGCGGCGGAAAGACCTCGTCGATCAATCCGTATGCGCGCGCCTCCTCGGCGCTCATGTAGTTATCGCGCTCGGTGTCCTGCGTTACGCGTTCGATGCTCTGGCCCGTGCGTTCGGACAGGATTTTGTTGAGCCGCTTTTTCAGCTTGAGGATCTGTTCCGCCTGGATGTTGATATCCGTCGCCTGCCCTTGCGCGCCGCCGCTGACCTGATGGATCATGATTTCGGCGTTGGGCAGCGCTTTGCGCTTGCCCTTTGCGCCCGCCGCGAGCAGAAACGCGCCCATGGACGCCGCGAGACCCACGCAGATGGTGGAGACTTCGCATTTGATGTACTGCATCGTGTCGTAAATCGCAAGGCCCGCGCTGACGGAGCCGCCGGGCGAGTTGATGTAAAGGTTGATATCCTTATCGGGGTCGTCGCCCTCTAAAAAGAGCATCTGCGCGACAACGCTGTTTGCGATGTCGTCGTCGATCGGTCCGCCGATGAAGATGATGCGATCCTTGAGCAGGCGGCTGTAGATGTCGTAGCTGCGTTCGCCGTGGCTGGTCTGCTCGATGACCATTGGGATGAGGTTCATGTGTTTCCCTCCTTACGCGGGGACTGGTGTTATGTTGGCCTGCCTTGAATTATTCCTTCGGCTCGGCTTTCTTCGCCGTTTTCTTGGCGGGTTTTTCCGCCGTCTCTTCGTCCGCCTTCGCTTCTGCGGGCTTCTTCGCGGCGGCCTTCTTGGCGGGCTTTTTCGCGGGCGCGTCTTCTTTAACGAGCACCGCGTTGTCGGTTACGATTTTGACTGCCTTTCTGGCAATTGCGTTGTCGCTGAGGTATTCGCGGTCTTCGTCGGAGAGCGTTTTTTCAAACTCTTCCACGCTCTTGCCGCTGCCGTCGGCATACTCGGCGATGATTGCCTTGAGGTCGTCGTCCGTGCAGGTCACGCCCTCTTTTTCGCCGATGGCCTCGACGACGAGCTGCATCTTGACGCGCGCGAGCGCTTCGGCGCGGTAGCTTTCCTTCAGGCCGTTCATATCCGTGCCCGTGTACTTGACGTAATCTTCCAGGGAAAGTCCGCTCATGCTCAGCTGATACGCGATGTCGCGCATCATGTAGTTGATCTGGCGCTCGACCATCACGTCCGGAATGTCGACGATGGCGTTGTCCGCCGCGCGCTGCAGGGCGATGTTTTCGATCGCGGTCTGGCGGTTTTTCGCGGCCTTTTCGTCCATTTTGGCCTTCTTGTCGGCCTTGAGCGCTTCGAGTGTGTCAAAGTCCGAAATATCCTTGGCAAACTCGTCGTCCAGCGCGGGTAGTTCCTTGATCTGGACGGCCTTGATCTTCACGGCGAATACGGCGTCCTTGCCGGCGAGCGGCGCGGAGTAATCGTCCGGGAATTTCACGCTGATGTCCTTTTCTTCGCCGGCTTTCATGCCGATGAGCTGCTCTTCAAAACCCGGAATAAACGTGCCGGAACCGATGACCAGAAGCTGGTCTTCGGCGGTGCCGCCTTCGAACTTTTCGCCGTCCGTGCTGCCGGAGTAATCCAGAATGACGCGATCACCGTTTTCCACGGCGCGATCCACTTCGATGAAGCGCGCGCTCTTTTCGCGTTCCTTTTCAATTTCGGCCATGACTTCGTCGTCGGAAACGGCAAAATCGGGCTCGGGTACTTCGACTTTTTTGTAGGCGCCGAGGGTAACTTCGGGTTTGAGCTGTACTTCCGCGGTGAAGACGACGCCTTCCGCGGCGTTGATGGTCGGAATATCCAAAGAAGGCTTGTCCACGGCGGTAAGCGCGTGCTCGGCCAGCGCTGCGTCGTATGCATCGCCCCAGACGAGATCGAACGCTTCTTCGTAGAATGCGCCTTCGCCATACATGTTTTCAATGACCTTACGCGGTGCTTTGCCCTTGCGGAAGCCCGGTACGTTGTAGCGGTTTGCTGTCTTCTGATAAGCTTTCTGTACGGCTGTGCCGAACGCCTCGGGCGAAACGGTAATCGTCAGTTTTGCGCGGTTGTTGTCCAGTTTTTCAAAGGTTGCCATGTGCTCCTCCAACTTATGCATCTATTCAATTGGCATATTACGCCAGTATCAAACAATATTAACATAGGAAATCCAGCATTGCAACCCGAAAAAGCCCTTGTTTTCTGTGACTTTCACACTGTGGCGGAGCTGTGAACGCCATGCCGGAGGTTCATCGCCGCGCTTCTGATTTTTTATGCGAAAACCTGTATATAATCTGGCAAAAACAGCGGGTTTGCGTTATATTGGTATGGAACAAAATACAATTTCAATGTGAAAAGGAGTGAACGGTGCCGTGATCGACGAAAAACGGATGGTAACTCTGAACGCTCTGCCGCAAAAAATTCACATCAAGAGCGAAGATGAAGCAAATCCCGTGCTGCTTTTTTTACATGGCGGGCCGGGCGTGTGTAATCGTCACACGGTCATGACCGATCATGCCGACCTTGCGAAAACCTTCACCGTCGTTGCGTGGGATCAGCGCGGAAGCGGCGGATCCTATTACGGCGCGAAGAAAGAGACGCTAACCGTCGACCAGCTGGTGGAGGACGCAAACGCTCTGGTCGGCTGGCTTTGCCAACGGTTTCACAAGGACAAGATATTCATCATCGGCGGCAGCTGGGGAAGCGAGCTCGGCACCTACCTGGCGCATCGGCACCCGGAAAAAATTGCCGCGTACGTCGGCTTTGGGCAGGTGGTTGACGGCGCAAAGAACGAGGAGATCAGCTATAACTTTGCCATGGGCGAGGCCGTCAGGGCGGGGGACGCCAAGGCGATTGCCACGCTCAAAAAAGTCGGCCCGCCGGTAAACGGCGTTTACAAGGGCGGGTTTGACGGCATGATGGCCCAACGGCGCGTCATGATGAAATACGGCGGCTATTCGCAGAGCGCGAAAAAGCGCAGCTATTTTTCTTCCTTTGTCGTGCCCGTCCTGCTTTCCGGAGAGTACTCGATCCGGGATCTGTATGGACTGGTGCGCGGCTATAAATATGTGCTCACCGAGATGTGGGACGCCGTCGGCGCGACGAATTTTCCAAAGACCTGCACGAAGTTTGCCGTGCCGTATTTTGTCTTTGACGGCGTGCTGGATCAAAACACGCCCGCTTCGCTCGTGCAGGCGTGGTTTGACAGCATCGAGGCGCCGCAAAAGGAACTGGTATGGTTCGAGCACGCCGGACATAATCCTATGGGAGACGAGCCGGAGCGCTTCAAAGCGCTGCTGATCGACCGCCTGACGGCGGTACGCGATAAGGAGAAAAACGCATGAGCAATTCTGTCGCCCAGTCCATTCCGCGCACGAAATTCCCGGAAAAGCTGGGGTTTTGCACCTTTTCCACGGCGAGCAACGTCGTCTACCAGTTTAAGAGCATCTACTATCTCTTTTTTCTGACCAATGTGCTCAAAATCGACGTGCTGGTGGCGGGAACCATCCTCACGATCGGTACGATCTGGGACGCGGTCAACGACCCGCTGATCGGCTTTTGGGCGGTTAACCACAAGTTTAAAAACGGTGAACACGTGCGCCCGCTGGCTATCTGGTTCGCGCTGCCCTGGGCGGTCACGGTCGTGCTGCTCTTTACAAACTTCGGGCTACGGGACAACGCCGCAATCGCCGCCGCGCTGATCGTTTATCTGTTTTTCGAACTGTTCAATACGTTTGTCGGCATTCCATACAACAGCATGGGCAGCCTTGCCACCAACCTTGACGAGGACAGGCGGTCGATCAACGTGTTTCGCAATCTCGGCGGCGCGCTTGGCGCGGGCATCGGCGCCGTGGCCTGTCTGCCGCTTCTGAAGCTCTTCGGCGCGATGGACGGCAAGGGAAACCTGATTGACGCGGCGAGCTCTCGCGGGTTTCTGCTCACCGCCTGCGTGATGGGCGCGGTCTGCATCGTTGGCTGTGCAGTACATTTCTTCACGACGAAAGAGCGCGTGAAACCCATTTCGGAGGACGACGAAAAGCTTTCGGCAAAGACGGTGTTTTCCATGCTGTTTCGCTGCACGTCGTGGGTGCTCAACATGCTCTATATCATCTGCTATGGCGTGATCAACCTGCTTTTGATGAGCTGCATCACCTATTACGCGACCTATGTGCTCGGCAGCACGGCGGCGGCAACCGCCATACAGGCAGCCTACCTCGTCGCGGCGCTCGGTTCGTCGTTTCTTGTGTCCGTCGTGGATCGCGCGCTGGGCAGAAAGAAGACCATGCTCTTTGCCGCCGCGCTGTTCATCCTCGGCAAGGTATGGTTCGTGATCAACCCGTTCTCACTCGGCGCAATCTATGTCAACGCAATCAGCGTCGGCATTGCGCTGACCATCACGTTCGTCATGTTCAACACCAACCGCAACAACATCGTGGATATCATCGAATGGCAGTCCGGCAGGCGGCTGGACAGCATGGTCTCCACGGCGGATAACCTCGCCAGCAAGCTTGCCGTCGCGGGCGCGACGCAGCTGGTTGCCGTCGCGCTCTCGGTCAACGGCTTCAGCGCAAAGCTGGACATGCAGCCGGCCAGCGCGATTGCCACAATCAACGCCGTCCTTGAATGGGTGCCGATGGTCGTCGCGGCGGTGATGATGGTGGTGATCTTCTTTCTGAATATTGAAAAAGACACCCAGAAGATGCTGGAAGAAAAAGCGGCAAAAGCGTAAATTGCTCTCGCGGTTTTCGTTGACATCCGGTGTAAAAATGGGATACACTGACACCGTGAAAAATTGAATATTCGGATGACGGTATCGGGAGAGCTCGCAGATTAAGGCGGCGCCGAAGGGGATTGCGCAAAAAACTCTCAGGCAAAAGGACCGATGCCCGACGAAGCTTCGGAAAGCTGAGACGATCAGCACCGACGAGGCAATTCCGCGATCGGCACATAAATGGAATGATTGCGGAAGAATCTTTCAGGTTCAGATACGGGGCGCGCGACTTTGTTCGCGCGTCCTGTTTTTTATGTGTTTCCAACTCTATTTTTTCAGGAGGATGATCTCATGAATCTGCCAAACGACCGCAAGTACACCGCGTCCCACGAGTGGCTGCTCGACCTCGGCAACGGAACCTATCGCGTTGGGCTGAGCGACTTTGCCCAGCACTCGCTGGGGGATATCGTATTCATCGACCTGCCGCAGGCGGGAGACGCGCTGACGGCGGACGCGTCGCTCGGCGACGTGGAGAGCGTCAAGGCCGTGTCCGAAGTGCTCAGTCCCGTAACCGGAACGGTGGAGGCCGTCAACGACGAACTCTCCGCCGCGCCGGAGACGATCAACGCCGATCCCTACGGCGCGTGGCTTGTCGAAGTGACCGGAGTGACCGCCTTTGGTGCGCTCATGGACGCGGCGGCGTACGAAGCCTTCTGCTCGCAGGGATAACGCCGCCGGACGGGATTTTGCTTTTGCCTTAGGATTTTATATTGTTGGCGTTGCATTGAAAACGCGGCTCAAAGGCGATAGAGTCATATTGTGCAAATTGTGCAAGCAAAGACACATCAAAATCTGCTATAGTTCGGGAGGAATTGATCCATGATTCCGGCTTATATGCGCGCACTCGTAAAGGAAACAGCCGACAAGGGGCTTACGCTCAAACAGGTAAGGACGCCCGTGCCGGACATCGGCGAGGTGCTGATCAAAATCCACAAAACCGCCATCTGCGGCACGGACGTACACATCTACAACTGGGATGCCTGGAGCCAGAAGACCATCGTGCCGCCGATGACGGTAGGCCACGAGTACGTCGGCGAAATTGCCGCGCTCGGCCCGGGTGTGGACGATTACCACGTCGGCCAGATCGTGACCGGCGAAGGGCATATCGTCTGCGGGCACTGCCGCAACTGCCGCGCGGGCAACGGACACTGGTGCAAGTTTACCAAAGGGGTAGGCGTCAACCGCAACGGCGCGTTTGCCGAATACCTCTGCATCCCGGAGACGAACGTCATCGCCGTTCCCGAGACCACGCCGGAGGAGATCGTCGCGTTTTACGACGCATACGGCAACGCCTGTCACACGGCGACGATGTTTGACGTTACCGGCGAGGACGTGCTCATCACCGGCGCGGGCCCGATCGGCATGATGGCGGTCGGCATCTGCCGCCAAAACGGCGCGCGGCGCATCGTGGTGACGGACGTGAACGACTACCGCCTCGATATCGCAAAGAAGATGGGCGCTTCGGCGACCGTCAACCTGAAGAACCAGACCGTGGAGGACGCGATGAAGGCGCTGCACATCGTGGAAGGGTTCGACGTCGGCTGCGAGATGAGCGGCAACGGCGCGGCGCTCAACCAGATGCTTAAGCTCATGCGAAACGGCGGAAAGGTGGCGCTGCTTGGCATCGCGGGGCCGGGCACGATCATCGACTGGAACGACGTTATCTTCAAGGGCCTCACGCTGCAGGGCATCTACGGGCGAAAGATGTATGAAACCTGGTATAAGATGATGGCAATGGTGGAGGCAGGTCTGGATCTGTCGCCGATTTTGACGCATCGTTTTCACTACACCGAGTTTGAAGACGCGTTCGCCGTGATGAACAGCGGGCAGTCCGGCAAGGTAGTACTGGACTGGACGGAGGAGAGACCATGAGAAAACAGGCATATGATATTTACAGCGGACTGTTAAACGATATCCGCGCGGCGGGTACCTATAAGGAAGAACGTATAATCACCACCCCGCAGGGCGCGCGCATCGACACGACGAAGACGGCGGGCGTATTGAACATGTGCGCCAACAACTATCTGGGCCTTGCGGACAATCCCGAGATCATCCGCAGCGCGAAGGCCGCCTACGATGCCTGGGGCTATGGGCTTTCTTCCGTGCGCTTCATCTGCGGCACGCAGGGCATCCACAAAGAGCTGGAACGCCGCATCGCGGGCTTTCTCGGCATGGACGACGCAATTCTCTACAGCTCCTGTTTCGACGCCAACGGCGGGCTGTTTGAAACGCTGTTGACCGACGCGGACGCGGTGATTTCGGACGAGCTCAACCACGCGAGCATCATTGACGGCGTGCGCCTGTGCAAAGCCGCGCGCTATCGCTATAAAAACAACGACATGCAAAGCCTCCGCGAACAGCTGGAGGCGGCAAGCGGCGCGCGCATTAAGCTCATCGCCACGGACGGTGTGTTCTCCATGGACGGGTTCATCGCAAACCTTTCCGGCATCTGTGATCTGGCCGAGGAATACGGCGCGCTTGTGATGGTGGACGACAGCCACGCCGTGGGCTTCATGGGCGAGCACGGGCGCGGAACGCACGAATACTGCGGCGTGATGGGTCGCGTGGACATCATCACCGGTACGCTGGGCAAGGCGCTCGGCGGGGCTTCCGGCGGCTATACGGCGGCAAAGCAGGAGATCGTCGATCTGCTGCGCCAGCGCTCTCGGCCGTATCTGTTTTCCAACACGGTTGCGCCCGCCATCTGCGCGGCGAGCATCAAGGTGTTGGACTTGCTGGAAGAATCCACCGCGCTGCGCGACCGGCTGCACGAGAACACGAAATATTTCCGCGCGGAGCTGGGCAAGCTCGGCTTCGACGTTCCGCAAAGCGAGCATCCTATCGTGCCCGTGATGCTCTACGACGCGCAGACCGCGCAGACGTTTGCGGCAAAGATGCTGGAGCACGGCGTCTATGTCGTCGGCTTTTTCTATCCCGTTGTGCCGATGGGCAAGGCGCGCATCCGCACCCAGGTTTCCGCGGCGCATACAAAAGAAGACCTCGACTTCGCGGTCTCGGCCTTTGCCGCCGTCAAGGCGGAGATGGGGTTGTAACGAACGAATGCAATACAAAACGACCGGCAGAGCTGAGCCGGTCGTTTTGTGATTAATTCCGCTTGGGTGTTCATATACTTATCTGAATGTAAAATGCAATCCATTCTGGAATATGAACTATTTTAGTTTTTCACATCTTAAATGTGTCACTTGCCACGAATCATTTATAATATCTGCAAAGCCTTCAGTACGCCACATACGATCGAGGGGATCAAGAATATATATTTCATATGAAACATGGTTTTCACCATTTGTAGGCAATTCAATATTATAACTATACCCACTAAATGATTCTGCAGTTGGAAGAGCTACATTCCCAACGGGATACTTCCTGCCATTAAAAATATAGTACTGAAGATACACGACCATACTACCCAAATTATGTATCTTCATAACAGGAATAGTCCATTCGTCTTCGCCCTGTTTCGTTTTCCGAACATCAAATATGATGAAAAGCTCAATGATATCCTTCATCTTCAACAAATTGCTATTAATGCGATTTTGCTTGATGCCAATAAAAAGAGCGATAACAAAAGTAATGACGGTTGCGATAACTAAAAACAACTCGCCCAAACTAATGTCAGCAGTAATATTCATGCGTTCTCCTCGACGATTTTTCTTACAATCATTATATGTAAAAATCAAAGAAATTTCAATTAAATATTATGAGGTGCAAAGATTAGTAAAATGTTAAGTTTTCATACTATGTACAATCGATAAAGCACTACGCTCCCATAAGAATAAGGAGAGTAGAAATTTGTATTTCAGGTTTGGCTACTGCTTTCCGGTGAGGAGATAAACGTCGTAATCGACGTGCTGCCGCAACAATGTGCCAGGAAACGAGACAACGAACCATTCGCCGGAAATGATGTTACCAGTTTCCCATAGCAAGGGCGGTGTTATGATAACGAAGTAAAACAAAGGGCTTGCGGTCAGTGATTCACAGACCGCAAGCCCTCTTGGCTGCACGATCGCTTCAGATTACTTATTCAGGGAATCCTTTATGACCCTCCACCGGAACCATGCAAAGGAATTTCAGCGGTTGTCCGGTCGTGGCGGTGTTGACCAGCTGATGCTGAACGTTATTGGGAACAAAAGCGTACGACCCGGCTTTAATCGGGAACTTCTCATGATTCAGCTCCAAGGTGCCTTCGCCTTCGACAACATAAATATAGTGCGGGTAATCGTGCGCATGGTTGGCGGAATAGCCGTCCTGTGCGATGTGGAAAAGCCGCAAAACGTTTTCGTCGGAGCCGCAGGCCGGGGAGATCAGAACTTGCCCTTTGACGTTTTTATATAAGCCGTCGGGAAGCGTAACGATTTTTGTTTCATCAACATGCGATATGATCATACCGTATCTCCTTTGTTTCGCATTGGACATTAAACTGCCGCAGATTAACTGATTACAATGATATCATATCTGATCAGTCGTTCCGCTCTGATGTGAAGTAAGGGTATTTCAAAAAGATATAAGCTGACCCCGCCGCAAAGCAGGGTCAGAATTGTTGAACCCTTATTTCTGTTCTTCTTTCTTTTCTTCCTTGAGCATTTCTTCCAACTGATCCGCCAGCGCGTTGAGCCAGTCGCCTTCAAACAGCTCGATCAGCCCCGCGTCGCAGGCGGTCGCGAGATCCTTCTGAATCGGCAGTTCGGCGGTGACGGGGATGTTGTGCTGCCTGGCCAGCGCGGAAATATCGCTCTCGCCAAACGGGCGGACGATTTCGTTGCAGCCGGGGCACTGTACATAGCTCATGTTCTGCACCAGCGCGAGCACGGGGATTTTCATCAAGTCCGCCATATGCACGGCTTTCTGCACGATCATGCTCACGAGTTGCTGGGGCGAGGTGACCACCACGATGCCGTCCACGGGGAGGGACTGGAACACCGTCAGCGGAACGTCACCCGTTCCCGGCGGCATGTCGATGAACATCACGTCCACGCTGCCCCAGAGCACGTCCGTCCAGAACTGCTTGACGGAGCCCGCGATGATCGGCCCGCGCCAGACGACGGGGTCGGTCTCGTTTTCGAGCAGCACGTTCATGCTCATGACCTCGATGCCGGTCTTGGTCAGCACGGGGAAGATTCCCTGATCGGAGCCCTCTGCGCGGCCGTGCAGGCCGAACGCGACGGGGATGGAAGGCCCGGTGATGTCCGCGTCCAGTATCGCGGTGCGATACCCCCTGCGGCGCATGAGCACGGCGAGCATGGAGGTGACGATGGACTTGCCGACGCCGCCCTTTCCGCTGACCACGCCGATGACCTTCTTCACATGCGTCATCACGTGCGGGGCTTCGATGAGGCTGGTTTTTTCGCGGCTGTCGCAGTTGGCGGAGCAGCTCGAGCAATCGTGGGTGCATTCTTCCATGACGATAGGATTCCTTTGTTTCCGATATTTGCCGGAAACCCGGCGCTTCTATTATACGCGCTGGACGATATGTGTCAACCGCGGCGGGACTGATTTCGCGTGAGATAGTCACGAAAATTACCGCGGGAATTGCGGCAAAAAAAGCGGATTTTGTTTCCAATTTGTTGGTTTGCCAAGCGATTGCGGATATGCTATCATAGCGAGCGAAGGTGAAGAAATGACGAATTCCGGCAACAAAGAATCCAGGGAAGTCCGCGGCTTGCGCGTTGCGCGGCGTTCGATGCTGTACATCGTGCGCACGCTTCTGATGATCATCATGGGGGCGATTCTCTGCATCGGCGCATTTCTGACGGCGGAGCGGTACTCCAACCTCTATATTCTGACGTCTGAAGGCATGGCGCTGCGCGCGGAGTGCGTGTTTGCCGACGGCGCGCGAAACGACCTCGAGGAATACTTCACCCTGTCCTTTCTGGAAAACGATTCGGCAATGACGGACGCGACCTACGCGAACTACACGATAACGGACTACAACTACGATCTCACGATCGAGAGGATCAGCGTGCTGCCCTGGTCGATGAGCGCGACGGTGACGGCGACGGAGCGCGTATCGCTTACGGGAACGATCAACGCCGATCAGCTCGGCGAAGATCAGAACGCGGACGATTTCCCGCTGCCGCAATGGACGCCGCGGCGCTATAAGATCAAATTTCTCAACGCGAACTCGCGCTGGTATATCTCCGAGCTGACTGTGCTGGAGGAAAACCCGGACAGTTCCAGCCTCGGCACCCCGGATCCGAACGAATCCCCGATTCCGGCGGCGACGCCTACGCCAAAGCCGACGGACGCGCCGACGGTTACGCCATGACGATGCGGCTGTTTCCTGCGGGACGACCTGCCGTTTGCCTCGCGCCGATGGCCGGGTTTTCAGACCGCACCTTCCGCATTCTCTGCCGCGAGCGGGGCGCGGACCTTGTATTCAGCGAAATGATCAGCGCCAAGGGTCTGCTCTATGGGAGCGACAAGACCCGGGCGCTGTATTTTGCGAAAACGGAGGACGAACCGTTTTCCGTTCAGCTCTTTGGCAGCGAGCCGGAGATCATAGCAAAAGCCGTGCGGATTCTGGAGAGCGATCTTGGCGGCAAGCTCCTCTCGCTTGATTTGAATATGGGATGCCCCGCGCCGAAGATCGCCTCAAACGGCGACGGCAGCGCGCTGATGCGCAATCCCGCGCTGGCGGGAGATATCGTATCCGCTGCGGTTGAAGCCGCGCATGTGCCCGTCTCGGTCAAGTTTCGCAAAGGCTGGGACGCGGCGCATGAAAACGCCGCGGCGTTTGCCCGTGTGTGTGAAGAAAGCGGCGCGGCGTTTCTGACGATCCACGGCAGAACGCGCGAGCAGATGTACGCCGGCAAAGCGGACCGCGCCTGCATGGCGGCGGTCAAGCGGGCGGTTTCGATCCCCGTGATTGCAAACGGGGACGTGCACGACGCAAAGAGCGCGCTGGACACCATTAGCGAGACGGGCTGCGACGGTGTGATGATTGGCCGCGGCGCGCTGGGAAATCCGTTTGTGTTTGAAGAGATTTGCTGCGCGCTGGAAGGGCGCGCCTATACGCCGCCCGACTGGGACGAGCGGCGCGAGACGGCGCTGCGGCACGCGGCGATGGCGCTTGCGGAAAAGGGCGATCATGCGATTGTGGAATTGCGAAAGCACCTGGCGTTTTATCTGCGGGGCGCAAAGGACGCGGCAAAACTCAGAACGCGCATCAACGCCTGCAAAACCCTTGAAGAACTCCGGCAAATATGGGGTTGACACGACTTTTTTGCGCAAATATAATAGGTAAACATGGGAAGGACACATCAGCAGTTCGCCCATAAAAGGAGAAACGAAACATGGCAGAAAGCTGGCTGACGCCTGAAGAGATCGCAAAACGCGAGGAGCGCCTGGAGTTCCTCAAGACGACGAGACGGCTTGAGATTGCCGAGCAATTAAAAATTGCGCGCGCGTTCGGAGATCTTTCCGAAAACGCGGAATATGACGCGGCAAAAAATGAACAGGCGAAAAACGAATACGATATTGTACAACTGGAAAACGAGCTGAAAAACGCCAAGGTCATCGACGAATCCGCCATCGATTATACGACGGTCGGCGTCGGCGCGACGGTGAAGCTCAACGACGTGAACGACAAAACGAAAAAATACACGTTCCAGATCGTCGGCAGCGCGGAAACCGATCCGACCAACGGGCGAATCTCAAACGAGTCGCCAATCGGCAAGGCGGTGCTGGGGCATAAAGCCGGCGATGTGGTCGAGGTCGTCACCCCCGGCGGCATGCTGAAGCTGAAGGTTGCTTCAATCGGCAAGTAACGCAAACAGATTCAACGGGGGCTGAAAGCCCCCTTGTTTTTTGCAGACAGCAGGATAGAGGACAGAGGAGAGGATCGATATGGAACACCCGCCCATTGAACAGGAACAACAGGAACTCACACAAGAGCAGCTTTCGGAGCTGTTGCAGATTCGCCGGGATAAGCTTTCCGCGCTGCAGGCTGCGGGCAAAGACCCGTTTGCAAACACCACATACGACGTTTCCCACTACAGCAGCGACATCCTCGCTGCCGAGCGGCCCGAGGAAGGCGAGCACGGCATGCAGGTGTCCATCGCGGGGCGCATGGTCTCCCGCCGTATCATGGGCAAGGCGAGCTTTGCGCACCTGCTGGACGCAAAAGGCCGCATTCAGGTTTATCTGAAGCGCGACGATATCGGAGAGGAATCCTATAACGCGTTTAAGACGTTCGACATCGGCGACATCCTCGGCGTCAAGGGGTATGTGTTTGTCACGAGGACCGGAGAGGTCAGCGTGCACGCCGAGGAAGTGACGCTTTTAACGAAGTCTCTGCGCCCGCTGCCGGAGAAGTATCACGGCCTTAAGGATCCGGAGCTGCGCTATCGTCAACGGTTTGTGGATTTGATCGTCAATCCCGAAGTGCGGGATATGTTTCATAAGCGCAGCCGCATCATCGCCGAAATCCGCCGTCGAATGGACGAGCGGGGATTCATCGAGGTGGAGACGCCCGTGCTCAACACGACCGCTAGCGGCGCGTCCGCGCGGCCGTTTGTGACGCACCATAACACGCTGGATCTCGACATGTATCTGCGCATTGCCACCGAATTGCACCTCAAAGAGTGCGTCGTCGGCGGGCTGGAGCGCGTCTACGAAATCGGGCGGTTGTTTCGCAATGAGGGCATGGACCCCATGCACAATCCTGAGTTTACGACCATAGAGGCGTATCAGGCATACACCGACTACAACGGCATGATGGAGCTTGCGGAGGATCTTATCTCCCGCTGCAGCCTCGCCGTCAACGGCACGACGAAGATTTCCTATCAGGGACAGGACATCGACCTGACGCCGCCTTTTGCGCGGGTGTCGATGAACGACGCGGTGAAGCAGGAGACAGGCGTAGACTTCTATGGCTGCGTTTCGGACGAAGAGGCGCGGCAAAAGGCGAAGACGCTGGGACTGGAGATCAAGGATAAGACCGCCACGCGCGGCAAGCTGCTTGCCGAGGCGTTCGACGCGTTTGTCGAGGACAAGCTGACGCAGCCGACGTTTATCATCGATTATCCGGTCGAGATTTCGCCGCTGAGCAAGCGCAAGCCCTCCGCGCCGCACCTGACCGAGCGCTTTGAGCTCTTCATTGCGGGGCATGAATATGCAAACGCGTTTTCCGAGCTGAACGACCCCGTCGACCAGCGCGGCCGCTTCGTGCAGCAGGCGCAGGAGCGCGCCAAGGGAGACGACGAAGCCATGATGATCGACGAGGACTTCTGCACCGCTCTCGAATACGGACTGCCCCCGACGGGCGGCATCGGCATCGGCATCGACCGGCTTACGATGCTGCTGACGGACGCCGCGACGATCCGGGACGTGCTGCTCTTTCCGACCATGAAGCCGGTTAAGTGAGATTGCCGGAGATTCATTGCGGATAGATTCGGGATTTCCATTCGAAATCTGAACACAACAAAACCGTCCGAACCAAAGGGCGGTTTTGTGTTTTTAGCTCATTTTTTGTATATTATCGACAGATTTTAAAAAACAGAGGAATACGGACTATGGAAACAAACAAGGAGAATATTTTTAAATAAACGTAGAATATAACGAATTATAGTAATATACGGCGGATATCGACCATAAAAGCGCTTTGTCTTGAGCCCGTTTCACTGCTATACTGATCAGGCTGTCGCAAGAAACGAGCGAAACGAAAGCGAGCGAAAACAGCGCGGAGCACCTTGAAAACTATATAGTGCAGGAAACAAAAACAAGCCAG
>CAYLIG010000025.1:0-29302 GCA_964383635.1 uncultured Christensenella sp. | reverse complement strand
TCATATAAGCCATCTCCAGCGTCAGGCAGGTATGGCCGAGATAATAGCCGTCCATGGGCGTCAGCGTCATGGCAAGGTCGGTATGCTCGGTATCCAGCAAGCACAACGGAAGCAGAAACTGCACCTTGCCCTGATATCCCTGCGGCACCACGATGCCGGGTTCAAACGACGCTTTGCGTCTCGCAAGTTCGACGGCGGTTTCAAGCAGAAGCGATAGGTTCTTCGCGCGTTGCACCTCCATTGGAAGCCGCGCGAAGTTATCCGGATCGCAAAGAATGTGATTAACGTTTACTCGAATGTCCCACGCAGGGAAGAAGGTCATACCCGTGATCGGCAGTAGGAATCCCGGCTTATCCGGTAAAGGTTGCACGAACTTCATATCGGGCGCGACATCGTCAAAGAACCCGCGAAAGAACCAGTCAAGCATTGTGTCTTTCCGTTTGTTGCGGGTAAAACACCCGTATATGCTCTTATAGTTCTTTGTGTAGAGACCTGTGTTGAAACATGCTTTTTCATTTCGGAGATAGAAGATTCGGTCCGCGTATTCGGGATCGGACTCGTAATTGGAATTGTTGAAATCGATGACTTGCTTTTTGAAAACGTAATTGACGTATTTTTCGAGGATCGGTGTGTCCGGGTTCTTTGGTTGTAATAATGGATTGGTAAATCGCCATGATTCCGGCATAGCCATTTCAGCTAAAGATCTGAGATGGTCGAACCAGTTGGGTACATAGGCGAATTCAAATAAATCCGGTAGTATCATTTCCTAGGCTCCTTCCATTTGGAAATCTCTTCCATCAGTTTTAATTTCAGCATTTGGTAGGCATCTTGAGAAAAAACCTTTTCCTCGTGCCCGTCCTTATCCCGGCGGACAATGATTGAAAGAAACATCATATAGGGTTCGTATTCGTTCAAAACCTCATCCATTGCTTTTTTATCGCCGGAAACAGCGGCTTTGATCGTCTCGTATTTCAGATTCATGTCGTACTCCAACCAACGCCGTCGGCAAAGCGAAGGCGAAGACGTATTATTTATCAGGTTGATTCGCGAATCAGCGACAACCACTTTTTTATCTTTTCAAACGCCCGGCTGCGGATATTCCTTACCGTCCGGTCGGTTACTTTCAACTCCTTGGCGATTTTCAAATCCGTCCATTCGAGCCAGAAACCAAGTATCAGAACGCCTAATTCGCGTTCCTGCAAACTCCGCATCGCCTGCAACAAGAGTTCATTATCTAGTTGATATGATCTGTTGCTATAAACAACGTATAAATGATCCCCTTCATATTCATCCCGCCGCGCGTAGGATTTCTTCACATATGTTTCGGGACACTCCGCGAGGAACTCATACTTCTCTTGAATAGAAATATGTTTTGTATAGTTTCGAATTGCATTGCGGAGAACCGTATGGCAATAGCTGTCAAAAAGTGCACACGCAGACACTTCTTCTTGTTCAGAAAGCATTGCTTATCCTCCGCAATATGCAATTTTCAAGGTCCCTATTTACCCCTCTATATAACAAGAACAACTCAGCTTCCCAAAACCGGAAAGAAAACTACAAAATTGCAAAATATATTATTTCCAGAATGACGAACCTGCTCTCTTTGTCCAGAAATACCCCCGTACTACTCACGCAGACTTTCTCCAAAAACTAAAACACCCGCATGTTGCGGGTGTTTCGTAGCACGATCCGATTCCGTCCACAGCAAAACCAATATGTACTCGCATTAAGCCAAGGGCTGTATACGTTTTCTTTAAGCGCTACTAGCGAAACGGTTCTCGATGGTTGATAAAGTGCTGTTCATGTTCCAAACACCCGCATGCCCAACTCATAACTAATATCACTTGGATGGCCTTTAGGGTGCATCGGATGCTGGAATGCATTTTTGTAGAAATTTCTCGCGAGAATTCGATTATTCACATCGCGGACAACAAGAAGGACATTATAGTGGGAATCCTGCTTTACATCAAAAACGAAATCACACAAACGAATTGCGCCTATCATCCCCGATTTCCACTTCTCTCCAGATTAAGGCTAGCATCTAGACACCAATACTAGTCTCCGGGACAGATACCCAAACATGTACCAATTTATTGCGATCGATGCTACCAGAGACAAAATAAAGCGCTGGCGAAGGTATCGCAACGAATTCCATCCGCACAGCGTACTTACATACCTGACGCCGACCGAATCTGCCCGGAAGTCGGGCTTTTAAGCCATATGGACATTGTTTTTTCCATTCAGCGCTGGCTGAGACGCCGTACATCATAAATCAGCGATCTGTCGAATACAGTCTTCTTTTGTTGATATACACAAATGCGTTACTTGCAAAAAACATGCTGCTTCAGTAACGAATCGCTCCCGCATTTGGTGTTAAAACCTAGGAATACACTTCCGTTTTATAAAAGGCACAACCACTAAAACAATCGTTTTGAGTGGTTGTGCATGAATACGTATTCTAGTATGGGATTACCTTCGGAACATTTTTTCAGCGATGTACTCCGTTCGTGCTTTTCGCCGCAACAGCACCTCTTCGGCCCGGCGACGCCAGCCACCTTTCAGACCTCTGTGACAGGTTTATCTGAAAATGTCAATGTTGTCCTTTGTGCAAATCGAAACGCCCGTATCGACATTCGTCGGAATCGGCGTTAAGCCGCTCGCTTTCCAATTGTCAACAACAAGATCATGCTTGACTTGGAAAAGGAACTGGAAGGACCAGAATCCCATCAGCTCGACGCCTTGCACGACAGAACCCGTGATAACGCCGGAGTCAATGAAGTCAAGCGTGGCGTCGTCGGTGTCGAACGCGCAAATGGCGATCTTGCCCGCCTTGCTCGCTTCCTCTACGGCCGTCGCAACCCCAGCGCCCATTTGCGCGCTGGTCGTATAGAACCCGACGAGGTCGGGATACGCCTGCATAATCGAGGAAGCGGCTTTGGCCGACTCAACGGAATCCGCCTTGCCGTCTTCAACGGCGACAACTTCCATGTTCGGCTCGTTTGCTTCGATATACTCGGTGAAGCCGTTGATGCGCTGAATCTGGGTCGTATTGCCGCTGGGCGAACTGACGACCGCGACCTGGCCGGTATGCCCGACCTGCTCCGCGATAAACTTCGCGGCTTCAGCGCCCGCGTTGTAATTGCCCGTCCCCAAATAGCAGAGGCGGTTGGAAACTGCGGAGTCGGAATCGTAAGTCACGACCGGGATGCCTGCGTCGATCGCCCTGTTGATCACATCCGCGAGACCGTCAGGATCGTTGCAGGTGAGCGCGATACCCGCCGGATTCTTCGCAATTACCGAGTCGATGTAGTCGACATACTCGGCCGTGTCCTCCCCGGTCGGGCCGCCGAATTCCGTTTTTGCGCCGTACATTTCAGCGGCCTTCTGGAACCCTGCATAGCAGCCCTGCCAGTACTCGATGCCGGAATAGAACGCAAGCATGTAATAGACTTCGTCGCTTCCGGCCTGCAAAACGGAACCTTCCGTCGTGTCCGCGGCGCTTTCCGATGTGCTTGCGGTGCTGCCGCCCGTGCATGCAGCCATCGTAGTCATCAAAGTAAGCACCAAGAGAATTGCAACAACTTTTTTCATAACGATTTCCCTCTCTTTATTTTTCATTGACGTGCCCTTTGCCCGTCGGTTGAACCTTGCCATGCCTTTTGATTTTATTGTTGTGGCTGTAATAATCGAGCAGCACCGCCACAATCAGAATCGTGCCGCTGATAAAATTCTGCCAATATACGTTCACGCTCAAAAGGACAAGCGCGTTGTCGACCAGCGCAAGCAGCAGCAGCGCAAGCGACGTGCCCAGAACCGTTCCCGAGCCGCCCGCCATGCTGGTGCCGCCGATCACCGCCGCCGCAATGGCCGTCATCGTTACCGTAGCGCCGGCGGACGGCGATGCGACCGACAGGCGCGCCGTCGTCAATATCCCCGCGATACCTACCATGACCCCGCCAAACACAAACGTCAGCGTTTTTACTTTTTTTGCGTTTATGCCGGAATACGTCGCCGCCTGCCGGTTTGAACCGACGTAATAAACCTTTCGCACCATCGCCGATTTCCGCATCATGATATCGATCACGATCGCAAGGATGAGGAACTCAACGAGCAGAAACGGAATCGTGCCTTTAAGAAGCATGCCGCGCCCGATAAAGGAAAAATACTCCGGGCCGGAGCGCAGCGACTGCGGCGAACCCGTGGTAATGACGTTCGCAATACCCTGACAAACGTACTGCGTGCCGAGTGTGACGATCATGGAATTCAGCGTGGTACAGCTGACGATGATGCCGTTTATAAAGCCGATCAACGCGCACGCCGCAATCGCGACCAGCATCGCGACCCATACCGGAAACCCATGCATGAACAGCACGCCGACAATCGCCCCCGCCATTGCGAACTGGCCTCCGAGCGAAATGTCGATTTCGCCGCCGGCCATGACCATTGTCAGGCCGATAGCCGCTATAGCCGTGCAGCTCATTCCGATCAGCAACGATTTCAGGTTGGCCCACGAGAAAAAGTACGGCGAAGCAATGGAGAGAAGCACGCCCGCAAGGATAACGATCAAAAGAATGGTCGCCTCACGGAAATTCCCAAGCTTTTCTCTGATTTTATTCATTTTGCTCTTGCTCCCTCTATACGGTTTGATCCAAGCATCACAAGGTTTTCCTCATTGATATCGTTTCCGGTCACTTCCCCGACGATCGTTCCTTCGTGCATGACGATGACGCGGTCGCACAGGCCGATTATCTCCGGCATTTCCGACGATACGACGACGATGCCGATCCCCGCATCGCAAAGCTTGCGCAGTTTGTGATGGATCTCGCTTTTTGACCCGACATCGATGCCGCGCGTCGGCTCGTCCATGATAAGGACCTTCGGATTCGCCACAAGCCATTTGGCGATCATGACCTTCTGCTGATTGCCTCCGGACATGGAGCCGGCCGCGTTTTCGTCCGAGGCGACCCGTACGTCCATATCTCTGATCATTCCACGTGATATCTGCTTCTCTTTCCTGTTGCTGAGAAATCCGCATTTCGAGTACTGTTTCATCACCGTTACGGCTATATTGCGGCGGGTCGACATCCCTAGAAACAAGCCGTTCTTTTTTCTGTCTTCCGTCAGGTAAAACAGCCCATGGCGCATGACGTCTCTGCTGTTGGATTTGTGCGGCAGTTTTACGCCGTGAAAGGTTATGCTGCCTTCCGTGTACGGGGAAAAGCCGCAGATCGCCTGCATAACTTCCGTTCGTCCAGCGCCGACAAGGCCGGAGAAGCCGAGAATCTCGCCTTTTCGGAGCGAAAACGATATGCCGCGGAATTTCTCCCCCGTAAGGTTTTCCACTCTCAGCAGCTCCTCCTGCATAAGGCAGGTCGATTTCGGCGGATAATAATCGCCCAAGCCGCGGCCAACCATCTTCAGCACGACCTCGTCCGGCGTTACGTCCCTGATGGCCATGCTGTCTACGTATTTTCCGTCCCGCAGTACGGTAACGCGGTCGCAGATATCGAATATTTCGGGCATCCTGTGGCTGATATAAACAATCCCAACGTTCCGTTCCTTCAGCTTTTTGATCATTTGAAACAAGTTCTGAACTTCGTTTTCCGTTAAAGAAGACGTCGGTTCGTCGAAAATGATCAGTTTCGCGTTCATCGAAAGCGCGCGCGCGATTTCGACGACCTGCTGCTGTGCAACGGTCAGGGACCCGGTACACGTTTTCGCGTCGAAGTCCGTCCCGAAACTTTGCAGAATCCGGTCCGTTTCCGTGTAGAGCTTTGTAAAGTCCTCAAACCCGCCACGGCGTCTCGGGATATTCCACATAAACACATTTTCCGCAACGCTCATGTCCGGGCACAAAGCCATCTCCTGATGAACAAATCCGACTCCGCGGAGGCAAGCCTCCCGCGGAGAAGAGAAGTGCACTTCTTCCCCGTCAAGGCATATGATGCCGCCGTCCCGCCTATACACGCCGGCAACAATGTTCATCATCGTGGATTTCCCCGCGCCGTTCTCTCCAACGAGCGCATGGACCTCGCCATATCCAACCTTTATCCGCGCATGGTCGAGAACGAGAACGGGGCCAAAACTCTTCATTAAGTTCTCAACCGTCAAAGCATATTCCGGCATAAGCAAGTCTCCTTCTTCCATCCGAACCCGCTGGTTAAAAATTAAATAGGCGATTCAACCAGTTGATGCAGAGCGAGGTCCAGGTATCGACATTGACCGCATGACGCATTTTATAGGCGGTCAGGTCCGTATTGAGCGAAAGACCGTGCTGGCCGTCTTCATAGACGTGCAGTTCGAACGGCACATTGTTTTCCGCGCACTTTGCGGCGAACTCCAGCGCGTTTGCAACCGGAACCTTTTCGTCGTTCATCGTGTGCCAGATGAATACGGGCGGCGTATTCGAGCCGACATAGTTGATTGAACTAAGCTCCGACGGACTTTGCTTCATAATGGCGCCGAGCGACGTATTCGCAGGCGCTTTCTCCATTCGGACGGGCGTATAGCAGAGAATCATGGCGTCCGGCCTGCTGCCGCCGGTCGGGATGCCGAGTCTTTCTTCAATGCCGTTTTTATCCCATTGGGTCCCGAGAATCGAGGCGAGATTCCCGCCGGCGGAAAAACCGCCGACCGCTATTTTTTGCGGGTCGATTCCCCATTTCCGCGCGCTGCTGCGAATCTCCCAGACCGCTTTTGCGGCGTCGTCCACCGGATTTGGGTAAGTCGAGTCGTCCCCCGTACGGTATACCAGGTAAAAAGCGTTATACCCCGCGCATAAAAACGGATAAACGGTGGGTTCGCCTTCGCGCTCCGAGCAGTACGCATATCCCCCGCCGGGCAGCATTAAAACCGCGGGGCGTGATTCCGGCAGCCAATTGCCGACGTCTTCCCACTCCTGCTCGTACCGGTCATGAACATATGTCACCAAATACGCGCTTTTTTCTTTGTTCAGATAGATCTTTTCGTGTATCATGTTGCCTCCTTATCTTAGTTTCCATGCGAGGTCCGCTAAAAAAAGCTGCTGCTTCAGAGCGTCCACCGTCGTGTCCTTCGCGATATGTACGAATTCGATCTCCATCATTTCGGCCCAGTCCGCGAGCATCTGTGCGCTCGCGGAGTAGCTGAGCACCGTATGGTGCGCGCCGCCGGCCAATATCCAAAGCTTCACGCCGGTCCTCAAATCCGGCTGCGCCTTCCACATGACCCTCGCGATCGGCAGATTCGGCATCCGCATGATCGGCTTCACCGCTTCGATGTCCTGCACGATCAGGCGGAGCCTGCCGCCCATATCGACCAGCGACGCGACGACGGCCCGCCCTGACGCGCCTTCAAAGACGAGGCGAGCGGGCGGCTCGCGGTCGCCGATGCCGAGCGGATGCACTTCGATGCGCGGTTTGCCGGCCGCTATGCTCGGACAGACTTCCAGCATGTGCGCGCCGAGCGAATATTCGCCGCCGGGGGCCAGATGGTAGGTGTAGTCCTCCATGAAAGCCGTCCCGCCCTTCATTCCCCGCGTCATCGTTTTGAGGATGCGCGTCATGGCGGAAACCTTCCAGTCGCCTTCGCCGCCGTAACCGTAGCCTTTCGCCATCAGGTGCTGGCTCGCAAGCCCCGGCAGCTGCTTCATTCCATACAAATCCTGAAACGTATTCGTGTATGCGCCGGCGTGTTCGCGGAGCAGGATCCTCTCCATCGCGATTTCCTCGCGCCCCTGATAACGCACGGTTTCGACGTCGTCCGTCGCGAGCTCGTACTCGCCCGTATACTCCCGCATGAGCGCGTCGATTTCGCCTTCCGAAACGGCCTGCATCGTTTCGGCCAGCTCGCCGACCGGCCAGGTGTCCACCTGCCAGCCGAGCTTGATCTGCGCTTCGACCTTGTCGCCCTCCGTCACGGCGACGTCGCGCATATTGTCGCCGAAACGGACGACACGAAGCTGCCTGCTTTCCTTATATCCGACTGCGCTGCGCATCCAGCAGCCGATCTCTGCAAGGATTTCCTCGTCCCGCCAGTATCCCATGATCACTTTTCGGGGCAACCGCATCCGGGCGCCGATGAATCCGTGTTCGCGATCTCCATGCGCGGACTGGTTGAGATTCATGAAATCCATGTCGATTTCCGTGTCGGGTATCTCGCGGTTATACTGCGTGGCAAAATGGCACCAGGGCTTTTGCAGCAGCTTCAGCCCGTTGATCCACATTTTGCTCGGGCTGAACGTGTGCATCCAGGTGACGATGCCGCAGCAGGCGTCGCTGCAGTTCGCTTCCCGGATCAGCCGCTCGATCTCTCCCGGGGTTTTCACGGTGCCCTTGTAGAGAAACCGGCAAGGGACCGAGGGCGACGCGTCGACATACTCGGCCATCTCGCCGGCGTGCCGAGCGACGATCTCCAGCGCCTCGTGGCCATATAGAAACTGAGAACCGACAATAAACCAGAACTCCTGCTCTTTCAGGTTCATTTGTGAACTCCTTTGATCATGATCCTATGTTTGAGTGTGTTGGGCTGCAACGAAAACTAAAATTGTACGTATTACTTTGTTTGCAAACAGAGATTAACATACGATTTCGCGAATGTCAATAATATAATCTCATGAATTCGCACAAATATTCCACAGTTATGTTGCGTTATCGGTAAATTTGTAATGTTATTGTGCGCCTATTCTAATAATTTGTATTGTTTTCTGTTGAAATGTATTATATAATGATCCCGATCAAATGAGTTGTCCAGCATTTCCATCTATATATTTTAAGCCGTCCGTTGTTCTCTCCACGCTTTTTGATGGAATATGTACGTGTTTTGTATTGACGCTCATATGATATAAAGATATGATAAGTATAGCATCCGAATAGGACATCTATACTGCGCGCGGGGGGTTTATGCCAAAGTATCAATCGATTTCCGGCACCATCCGGGACGAAATTAAAAGCGGACTGTTCGCAAACGGCTCCATGCTGCCGACCGAAGAGCAGCTTGCCGAACGGTTTTTGGCCAGCAGGCAAACCATCCGGCAGGCGTTGTCCCTGCTGGTGCAGGAGGGCCTGATTACGAAGCAGCGCGGCAGCGGTTCGCGCGTGCGTCTGCAGCCGAGCCAGCCGCGCAGCGGCAACATCGCCGTAATCGCCACCTATATCAGCGATTATATCTTTCCCGGCATCCTGCGCGAGGCGGAAACCGTGCTCGCGGTAAACAAATATACTGCAATCCTCGCAGCCACCCGCAACAGCGTTTATAACGAGCGCAGCATCCTCACGGATTTTCTCAATAAGCCGATCGACGGCATCCTCGTTGAAGGGACCAAAACGGCGCTGCCCAATCCGAATCTGGACCTTTACGCCAAATTTCAGAAGCGCAATATCCCGATCGTGTTCTTCAACGGCTATTACGCTTCGCTCGAGGGCACCATAGCCGTTTATGCGGACAACTCCGGCGGCGGCTATAAGCTCGTGCAGTATCTGTTGGGAAAGGGGCACGAAACGATCGCCGGAATCTTTAAAAGCGACGATATTCAGGGTCACCAGCGGTACTCGGGCTATATCGCGGCCCTTCGCGATGCCGGGCGCATGATTTCGGACAGCGCCGTACTCTGGTACACGACGGAAAGCCGTGACAGCCTCTTTACCGGCGAAACGGCCGCGAGACTCGCGGGGTGTTCGGCCGTCGTCTGTTACAACGACGAAATCGCTTTTCGGCTCATCCCGTTCCTGCAGTCGACCGGACTGCGCGTTCCGCAGGACGTGGCGGTCGTGAGTTTCGATAACAGCACCCTCAGCGATATTTCGCCCGTAAAAATCACCTCCCTTTCCTACGGGGAGCAGAATATCGGGCACGTTTCGGCGGAAAAGCTCATGCGACTGATCGCCGGGGAACCTGCGGAAACGGGAACCCTGTGCTGGACGCTGATCGAAAAGGACAGCAGCTGCTGAGACGGTAAACGCGTCCTTTTTTTACGGACGTCCGCAGCGATCGAAAAATCCGGCGGCGCCTGTTCGGCGGCGGCAACCCCGCCGCTTTCAAAATCCATTCTATGCGAGGTTGGTCAAGCCATTATGGACGAGGAAACAAACGTTAGAAACGCGATTATCGGCGGAGAAACGTATCTTGGAATCGAGCTCGGTTCCACAAGGATCAAAGCGGTGCTGATCGACCGGTCGCACCGGCCGGTCGCTTCCGGCAGCCACCTTTGGGAAAACAAATTGGAAAACGGCGTGTGGACATATGCGCTCGACGACGTATGGGCCGGATTGCGGGACTGCTACGCAAAGCTTGCGCAGGATGTTCTTTCGCGATACGGCGTTGTGCTCACTCGCGTCGCCGCGATGGGCGTTTCCGCCATGATGCACGGATATCTGGCGTTCGGCGCGGACGGCAAGCCGCTCGCGGAGTTCCGCACCTGGCGAAATACGATCACCGGGGATGCCGTAAAAAGGCTTTCGCATCTGTTTTCCTTCAACATTCCCCAGCGCTGGAGCATTGCGCATCTCTATCAGGCCGTCCTCAACCGCGAGCCGCACGTAGGCAACATCGCCTACCTCACAACGCTCGGCGGATACATACATTGGCAGCTCACCGGCGAAAAGGTGGTCGGCGTCGGGGACGGGTCCGGCATGTTCCCCATCGACAACGCCGCAAAACAGTTCGACGGCCGTATGATGGAAGCGTTCGACATGCTGACGGCCGAAGAGGGGCTGCCCTGGAAGCTCTCCCGCATTCTTCCGCGGGTCCTTTCGGCGGGTCAGCCCGCCGGCGTGCTGACCGAAAACGGTGCGAGGCTCCTCGATCCTTCCGGAGCACTACAGCCCGGTATTCCGCTCTGCCCACCGGAGGGCGACGCAGGGACCGGCATGGTCGCCACCTACAGCGTGAAACGGCGCACGGGCAATGTCAGCGCCGGGACGAGCGTCTTCGCCATGGCCGTTTTGGAAAGGCCGCTGACGAAATACTACCCGGAAATCGACATGGTCACGACGCCCTCCGGCGATCCCGTCGCGATGGTGCACTGCAACAACTGTACGAGCGATATCGACGCGTGGATACGCCTCTTCGGCGAAGCCGCGCAGGCGCTCGGCGCCGCGTTCGACGAAGCGACCCTTTACCGGACTCTCTACGGAAAGGCGCTTGACGGCGACGCGGATTGCGGCGGTCTGCTTTCCTATAACTACCTCTCCGGCGAATCGATCACCCGCTTCGACGAAGGCCGGCCGCTGTTCCTGCGGAAGCCAGACGCGCGGTTCACGCTCGCGAACTTCATGCGGGCGCACCTGTATTCCGCGTGCGCGTCGCTGCGCATCGGCATGGATATTCTCTCGCAGGAGCACGTCGGGCTCGACGCTATGACCGGGCACGGCGGTTTTTTCAAGGTCAAGAACGCCGGACAGACGGTCATGGCGGCCGCGCTTGGCACGCCGGTGACGGTGATGGAAACCGCCGGAGAAGGCGGCCCCTGGGGTATGGCCGTACTGGCAGCCTTCCTTATCGGCCGCGAGTCAGGCGAGTCCCTGGAGGAATATCTTTCCAACAAGGTGTTCCGGCAGGCGAAAAGCACGAGCATTACCGCCGCTCCGGAAGAAGTCGCGGGATTCTCAGCGTTTCTGGAACTCTACAAGCGCTGTCTCCCGGCCGAACGGTCGGCGGTCGAGACGCTGTAATTATCGTTTTCAGGGGTGATCGTATTGCTGGAAGAACTGAAAAAAGAAGTCCTACGCGCAAACCTTGCTCTACCCGAACTTCGGTTGGTGACCTTTACATGGGGCAACGTCAGCGGAGTCGACCGGGAAAGCGGCGTCATGGTCATCAAGCCGTCCGGCGTAACCTACGAATCGATGACGACGGACATGCTGGTCTGCGTGGAACTTTCCAGCGGGAACATCGTAGAGGGCGATTTCCGACCGTCTTCCGACACGCAGACGCACCTTGCGCTGTACCGCGCGTTTCCAAGCATCGGCGGCGTCGTGCATACGCATTCGCGCTGGGCAACGATCTTTGCGCAGGCGGGCATGCCGATCCCCGCGCTCGGTACGACGCACGCGGATTATTTTTACGGCGACATTCCCGTTACTCGCCCGTTGACCAAGCCGGAAATTGAAGCGGACTATGAGATGGAGACCGGCAACGTCATCGTGGAGACCATGCGCGGCGTTGACCCGCTGTCCATGCCCTCCGCCTTGGTACACGGACACGGACCGTTCGCCTGGGGCAAAGACGCATCCGAAGCCGTATACCATGCGGCGGTGCTCGAGGAAGTCGCAATGATGGCATGGCACACGCGTCAGTTGGCGCCGTGGGCGCGGCTTGATCAAAACTTGCTGGATAAGCATTATCTGAGAAAACACGGTGAAAACGCGTATTACGGGCAAATGACCTGCTCCCCGAAAAAGTAGTCCACTTTGAATGAGAAAAAATCGATGCTTGAACGACCTCGGAGCCCGATTTTCGGGCAAATTCGGTCGGTGTCAGGTATCAAGTAGGCTGAGCGGACGGAACTCATTGTAATCCCTTCGCCAGCGCTCTATTATGTCTCTGGCGTCCTCCAGAGACATAAACCAGTTCATGTTCAGGCATTCGTCCCAGAAACTGCCGTTGAACGATTCGATGTGGGGATTATCCGTCGGCGTGCCGAGACGGGAGTAATCGAGCTTGACTTTGTTGAAATACGCCCAAGCGTCGAGTACCTAGGAAATGAAATCGGGGCCGTTGTCTACCTTGATCCGAGTAGACAGACCGCGGGTTGTATTGACTTTTTCCAACGCTTCGCAGGCCTGCTCGTCCCGGGTCGGCCGCCTCCGGTGCCATCCCCGGTTGATACGCAGCACTGCGCAGCTCCTGCGCTCGCTTGCTTTAAAACGTTCCTGCAGGTACCGTACGGCGTCCCGCTTCTCGGCAGGCCTTAGGATTTTTTTGTCAGTACGTCCTGCAGCATCACCTAATCCAGACTTAAGTCCGCCGCCAGCTTCTTCAGCCGGGCGTCCTCTTCTTCTAACTGCCGCGGCCGCTTCATGTCGCTCGACAGCATCCCGTACTTGCTCTTCCGGCGGTAAAACGTCTGTTCCGCGATCCCGAGCTTCCGGCATACCTCCGATACCGGCGCGCCCAATTCTGCCTGCTTCAATGCAAAGGCAATCTGCTCCTCTGTGTAATTGCTCTTCTTCATTTCATCCACCTTTTCCTTTTCTTAAGTTTATCATTTCCCCTCATTCTAGGTGGACTACTTTTTTAGGGAGCAGGTCATCTCTTGTTGCCCGGTCGGAATTCGACTCGTAGCGGGCAATTATATTATGCAGTAATTCATGCATTGCCGCAGTTTATATTGCGTATCCGCATTTATATCGCTAGAATGGATATATTGCAATCTGCACAGGCCAGCGGCCACTAAGGCACAGCTCAGCGGCCACATGGCCCAGTGCAGCGGCCACCCTCTTTAGATGGCAGATTTGGGTTTAATCACAACCGTATAATGTTTCGTCGCCCGCTTCAGAATGGCATTGGCCGAAACCTCGTCGTTCATAATCATGGCACTCCAACTTTGCGGGTCGCGCTGTGAGCAGGTAAAGGTACTGAGCTTCATCTCACTGCGCTTCTCCAGAATCTCAAATAGGAGCTTCACCTCACGCTCGTCGGTAAGGGTGTGCAGCAGAAAGTCATCCAGAATGAGCAAATCAAAACCACAGGTTTTTTTGAGCCGCTTCTGGTACTGCGTGTAGTCCTTCTTTTTCAAGACGACCAGCGTTTCCAGAAGCTCCTCACAATGGTAGTAGCCCACCCTGTATTGAGAGCAGGCAACAATGCCAATCGCCTTTGCCAAGTAAGACTTCCCGCTGTCAGAGGGACCGAGCACACAGATATTAAGACCATCCTCCAGAAAAGCCAAGGACGAAAGCGTGCTGGTAATTCCAGTAGGCAGATAAGACCGCTTGGCGGAGTCAACACAACTCGTAATATCCTGTGGGCAACCTGTCAAATGAGCAGTACGGAGCCGGTTGGCAACACGCTTGTTGGTCTTTGCTTGGTATTCGGCATCAACCAGTTTTGCAATGGCGCTCAACGAGTCAAGTTCCAAAAACTCTGGGGAACGGTACATTTCTTCAAGAGATGCTGCCATATTTCCCAAACCAATTTCACCCAATTCATTGGCGAGCGTAGCCAGAAGTTTCTTGCCTGTCAACATCACTGCTCACCATCCTTCCGCTTGCTGCGAGCCAGATGCTGGCTGCGGGAAAGAAGATTGTCAATGTTTACGGCCTCTGCATCCATGACGTAAGCGCCCTTGTTACGTTCTGCGTAAAGGCTTCCGGCGGAATCCGGGACACCATTGTCAAGAGCCTCCGCAACTGCGGGAATCCGGTTCTTGATGAAAGTATAGGTAACTTTGCCGTAGGCCAGAGCCTGCTTGCAGGTTTCTTCCAAAATTGCCTTGCTGTACTTTTTCGTAAAGCTGAGAATGCCTTGGCACATACGGTAGGTCTGCACCTCAAACTTACGGCTGGCAAGAATACACCTAATGGCCTCAACCGTATTCGGCCCAATGGTCATTGCTCGTTTTGTAAAATAGGTGCCATTCCATTCAGAAAAATCTTTGTAATCCGGCGGGAGGTGATTCGGGTCGGTAGACCACTGGCTCCTGCTGGTAGCCCTCGGCCACTGGCAAATGAATTTACCTTCTTTGGCGTAAATCTTTACCGTGGACACAGATGCCCGGATAAGCACTTCCTTGTGGAGATATTCCCGGCCAACACTGTAATAAGCGTTGTCAAAACGGATGTGGTAGTCAGAGGATACCTTTGCCACCCTGCGCTCCATATACTCATACGGGGCCGCAGGCAGTTCCATAAGATCCTCGCGCTCTGCTTCCCAATAGTAACTCCGGCAATGGTCTTTCTTTGAAAAAGGGGCATTGTTGAGCTTTTCCAGATGTGTCCAGAGGTCATCATTAAACTGCTCCAGACTGAAATACTCGCAGTCTTCCATATCGTGAAAGAAGCCCTTTTCAAGAATACCAACGGCATTTTCTACGGAACTCTTGTACTTCGGCTTCCTTACCTTCGCAGGCAGAATAACGGTGTGGTTGTATTCTGCCCACTCCGCGTAATCCTTGTTCAACTCCGGAGCAATCCAGTCCTTGTTGGCAATGACAGCCTGTTTACAGTTGTCACAGACGACAATCGCCGGGACACCACCAAAGTATTGCAGCGCGTGGTTATTTACCGCAATCCATTGAGGCTCCTTGGTTGTAGACATTCCTTCAGCATAGATGTACTGAGAGAATGGCAGGATGGCAACGAACACCACAATGTCTAAAAGCTCGCCGGTCAGGTGGTCAACCATCTGAAAAGTCTTTCCTGCAAAGTCCACTTCCATTTTCTGGCCGCTTACGACAGTGAAGTGCATGGATTCCTTGTTCTCTGTGCACCAGCGCCCATACAGCTTGCAGAACTGCCGGTATTGATACGGTTGCCGTCCTTCGGCCTTGCAGTCCTGTGCATACCTGTTCCAGAGATAGATCAGCGTCATGTTTTTGCGGGAACTCATTGCCTTGCATACATCTTCAAAGTCTGGAACAGCAAACTCAATCTCTCCGCGAGGAGGCTGCTGTGGGCCATAGATATGGTCAGCAATGGCGTAGTTTGTAATTCCATCCGGCAGGGGGAAACCGAGAGTTTTGCAATCCTTGAACGCAGAGAGAACGCCATTGACTCCCGATTTGCTGACGCCGAGCTGCTTCGCAATCTCGCGCCCGGACATATTAAGTCCGTTGTGCTTGATGATAATGTCTTTGTAATCCAACATAACATTATCCTCCTAAAGTGTATTTCCGCTGACGCGGATACACTCATTATAAGGATTGTTGGATTAGCCCAAATCGGGGGTGGCCGCTGGCGCGTGCAAAGTGGCCGTTGGCCAGTGCCTTAGTGGCCGCTGGCGTGTGCCGTATGCATCAAAATCGATTGGACACTTTTTCGACCTAAAAGATAGTGAATATTGCGACTTCATAATCAGGCAATTATGTGGAAGCCGTGCTGATGAACTTAAAGCATCGATAAGTACGTATTTGCCACCAGAAATTCCGCGTTAAGAACAATAGACATGAATATAAATCAAAATACTAGTAATATAGTATATAAAACAGAAAGGAGAGCGAGTTGATGGTTGATCAAAATTATTTCTCAAAAATTCATGGCGGAATTTTCGAGCTTGGAGGTGATGAAAACACTGGAACCCTTTATCATTGGATATGGTATAACTCGAATACAAGTGATAAAATTGGTGAATTCCTTGTTAGTAAAGGCTTTAAAAAGGATCGATTTACTTCATTCACCAATGCATCAGCAAAAGGCATATTTACGCGCGTTGAGATGCGTGTCAACAATGACCCAAATGAAATCAAATTTTTCGTTGAATATTTCGATGGCAATGGTAATTGTAATAACCAAGTATATACAAAATCAGAGATCAAGAAGAGTATTAATATACTTACTTGCATAACCATTATTGGCTCTTTTGCATCAGTGGTCGGAGTAATTATAGGGATATTGTGTTTATGTGAATAAAATTTCGTCAAATCTCATCTCATCTGGATACGGGAGTTTGAGGTAATTTTTTGAGAGTGCATCCGAAATTGTGTAAACCTCTGTTGTCAGATAAAATAAACAACGGAGGTTTTTCATATGGCAAAGAAAGAGAAGAGTCTCATGAGGCAGCTGATCGAGGAACGCGGGATCAAGGATGCCGCTGGTGTGCACGCGCTGGTGAAGGAATTAACCGCGGGAATGATCCAGGAATGCATGGATGCAGAACTGGAAGACGACCTCGGATACAGCAAGTATGACTATCGGAACAAACAAACGGGCAACAGCCGAAACGGCACTTACAAGAAGACCGTGAACAGCAGCCAGGGCGAAATCGAGCTTGAAGTTCCCCGAGATCGTAATGGCGAATATGAGCCGCAGATCGTCAAAAAGCACCAAATGGACATATCCGCTATCGAGGATAAAATCATCTTCCTGTATTCGCAGGGCACGTCTACGCGTGACATTGAAAAGACCATGCGGGAGATGTACGGCATCGAGGTGGATGCAACCCGGGTGTACAAGATTACGGACAAGATCCTGCCAGTCATCCGCGAATGGCAGAACCGGCCGCTGGAAAGCATCTATGCATTGGTCATGCTGGACGCGATCCATTACAAAGTCCGGGAAGAAGGCACCGTCGTTAAGAAGGCTGTTTATATCGCCATCGGGACCGATCTGACTGGCAAGAAGGATGTTTTAGGCCTGTGGGTCGGCGCGACGGAAAGCTCAAAATACTGGCTTGGTGTGCTGAACGGCCTGAAAAACCGCGGCGTTTCAGACATTTTTCTGGTTTCGGTTGACGGACTGAGCGGTTTTTCGGAAGCTATCTCCGTCGCCTTCCCGCAGACGGAAATCCAACGCTGCATCATCCATCAGATCCGCAGTTCCACCCGGTACGTCTCATACAAGGATGTCAAAGCGTTTACGGCTGCGCTCAAACCCATTTACAAGGCCCCGACCGAGGAGGCCACGCTGGAGGCTTTGGACGAGCTGGAACGCGTCTGGGGCACGAAATACCCGGCAGGAATCAAGTCCTGGCGGGATCACTGGGACGAACTTGCGACCATGTACAAATATCCGGAGCCGATCCGCCGGATCATCTACACGACCAACGCCATCGAAAATTTCAACCGCCAATTGCGTAAGGTTACGAAGACGAAAAGCGCGTTTGTCAGCGACGACGCACTCTTGAAGCAGCTCTATCTGGTCACTATGCAGGTTACGGAAAGTTGGACGATGCCGATCAAAGACTGGGGCCAAATCCTGATGCAGCTGATGGTCTTCTTCGGCGATCGAGTCAACGTGATGCTCTAACGAATAACACGGTACAAGCACCCGTCAAGGCTCGCTTCGCTTTCCACCTTGACGCGTGCTTCGCCACCGTGTTACGGTAATGACACAGGGCAAGGATGAACCTTGCCCCTCGTGAATAATAGAAATTATCTGACATTTTGCGTTTACACAAAGTTTTCGGCGCTACCAATTTTTTATTAAAATCTGCTCAGAATGATATTGATTAGAGCCCCTGAATACGGCGCGGCGAACGCTACATTTGGGCCGCGCTCTTGAGACAGTGCCATCGCTATAAACGCTACATCGCCATCGCGCTCACGCTACACACCAGATGATTTCGTCGTATCAGAATGTACAATGTGTAACGGCCTCATCCACCAACCGATAGCACTATTCAGCTTACGCGTCGACGGTGCTAAGTTTCAGCGTCCCCGGTGTTTAACTTTGCCCAGGTGTCCGGATGAGCGGAATACCCAAGATGAAATTAGAACCCCCTCCGGCCACCATTTCAGTGTATCTACTTTGGTTGTTTTAGACAAACAAATCGATCACCAGTTTGAACTGAGCCCCGTTGATTAGACACAAATAAAGACTCTACTTGGAAGTGGTAAGATAATCTGGACACCAAGATAAAAGTAAATAAAAGGTGGTCAGATTAAAGTGAAAAGAGCAACCTAATGCCATTATGGAATCTTTCTATCGCACGTTAAAAAGAGAGCTTGTCTATGATGCCGGTTATGACAACCCAGAACAAGCTCGCCAGGAAATATTCCAATACATTGAACTTTACTACAACACAAAGCGAATTCACTCCGCTCTTGGCTGGTTAAGCCCTACGCAATTCGAAGCGCAGAATACATAAAAAACGTATCTTTGTGCCCACTTTTGCTTGACCGTTCCAATAGGCCCTTTTTTCAACGTCCGTCTTCGGGGTTCAGTTCAATTCGGTGGCCGTTTTCACCTTGCATGGGGATCCTCTTTTCGGAAGCGAAAAGAAATTGAATTTCTTATATAACCCATAAATGCGAAAATGCGTACAGAAGCCTTTATGCTAACTTATAAATTGTGATCCCAATTATCCCATCATCCGCGCCAGATGCATCCAGAGCACCAACAAAAACGCCGGTCCTAAAAATGTCATACTTCCCCTTCCCGCCCACGGTCGTAATACGCGGGACAGTTCGAATAATCGACTCACTTGAGAAATCGATCCATCCCTCATTGTCTATTGAAAGAATGGTTCCATCGTCTTCCTGAATACAATAAACAGCATGAACATGATTATAATTTCGTGCGATCTCAGTATTCCAATCCGCACCTCCGGGGAGTATCTTCCCGTTAAACTGCTCTCCAGAAAAATAACCTCCGGTAATTGGAATTACCCGCAAGTGTCCGTCCTCATTGCGTCCAATATCAAGCGGCGGCGCAATCTGAACATGTAAATGCATGATTTCCTCCGCAGCAAGACTTGTCTTCATATTATTTCACCTACATTCCATCTTAATTCCTGTGATTCGGCGTCCGAATCGGAAGCACAAACTCTATCTCTGTTCCTGTAAATGGAGAACTGGAAATCTGAAGGCCATAGTCGTCGCCATAGTGCAACTTGATCCGCTCGTTCACATTCAGCAAGGCGATTCCATTTCCTTTTGATGGTGTCACGCCCTTTTCTGCAATCACATGCTGTTTTATCTTCAATTGCCTCCGCAGAGAAAGCAACTCCTGTTCTCCGATTCCGATTCCATCATCAATCACTAAGATGATAAGCTTAGAATCGGTTCGCGTAATGCGAATGGTTATCTTTCCCCTCTCCGGTTTCATCTCCAACCCGTGAACGATTGCGTTCTCCACAATTGGCTGGAGAACCAGCTTCGGAATTTCATACTCGTCCGGATTAATCTCGGATTTGTCCATCTCGATCTGCATCGATATTTTGCTGCCGAATCGATATTGCTGTATAACCCAATAATTCTCCACGTTACGCAGTTCATATGAAAGCGGAACAATTCCATCGCCGTTTGTAATACAGTAACGGAAATAATTTGCAAGCGACTCCGTCATTTCAGCGATTTCAGCCATGCCTTCGGAGAGCGCTTGCCCGCGAATAGAATCCAGCATGTTATATAAGAAATGTGGGTTTATCTGGCTTTGCAGCTCGTTGATCTCTGCCTGCTTCAGTGCAAGAGAGGAAATCAACGCTTTATTTAGTCCTTCCTCTAAATAACGAATCCCAGAATCCAGATCTGATAGCGTCCCATGTCCTGCAACGTTCGGATGCTCTCCGGGCATTAATAGGTTGTATAGTGTCTGAATGTTGAGATGCATTTTTTTGACGGAACCACGCCAATATAAGTATTGATGTAATAACCATGCGCAGTCCAGAGCGATCAATCCAAGTAGCACAAATAGAATCACTCGTTGCGTGATCGAATCAATACTTACTGAAAGCAAAACAAACGCAAGTGAAAAAAAAGTCAACAAACACAAAGCCACGATGCCTACAGTCGTGGCGTTCTCATAAGACAGTTTTCTAGTCGTGTTTCGCTTCACTTGCGTGTTCCCCAAAGATCATCTTTTCTGTGCGTTCATAAGGGTTTATGAATATAACCTCCGGTATTCTTTAGGCTTTAGTCCGACATGCTTTGTAAACAGCTGGCTGAAATACTTCGGGTCTTTGTATCCAACTTTTCCAGCGATCTGCGTCAGATTTAGCGTAGTCGTTCGAAGCAGGTTGCGCGCCTCTTCCAAGCGACACTCCGTCAGAAATTCATTGAAATTCTTTCCCGTAATTTTTTTAAAAAGCACGCAGAAGTAGTTGGGGTTTAAATTCACAAGCAACGCCACCTCATCCAGCGTTAATTGACTTGCGTAGTTTTCGGTAATATAACGTTTTGCTATGCGAATCGGTTGTTCTTCCTGCGCCTGCTTGTTTTGATTGGAACGCTGCATCTCCTGATCTAACAGACGTAATAATTCCAGTTTCAAGCCGGAAAAGCTTGCGGCATTTCTTGTGTCATAAATCATAGCGCGAACGGCTTCCGCATCTGCTTCACTATATACTTTTCGAACAATGTGGCCCAATGCTTCTAGCCCGTTAAACAAGTCCAACGGAACAGCGTCCGCGTTCGCAACCAAGGTGTCAAATACTGCTCCAACGGAAGCATGCAGCGCTTTTCTGTCAAACGCTTCCAGCGCAGCAGCAATCCCTTTCATTTCATCTGGAAATGCGTCCAAATAAGAAAGGACCTGCGGTCGCAATTTCTTGAGTTCAATCTTCCGGTTTGCGCCCAGGAAGAAACGCATATCCAGGGCTTGCTGCGTCGCTAATAATGCTAGGCGCAACTCCTCTACCGTATGCGCTTCCGGTCCGCAACCTACTGTAAGGATGAAACTGCCATACTCTGAAATAAACGATTTATAGTGAGTCCACAAGCACGCGAAAAACGCTGCGGCATCCTCCGCACTCTGTGGCGGATACAGCGCAAGACATGTTAATTCATCATGATTGATCGATAATATAATCTTGCCGGAAAATTGGCTTTGTACTTCGAAGCTGGCATAGACTTTTTGTAAAATGAACGAATCCGGATGGCTTGGCTGCTGATCGTTGCCGGATATTTTTATAATTGCCGATCGCGCAAATAATCCCTGCATTGAGAACTCATATGTATCATGCAACCTTTTTTCCGATATAGGGCCGCTACCAATCAGGTAGTCGAATAATTGTTTTGCAACATGCTTACTGCTTTGTTTGAGCATGTGCTGTAAATCTTCTGTTCGCCGCTGGTTTTGTGCACTCTCCATCCGGCTGCTCTTAATTCGCAAGAGGATACGATTCAGTTCATCTTTGTTGATGGGTTTCAGCAGGTAGTCCACCGCGCCATAACGCATTGCATCTTTTGCATACTCAAACTGTCTATAGCCGCTTACAAAGACAAAGCTGGTCCGCATGCCGCATTCCTGAGCGCGTCGGATGAGTTCTATCCCATCATAACCTGCCATGCGGATATCGGAAATTACGATGTCGGGTTGGCGCTCCTGCATCATCCGAAATGCGGATACTCCATCATTTGCGGTTCCCGCCAGTTCCAGCTCTAGCCCGTCCCAATCGATCAGGTTAATGATTAACTTGCAGATATTTATCTCATCATCTACGATAAGAACCTTGCACAAAAGTATCCCTCCCGACCCGGAAATTTGGACTGATTATGTTCCGTTACAGTACCATCGACGGAGTAGATTGTCAAACATTCGCCTTCGCCACCACGAGACTGCGCTTTTCCATTTTTGCAGCCTTTTGATAGGTGTCAAAGCTGATTGCCGCCATCAATATAACACCCTTTGCAATATATTGCGGATAAACTCCCAGCCCGATAAACTGCATACCATTGGACAGTATGCCAAGGATAATCGCACCAATGCATACTTTCCACACCTTACCTTCACCGCCTGCCATACTGACACCGCCCAGAACCGCTGCTGTAATGCAGGTAAACTCTGTACCAGCGCCTACAGACGAGTTTGTAGACCCACTACGCGCAACAAGTAATATGGCTGCAATTGCGACGAAAAATCCGCAAACTCCAAACGTTAGTACCCGCATAGCAGAGGTGTTGATACCTGCGAGTCGGGCGGCCTCAGCATTGCCTCCTAGCGCGTAAACATATCGTCCCGGATATGTTTTAGACAGGAAGAGAGAAGCCAAGATGAGAACTATCAGCATGATGATGATGCTAAGCGGAATGTCGGCCACTTTTCCCTGTCCAATGAATTTAAACGAGTCCGGAAGCCCGTAAATCGAGTTGGAGTTGGTTATAATGTAGGAGATCCCCTGATAAATCGCCATCGTCGCCAGTGTAACAACCATAGGATGCACGCGCAGCTTAACGGAAAGAATACCGTTGATGATGCCCAACAGCGTTCCGGTGATCAGTCCAATCAGAACACAAATCCAGACCGGTAGATGATACCACTGCATTGAAATGGTCGTTACAACGCCCACCAGCGATATTTGATATCCGACTGACAGATCAATTCCACCGCCGATAATGACGAATGCCATGCCGATGGAGGCGACGACGATATATGCATTTTGCACCAGTATGTTCTTGATATTCTCAAGCGTCATAAACTTTGGTTCAAAAGCGTAAAACAGGAGCGTCAAGAGGATTAAAACAAAAACCAGTGTCAACTCCTTGATGACTTTAACCAGTTTCTGATTCCATGATTCGTTTCTCATATTGTTTCCCTCGTATTATTCAAGCCTGATGCATATTCCAGCACCTTGACCTGCGAAAATTCATTTTTCGCTAGTTCGCCAGCCAACCGGCCATTGCGAATCACTATGATCCTGTCAGACATTCCCAGAAGTTCTTCCATATCAGATGATATCATCAATAGAGCATGTCCGCGATCCGCCAGAGAGCGCATCAACTGATAAATCTCCTGTTTTGCACCGACATCAATCCCGCGTGTCGGTTCATCAAATATCAAAACCTTACAATTGACGGCGAGAGTCTTTGCGAGCACGACCTTCTGCTGGTTTCCGCCGCTGAGTGTGCCAACTTTCGTATTGCAATCCGGCGCTTTGATGCGAAGCTGCTTCATGTAATTCTCTGCGTTCCGTCGTATCAAGGAGGTGCTTAGCATACCATTCTTCCGAAGATTACGAATATTCATTAAAGACGTGTTCCATGCAATATCCATTCCAAGGAAGCAACCCTGGTTTTTTCTATCTTCCGGAATCAGTCCGATCCCGTTTCGAATCGCGTCGCCAGGTCGACGAATTTCTACTTTTTTCCCGTCAAGTAATACTGCACCTTTCTCAAGCTTGTTCGCGCCATAGAGCACACGCATGAGCTCTGTTCGACCTGCGCCCACCAAACCCGCAATTCCGAGGATTTCACCATGACGCACATGAAAGGATACATCTACGCAACCGTTTCCGAAAATGTTTTTTGCTTCTAAAGCAATGCCTCCTACTTCCGCTCCGGATTTGGGATATGTTTCAAGCAGCTCTCGACCGACCATGGCATGGATAAGCGCTTTCTTATCTGTCAGTGCAGTGTTTTGTGTGCTGATGTACTGGCCGTCTCGCATAACTGTGACGCGATCCGCAATCTCAAATATTTCATCAAGGCGGTGCGAAATATAGATAATCGTGGTTCCCTTTTCCTGAATTTTTTTGATGATACGAAATAAAAGCGTAACCTCTTTCATCGTCAGCGGCGCAGTTGGTTCATCCATAATCAGAATCCGCGCGTTTTTTGATACGGCTTTTACAATCTCGACGATCTGCTGTTGCGCAGGCGAGAGTTCCCGAATGAGTGCGTTTGGATCCATGTCAATTTCAAATTCACGAAACAATTCCCGCGCTGCCACATTCATAGCCTTTCGGTTGACGAATGTGCCATCATGGTAACCTAGAAAAATGTTTTCTGCAGCCGAGATCGTCTCTACCAGATTGAATTCCTGATAGATAACCTCAATTCCCAGTTCACGCGCCATTGCCGGAAACATTGCGCTATAACTGCGATCGTCAATCTCGATTGTCCCCTCGTCCGGCTTAATCGCGCCGGATATAATCTTGATCAATGTTGATTTTCCTGCTCCGTTTTCGCCAACCAGAGCATGCGTTTCGCCTTTTTTAAATTCGATCGAAAAATTGTTTAATGCTGTAACTCCAGGATATCTCTTTGTAATATTGTTGAGCGAAAGGGATGCATCGTTATTCAAATCATTCACCTCAGTCTGCGTTCCGGGGCGGTAACCCGCCCCGGAACAATGGAATAGCTATTTAGTTTGCCTTGTAATATTCATTGATATTCTTGCTACTGACAGCAACGATTGGATCATACTGGATTGCATCATAAGGCTCGCCATTGATCATCTTCAGCGTAATTTCATACGCACTTAGCGGTATGTTATCGCTGCCGAACTTAACACTGCCACGATACACGCTTTCATTTGAAAGGGATTTGTACACCTCTTCTGCAATCTGATTGGACCAGTCTCCGCCAAAGGTTGCAAATTCCGAAATATTTACGATTCCGCTCGTCATCGCGTACTCGTTGACGCCCAGGCAACCCTCTCCGTTAAAGCAAATGACTACTTTTACTTCAGGATTTGTTTGCAGCAGAGTAGCGATTGCTTCCTGCGCAGCTTCGTTTGTTGCGATGCCATCAACAACCTTGCTAATCGTCGCTTTCGAGCAGAGGTTTTCAATCTCATGCATGCCGTCTGAATCTTCCGATTCCTGCGGGTTCGAACGGCTTTCAAAAATCGCGACCTCGATGGAACGATCCGCTGCATCTGGGAAGGTCTCGTCGATCCAATCCGCAGCAAGCTGCGCGCACTGTTTCCCGATCTCATAACGGTCCGACGTCATGAAACAATCGTATGCATGCGTATCCGCATTCATGACCAGAACCTTTGTTCCCAAACTCTGCGCGTATTTAATGGAGTCCGTCAGGCTATCCGGGTCGACAGGAATGATGATGATTACCTTTGCTCCCATAACAGCAAAGTTCTCAATTTGGCTGATCTGTTTGGAAGAATCCAATGCAGCATCGGCGATTTGCACCGTCGCGCCATCAGCCTCCAACAGCTTCTTGGTGTCCTCTGCTAGCCCGGCGACGAAGGAGTTGCTGGTGTCAAGCGCGCAAAATCCGATCAACGCACCCTTCACACCATCTGCAGTTTCGGTTGCTTCGCTTGTTGCTTCACCAGAAGCCGTCACAGTAGGTGTGGCGGTATCCGCGGGCTTTGCTGCGGTGCAAGCTGTAATGCTTAGCGCCATAGCGAAACAGAGAAATAGCGTGAACATTCTTTTAATAGTCATTCGTTTGCCTCCTCAAGATGTGAAATTATCGATAGGAATCTTTCCCGAACACAAAGCAAGTGTATCAACTGCGCATCCTGAACGCAATTAGACGCAAATTAGATTTGGTAGGTAAAATTCAGCATATTCTAATCTTACTTCACATGTTTCGTCCAATCAGGTGCATGTTTTGCCTGTACTTGTGCTTTGAAAGGTGCCGTTGTTCTTTTACGAACGTTATGATATATTGAGTATCATTTCATTTTCGATCATGTCCGTTCTTGCTTGAGGGAAGGAAACACCATGCCGCGCGAGCTTCTTCGTTTTGAACATGCCACTACACTTTTCGCCGGTGAAAAAATTCTCGACGATTTTAAACTGTATCTATTTCGTGGAGAAATCGTACATCTTGTCGGTGTGCGCAATTATGAAGCCGATTGCTTGCTGCAGTTGTTTTCTGGCAAGGGAATGCTGCAGTACGGCTCTTTTTATCTTGACGATCAACCTGTCGATCTGATTGGTCAGCCGCTATCGCAGAATGTCGGTATTGTATGCATCAGTAAGGAATCCAAGCTAATCCCCCAGTTATCGGTTGCAGAAAACTTGTTTGTGATCAAGCGGCATTCTAATAAATTCTGGCTTAATACACGCCTGATCCGTCAACAGGCGCAATCACTGCTAGATGCGGAACACATTCCGGTTCGTGCAGATGATATTGCATCGCAGCTTTCCCCGGCGCATCAGCACTGTATCGAGCTTCTGCGCGCGACAATTCAGGATACCAAGATTATTATTATGGAGGATATTGCAGAGTTATACCCCGATCAGGAAAAGGAGTTGATCTTGTCTCTGCTTCGCAAGGCTGCTGCTCAAGGGACCGCTATATTGCATATGTCGTTCTATTTGAGTACTTTTTTCAACCCCGCCGAGCGAACTGTCCTCATGTGGAAAGGTCAGCATATCCGCACGTTTTATCCGAATGATATCTCCGCTGCGCAGTTAACCAAGTTAATTGACAAGCTCAATCATGGAGTTAATCCAATACCAATCAAACACGCAGCTGGCGGTGTTCTGCTTCATATCCGAAACTTACATTATGCCGATTCTGCGCAACCGTTGCACGTAGAGTTATATGAACGTGAAATTCTTGGCGTGTTGGATAGCGGTCTTGGCCTGACAAACGTCGTAATCGACCACCTGTTTGAGTCCTGTGATTGGCATACAGGTGATATTATTCTTGCCGACCACATATTAAAGCCACGCGACGCAGCGGCATTGGCAAAAGACGGTATCCTTCTCATTCCCAGCATATTGGAACACTCTGCCTATCTCCAAAATCTTAGTCCAAAGGAGAATCTTTTTCTTCCGATCATGCACAGCACCAGTTTAATTGGTTTAATCAAGAATCAACGCATGCAAAAGTATGTTTGGCGATCGTTTTCCAAGATCCTCGATCAGTATTTTGGCGATACAGCGATTCAAGGAAAATATCTGGAGTTGAGCATCCTCTATTATCGTTGCATTCTCTCAAGACCACGGGTAATGGTCTGTGCAAATCCATTTTTGTATGCGGACGCAATGACGCGTAGTATTGTTGCAACATTCATCAGAGTTGCTGCTTCGGAAGGAATCAGCACAATCATTTTTTCAAATGACCCTGTTGAACTCTTCCGCATTTGTGATCGAGTCGTCGAATTGAAAAAACAGCACATCTGCAGCTGAAACCGTGCAGATGTACTGTTTGTGAACGTTCAAGAGATACATTCTTCCAGAAATGCAGCCATGTAATCGATCGCTTCTTTGGCGGATAACGTGTCGTCATAGGTAAATCCATGCCGCTCTTGCGGATACTCTACAAGTACTACCGGCACCCCTGCTTGTTCTAAAAGACGCGCATATTGCTTGGATTCCTTACCCAGCGAGTCAAGCCCACATGAAATAATTAATGCACGCGGGACTTTACACAAAAGTGCAGGATCAGCCCGAACTGGTGAAATATCTGGGTCACGCGGATCATTGCTTGTGATGTAGCACGCATCAAACAGGTCTGCCAGCTCCACCGGGATTGCACCTTCTGGTTGGTTTTTTTCCGCTGCTGGTGTGGCTAAATCGAGAGGCGGATAATCGAGTATCTGTCCGCAGAAGGACCATTCTCCTGATTGAGCAGCACGCAAGCATGTCACGGCTGCCAGGTTTCCGCCTGCTGAGTGTCCTGCAATTACAACGCGTTCGGTATTGATCCCCCGCTGCTCTGCCTGCTTCATATATGCTGAAACGACTTCATAAACCGCATCAGGCGCTGCAGGAAAAGGGTGCTCCGGTGCTTTGGGATAATCGATGCTAATGCATTTACAGTACGGAACCCGTTCGCGGATTCGAAGAAGCATTTTTTCATCGATATCCGCAGTGTTCATGATAAAACCACCACCATGTAAATCAATCAGAAGCGGCTGAAGCGTTAACTGCTCAAATCCATACTCCAACACACGGATATCGCCCGCAGCTGTCGGAACATAGGTCGCATGTGCGGCGACCGACTCATGAAATCCTCGCTTCAAGTTTTGTCGTTTTTCAGCTTCCCTGGCCTGCGCAACTTTCTCGGCAACCAATGCTTTGTTGTACTTCAGAACAGCAAATTCATCGCTACTCATTTTTTTGTTCTCCCGTTCTATATTGAGCCGGAAAGGACTATCGATTTTTTCAAGATAACACACTTATAGCAGTTTGTCTACGCTCCCCCAGATAGAAAGATTCTTAACCCTCTTCTCGAAAAGCAACCAAAATCAAAAAGTTATTAGAATACGTTGCCCTCCTTAACTCATCTAACTTGAATAACTCTTCGGAATGTATGAATGTTTCTTCTGCAATGTATTTACTCGCAGATTAAGCCATTTAACACTCACCGCTCGCACTTCGCACGATTGTATCACTCTGTAAAGGTTTATTCAGTCGGGATGAAGGGGCTCGAACGCTTTCGCAAACATTGCAGTGTGAAAACGGCACCTACTACCTGATGTTTATTTGATGTTTATTGCCATCAATAACGGCTTATAATCATCAATAATCGTCGAAAATACATCTTTGATTATCCGCAAAGATCGGCGATTATTCGAGATTATCATCGTATAATCATAACCATATTTCGCATAAGTACGCACTCATAACCCGGAGGTCGTAGGTTTTACTTCTTTGGCCAATCGTCAGCATGAGGCATATCCTTTTTTCATGCTCACGGCAGAATAAATTTTTAACCCCCTTGTGCGTCAAAAATGCGACAAAAACCATTATCGACCTGCGAGTTCATCCTCTCGCAGGTCTTTCTTTTTATACCCTGAATAACGCTTTTTTCGGATTTGTCGCATTGTCGCACGTTTTGGAAAATGAGCTAAAATGGAACCCCCTAAAAAGTCGCCTAATTAGGGGGTTTTTGGCGTGCCCGAAAGGATTCGAACCTTCGACCCTCAGAGTCGGAGTCTGATACTCTATCCAGCTGAGCTACGGGCACAAGTATGTAGTTGTCAATTTCTCGCCCGTGATCACCGGAGTCGGAGTCCAACGCTCTATCCAGCCGAGCTACGGGCACAAGCGGTATGAAATTGCGTTTTGTGCGGAGGCTGTTTTATGA
>CAYLIG010000024.1:0-30301 GCA_964383635.1 uncultured Christensenella sp. | reverse complement strand
CTATCAGGCAAGGAAAAACCGCCTCATTAATGAAGCGGTTGCATTTATCCAGAACCATAATCTCGATCCATTTTGGTGGAGGTGGAGCTTCGTGGCATCGGCCAAACTCTCCGAATAAAATTTTCACGCCGACATTTCTTGCTTGAGTCGCCTCAAGAAATGTGGGGAAATATCCTAAGTGTAATTCTCGCTGAAAGTATTTAATTCGCGCGCGATACTTTTTTCGTGGCGCAAAATAACTGACGCCTGTCACTCCAGAGATGTTATTCTTTTGAAGCGGTTGATTGCATTGGTTTTGCTGATGCGTACATATTCTCAAATTGTCTTTTCGGTTATCGAGCGGATTCAAGTTGATGTGGTCAATTTCGCAGCCTTCCGGAGCGATAAGTATTACTCTGTGAATACAGAATCCATTGCGGTCGCCAACATATCCGGGGCTTGCATTGCACTTGTACCAAGTCCTGTCTGAAATTTTTTCATAATCCTCGGAATCAAAACAGAACACCTCGCCCGTACTTAAATCGCCATACCCGATAGCGCCATCCTCTGAAAACCAGTAATTGTTACGCATTGGCTGTCGCATCCAAATAGGAAATTGACTCGCCATCCCGTTCTACAAAAACACCGTCGGCGCTTCCGACGGTTTCGATGTAGCGGTTGACGATAACATCAACGAATTTTTCGTCCAGTTCTATCAAGTAGGCTTCGCGAGCCAACTGTTCCGCACAAATCAGGGTGCTGCCGGAACCGCCAAAGGGATCGAGCACCACGCCGTTAGTCTGCGTCGAGTTTTTCATCGGCACAGCGAGCAGCGGTACTGGTTTCATTGTCGGGTGTTTCTCCGAGCGGCTCGGTTTGTCAAAGTTCCATATCGTGGACTGCTTGCGGTCGCCGTACCAGTTGTGTTTGCCAGATTTCTTCCAACCGTACAAGCAGGGTTCGTGGCACCATTGATAGTCCGAACGACCGAGCGTGAACGTGTTCTTTGCCCAGATGCAGCATCCCGAAAGTTTAAAACCCGCGTCTTCAAACGCCCTGCGGAACGTTAGCCCCTTACTGTCAGCGTGGAATACATACGCCGCACCATCCGCGGCGAGAGTTCCCGCCATTGCTGAGAAAGCATCATGGAGGAATTTATAAAACCCCTCATCGCTGTCAAACTTGTCGTTCTTGATTTTGCCCGCAGCGCCTTTGTCGTAGTCGATACCGTAAGGCGGATCGGTCAGGATCAGGTTTGCCTGTTTCCCACCCATCAGAGTGGAATAGGTTTCGGGCTTGGTACTGTCGCCGCATATGACTCTATGGCGTCCGAGCGTCCACACATCTCCAAGTTTAGAAAACGCAGGCTTTTCGAGTTCCGCGTCTACGTCGAAACTGTCTTCCGCGGCGTCGTTTCCGCTGTCAAGCAGCTTATCTATCTCAGCGGCGTCGAACCCGGTCAGCGATACGTCAAAATCCGCGCCCTGTAGATCAGCGATCAGCAGCGAGAGCTTATCTTTATCCCATTCGCCGTTGATTTTGTTCAGCGCGACATTGAGCGCTTTTTCCTTCTCCTCGCTCATTTCTACGACGACGCATTCGATCTCGGTCACGCCGGTTTCGATTAAAATTTTCGCGCGCTGATGTCCCCCCACGATATGCCCGGTGGTCTTATTCCAGATCACCGGCTCCACATACCCAAACTCCGTGATCGAGCGCTTCAGCTTTTCGTATTCCGGGTCGCCGGGCTTGAGGTCTTTGCGCGGGTTATATTCCGCCGGGATCAGTTTATCGACCGGTAGCGTTTGCATATTCATGTTGATGTCCTTTCGAAACGATTTTTCGTAAGCCAGCCTGCGCCGCCGACAGGTTCCCCGCGAGCGCCTGCCCTCGCAACGTTTTCCGTTGCTGACTCGTCAGGCGGTGGTAGCGAAGTGAGTGAATAAACGCCTGTACTTCGTCCATACTCATTTCCCTCTGCGAGCGGTCAGTAGCCGCTCCATAACGTCGTCCTGCGGATTCGCGCCGGTATAATCGGCGGCGCAGTTTTCCTTGACGATCTGGAGGATTTCAAACCAGAGCCGGTTCGTCTGCGCCATGTAGTTCTGACTCATAGCCACATACGGAGACTGGATCGCCATAGAGGTAGTCGGGTGCTTTGCCAGGTACCCTGTTTTCGTAATGATTTCTTCGCAATGAATCCACCTTGCCGCCATCATGGAATAACGTTCCAATACCTGCGGAGGCACCATGGAAGAGCAACCGCGTTGATTCAACCAGCTCCATATGGTTTTATAGACTTCGCCAGCCTGTAAAACTGTACCGTCCTTCTGCACAGCGGACAGCATCGCGCTCGGTTGCGGCATGTCGGCGCCCTGAAATTCCGCAGCGTTCGGAAACTCCATAACCGTCAGCTTCCGTTTGCCGGGATTGCCCTCGAGCATCTTATCCGCGAGCGGCTTTTTCTTCTGACCCGCACCGGGGCGCGGCCCTCCGTGACCGTTTGACATGTGCATTTCCTCCCAAATAACTTATGAGCCTATACCCTCTCTTGAAACCGCGAAAATTTACACGCGACCCGACCGCGTTTCACGATCTAAAAAGTCACAGAGATGTGACAACCGTATGGTCATGTCGGAAATTCAATTCGTCTTTAAGTTGTTGCTCTTGATCGTAATCCTCGAGTGGCAGCTCTTACACAGCGCCATGAGATTGTTTTCGTCGTGCGTACCGCCGACTGCAAGCGGCAGGATGTGGTGCACTTCCTCGGCGGGCGTCAGCCTGCCTTCCTTTTCGCACTGTTCGCACAGCGGATGCGCTTGGATATAGCGCGCGCGAATCCGACGCCACGCGCGCCCGTATCGTTGTTTGGTATCGGGATCGCGCTGGTATTTGTTGTAATGACACACGGCGATCTGTCTATGTTCGTCGCAGTACCGACCGTCGGTCAACCTGCTGCAACCTGGATAGGAGCAAGGACGTTTGGGGTTTCTCGGCATTGACGCGCCTCGCTTTCAGGCATAAGAAAAGCCCCGGAAGGAATCCTCCGAGGCCGTCTTATTCTATTTCGCTATTGTAATACTAACACGGCTGCCTACATGACAAACAGTGACATTTACTGCCATGTTTGCGAAATGGCAAAAGAAAAGCCCCAGAAGAAATCCTCCGGGGCCGCACCACTCTGTTTTTCTATTGTAATACTACCACGTCAATCCACATGACAAACAGTGACATTTAGTGACATGTTTTCGGAACTGTGATACTATTCACAGCTTCATCATGCAGCCGGAATACGTGGCGAACGTTGTAACCCATATCAACAGCGATCTGCTCCCATGTCTTGAAGCAGAGATACCGCAGTTCCAGTAGTGTCTGGTACTCCGTGTCATCGACGGCCTTTATCCGCCACACGATTTCGCGTTTGAGGTCGACAAGCTTTTCAACGTCGCGGTTAATCTCCTCCTGCAGATCGACAATCTTGCTGACCACCTCAATTTTCGATATGCTGCAGTCATGTTTACGGGGCATACCGGTAAGCGTAGAGGTGCATTTCATCGCCAGCTCGTTCAGAGAAGCGATCTGCTCCAGTTTGGAGTTAATGCGCTGGTCAAGGCGGTAAGCCTGTCCGAGGTATTCTTTTGCTTTCATGCCGCCACCTCCTTGTCAAGCTTACGGATTAGGAACTCCGGATCAATACTGGTCAAGGCATAGAACCATTCCGAGCGGAAGAATTGCAGGATGCTGTCTTTCTCTTTCTGTGCATCACGTCGCTCCGGAAATCGGGAGAGGATGCGAAGCGCTTTTCTGTAGTCCTGCACGGCACTAAGCACAATGGCGTTCGCAAGGTTTTCATACGGTGTGTTCATACTCGTACCTCCGATTATTTTTATTCCCTCGGATTGGCACGGATTGTCGTATTTCGTCGTAGTTTGTCTCAGATTTTCAGATCCGCCTTTACCGCAGCGATCAGCTCCGCCTGCGTGCAGTCTTTGGCAGAAAGTGTTTTCAACATTCGCCCGTCGATGGTATCTTTGGCAACGATGTGCTGCACAACGACGGTTTCCGCCGTTTGACCCTGTCTCCATAATCGGGCATTGGTCTGTTGGTAGAGCTCCAGCGACCAGGTCAGGCCGAACCATATTATCGCGGATCCGCCGCTCTGCAGATTCAGTCCATGCCCGGCCGAGGCGGGATGCACCAAAGCCACCGCCAGCTCGCCTGCATTCCACCTTCGTAGGCTTTCCTGTGTGTCGAGCGGTAAGAACGGGATATGGAGCTTCTGCAGCCGTTCGGAGATTCGGGCAAGATCGTGCTTGAACCAATACGCCACCAGCACCGGCTTTCCGTTTGCCGCCTCGATCAGGTCTTCCAGCGCGTCCAGCTTCCGATCATGGATATGGACCGTACCACCGTTATTATCGTAGACAGCGCCATTTGTCATTTGGGAGAGTTTATTGGACAGCGCCGCGGCATTGGCGGCGGTCACCTCTCCACCCGGCAACCGTAGAACCAGGTCCGCTTTCAATTCGTCATATCGCGCCAGTTCATCGTCGGAAAGCTGAACTTCATATTCGCTGCTGATCAGCTCCGGCATCTGCAGGTGGTCGGTGGATTTCATGCTGATCGTGATATCGGCGATTTTGGCGTAGATGGCCTGTTCTGCCCCGGGCAGCGGTTTGTAGGAATAGACAATCTGGCCGTTGCGTTTATCCGGCGCGAAGTAGTTGGTCCGGTACTGCCCGATGAAGCGACCGAGACGCTGACCCACATCCAGAAGCCGGTATTCCGCCCATAAGTCCATCAGCCCGTTAGCAGACGGCGTGCCGGTCAGGCCGATGATACGCTTGACCCTGGGGCGAACCTTCATCAGGGCTCGGAAGCGTTTTGCCTGATGGCTTTTGAAGGATGACAGTTCATCGACCACGACGGTGTCGAAGTCGAATTTCACGCCGCTTTCCTCGATGAGCCACTGCACGTTCTCCCGGTTGATGATGTAAATATCCGCCTGTTTCATGAACGCTGTTTTTCGTTCCATTCCGGACCCGACCGCAGCGGAATAGGTCAACAGGCTCAGATGATCCCATTTTTGGATTTCTGTCGGCCATGTGACAGAGGCAACTCGTAAAGGTGCGATAATCAATACGCGGTGAGCCTGAAAGCTGTCAAACAGCAAGTCGTTCACAGCGCTCAGCGTAATGATGGTCTTTCCCAATCCGCAATCAAGAAAAATTGCGGAAATCTGCTGCCGCTTAATAAAATCCGCAGCAAAGGTTTGATAATTATGGGGCGTGTAGGCTATGCGTACCATCTCGGCATCTCCCGTTCAGCAAGGTCAAAAATGAAGTCACGCCCTTTCGCCGTCCACAGGAGTATCGGCAAATCATAGCCGTTTTCCAAAGTCACTATCCTCGGCAGGGCAATGTTCTCACCGATGTATTCGCTGTACAGCCGCCAAGTCGGCGAGCCGTTTGGTTTATATTGGATGCGACATTCTTTCAAAAATTCATTCAGCCGCCTTGCACTGATCCCGAGTTGCTCCGCAATCTCGCCGATTTTGTAAAGACCCACCGTATCGGTTTGCCCCTCGTACTTAGCTGCGGAGAGCTGCAGTACCTTGTTCTGGCTTTCGATGGCTTCCCGCGCTTCCTCCGCTGCCACGAGGGCAAGCAACGCTTCCTTGTAATTGTGAGGGGCGAGCCTGCGTTCCATTTCGTTGAACGCTGCGATGTATGCTTTCTTAAACTGCATCGCTTTTTCGCCGGTATAACCCATGACCAGAATCGTGAAACCGTCGCGATTTATATTGAACTCGGTGTATGTCTGACCGTTTTGGGGTTCAAGATAGGGGGTCTCCCCAAAATGATACGCACCCCACGCAGGATCTTTTTTGATTATCTCCCTGATGTCACGCAGTACGTGATCATGACGCTTTTCAAAGACCCGTGCGATGTCGCGGCTCGAAACGACTGCTTTCCCACTCTGAGCGGTCACGCCGAGCTCCATAAGTTTGTTTATTTCTATCAATTGATTATCCATTTGCGATATCCTCCAAAATCTGTATTATCTGTTCAGCCCGGTCAAGCACGTAGACCCTATATCCCAGCATCCGCAGCATCCGGTGTCTGGCTTCCTGCAAAGGCCGCGGTGCCTTACCAGGAACCTTGACCTCAATAAATCCCATGCGACCACCAGGCAGAAGTACGATGCGGTCGGGCATACCGTCAAATCCTGGGCAGATTAGCTTCGGCGCGATACCTCCCGCTTCTTTTACGGCTTTAACGAGCTTTTTCTCGATGATCTTCTCTTTCATAATCCTTTCTTCCGTGTCACAAGTCGGACAACGGGGTCAACTATCCCTATACGCGCATATATACGTGTGACAGGATATCTTTTTTTATTAATTTCATATGTTTTTGTGCTATATAGAAAAAGTTGTCTCCCTGTCCAAATTCCGGTTAATTTTCCGCTAAATTTAGCGCTTTTTTCGTGGACAGCCACTTTCACTGGACATGTGTATATGGTTGTCCGTCCGTGGCTGTCCACATGAGTTGTCACTTCCGTTTATACAGGCGTTGCCTGCCATACAGAGGTAAAACGCCGCGCTCATCTGTCCTATGCCACCCCTCGATACGCAGCATGATCGCGGCTATCGCATACGAATCGGCGGGTTTGATATCCTCTTTACGCTTACCAAAGCATTCGCACCAGATCTCGATATTGCTGACGGTGTTGCGTGCCGTGACGCCTTTGGGTTGCAGCGGGCTTTCCGGATCTCGGACATATTCCTGCCTTGCATAGGAATCCATGTCGTTCCAGTTATCCGGCAGGAGCAGATTTAAATAATCGCTAACTAGCCCCTCGCGATCGTCCTGCTCCATCGCAAAGGCCTGCTCCGCAGTGGAGTAGCGTTCCATATTACTGTCAAGGTAGAGCTTTTCCCCCTGATCGATGAGAACCAGTACTTCCGCCCAGATCTGTTCGATGTCCTCCCTGGTCAGATCCCACGCCTTCCATCTGCCATTGCCGGGCGTTCTGACCGTCCAGAACCGGCGATTGCCTGTAATATCCCGAAGATACCCGTTCTGCGAGTTCGTCGTGCCGAAAAAGATGCACTGCCTCGGATGCGGCGTTACCCGGCGTCCGAAGGAGGCGCGGTACTTATCATCCTGACGGGAGATGAACGCTTTAACCTTGTCGATGTCCGCTTTTTTCATGCCGGCGAGCTCGCCGATCTCGAGGATCCAATACCCTTGCAGCTTTTCCGCAGCGGTCTTGTCATTCATATCCGTGAGCGAAAGGCTGTCCGAGTACCACTCGCCTCCAAGTTTGGCGATGAGGGTGGATTTTCCTATGCCCTGATCGCCGTTAAGAACGAGGATATGATCGAATTTCATACCCGGATACTGCACCCGGGCCACGGCGGCGCACAGGGCTTTGCGTGTGACCGCACGGGTATACGCGTTGTCCTGCGCGCCGAGGTAATCGATCAGTATAGTTTCAGCGCGAGCTGTCCCGTCCCAGCGCGGAAGATGGTCGAAAAATGTGCGGATCGGATGATAGGACCGATCATCGGCAACCTTGGTCACCGCGATCTGGTAGTTCCGCGCCGAGAATGTGCCGTAGTTGGCGTCGATATAGCAGATAAGCTGCGCATCGTCGGCATCCCGCCAGAACCGCGCCGGGTGCTGCCAGGGCACATCACCTTTGATCTCCATGCCATCCGCCAGCTGATTGAAGCAAATGGCTTTCAGGCTTGAATCGTTCTCCATGATCAGCGTGATATTATGCAGGCTGTTTTGCAGCAATCCACCGCGATCCCGCTGCAGCGCTTTTGTCCAGTCTTCGAAATCGCCTCTCGCGGCTGCCTGCTTTTCCTGAAGCAGCGTATCGCTGACAAGCACGTCCTTGCTGGCGAAATCCATCATGGCAAACAGAGACTTTTTCTCGTCATCGTCGCCGAATTTATGGATGCGCACAAGATCGAATGCGTTGAGCAGCTTCCCGCAGGCAGGGTCTGTGGCGTGGTGGCTGTAGGCAAATTTATCGTCGTAGATCACGACGCCTGCGCTGCTGTCGGCGGGGATGTAATCGTAACGACCGTCAACCAAGGATGGTTCGTACACATCGGAGAGGAACGCTTCGATCGATGCCTCAACGCTATACGTCCGGCAAAACGCCCCGATCACGCCATCCTTGGTAAGCGGATCCTCCTGCGGTTTTCTGCTGCTTTCGCGGACGGCGCTCTCCCTAGAGGACGTCGGCAGCAACGAGCAATCCTTCCAGTTCGGATGCCGCGCGAGGTACGCGTCTGGATCCAGCCACGCGCCGTCGATGCGCTTATTGATATATTCGCCGTTTGCCGGCGTGGTCGGCCAATACATCAGCTGGTGCGGACGATACGAGCACTCGTCGAACTGGTCGATACCCCATTCATCTGCGAAGTAGCGTGAGATGGCGACAAACTCATCCGGCGTGATATCGCGGGTCAGCGGAACGATGATGCGAACCCGCGGTGCTTCCGGGGTATGGCCATGCGTCGTGTACAGGCAGGCGGTATATTGGCATTCTGCCGTGAATCGGGTAATGAAGCCGATGTCGGCATGGTCGCAGTCCAGCGTCAGCATGGAGCGGCTGGCGACGTTTTCGCGCTTGCGGCGATTGTCGCGCAGCTGGCCTCCGACGAATCCGCCCTTATCCTTAATGCGGTCGCGTTCCGTCTTCGGGAGCGCTGGATACTCCTCCGCCGACTCGGTCGTACGGATGGTCTGTTCCAACCGGGCACAGAGCTCGTCAAACGTCGTCGATTTGTTCGTCCAGGTCTTGGCGAAGCAACTGTTGCCATATGCGATCGGTAGATTACGCATATAAACTTACCTCCATGAAATCGTTCCAAGCAGAGATTGGATAGCTGTTTACCGCGCCGAAGCGTTCATCGTCGGTTTCGCATCTACGGATTTGTATGGTGCGCGCGCGGCAATACGCCGAGAGTTGGTTGCCAATCAACTGGCACTGCGTCGTATTCCAGCCTTTTTTGAATGCGCCGTTGTATTTCGCTACCGTGAAATATCGGATCGAATCGTTCAGCGCGATTTCGAGCGTTTCATTTTCCTCCAGCAAGCTGAAGATGCGGCGCTCCGCCTCAAGCGCGCGACGGTGCGCGATCCGCAGCGCGCGTTCCATGATCTTATCCGGCGAGTTCCACGCTTCCTCGCAGCTGATAAAATACGCGCGGCATCGCTTGCCCTTCGCGGTACGCTGGAGCATGCAAAGCTCTTTCGCCATCTGGATGGTGATCGCGTGGTCGGTCGCCGGGCGGCCGCCTGAACTTTTACTCAAAATTGGGCAAAAGTCTTTTCCCTCTTGGAAGCCATATTCGCACATTCGAGGGAACCAGTCGTTGTAACGCGTCTCGATTTCGAGCAGGGCGTGAAGCTCCCGCCCGCTGACGGTAGGCTCCTCGTCTTCATATCGGACGGGGATCAGTTCATTCATATTGTTTTACCTCCTCGTATTTTGAGTTGAACCACCGAATTCGCATGCCGCGTTTCTCAGCTTTTTCAATTTCTTTTGCCATGCCGACAGACACCGTTTCCCCGAACACCCACACTTCGGCGCATTTGCTCATGAGGGCAATGCCGAAGAATAGACCCAGCTCCCGTTCCTTCGGGTCAGTGTCATCCAAGAATTGCGGGAATAACAGATGCGGCGCGAATGGGATGAAGCCCGTTTCGACCGCGAAGCGACAATATCTCCGAGCGGCTTTGACATTGTTCTCGATATCTCCCGCAAACGGGGAACAGATGAAAACGATGGGCCGGAATGTCCTCTGTTCCCGCTCCTCCTGCTCGATGGTCGACAATGCTTCATATGCCGTGGGGTCGTGATATCGTTCTGCGTTAAATTTGTTAATGCTCATACAAGCTCCTTTCCGGATGGGTTTTGTACCCACCCTCTACTATTCAATGGAGGTGACAACCCTGTTTTGACGAAAAATCTTTTTTGCTTTGTTCCTTTGTAGAGTAGATCGGCTCAAAATTGAGCCGCTCAGCTCAAAGTTGAATTCAGTATCCTCACTCAATCCAGATCTGGAGTCAGCGGTATTCTGGATATCTTGCAGAACGTAGTGCCAATTTTGGAGGTCAGCTGAAAATTGAGCCGACCGAATTCTTCTCTGGCAATGTCGTTGATTTCTGCGAAAACTCCATAGTTGTCTTTACCGCTGTGTTGCTTGGTTCTGATGTAAAACATATTTTCCCCTCTGTACTCGTGACGGGCGAAACCGTCATCACTTCTAAATGGACAGGGCCGGGCGGTTTTCCGTAGTTCTTTTTCAGTTTTTTTGATAAAAATCGCAGATATACCCGTCCGCACAGAGCAGAAGTCCATCCGCCCACGGTGGCGTTTTACCCATTTGCTCGCACACGGCTTGCAGCGTTAGGTCCGCGTCAGCCTCTATGACGATTTCGTCATGGATATGCATGACAATGGAGCAGTGGCGGAGCGTCTGCATGGCACAGCACAGGAGATCCCGCGCGATGGCCTGCACGATGTTTTCTACGAATTTAGGGCCATAGGATTCAATGCGTTCCCACTTCTTCGTTGCACCGACGCCTTCGTAGGTGATGCACTGACCGCCGAATTTGTTCTCCGCGAGGCGCGGTTTCACATATGCCAGCTTCCGGCCGGAGGGCAGCGTGATGAACAGCATCCCACTTTGGCAGGAAAATTGGATCCCGTGCGTCGTAACGGCCTGTTTGTTGCGAACTGCCTCCATAGCGGCACGATCCACATTCCACCAGAGTTTCACGATCTTCGGGTTGGACTTCCGCCATGCGTCGACCAGCGGACGAAGTTCCTCTTCGGCCAATCCCATCTCCAGTGCACCCATCGCTTTGAGCGCGCCGACCGATCCTCCATAACCGCAGTTGTGGACTAATTTGTCTGATACGGTAAAACGGTGATGTGCTCCGGCATTTCGTATGTCATAAAGTCGAGCCGTGCGCTGATGATCTTCCAGTTTTTTCGCTTTTCGAATACTGCAGTTTCCGCATCCCGAATGATTTCGTCCCGGCTGAAGCCGTTTGATAGCTTTCGTAACACCACCGCGCGAGCATACGGCCAATATTCTTGAGACCATTGCGATAGGACCGTGCAGCGTTTGTTCGAATTGTTCTCTGCATGCGTAACAAAGCGCAGGTTTCCAGGACCGTAATCCTTTTCGTTGTTGATTCTGTCTAACTCCAGCTCTCTTGACGGCAGCCCATATTTCTCGATGAGGTACAGGCCCGCTGCGGTTACGCTTGAAAAATCGAAGCGAATCCCTCTCCCTCCATAGTTGAGGTACCCAGTGGCGCTTGGGTTTTCGCAGCGTTGCTTTGCAGCGGTCAAACGTTTTTCGAGCCATTTTGGAATTTGCCTTTTTCGTGAACAGCTTTGACAGCCATTTGATTTGCCACGTTTCAGATTGCCAAAGTTTTGCCATTGAACGGAACCGCAGCCCGAGCACTTTGTGAGAACGTAACAGTGGTTCCATGTTTTGTTCCATCGCTTCTCCGGGCTGATAATCTCTACCCAGCCGAACCGGATTCCCACCATTTCCGGTTTGTATGAGATGTGCGCCGCAGGGGGCGGCAATTCCAAGCTGTACCGGCTTCGGTTCCCCCTCAATCCAGATGAGGTGATCTCTGGTTGCTGTGAGTCCTTCATATGTAATAACCTCTCGTTCTCCTTTGAAAATTACGCCATCATGCCGAACCCAATTTTCACCGTCCCATATCCTGTGCTCCAAAGAGACTCTCTCTATTGGTACGAGACCCTTGTCCGTCAGAACCAATTGCCCTTCCGCGATACATGCCAGTTCAGCTTGTTTCCCTTTCTGCCGCAGATGTCCGTTGACGCCATGTTTTTCGACGGGAACTTTGAACATCTGAGATGCCGACGCGCAGTAGATATCCCCACCGCTGGCGAAAACCTCCTGGCGCCATGTTTCCCCGGCCAGCCAAGCGATCACGCGCGCTTCGATGGCGCTGAAGTCAGCGACGAGAAACCTGCGACCGTGGTTTGGCACAAACGCCGTCCGGATCAGCTGCGAAAGCGTGTCCGGCACATCCTCGTAAAGCATTTTTAACGCTTCGTAATCACCGATTCGCGTCAATCCACGCGCCTGTTCCAGATCAGGCAGATGGTTTTGTGGCAGGTTTTGCATCTGTATCAGGCGCCCTGCCCACCGCCCGGTGCGATTTGCTCCATAAAACATGAACATTCCACGCGCGCGACCGTCGGCGCATACGCAATTTTGCATCGCTTGGTACTTCTTCACAGAGGATTTCGCCATCTGCTGCCGCAGGGCGAGCGCGTCGCCGAGCGGTTGCGGCGCTGTTTTTAGCAATTCCGCAACGGCTTTTTTTCCGAGCGTATCGGTCTCCAAGCCGTTCTCCGCAAGCCAGACCTTCATCTGCTGCACCGAATTGGGATTCTCCAGCTCGGTCAGCTTTTTCATGGCTTCCGTCAATTCCGTCCGGGACCGACCATCCATCTTGATCGCTTCCTCAACCAATGTCAGATCCAGCGCGACACCACGGTCGTTGATCTCCTGATCCTGGTGGTATTCATCCCATACCGCGTCTGATACAGGAAATTTTGAGAGCTTTGCCTGTATCGCCAGTTCAACTTCCACATCCCGTGCGTTATACCGCTTGAAATCAGCCCATTTATCAGGGGCGTGCGTGGGTAGATTGCGCGTACGCCCGCCGTTGGACTTCGTCGGCGCGCAAGGCTGACAAAAATACTTGATCAGCGCTTTGCCCTCCGTCAGCTTTTGCTTTTCGAGCCCGAGCACCGTGCCCACACCCTCGAGCGACAGCGGTAACCCCATAACGGCCGCCCACACCATGGTGCAGCGCCATGAATCGGGTGCAAGGTATTCGCCGGTAGGCATTCCAAGGAACCGTGACAGGCAGATTCGTTCAAACGCGCTGTTGTGCGCAAATTTCAGAACGCTGTCATCTGTCAGTGCCTTAAGCACCTCGGTTGGAATCTTTTCTCCATTGACTAGGTCTACGACCTGTACCGGCCCGCCGTCTGCGCTATAGCCGAACAACAGGATTTCAAAATCCGGGGACTCGACATAGCGATACACACCTGATTTGGGAAGCGGCGCGCTGGAAAAGCATTCGATGTCGATATGGAGTTCTTTCATGCCGCACCTCCCGCCTTTGTGATCTCCGTCATGAATGTACTGTCCTTTCCAATGATTCCAGCAATGGTGGCAGATTATTCCGCCACCCTTGCCGGAATGGATCCTCAGGCGAGGAAGTCCGCGTCGTCGTCCGTTGCGAAATCGTTCTCCGCGCTGATCTTGCCGCCGAGCGGTTCACCGTCGCGCACCTTCTGCAAGTTGTTCAACCCGCAGGCGATGCCACGGTTGCCGTTGCTGTTGAACGCGTAGAAGCTGATGCTGGCACGGCCATATACGCCGGAGTAGACCTCGGAGCGGGTCAGGATGGGGTTGCGATCCGCATCCACGATGCCGGGCGCGGTCGTTGCGTTGGCGTTGATAAAATACGCGTTTTCGTACGCTGCATCGTCCGGACGCTCGATATCCCCGTCGCGCAGCGGGCTTTTGATCGCAGCAAGAGGCGGAACGGCTTTACCGTTGCCTTTGAGCTTCGCTTCGCCCTCGAGATACGCCGCTTCGATGGCGCTCTTAATTCTGGCGACGATCTTGGTATCCGTTTTCTGGATGATGAGGCTGATACTGTATTTCGGCGTGCCGCCGTTGATGCTCTTTGGCTCCCAGACATTGGCGTAGGACCAGCGGGTGTTGGGGCCGGTGATGACCTTCATGGGATTGGTGACCTTTGCAGACATTTCAATTTTCTCCTTCATTTTCTTTAAAATCAGATTGTGCCGTTGATATCGCTGGGCGTTTATCGGACTCCGGCGCCAGCGTAGGTTTGCCCTGCGGTTTTTCGACGAACGCGCTCAGTAATTCATCAAAGCGCGATTTACCAAGCAGTTTTTGCATGGCGGTGACGCCGAGCACCTGGCGTTCATATGGATCAAATCCGGCCTGTTCGACGATGCCAGCGACGATCCCTTCGTTGACATATCTCCTGTTGGAACGGCCTTCGACCAGTTTCCAGCCGATCCACTCTTTGCCACTGAGCGCTTGCCGTAGGGCGTATTCCTTGATGTCCGACGCCCAGGCAACCAGATCGTCCACCTTGGCAAGGATGTCCTCAACCTCCTCATCCGTCAGGAGCGGCGGGAGCTTGAACTCATACCGGGCAAACGCCAAATTCGCATCGGCACGCGCGCGGCAGTCGTTCTTCGCCTTACAGAAATGGCACCACTCTCCGCAGAGGAAATTTCCGTCACCGGCAAATGCCAGCTCCGCGGCGGGCTTCAGCACTTCTTCCGCCCACCGGTACAGATCCGCTTTGGGAATCTCGAACGTATCGACATTATCCCGGCGAGGCTGGTAGATGGTCATGCTGACCGTCGTGATGTCATATATGTTGTCGAAGAGCTCCAGCGCGCCGAGCGCATAGCACATGAGCTGCGGATTCTTCGCCGCGCGGACCAGTACGCCCATCCCGTGTTTGTAATCGCAGATCCGGAGCGTGCCGTCGCTGATGATCAGCGCGTCCGCCGTCCCAAAGCCGCCCTCTACCCAGCGGGAAAAGTCGACGCGCTGTTCGATCAACACCACCGGGTCGGAGCAAACCTGTTTAGCGGCTTCCACCTGCTCGAGCACATATACGGCGTAACCGTCAGCGCAGTCGTTTATTTCCTCGTTGTACCAAAAGAGATGCTCGGTGGGATCTTCGGCTTCCATACCCAATGCCCGACGGAGCTTGTACTCGCAAAGCGTATGCGCGTCGGTGCCTTCGGCGGCATAATCGCTGCCTCTGTCCTCATATGTCTCGCACAGTCTGGCTGACGGTGGACAATGCAGCCATCGTTCAGAGCTGGATGCGGACAGTACCGCGTGTCCTTTAGGTGGCATGCGCCAATTCCTCCGCTTCGGCAAGCAGTGCCCGATAGTGCGCCGGGTTGAGTTCGGACAACCTGTCCGTACCGTACTTCTGGAGCAGACTACGGATTTCAGCGGTGTATCCCTTTCGGGATATCTCCGCTAACGCGGCTCGCACTTCTTCGAGCGTCATATCCGCAGGAGCATTGCCTACAGACACTTCCGCACCGAACAATTCAGTCAGGCGATTCGCAACGACGTTCAAAGCCGCAGTCGCGCTGCGCAGTTCTTCGATCGTCAAAGCCATAGCGCTTTCTTTACTCATGAGAATTTTCTCCTTTACAATGTTGTCTCTGATCGGCCAGAGCCTTGAGATTTCTGGACAGGTGTCCGGATACGACGCTGATCGCATTGCGTAATTCGATAAGTTCTTCCCCCTGCGACGTCGACCCGGGAATGGGTGCCGTACATTGTTTCACCTCCCTTGGAGAAACGGTCGTCCGTATTTACGCAGTTGTTTCCGTAGGTGATGCGTAATATAATGTTGAGAAACGGTTTTCTTGATTTTTGATACGCGCGATCATCGTTTGCCTGCACCATTCACCCACAAAAAAGTCCCTGCGATTTCTCACAGGGACATCCAATCGTTAGTAGAGTTGGTGCGCTATAGTTAGTTGAGTTAGTTGAGTTGGTATTTTCAAAAGGGGCAATTCATGGCAATCATCGAAAAACAAAGGCTCTGCGGCGGAACCTTCTTCACGCTGCTTTTACAAGCGAGAAAACCCCGCACAGGCATCCGGCAGCGATATATGAGCGCGAAAGACGGTTTATCGGAACCGGAAATGCTGATCGCGCTGGCAAAGATCGTTCTGCCTGATTTCTCCGCGCCGCTTGATTCTATGGAAGCCACCATAAAGGGAAATGCGTTTGACTATAAATCCTGCAAGAACGCAGGCGGTACATACTTCCCGTTCGGCGATTCGGCGGCGATACAAGCCTTTGAAGCGCGAATACGAAATGATTACCGATCCGCACTGATCTCCATGTCCGATTTGATAGATGCGTTTATCGATGTCGGCGGGAGTATAAAAAAAGACGAGCGATTGGTTAGAGCACTCGTCGAGTTGGTCTGCCTAGATGATTCGATTGACCACGAGCAGGCTTTCTATATAAATGAAAGTGGAGTGCCCTCGAAAAAAACTGACTTTTTTACAATGTCAGAACTATCTTTTCAACCGTTTTTATTGGGTGTATTTCACTACGCTGTATGCCGTACCGAGGGAAACACCATAGGACAAGAAACTTTTGATGCGTGGTGTCCCTCCCAAGGCGGCGGGCAGCGTATCTATACCGCAACATTAGGAGAAAATCTGTCACGGCCACTACATCTATCGTGTTGCGGACTGACTGCGCCGGTTGATGAGGCGGAAATTACCGACTCCAACTTCAACGAAGGCGTTGCAGAGCCAAATGAGCAGGCTGCTTCAGGAAACGTTCCGCCGAGTGGAGCTCAACAGATCGTTAATAATCACCCGGCGTTTTTCAATATTAATGTAACCGGCAATCACAACAGCTTTTTCAATCAGGTCGATACGGTGATTATTCAGAACGGAGAGCGGAAAGATGAGCGATAAACTCCAACCAGGGACACCGGCCGTCGTTCCGAACAGTGACACTCCGACAACGATCAATCTTCCCGGTGATGGCAATACCTTGATTGCGCATGCCAACGTGGTAAACTCCAGCAGTATCACCAATGTTATAGTTGCCGGTCAACATACTGGAGGAATCCACGCTTCTGCGTCAGGAGCTTTAAACAGAGAATATTACAATCTGTTCGTCATGGGTGGCGAAACGTTTTCTGCGTTCTCCAGCGGCCACTTCCTTGTACCAAAGGATCGCGCTTTGACGGAGTGTGTATCGCCGGATATCATGACGGCTGTAAGCTCTTTCGCCGCGGATACGATTGAGTTTATAAAAACTCTTCCTACGATATTCATGAGCGAGAACGAAAGCTATGCTCGTTTCGACGACACGCAGCAGGCTTATTTCGGTATTGTCAACGATGTAAGAGTTCAAATGAATGGTATTAAGATATGCTACCAGGCCTTAAACGCAATACCGCAGAGAAGGTTGGTCGATCTCATGCGCGAACTCGATATCCTTGGCCGACCCTCCTTCAGCGAGCTAAGCCGCACCCACTGGGCGATAAAGCATGTAAATCTGGTAGAAGAATTGCGCGATGCCGGAATAACGGTATTCGCGCCATAAGCAACGGCGGGGCAATCTCGTGTATGCTTCCTTTCGGAAGGGGTTAGGGTTGAGATGCTTCTCCTATTTGACGCTTCTATCCCGGAGAGTGGGCGGTGGTCATGATCGGTTCGTCGCCGCGCAGCACTTCGCTCCCCGCATCCCCCCGGGCCGCACTCCGGGATGTTATCCTCGACTATGCGGGCTTCTCATGACCACCGGATGTGAAGTTTTCAAGGTGCAAAATTAACCCCTTCACTGTTAGGCCACGGGAAAAGCAATTTATAAGGTTTTTTATAAAAGTTTTTTTAGTTTTTTTATCGCAGTCTGTAAGCGCTGCGATATTGCGGCCTGTGATACTCCAGATTGCCGTGCTATTTGGCTCACGGTTATCTTTTGAAAAAAGACAGCGATAATAAGCTCCTGCTGTTTTGCGTCCAAGCCATGAATCGCGACATGAAGGTTCCCGACATCTTGCTTCTTGAGAACAAGCCCCTCGACGTTGAAGTTTTGGTCGATGAAACAATCGCCCTCATATTCGAGTGCGTTCAAAGGCGAGTGCCTCCGCGTTTCACGGTGATTGTTGTTGTACTCCTGCCGATCCAGTTCCTTTAGCGTTTCCGCAACCTCCGGCTCAACCTCCATCTCCTCAACATGCCCATCCGCAAAGCGATACATGATCTTGACCAGTTCCATTTATCCGGCTCCTTTCGTTCAGAGCCAGACGATTAGCGCGTTTTTGAGCGCACGAAAAAAAGGACCCGGTGCACGGCACAAAAAAGCGCCGCTCGCCAGGCCCTATTCAGTTGTACTGTGATCTATTCTTAACCCCTGAGGGGCGGCCGCCGGTTGTTCAGGCTAAGAGCTCCATAAGCCACGGCACGATCGGTTTGCCGATCAACCGCGCGTTCATATAAGCCATCTCCTGCGTTAAGCAGGTATGGCCGAGATAATACCCATCCATGGGCGTAATCGTCATGGCAAGGTCTGGACGCTCCACGTCCAGAAAGCAGATCGGCAGAAGGAACTGCACCTTGCCCTGATATCCCTGCGGCACCACAATGCCGGGTTCGAACGACGCTCTCCGCCGCGCAAGTTCGACGGCGGTTTCCAGTAAAAGCGAAAGGTTCCTTGTTTTTCGCACATCTTCAGGCAATCGTTCGAAGTTGTCCGGATTGCAAAGAATGTGGTCCACGTTGACGCGAATGTCCCACGCGGGAAAGTACGTCATGCCGGTGATCGGCGGAAGAAAGCCCGGTTTGTCCGGTAGAGGCTGCACATATTTCATATCGGGCACAACATCGTCAAAGAAGCCGCGGAAAAACCAGTCTTGCATAGCGTCTTTGCGCTTATTACGGGTGAAGCATCCATAGATGCTCTTGTAGTTCTTGGTGTATAACCCGGTGTTAAAGCAGGCTTTCTCGTTTCTGATATAAAATATCCTGTCCGCATATTCGGGGTCGGATTCGTAAGGAAAGCTGTTGAAATCGATCACTTGCTTCTTAAACACGTAATGGACATACCTTTCCAGAATTGGCGTTTCTGTATTTTTTGGTGGTGCGTTTGGGTTCGAAAATCTCCATGACTCGGGCATGGCCATCTCAGCCAAATTGCTGAGATGGTCAAACCAGTTGGGTATATAGGCGAATTCGAACAAGTCTGGATAAATCATTTCTTTAACCCCCTTAGTTTCGGTAATGCTAATATTAATTTTTCTTGGATTTCCTGCTTTGCGTCCTCGGAAGCAATTGTGTGTTTTCGCATATCCGGTCCAATGATTTCAAATGTAGACAATTCCGTAATATAGGCATCGTACTCTTTCAAAACCTTTTCAATCGCTCCTTTATCACCTTGGATTGCGGCAATAATCGTTTCGTAAGGTAATTTGCCCATGCTTCCTCCGTATCATCCGTCAGTAAAGGCGGAAATCAATGCGCAGAGGAATCAGGTTAGAATCACACCCCCTTCCAGCGCGTTTGTATCTTCTTTTGTGCTCGAGATCTACGATTACGTACCGTTCTTACTGTCACGCCAATCAAATCAGCGGCTTTCTTGTCGGTATGTTTGCACCAGTACTTAAGAATGATGACCTCAAGTTGCTTGGCTGGTAATTGCGTCAATATCTCATACAATCTGCAACTCTTGACAGGGTATGATTCACCCTTGTAAGTAATAAATTGTCTCTCTATGGAGAAATTTTGATCTACCGTGGTTTCATCCAGAAATCCACCAGATGAAAAATCTACGAGCACCTCATTGCGCAGTTGCCTTTTATATCGCCTACCAATATCCCTGCTTGTGTTTCGGATCACGGTTTTGCAGTAACTGTCAAAAATTGACCAAAGTGTCTCTTGCTCGTTTTGATCCAAAAACACATCCTCCAAGATGAATGTCGATTTCTTAGGTTTCTTTGAGTCCCTCTAAATAACTAAGACGTTTGATAAATCCAAAAGCGGAAAATTCGGACGCAAAAAAAGATTATATATTTTCCAAGGCATCCTCCTGGGTCATATATAAATAGGTTGCGAATCCTTGATCCCGCATAATGCGAAGTCCAAAAACAAAAAAACCCGCACTCTTTGCGGGTTTCTGGTTTCAATCGTATGGAACTTCGTCGGTTGTTCGGCTAATTCACGCGGATCTTACCGTAATACCACCCATACTCATCGTTCAGATATGTGTTTCACACGTTATTTGAACTGTACCCACCCATCATCGAGCTGGTGGTTCTACAAGTGTTTTTACTTTGTCGAAGTCATCCTGTTGGCATTTCTCATGAAATAACTCTATATTAGCCCTTCCAACCTTGAACAATAGGTAGCAGTTCAGAAAACAAAGCGTCGCGATTTTCTGTTGTTATCATATAGAGCATGGTTTTTGGATGCGCGCGCACTTCGTTGAGAAACGGCACATCAAAACGTGCCTTGACCGCAGCAATCACAGGGATATCCCCGTCTAGAGCATGAATAACCGCCTGGGTAAACGCATCCGCCTTCGACTCCATAAACCCCAACTCATCCATGACGATGATTCCATCCGGCTTTGCCTGAAGATACGACACACCGAGTGTATTGAACACGTTTAAATTAATATTGTGCGTTCTCCGGTCGCATGTTCCAATCATGTTATCTTGCTCCCAGACACGTGTTTTTGCGCCGGCGGGGTGGATATGGATCGGGTGAAATCCGTTTCCATCCGGATCGAGCTTTTTTGTAATGAACCCGTACCGCGGGCGACTGCTGTGCTCCAGCAGGCGCGCAATCAACGTGCTTTTTCCAATGCCAACCTCACCACAGATTAGTATATGCTTGCGCTCGTTCATGTGTCCTCCCCGGTTCGTTTGGCACGATGCAAGATCAGTTCCGCCGCAATGCTGACGGCGATCTCGGCAGGTGTTTCGCCGAGAATCGGAAGTCCGATCGGTGCATGGATGCGGCTCAGTTCCGCTTCCGGAATCCCGGCTGCAATCAATCGCTGATTGGTAGTCGCAATCTTGCTGCGGCTGCCGATGACGCCAACGTACGTTGCCGGAGTCAGCAGTGCCTGACGAAGCACTTCAAAGTCCGCCTGATGTCCGCGCGTCATGATGATAACGTAGTCATCTGGCGTGATTGAAACACTCGCGCCGATGTCCGTAAATGAGCCGACGATTGTTTCAGCAGCTTCCGGGAAAAGCTCTTTTCTGGCAAAATCTGGCCGATCTTCAAAAACAACCGGCGCAAAGCCGACGCGCGCAATCACCGGTACCAGCTCCTGCGCGACATGCCCGCCGCCGAAGATATAGGCATACCCCGACGTGGTCAGCGGCTCGACATAATAAGACGGTTCGCCTTTTTTCAGCACCGCGCGCGGACGCACGAGGGGCAGAATATCCCAATCGTCAATTCCATCATTCAGGAACCGCATCCCCTCCTCACGGGAATAGCTGCCCATCTGCTTTACGCCGCCTTCCGAAATCTGCGTGATCAGCCAGGTATTCTTCCGCTCGGCAAACTGCTCCGCAGCGGCTTCGAAAAACGCGATAGCCCGCGCGTCTCCACCGCCAAAAAACTGAAAATACACAACCACCTGCCCGCCGCAGATCATGCCGATATCGGCGGTCTGGTTGTGAGACAGGTTAAAGCCGTGCGTAAACGCCGTGCGTTCGGCTAGCGCCTTTTTGGCAAGTCGAACGCTCTCATATTCCACGGCGCCGCCACCGACGGTTCCCAGAGTGGAACCGTCGGCAAACACCGCCATCTTCGCGCCGCTGCCGCGCGGCGTGGAACCCGAACTGGCAATAATCGTGCACAGGACGAGATCGCCGCCGCTCTTCAGCGTGTCACGCATGGTACAGAACAGTGTTTCCGTCGTTCGTGCCTTGCTTAAGCCGCGGGTTTCATCGCCGCCTGTGCGCCAATGGAGTTTGCAAGCAACGCATCATACTGCGCCTCGGTCAGGTCGCTGTGATAGAAGAGCTTGAAGTATTCGGCAACTTCGGTATAGAGGTCATACTGCGCCGTGTCGGGATACAGCAGCTGCGCCATCCACATCATACCAAGGTAGCGCTGCACGGATGGTGGGAAGCCCATCCAGTTGTACGGTCCGAACGGAACTTCGTAATAGGTGCCGTTTTTGATGGCGTTGATTTGCTGCCAGGCGGGATCGCTACCGACCGTTGCGTAAATGCTGCCCTGTGCAAAAAGAATGATGTCAGGATTCCAGAGCAGGAGCTGTTCGAGGTCGATTTCGTTACCGCTGCCTTTGCTGGATGGGGCATCGACGACTGCGAGATTGTTGGTAAGCAGGTCGATCACTTCCGAATGATAGCTTCCCTGCGCAATGACGTTAAGGCCCGAATCGCCGAGGCAGTACACGACATTTGCCTTTTCAACACTGCCTGCGATCTCCTGCGTGCGCGCATAGACCTTCGCGCAGTAGTCGGAGAGGGTTTTTGCTTCTTCCGGCATGTTCAGCAGTTCGCCGAGCTTCGTGTACGCGTCCGCCATGGTCGCCGTTGTTGCGGTAATATGTACGAACGGGATACCCGTCTGTTGTTGCAAGGCGTCTAGATCCTCAACGATCGTGTCTTTTGGTTCACCGACGTCGATGACAACCTGTGCACCGCTGGCAAGCAGAGTTTCAAGGTTCAGTTCGCCCTTGCCGCCGTAGAGTTGTCCAAGTTCGGGCAGGTTGTAATATTCGGTTGCAAGGTATTGTTCGGCAGTGGTGTCCCATTTGGAAGCGACGCCGACAAGCTTATCCGGGCAAAGCGCAAAGAGCACGATCTGCGCCAGCGGGCCGGAGACAGCAACCTTAGTGATGTCTGAGGGCAATTCAACCGTGCGTCCGACGGAGTCCGTAAACTGCACAGTAGTCGGCGCTGGTTCCTCCGTAGGGACTGGCACTTCCGTGACTACGGGTGCTTGAGTTGCCGCAACTTCAGCGGGTTGCGCAGCGCAGGCAAACGTAGAAACGCACATCAGCAGCGCCAAGAGTAAGAATAATGCTTTCTTCATGAAATTTTCTCCTTCTTTATCTGGAAACGGGGTTTCTCCCGATATCCGCACTTGTATCTCAAAAACGATTCGGGATATCTCGAACATTTATTGCAATCAAACCGAGCGTTCTGTTCGCAGGCAAAAAAAACGGAAACTCTGCCGTATCATTCTCGCATAGCAGTCGTTTCACATGCTCCAGCGCAACCTCTTTCTCATCATTCTCCTGACGGTAGGTTTCAAAAAAGAGCATCGCATCCTCTAGTGATCGAAATGGTTGGCCCATCTCGATGGGAAACGTATCCGAGCGATACGGAATACCGAGCGCATCCAGTTCGAGCAGCGTTTGTTGAAGCGTAAAATTCTTTAGCGGGATCTCTCCGGGCGTAAAGCGATGGTTGCGCCAGTTTTTCTTGATGAGATATCCCGTACCACTGCACTGCGCCTTTACGGCAAGAAGTGTCTCCTCAACGCGCCCAAAAAAGCAGAACACCATTGCATCGTACAATTCATTTGGCTTCATCGAGAATAGGTCGCCCTCGATCACCTCGATATTCCTGATTCTACCCGCAGTAATGTTTTCTCGTAACACGTTGAGAGCCGCCCTGCTTGTATCAACGGCGGTCACATGTTCGCAGTGCCGCGCCAACGCGAGGCTCGTATACCCGAGCCCGCAACCCGCGTCGCAGACATGCGCGTTTCGCGGAATATCCGGCAAAATCTGTGCGATGATCGTTTCGTCAAATTTCGTAGTCTCCGCCGCGTCGATGCGAAAGCGAATAGAATCCTTCGTCCATTGATACATTGTAGATATATCTCCTTGCAATTCTTCAAACTGCAATTTATCGGTTATTATCACCCTCAATAACAGGCGAAATAAGCGGCCCATGCGTGGTTTCAATGAGTGTGGCATCCACGCCATAGAGTGTGCGAATCAATGCGGTGTTCACAACTTCGCGCGACTGTCCGAATGCCGCAACCGTACCATTGAATAGCGCCAGTACAGAATCTGCATACCAAATTGCATGCTGCGGATTATGCGTAGAAAGCAGTATGGTATATCCATCATCCGCTAATGCGCGCACCTGCTGCAAAACGAGAGATTGATTCCCATAGTCAAGACTTGCGGTCGGTTCATCCATGAGCAGTGTTTTTGTGTTTTGCGCTAAAGCGCGGGCAATCAAAACGAGTTGCTGCTCACCACCTGAAAGATGCGAAAAGTTCTTCTCTGATAGATTGGCTATTCCCATGCGCACCAGCGCGGTATTTGCAGCATCCAGTTCGCGTGCTTTCGGTACAGACATCATTGCGACATTGTGCGTTGTTCCCATGAGTACCATATCAAGCACAGAATAGCTAAATGCCATGCCATGTGTCTGCGGAATATAAGCAACCCGGTGAGCCAGTTCTCGAGCAGTTAAGGTGTGCGCGTCAACTCCATCGACTTCAATACTACCCGAATATCGACTTTGAAGTCCAAGGATGCAGCGAAACAAAGTAGTCTTCCCAACCCCATTCGGTCCAAGTACGGCGAGTATTTGCCCTTCCAAAGCCGAAAAACTCACCTTGCGCAAAACTTCCCTCGTACAATAGCCAAAACACAAATCGCGAATCTCGATGCTCATAACGTTTTCTCCCGCTTGGCAATCAAGTAAATGAAAAACGGTGCGCCAATAAACGCCGTGAGAATGCCGATCGGAATTTCAACAGCGAGCAGGTTTCGCGAAACGTTGTCCACAATCAATAAGAAGATCGCGCCCGCAATCATGCTCGCAGGCAGCAGATATCGATAGTTATTACCGACGAGCTTTCGGCAAAGATGCGGGATGACGAGGCCGACCCAGCCAATCATGCCGCTGACGGATACGCTCGCGGCGGTGATCAGCGTTGCACATAGAATGACGACTAGCCGCAGTCGGCTCGTGTTGACGCCGAGCGTGCGTGCCTCCTCGTCCCCAAGCGTTAGTATATTGACTTGCCAGCGAATCAGAATAAGTGGAATCAGTCCCAACGCTATCGGCACAATGACAAACGCAACCTGCTTTAATTTCGACCCGGAGAGGCTTCCCATCATCCAATAGGTAATCGCCGGGAGTTGATTGGTTGGATCAGCAACCAGCTTGATATAGGACGTACCCGCCGTGAACAGGGATCCCACCATGATACCGGCGAGGATGAGATTGACCACTCTGAGCCCCGGCGCACGTTGGGCGATCAGATAGACAGCCATGACGGTAACCAAGCTAGAGGCAAATGCCGCCAACGTGATAATTCGCATAGACCCGCCAAGTAAAATTGCCAGTGCCGCCCCAAACGCTGCCCCGCTGGATGCGCCGAGGATATCCGGCGAAGCCATCGGGTTTTGAAACACACCTTGATACGATGCCCCAGCAGCCGAGAGTGCGCAACCAACAAGGCAGGCCATCACGATACGGGGCAAGCGAATATTGAGTACGACGGTTGCCATCTCCGCGGTCCATGTTTGTTTCATCGGGAAAACCCGGCTTATGAAGATGCGAATGACCTCGGAAACGGGAACGCCATAGCGCCCGATTGAAAACGAAAGCAGGAATACAACCAACAGAATGATCCCCAAAAGAGCAATCCTTTGCGTTTGTTTCTTGCCTGATTGTTCGTTTCTATCCTGTTTTTTTGGATGACCAAATGCGAACAATAATACCCCCATCCCGGATTTGCATTTGCAACCCATTGCTTAAGTATTTCAAAATAATCCATTATTTTTTCAATAGAATAACGCACGTTTATTATAAATCTGATTAAAAGTTTTGTCTACTAAAAATCTTAGATTACATGTTGCTAAGCAACTCACTTCCATTATGAAAGTAACCCATCGATTCTATTACCATGCCACTTACCGTAAATAGAGGCAGCAAAGCTCCAATGCATCCATTCGATAAAAGCGTAAGCACGCTTCATCCACTTTGCGCTTTCTGTGTCTTTATCACAAATGCACCATATTCTGCCGACTCTGCGCATGATATGATACTTTAAAGAAATGGTTCAAATATTGTTGTTTCGATAAGTTCCGCTAGAATATTGGTAGCTGATAGTTAATTTCGAGCGAATTCTAAAAGGAGGCGCAGCTACATGAGCAAACAGAATAACAATTTCCTCTTTAATACTATAGCGCCAGTGTACGGCTTGTTTTACAACAAGCAAAAGAAGCGTTATCGTGAGGTTCTCAATAGCGTTGCAACACAACTGGATCTGGCTTCGTATAAGAGCATTCTGGATGTAGGCTGTGGTACGGGTTCACTATGTTCAATCCTCAACGAAAGAGGACTAGCCGTAACGGGTGTTGATCCCGCGCAGAATATGCTTTCGATCGCTAACAGGCAACCCGAGAACAAAAATATCTTGTTTTTGCAAGCAAATGCACTTGAACAACTGCCATTTGCGGATAAATCCTTTGATCTATCCATTGCTTCCTATGTAGCCCATGGAATGCAGAAAAGCGAAAGGATCAAACTATATTCTGAAATGCGCAGGGTAACAAAAAGCAAGGTGATCATCTATGACTATAATCAGAAGCGGTCACTCATGACCTCCTTGATCGAATGGCTTGAACAGGGTGATTACTTCCAATTCATAAAAAATCCAAAAATCGAGATGGAGAGTTGTGTTTCTGAAATGGCCAATTGCTTTTCAGAGGTAAAAGTAATTGAAGTAGACACGCGTGCTTCTTGGTATATTTGCACCCCGAGCTAAGCAAGCATCCTAAAACCTCTATGTGTTCAAGCTCCAATCAGTCACATCCTTCATCGCAACATCACAAACTCTGCCAATAAAAAATGCCGATGCGTTTGCATCGGCAAAAAGAGTTGCCAAATTCTGGCATATCGTCTCTTCTCTCAAATCAATCAATTTGCAATCGTTATTGCTTGAGCAACTCCATCAAACGTTTTGCTGCATCTTTTGGATACGCTTCATCCTTTACACTCTCCAACTCATTCCTGAGTAGCGTCTGAACATTTTCGCTTTGCGGAAGCATATAGCCGGATTCGCGTAGGACATCCTCCGCCATCAGGCGGCTGGAGCGACGCATCGCGCTGGCAAGCCGTCGCGCGGGTTCGCTCGGCGCTGTTTGCTCCAACTGCGCAAAGAGCTGCTCCTGCTTTACCTTGCTCGCGGAAAGCGCGCGCATTACGGCGAGCACAGACGCTTTTTTCTCCTGCTGCGGCGGATAGCGTTCCGGCACAAGCGAGATCGCATGCGAAGGACAAGTGTCCACGCAAACGCGGCAGCCGCTGATGCATTTATTGCGATCAATCTGCCCTGTCTCAGTATCCGTGGCTCCCGTCGGGCAAACATAGAGGCATAGGCAATCCTTCGTGCACAGACGAATATTACGAACCGCGTACATCAAACCGCCTCCTTTGCAATCATCGAAATCTTCAAACTTGGCACCTTGCAGACCGGGCAAATCTCCGGTGGCTCATTGCCGATGTAGACAAAGCCGCAGATGTCGCAAACATAGACGTTCGTTCCATCCAGCATAGCGTCGCCCTGTTTCTCGAACTTTCCAAGCAGGGAGACGAGAATGCGCGATACCTTCTCGCCCCAGGTGAGCGCGCGCAGCGAACCGCGATCCTGATTTGCTGCCGCTGTATCTTTCGCGGCAGGATAATCGCTTTTTAGCTCTTGTTCTATCAGTGCAAGAAGTTGCGAAAAATCCTTCGGTTCGCTCATTGGAATCCGGCTTTCGTAATAGGCGGCCAGCTGCGAAAACAGCTCCGCCTCCTGAGCGCGATACTGCTTCTCACAACCTTTTGCTAGATTCGTACATAACGCCGCAAGTTCGCCAACTGATAATTCTCTCAGAGGTTCTTCTTGTGCTTGCATCGTGCTTGCAGCAGGCACAGCCTTCGGTTCAGGCGTAGCTTGCCCTTCAAACACGGACTTTGACGCGCCGCAAAGCGGACAGACCCAGTCTTCCGGCACATCCTGCCAGATTGTGCCCGGTGCAATGCCATCTTCCGGGCGTCCAAGCGCTTCATCGTAGGTATACCCGCAGATTGGACAAACGTATTTTGCCATTCGGTAACCTCCTGTTCCATTTTTTTGACTCCATGATCTTATCTTGCTTGAAAAGTGTCTCAATTCATCGTACTAAGGAATAGCGTATTCTGCAATACCCCTGCGACAAACTAATGGGCAACGATTCTTTTTAACCTATATTCATTTCAAAAGCAGAAAAGTATTGTATCAAATGGATCTGCTTAACCAAAAGCGCAATCTCAATTCCATTCGAACCGTCATTGTTTTTCTTGCGCAGGTTCAAGCATCATGCTTAGGATCTGAGTTTCCGTGCAGCTCATTCCATCTTTTGCAAGGCGTCCGATATTGCGAATCGTGTTATCAACGCCTTTCACTACGATTCCATCCCCGCTTAAGAACTCCTGATTTTGCGTAAACATACGATAACCAAGGATCCCGGCGTCTACCGCGGCTGCAATCTTACCCGCGCAGCTTGCCTTTGCTCCATCGCAAATCATGCCACTGATAATAGCGAGTGCGTTAACGACCGCATGCGCAACCGCATCGTACCCGCCACCCTCCATATAAGCAATCCCAGCGCCCGCACCGCATCCGGCACAAACCGCTCCACAGAAGGCCGAAAGGCGACCGATTCCCGTCTTCTGATGGATTGTCACAAGGTCCGAAACAATCAATGCGCGCAGAAGTTTCTCTTCGTCGTATCCTTTTTCCGCCGCCCATACCGCAAGCGGAACGCTAGCTGTAATGCCCTGATTGCCGGATCCCGACACGATCACCACCGGCATCTCAACCCCGCTCATACGAGCGTCCGACCCGGCGGCAGCCATTGCCCGTACGCGAGTTGTCAAATCAATCGTTTCGTTGCTCAGCAAAACCAATCCAACATTCGCTCCGCAGTCACCAGCCAACCCTCTTCTTGCAATTGCTAGATTCAAGTCGAGTTGCCTTTTCAGTGTTGCATCAATACGATTCAGTTCAACGGTGTCGGCAAATTCAATGATGTCTTTCACATTGAGAATGCTCGGATCGTCGCTCACAGCCGCAGTATTGATCACTGGCTCATCCAGCAATACTTCTCCGTTCTTTTCCATGTGAACGATGTTGGTATGGTTGACCGCAATTCGAACCATCGAGACATCATCCCCGCGCCAGCCGGAGATACGAATGTCCAATGATAGATCGCCATCCGCACACTCGATACTAATCGGTGTAGATGAAAGGTATCGATCCAACTCTTCTCGCTGTGCCGGTGATACGTTTGTAATTACCTCCAACTTGCGAGCGGTTTCTCCGGCAATCACGCCGACCGCCGCAGCCGCAGCGATCCCCTTCTTGCCATCCGTACCTGGCACAACAACGCTCTTTGCGTTTTTGAGTATGTTCCCGCTCACGACAACTTGCATCCGCTCCGGTAGACCGCCGAGCACATCTCGCATTGCCGCTGCCGCATAGGCAATCGCGATTGGTTCCGTGCAGCCTGTTGCCGGTATCAATTCATGTTCCAATAAACGACAATACGCGTCGATCGTGTCTGTGTTCAGCATGTAGCCCCCTGTTTGCATTTTCTAGAAGCGGAAGATCAAAGCCAGCTTATTCACCGTTCGGTCAAGGAGGTGCCGATCCTTGTTGAACAGTAATTTGACTTTGATCTTCCGCTCGATTGCCGTCTCGGCAATCCGTCTATGAGTACCAAGTTATCTTTTATTTCAATGGTTCACCGCACTCGTCATGATGCTGGTGTTCATGGCAAACGGAGCCCGTCGTAACAAGCTCGCCTTTTAGATAGCGCTCAACAGCGTCTTTCGCTTCGCCACTTGCGCCAACGACAACTTCGACATTCCGCTCGTTGAAGATTTCAACCGCACCGCCGCCCATGCCGCCGCTGATGATGACGTTGACCCCGCGATCCGCCAAAAAATTCGGCAAAAAGCCAGGCCGATGCCCCGGGTTCGGGACGTTCTCCTTGCGAACAATCGATCCGTTTTCCTCATCAAAGATGATAAAACGATCACAATGGCCAAAGTGTTCTGTTACTTGGGTGCCTTCACCTGCTACTGCGATTCTCATGATCTTTTTTTCCTCCATATTTCTTGAATTGATATACTCATCCAATATTTGAGCGGATTGCTCAACCAGCAAAGCGCATGGACGCTTTTTGTAGTATGCGTCCGTTCTGTCCGAAGGAGTTGGCGTCTCCTTTTTTGCTGACAGCTTCAACAACTCTCTGCAAACGATGGAACCATTCGCCTCTTCAAACTCTTTTGCCAAGGATTGGATCAACTTGTAATGTTCCGTTTTATGCAATTTGTCTGTCGGGTCGGTATACCCATATTTTGCGCCGACGACCATGAACATGCCGCTCACCGCTCCGCATACCTCCCGAAGTCTACCCATCCCACCGCCGAACGACGATGATATCTTTACCGCATCCTCAAAGGGCATGTTGGTTTCATCGCTAAACGCCGCGGCGATGGATTGAGAGCAACTGTAGCCTTCAAAAAATAGCTGTTTTGCGTACTCTGAATGTTTGCTCAATTGTTTCCAGTTTCGCACTCCTGTTCCAGTGTTTTTACCGCGGATTCAAACCAATTGCCGTCAA
>CAYLIG010000023.1:0-31593 GCA_964383635.1 uncultured Christensenella sp. | reverse complement strand
TGAACATCGATTTTTTCTCATTCAGTCTGGACTACGATTTGGGGGACACCTCAAATATCGATTTTTTCTCATTCAGGCTGGACTACGATTTGGGGGACACCTCACATCCCATGCACCCCTCGTATCACTCAAGATACAGCGCGCGCAATTGTTCTTGCTAAATGAGCCAGAAGTTGAGACGCTGCGCAATGAATCGTTCGATCGAGCCGGACACCTCGGCGGCTTCTAGCGCGGCAAGCAAAAACTCGGCGCGAACCGACAGCGTCGCCTCGATCAGCGTGAGCTGGTGTTCCGTGGCGCCCCGCTCCGCCGCCGAACGCAGGATTGCCGCTTTGTGCGGTTTGCGCTGCTCGTTGGTTTCCAGATAGTCCGCGAGGATGTCGTCCCGGCTTACGCCGAGAACCATCAGCAGCAGCCCCGCAGCAACCCCTGTGCGATCCTTTCCCGCAAAGCAGTGAACCAGCGTCGCACCTTCCGTCTGGCCAAAAACGCAATTCAGGAATTCTCCCAAATATTGAAGCCCAGCCGCCCGAGCAGAGCCCCGTACCGCCGTCCTCCAGATTTGCCGCGAGCAGCATCGGCACCTTCGCGGCGTTTTGCAGCAGCGCGTGCGCCCGGAGCACCTCCTCGACGGGCGCGGGCCGGTCCATGACGCCCCCGCCCCCGATTGCGGCATCCAATCGTTTTGGATCGCCAAAGTCGCATTCTATTTTCCCGATCTGTTCGAATGACAAAAAATCCCATATGAGTAACCTTCGTATTTGCCATCAGAGGAGGCGTCTTGCTCGAAAGCAACCACGCGGTTGCTGCCTGCCAGGTACTCTCGCAGCACCCCCCCCTTACGTGTGCTTTTTCTATGCGAAAAGCCCGGAATCTTCCGGGCTTTCGATTTCGACGATTCGTCACAAGTTGAATTCAGTTTATATTGACCGATGCATTTCCCATTCGATTCAGTCGGGCATTGATGCGATTCAACCCGGGTTCGGTGTTGTTATCACATGCAAAATACCGCGAATCGTTTATTGATATCCAATTTTAGCATGGGGACAATACCGCGAAAGCAACGCCAGCATACGCTGCGCGTCTGCCGCGCTGGCAACAGGCAGCGAGTAGGTTTTCTGATCCCTGCAATGCACATTGATATGGAATTCAACGGTCTGGGATTTTCCCATGGTGATTCCCATGTATTTTGTTTTGTGCGTCACGTTTTTTTGCTCGATATATAGCCAAACCACATTCCCGTTTTTCCATATGTGCGCTGTCGGGCCAGCTCTGAACGCCGTGAAATATGGATGCAGCCGAAAGTCATATCCGTTAAAAAGAGGTGTCGCGCTGGTTGCGTCCAGTTCCTTCAGTACATTATCCCGGCCACCGACCAAATCCACTTCGACAAGAAACTGTTCGACCGCTTGCCCGCCATTCCGCCCTTTGAATGACGGAATAGCACATGCAATCGCGATGCCCAGCAGAATGATTCCAAAAAAAATACCGGATCCGCCGGCTATGATCAATCCGATACCGGGAATGGCAAATATGACTGTTAATGCAACCAGAGCACAGGACGACTGAGAAGACGAGGCTTGTTTAATCAGCGGAAGCCACGACATAGCATACCCCCACAAAAATATAGATTTAAAACAACGGTATTTATATTAAAGCATGTTCTTGAATAATATGCAATTTAATTGGTACGAAATGACTCTCTAATATTCAGCCTTTCTTGATTGCATTCGTCGCCCATATGCTTTTACGCTGATATTTCGCACGATTTTATCTTGACAATCGCGTCATTCATGCGTATTCTGGTATTGCGTTTAATTAATCACTCTAATTAATTCGCTCGCAACTCTCATTCTCTCCACCCTTGATATCCCGGTTTTTTCTCATCCGCTTGCTTATCACATTTCAACTGATGAAAGGCGGTTTCTTGTCATGTCGAACAACAAATACACGCTCAAGTCCAAATTCGGTTATGCCGCGGCGGATGTGCTCGGCGGCGGTGCGTTTGCGCTGACGTCGCTACTGTTCCTCAATTTTCTCGTGACAATCGAAGGTATTCCCGCGGCGCTGGCGGGCATCATCGTCATGGTCGGCAAGTTTTGGGATGCCATCATCGACCCCACGCTGGGCATGATCACGGATCGGACGCGCTCCCGCTTCGGCCGACGGCGCATTTTCCTGCTCATCGGCATCCTTCCGGTGATCGTATCGTTTACCGCGCTCTGGTACAGCTTCGGCATTCAGAGCATCACGTTAAAGTTTATCTACTATATCGCGATGTATCTGCTGTTTTCCACCTCGTTTTCCATCATTCAGGTGCCTTACAACGCGCTGCTGCCGGATATGGTGGACGATTATGAAGCGCGCGCGGGCTACAGCAGCATCCGCATCCTGATTTCCAATATCGCGGCAACGATCTCCGTCACCGTCCCTCCGATGATTCTGGGTCCCGCGGAGACCAGAACGCAGATGAGCTATCTGATTATGAGCGTCATCTTCGCGTTATTCTTCGCGCTCCCGATTCTGATTACATTCTTCACCACCTGGGAAAACCCGGACTATGCCGAAAGCGAAGTGCTGAAGCTGCCCGATCTTATCCGGCAGTTTGGCCAGGCGCTGAAAAACAAAACATTCCTGCAATTTGTCGGCATCTTCATCTGCGCGCAGGCGGCAACGGACGTCTTTACCGCGGTAACCGCGTTCTGGTTGAGCGATATTCTCGGCCGCAGCGGGTTGATGACCGTCGTTTCCGGCATTACAATGCTCGTTGGCATCCTCGTTCTGCCGCTGAACAACTGGATCGCGAAAAAATACGGCAAGCACGTTCCCGCCTATACCACGCTGCCGATCCGAATCCTCGGCCTTGCCATCGCCTTCTTTCTCGGCGCAAAAGCGGGCCTTCCCGCGATTTTGCTCGTTTGCGTTCTCAGCGGGCTCGGCGCCAGCGCATCTGCGTTTGTGCCGTATACCCTGCTGCCGGATCTGCCGGATACCGATGAGATGATCACCGGCACGCACGGCAGCGGCATCTATGCGGGCATGGCGACGTTTGTGCGCACATTCTCCAGCGGAATCGCCATCTTCCTGACCGGCATCGCGTTGGATCTGTTTGGATATGTCGAGTCCTCCGCAGGGCAGCTTGTCGTGCAGACGCCGACCGCGCTGTTCGGCGTTCGCGTGATGTTTACGATTGTTCCGATTCTCTTTACGCTGGCGGCTGTGTTTCTCGGCGCAAAATACAGACTCGACAAGCAGGCGCACGGCAAGATGCGCGCCGCGATTGCCCACAAGCGCGAAACCGGCCTGCCCACGCAGGACGGCGAGCAGATTGCCGCCTGCGAGCATATCTCCGGCATGGCGTTTCACGACATGTGGGTCGGGCAGCCCGCGTCCGCTCCTGCGACGGATGCCGACGCGTGAGGAGCACAAGCGCCATGCAGCATCTCCAATTTGGATTTTATACATTTGAGCAGACGCCATCCGGTTTTCGCATCCTCACGCAAGGGCGCGAGCTTCTGCGCTGCGGCGCGCGGTTCTTTGCCGGCGTTCGCGCCGTCATGCGACCCAAAGCGGTGTTTGGCAGCGTCCGATTAAACCGCCGCGTACGCGCCGTTTCATACAATCTGCCCGGCTTCGCCGTCTCCGCGGAGGAAAACGCCGTCCTGTTTGACGGCACGCTTGACGACGCGGTGGCAACGCCATTTACCGCGCGCTTTTCCTCCGAACCGGAAGGGCTTCGTTTTACGCTGTCGCTGGCCGGTTATGATGAAGTGCGCCTGCGCTTCTTTGCCGGTGGGCAAGAGAGCTTCTACGGCTTTGGCGAGCAGTTTTCGCATCTGGATATGCGCGGCAGGCGTTTTCGTCTGTGCGTCAGCGAACAGGGCATCGGACGCGGCGCGCAGCCGCTGAGCACTCTTGTCAACCTCGTCAGCCCCGGCGCCGCCGGTGATGCGTTTACCACCTACGCGCCGATGCCGGTGTTCGTCTCGAGTGAAAACCGCGCGTTCTGCTTTGATCAATCGACGATCTATCATGTTGACCTCTGCAGAATCAACCGTCGGCTCGTCATGCTCGACGCGGCCGCTGACACGCTCTCCGGCTGGCTCTTTCACGCGGATTCGCCGCTGTCGCTCATCGAACGGCATACGGCGGTGACGGGGCGGCTCAAGCCGCTGCCGGACTTCGCCTACGGCACGATTCTCGGCCTGCGCGGCGGCACGCGTGCCGCCGAGAACGTCATCACCGCCTGCGAAGCGCGCGGGGCGAGGGTTGCCGCGCTCTGGATCGAGGACTGGCAGGGAAGGCGCGGAAAGAACGGCGGGCCGCCGCTTTGGTGGCGCTGGTATCCGGACGAAACGCTCTATCCGAATTTCTCGGGCTGGTCCGAGGCGCTTCGCGCCCGCGGCATCGCGCTGCTCGGATACGCAAATCCGTTTCTGTCCCTCTCTGGTGAGAACCCGCTCTATTTGGAAGGACGCGATCTGGGTTATCTTGTCCGGCAGGCGGACGGCACGGAGTATGAACAGCACTTCTTCACGGGAAAGGAATATCGCTTCGTGATGGTCGATTTGACCAACCCGGAAGCATATGTTTGGCTCAAGCACAAGATGCAGGAGGGTATGATCGCGCGCGGCCTTTCCGGCTGGATGGCGGATTATGGCGAGTATGTTCCGCTTGACTCGGTTTCCGCAGGCAGGGACGCAGTTGCAGCGCACTGCGAAACGCCCGTGCTCTGGCAAAGGCTGAACCGGGAACTGATTGCGCAAAGCGGGCGCGAAGAGGATTTCTTCATCTTCTCGCGCAGCGGCGGCACGGGCGGAAACCGCTATGCCGTCTGCTACTGGACGGGCGACCAGACGCCGACGTTTGACCGGCACGACGGGCTTGCCTCCAGCATCACGGGCATCCTCACCGGCGGTATCTCCGGCATGAGCATCAATCACACGGATATCGGCGGGTTTACCACGCTGATTACGCCGGTTTACAAGCTCGTTCGCACAAAAGAGGTCATGTTCCGCTGGCTGGAGTATGCGGCGTTTACGCCGGTGTTCCGCACGCACGACGGCAACTATTCCAGCGATCTCGTGTACCAGTTTTACAACGACGAGGAGGGGCTAAGCTTCTTTGCAAAGATGTCCCGCCTGCACGATTCGCTGCGCTGGTACTTCCGCCTGCTCGAGGGCGAAGCCTGCGCCAAAGGCTGGCCGATGATGCGCGCGCTCTGGCTGCACTATCCAAAGGACAAAGCCTGCCGCCATATCTGCAGGCAGTATCTGCTCGGGGAGGATCTGCTCGTCTGCCCCGTCACGAAAAAAGGCGTGTTTGCAGTGGACGCATATCTGCCCGCGGGCGAATGGGAGCACGCGTTCACAGGCGAACGTTACCGCGCTGAGACATGGCACAAAATCGCCTGCCCGATCGGCTCCCCCGCGGTATTTCTCAGGCTCGGCGGTGTAAGCACCGAGCGGCTGCGCGAAAGCATCCGCGCGGCAACAAACGAAGCATAAAACAACGCATCAGCAAAGAGCGCCCAACGGGCGCTCTTTGCTGATGCGTTGCGCTGATTATAGCGGTAAATCGCGGCGATATTGGCTCGGCGTCTTGCCGCAGGACGCCTTGAACGTTGCGTTAAAATTGGAAAGACTCGTAAACCCGCTTTCCAGCGCGATATCCAGCACGGGAAGATCGCCGGTTGCGAGCAGCATGCAGGCGCGGTTGACGCGAATCTTCTCGACATATGATCCATACGTCATGCCCATGGTCTTTTTAAACAGCGTACAAAAATACGTCCGGCTCATGCCGCAGAGCGACGCGAGTGTCTCCAGCGAGAGCGGCTCGGCAAAGTGGCTTTGAATGTAATTGACGGCGGGCCGGATGCGCTGATATCCCTTTCGCAGCGCCGCGGCCTCCTTTGCCTCCATCGTCTCTGGCGCCGCGCGATACAAAATTGCAAGCAGTTCCATGAGTTTTGCGCGCAGCATCATCTCATATCCGCGCGCCTTTTCGTTCCATTCCGCTTCCATCTCCAGCATCAGCGTGTGCGCGCGATCGAGGTTCTCTTCCGAAAGCTGCGCGAGGTTCCCCTGCTGCTCCCCAACCGGATAAAACATGCGCAGAGAATCCTGCTGCTCCGGCGCGGTTTTCCAGAGCAGCGACGGTTCAAAGATGACGATGCGCATATCGAGGCTGCCGTCCGTCACCGCGATATGGCGGTCGATGTTGTTGATTAAAAATAGCTGTCCCGGCTCAAGCAGATATTCGCGGTCCGCAATATAATTGACCCCGCGCCCGCTTTCCACCCAGTCGATCTCCAGGCAGTCGTGCCAGTGCATGATCCGCGGCGTCTTCTGGCTGCCCTGCGCGCGCATGGCGGCAAACGGAAACTCCGCAGGCAGCGAAAAATCTGATTTTACGATCATCTTTGGTTTCAAGAGAAGAATTCCTCGTTTCGAGATTCCGGATATGCCGTTCTTGGTTCCGCATATGGATTCCGTATGCGTCTTCAGAGAAAGTATTTTTATATTATACCACTGAATCTAAATAATTAAAGCATCTAAATATTATGTGATTTTCGCGTAATTTTGCGGTAGATGGTGCGATTTTGTACTGGTATACTCGAAACATGATACGGCGCGAAGGGTGAGCGCGCCGCAGGGTAAAGGAGAGAAACAATGGTAACGAGCGCAATGGAGTGCAAACTCAATGTCAAGCCCCTGATGGGATACATGACGCATACCGAATTCTGGGAAGGCCCCTGCCGCGGCGGAATCCGCGAAGAGATGACGCCGGAGGCGGAAAAGGCGCGCGGCGCGGCGTACTTTGAGCGATACAAAGAAGCGCTCAGCCAGCTTCCCGCCGAGATCAACCTGATGGAGCCGCTGATGGTTCCGTATGTAGAGGACTTCGTCGTAGGCGACGATTTGGTCGAGCAGATTCAAAACGAGCTGCCGCAGATCGACTATATCCTCGTGCTCTATCAGAGAATCCCCAAGATCGAGCGATTCAAAAAACCGGTCATCTCGTTTACACACACCGTCAGCGCGGCGGATACCTGCGCGTATCTGCGGCATATCGGCTTCGAAGCCTATTACCCCATCGACGCGCCGGAGCTGGTCGAGCTTCTGCACCTGCTCTGGGTAAGAAAGGCGGTCTCTCAAACGCGCGCGCTGATTCTCTCCGCGGGAGAACAGCCCACATGGGGACTGCTCAGCAACATTCAGGATGTGGAAGGACTTCGCCGCCGCTACGGATTCGAGGTCGTGAAAAAACCATACACCGACATCTTTCCCGTCATGGACAACATCGATAAAGCGGAGGCGCGCGCGCTTGCGGAGCGGCTCGAAGGCGGCTCCCAGGAGAACAAGGTGCGCATCGACTGGCTGAGCGCGGATCTTGAATACTACCTTGCCGCGGATAAGATGCTGCAAAAGTATGGCTGCAACGCGTTTTCAACCTCGTGCGTAGAGCTCTGCCGCTCCCGCATCCCGCAGGAGCGCAAGTTTGTGCCGTGCATCACGCACACGCTCAACAAGGACCGAGGCATCCCGAGCGCCTGCGAAGAGGATCTCAACGCCATGCTCGCCATGACGCTGCTCATGTACGCCTCCGGCAGACCCGCGTTTATGGGCAACCCGCTGTATGAGTCCGACGAGCTTATGAGTATTCACCATTCCGTGCCGTGCCTGAAGATGAACGGCTTCAACCAGCCGGATCTTGACTACAGCATCTACAGCTTCACCGGTCAGGGCTTCGGCGGCAAGATTCAGATTGACTTTGCGCAGAACCGCGAGGACGAGGTGACGCTCGGCCGGTTTGATCCGAGCGGCACAAAGATGCTCATCAAAACCGGCAAGGTGCTCAGAACCGAATACCGCGACACCTACTGCAGCCCGTTCTATTATATTCAGATGGACAATGTCCGCGGCTATCTGCACGAGATGATGAACTTTGGACATCATCAGGCGCTGGTGTTCGGAAACCAGGTGGATCCGCTGCGCAAGCTCTCGAAAATGATGGGCTTCACGCTTGTAGAGGGTTGAGCCTTCCTGCGGTCTAATGAAGAACTCGCTTCGATTTCATTCAAAGGATCTGTGAGCCGATATGATCTATCTCAACAACGCTGCAACCAGCTATCCCAAACCGCCCAGCGTGACTAAGGCTGTGTGCCAGGCACTGTCCTCCCCGCCCCGCGAAGGCGGGCGCGGCACGCTGGGCGGTATGGATGCCGGAACAATCTGCAGACGCGCGATCGCTCCCGTGCTTGGCGTACGGGAGCCTTCGCGTATCTTTTTTACGAGCGGCGCCACGGAAAGCTATAATCTGATCCTGCGCGGGCTTGATCCGGCGGGAAAGATCTTTGTCGCAAGCGTCTATGAACACAACGCGCTTCTGCGTCCGCTTTGGGCGCTCACCTGCGGCGAAGGCGTGCGAATGATCGCTCCCGGTGACGACGGTATGCTTTCTGCCGAAGACCTCCGTATGCAATCGCATGGCGCGTCTTTCGTCTTTGTCAACCACTGCTCCAACGTGACGGGCGCCGTGCAGGATCTCTCCGCTTTGTCACGGGCGGCGCACGGCAACGGCGCGATCCTGATTGCGGACGTATCCCAGTCCGTCGGAATGATGCCGCTGAATCTGGACGAAAGCGGCGTGGATATCGCGGTGTTTACGGGGCATAAAGCGCTGTTTGGCCCCGCGGGCACCGGCGGATTTTACCTGCGTAACGGCGTTTCCCTCCCCGCCGCAAAATGGGGCGGAACGGGCACGGGCGGCAGGGCGATTTTGCAGGACGAGCCAGAACTCTTCGAGGTCGGCACACAAAATCTCAGCGGTCTTGCGGGGCTGAGCGCTGGCGCGGCGTTTGTTCTGGAAGTGGGACTGGAGACGATCGCCCGCGGATTGCGTGAAAAAATCGCCCGCCTGCACAGCGCGCTTGGCGCAATGGCGGGTGTGCGCGTTTACGGCAGGCCTTCCGGCGGCGCGGCGGTCTCATTCAATATTGCCGGCTTGTCCCCCGCGGACACCGGTTATATCCTGCTCCATGAATATGACATCGTCGTGCGGACGGGCTATCACTGCGCGCCGCTGCTGGCAGACGCCATCGGAGCACCGGAGGGCACCGTGCGCGTGAGCCTTTCCTACTATACGACCGATGCGGAGCTGGAGCGGTTTTTGCTGGCCGTCTCCGAAATTTCGGCAGGAGTGACGGGAGTTTTATGATGCGGGTTTTATCAAAAGAACGAAGTTTTGAACCGTGCGCCGAGAGCGGCTGGTATGGTTACGACATTTGCCTCGGCGCGCCGATTGACCAGACGCTTATCCAAGCGCTCGGCACACTGGGACGCATGAGCTGCATCCTGACGCTGAAACGTCCGTTTTTTATTCTGTGCGGAGAGGGATTTCTGCTTCGCGGCATCACGGGGGATTGTTTCTTACGCGCCGGGTTTGCCGAAAAAAGCGCGCCGCAGATGGAGCAAATTTGCGCCGTGATCGATTCCGTAAGCGCCCGGGAATAAACCGCGCATCCCATGCCCGGCTACAAAAACGGCGCATTATGCGCCGTTTTTGTAGCTTATGTGTTTTGAAGAAGATGCTTATTTGTCGTATTGTATGTATCCGCCGTTTTTGAAAAACGCGTCTATGGCGGTCACGCATGCGGCCTTTTCTTCCAGTTGAAGATTGAAGCGGCTCCTCTGCGCATAATCGCTGCCATCCCCGCGGTCGAACCCGATGCGCATATGCGCCTGCAGGCTTTCATAATAATAAGGCAGATTGAAAATGCTGCCGTAGAGCACCACGCGCGCGGGGTCGAGCGTATAGATAATCGCCTTGATCGCACTGGAAAGCTTACTTGCGGCGTTTTGTACGATTGCGTCCACCGAAAGATCGCCCCGCGTCGCCGCTTCCATAATCAGCGGCAGCGTCACGCGATTTTGATGTCCGCCCGTGAGCGCATACAGGTGCGGCGTCCGCTCTGCGGAATAGATGCTGTACACATCCTCGCAAATCGCCATCGGCGAAGCGACGGTTTCCAGGCAGCCGGTCTTTCCGCAATGGCAGCGCTTGCCGCCCTGCTCCACAATCGGCATATGGCCAAACTCGGAGCACATGCCGCTGCTTCCGAACAGGATGCGATGGTCGGCAGATATCGCCCCGCCGATGCCTTTTTCGCAGCGGATGAAAAACAGACTCGCCGCCTGCTCGGCCGAGAAAAACATATGCGCGCGAAACATGCTGCGCACGTTGTTGTCCATTGTCGTGTGATAACCGGTGCGCTCGGAGACAAGTTCGGCCAGCGGTATATCCGAGCCTTCCAGCGCGCCAAAGGAGTTCAGGCTCTTGCTCCTGTTTTCGTCCACCGTGCCGCGCACCGCAAGCCCGAGTCCGATGATTCGCTCCTTTGGTATTTTGTGATGTTCTACCAGCGTGCGAAGGTGTTTTTCAATGATATCCAGCGCCTCGGAAACCGGCAGATCCGCGCGGCAGGGAACCGATTCGGAGCAAAGCAGCGCCCCGTCAAGCGTGGTGGCAGAAAGCAGCACTTCCTGCAGGTTGATGGAAACGCCGAGCGCGATATATCCGGTCAGATTGATGTTGACCAGAATTTCCTTGCGTCCCGCGCTTCCGTTGGACTCCAGCGTCGCGCCCTCAAAAAGCAGTCCTTCGCCGATCATCTCGGAGACAATCATCGTGATGGCCGCGGGCGTAAGAGACATTTCCTCGGCCATGCGCTTGCGGCTCAGCCCGTCGTGTTCATGCAAAAGCCGCAGGATCATGCTGCGGTTGTAACGCTTGACGGTGCTCATATTGTCCCCGCGGTGGTTCATAAAAAATGCCCTCCGTATTTTGCGCGTTCCATTGTTTGCGTTGATGATAAGTTTATCAGAGAATTCTAAAAAAATCAATTGATTTAGTCTATTAATCAATGTTATACTATGCATGCCGCAGGCAGCAGGTCTGCTCCAATCATCATATTTGTATGTTCTGGAGGATCGAATCAAAATGGAAAATCAGGAACTCATTTTTCAACTCGTGGAAAAAGCGAGAACCGCGCAGGCCGCGGTTGCCGACTACACGCAGGAACAGATCGACCGCGTCTGCACGGCCGTCGCATGGGAAGTTTACAACGACGAGAACATCGTCCGGCTCGCCGAGCTCGCCGTATCCGAAACCGGCATGGGCTCGGTTGCCGATAAGATCACCAAGCACAAGAACAAAGTGCTCGGCGTCATCGACGACGTGCTGAAAGTCAGGTCCGTCGGCCTCATCGAAGAAGACGCCGCACGCGGCATCAAAAAATACGCAAAACCCGTCGGCGTCATCGGCGCGCTCACGCCGGTGACAAACCCGACGGCGACGCCGTCAAGCAACGCCGTCGCCATACTAAAAGGACGCAACGCCGTAATCTTTGCGCCGCATCCGCACGCAAAGCAGAGCACAAAGCTCGCCGTGGATTTCATGCGGCAGGGTCTGAAAAAAGTCGGCGCGCCGGAAGATCTGATTCAGGTTGTCGAGGAGCCGAGCATCGAACTCACCGGCGAACTCATGCGGCAGGCGGATCTCATCGTCGCCACCGGCGGCGGCGCGATGGTCAAGGCCGCCTATTCCAGCGGCAAACCCGCCTACGGCGTCGGCCCCGGCAACTCCTGCCAGATCGTCGCCGAGGATGCGGATGTTGCCGATGCGGCAAAAAAGATTAAAACCAGCAAAACATTTGACAACGCAACGAGCTGCTCTTCCGAAAACTCCATCGTCGTGCAGCAGGGCATTTACGACGCAATGGTCGAGGCGCTCGTCGCCGAGGGCGGTTATTTGGTAACGGGCGAAGCGCGCGAAAAACTCAAGGACACGATGTGGAAGCTGAATAAGAAAGGTTCCCTTGTCATCAACGGCGGAATTGTCGCGAGGAGCGCCGAATATATCGCGGCTCTTGCCGGCATCGACGTGCCCAAAGGCACCGTGATGCTGCTTGTCGAAGGCGAAATGCCGCTGGAAGATGATCTTTTTGCGGAAGAAAAGCTCTCCCCCGTACTCACCATCTGGAAATACGGCGCGTTTTCCGAGGGCGTGGAGATTCTCAAGCGGCTGACCGACAACTCCGGGCGCGGGCACAGCTGCGGCATCCATACCTTTAAGCGCGACTATATCGACTATCTCGGCGAACACATGCAGACCAGCCGGGTCATCGTCCGCCAGCCGCAGGCCGCGGCAAACGGCGGCGCGTTCTTCAACGGCATGCTGTCCACGGTGACGCTCGGCTGCGGCACATGGGGCAACAACATCACGAGCGAAAACATCACCTACAAGCACTTTATCAACGTCACCTGGGTCTCCGAGCCGATCGCCCCGCACCGCCCGACGGACGAGGCAATCTTCGGCGCGTATTTAAAGAGTCTCAGTTGAGATAAGGGAATAAAATATGAAGCTATTCGAATATCAGGCAAAAGCCGACGAACGGAAAGAGAAAATAATATGAAGCTATTCGAATATCAGGCAAGAGCTGACGCACAGAAAGAGAAAATAATATGAAGCTATTCGAATATCAGGCAAGAGCTGACGCACAGAAAGAGAAAATAATATGAAATTATTCGAATATCAGGCAAAAGAAGTTTTCGCGGGCGTCGGCATCCCCGTTCCGAAATCCGTGCTGATCGCCAAAGCGGACGAGACCGCCGCTGCGGTCGGTTCCGTCGGCCTGCCCTGCGTGCTCAAGTGTCAGGTGCTCTCCGGCGGGCGCGGCAAGGCCGGGCTGGTCAAGCTCGCGCGGACGCAGGCGGAGGCGGAAGCGCTCGCCAAGAAATACTTCGCCGAGGTGCCGTCGCTGCACGCCGTGCTGGTTGAGGAGGCCGTCGCCATCGAACGCGAGCTGTATCTCGCGCTCACGATAGACGCGCCGAGCGGGCGCGCGGTGCTCATGGGCTGCGCCGAGGGCGGCGTGGAGATCGAGCAGGTTGCCGCGGAGACGCCGGAGAAGATCATGCGCGAAACGATCGATCTCGAGCGCGGACTGCAGCCGTTTCAGATCAGCGACTTTGTCTATCGTCTCGGCCTGCGGGACGACGCGCTCAAGCAGGTCGGCAAGATCTGCGGTGCGCTTTATAAAGCGTTTCGCAGCATGGACGCGGAACTGATCGAAATCAACCCGCTGTTTCTGACAAAGAGCGGCGCAGCCGTCGCCGGGGACGGCAAGCTCAGCATCGACGACAACTCGATGTTCCGCCACGCGGCGTATGAAAAAGGCCGCCCGTATTACGCGAGCGACATGGAATACGAAGCCGCCAAAGAGGGCATTCCCTATATCGAGTTCGACGGGGACATCAGCCTCATGTGCGCGGGCGCGGGTCTTGCCAACACAGTTTACGACCTCGTCAACTACGAAGGCGGCAAGGTGGCGAACTATCTCGAATTCGGCGGGCCGAACTACATGAAGGCGGGCACGGCGATGCGCCTCTGCCTCGCCAACAAACCAAAGGTCATCCTCATCGTCACCTTCGGCACCATCGCCCGCGCGGACGTGATGGCCGAGGGCATCACAAAAGCCGTGCAGGAGCTCAGGCCGGACTGCCCCATCGTCGCGTGTCTGCGCGGCACGGGCGAGGAGCGCGTGGACGAAATCTTCGCGCCCATCGGACTTAAACGCCTTTCGGACACGGAGGAAGCGGTGCGCAAAGCCGTCGCGATTGCAAACGGGAGGGAACGGGCATGAGCATATTGATCGATCAAAACACGCGCGTGCTCGTTCAGGGCATCACCGGCAAGGAAGGCGCCTTCTGGACGCAGCACATGGTGGACATGGGCACCGGCGTCGTCGCCGGCGTCACGCCCGGCAAGGAAGGCCAGCTCTGCTGCGGCGCGCCTGTTTACCACAGCGTGCGAAACGCGGTAAAAGAGCATAAAGCGGATGCGGCAATGGTATTCGTGCCGCCGAAATTCGTCATGGACGCGGTGATGGAGTCTCTTGATTCCGGCATCCGCCTGATCGTCACACTCGCGGACGGCATCCCCCTGCACGAGCAGGCGAAGATCCGCGCCGCGGCGCTTGCCAACAACGCCGTCGTCATCGGCGGCAACACCAGCGGGCTCATCGCGCCCGGCAAGGCCATGATGGGCAGCATCCCCTACTGGATCGAGCGGGTCTATAAGCCCGGGCGCATCGGCATCATGACGCGCAGCGGTTCGCTGACCAACGAAGTCACCGCCATGGTCGTCGCTGCGGGATTCGGCGTCTCCACGCTCATCGGCGTGGGCGGGGATCCCGTGCCCGGCGCGCGCTTTGCGGAGTTTCTGCCCGCTTTTGAGGCGGACAAGGATACCGACGCGGTCGTCATCATCGGCGAGCTCGGCGGTACGATGGAAGAAGAGGTCGCCGAGGCGATCGCCTCCGGGCGCTTCACCAAGCCGCTCGTTTCGTTTCTCTCGGGCCGCACCGCGCCTCCGGGCACGCGCATGGGCCACGCGGGCGCGATCATCACCGGCGGTAAAGGCTCCGTGGAGGACAAGACCAAACTGCTCGAGTCGGTCGGCGCGCGCGTTGCCCGCCGCCCGCGCGAGGTCGGCTCGCTGCTGAAAGACGCACTTGGCGAAAGGAATTAAAGAAACGATGGAAGGAACCAAACCGGCTTCGTCGGTCACCGCCAAACTCATCTGGGTACTCGCCGCCGCCGCGCTGCTTGCCGCCGTGGTGCTCATTCCGCTGCCGGAGAGCGTGCTCAAGCTCGACGGCGCGGAGCTCACGCAGCAGGGGCGCGTGGTGCTCGGCGTGCTGCTCTTTTGCCTGCTGCTGTGGATTGCGGAACCCATTCCGTTCCACATTGCGGGGCTTGTCGGCATGATCCTGCTGGCCCTTCTCAAGGCGGAGACGTTCGTCAACGTGGTCAAGCTCGGCTTTGGCAACGACACGGTGCTCTTCTTCATCGGCGTGCTCGCGCTCTCGGCGGCCATCACGAAAAGCGGCCTCGGGCGGCGCGTCTCCATGCTGATTCTGCGCCTGACCGGCAACAAAACACAATTCATCATCCTCGGCTTCCTGATTGCCGGCGCGCTGATCGGCATGTGGATCACCACGCTCGCCGCGGCGGCGATGCTGATGCCGCTTGCGCGGTCCATCGCGGAGGAAGAAGGCCTTGAGGCCGGAAAGAGCCGCTTTGGCAAGGCGCTGTTCATCGCGGTTGCGTGGGGCGCGCTCATCGGCGGGGCGGGCTCGCCCGCGGGCGGCGGCGCGAACAATCTCGCCATCGGGTTCGTGCGCGACACGCTCAATATTGAAATCACATTCGCGGGCTGGATGCTCTACGGCGTGCCCTGCATGCTGCTGCTGATCTTACCTGCGTGGTGGATTTTGCTTGCGTTTTTCAAGCCGGAGATCAAGTGCATCCGTCGAAGCAGCGAAGAACTCAAGCGCGAGTTCGCATCCCTTTCAAAAATGACGCACAACGAGCGCTCCACGATGGTTATTTTCCTGCTCACCGTGGTATTATGGCTTGTCAGCAAGCCGCTCGGGGACTGGATCGGGGTAAAAATTCCGACCTCGCTGCCCGCCGTGCTCGGCGCGTGTCTGTTCTTTTTGCCCGGCGTAACGGACATTAAGTGGAAGGACGTCGAGAGCGACATCTCCTGGAGCGGCATCCTGCTCATCGCAAGCGGCATCTCGCTTGGCATGCTGGTGTATCAAAGCGGCGCGGCGCAGTGGCTTGCGATGCTGCTTTTAGGCAACATCGGCGCGCTGCCGGTGCTCGTGCAGATCATCAGCGTGATTTTGATTGTGTCCATCCTCAAGCTCGGGCTTTCCAGCAACACCGTCACCGCCACGGTGGTCATCCCGATTATGATCGCCGTTGCAAGCCAGCTCGGGCTCTCGCCGCTCGGCATCGTCATGCCCGCGGCGATGACGCTCAACATCGCGTTCATCCTCGTCACCAGCACGCCGACGAGCGTAATCCCCTACTCAACCGGGTATTTTTCCATTGCGGACATGGCAAAGAGCGGCGTGGTTATGACGCTTCTTGCCGCGCCCATCATGACCGCGGCGATCTACCTTGTCGGCCGATTCGCGGGAATTTATTGACGGAGGATATCAGACATGCTGAATTTGATCCGATCCGAATCCGGCTTTACGCTCTCCTATGGCGGCAGAACGCTCTTTTCGCACACGCTTTCAGAGCCGATGGTCTATCTCGGCCTCGGGCGCGAATCGATCGACATGCACCATGGCAACTTCCATATCGAAGACGAGCTAACAGAGCGCATCCCGTTCAGCTCGTTTACCGCGGCGCAGGATGAAAGCGGTGTCGTGATCCGGCTCTATAAGGACTACCACGCCTCCGCGTTTACGCTCACGCTGCGCGAAACGGACGGGCGGCTCGTCGTAACGGGCGAGTGCGACTGCCCGCGCTATAACCGGCTCTGGCTCAAACTCCATGCCGAGGCGGGCGAGCACGTCTACGGCCTCGGAGAGCAGTTCTCTGCGCTCGACCTGCGCGGCCGGAACTACCCGATCTTCACCATGGAGCAGGGCGTAGGGCGCAACAAAGCCACGCTTACGACATTCCTTGCCGACCAGCTCGACGGCGGCGGCGGGGATTACTGGACGACTTATTATCCCGAGGCGACGTTTGTCTCCTCGCGGCTGTACTATCTGCACCTGCACGGGTACGGCTACGCCGAGGTGGACTTTTCGCATGAAATCTATCACGGCCTGCATCTCTGGCAGACCGGCTTTACGTTCACTCTATCCGCAAAGGACAGCTATATCGACCTGCTTGGCGATCTAACCGCGCTGGTCGGCCGTCAGCCGCCGCTGCCGGACTACATGTTTTCCGGCGTGCTGCTCGGCATGCAGGGCGGCTCAAGCGTCTGCCGCGGCAAGCTCGAGCGCATGCTCGCGGCGGATACCGCCGTCTCCGCGGTCTGGACGCAGGACTGGGTTGGCAAGCGGGTCACGAGCTTTGGCAAACGCCTGCAGTGGGACTGGCGCTGGAACGAGGCGCTCTACCCAAGCCTAAGGGAGGACATCGCGGCAAACGACGCGCGCGGCATCGCCTGGATGGGGTATATCAACCCCTATCTCGTGGAGGGCGGCGTTCTCTACGCCGAGGCGCAAGAGCAAGACTATTTTGTGAAAAAGCAGGACGGCACGGATTATCTCGTCGATTTCGGCGAGTTCGACTGCGGGTTTGTCGACCTGACCAACCCCGCCGCGTGCGCGTGGTATAAAGCCGTCATCCAGCAAAACATGATCGCGCTGGGCCTGCGCGGCTGGATGGTGGATTTCGGCGAATATCTGCCGACGAACTGTGTTCTTTGTTCCGGGCAGGACGCGATTTCCGCGCACAACGAATGGCCGACGCTCTGGGCAAAGCTCAACTACGAGGCGCTGGAAGAAAGCGGCATGATCGGCAAGATCGGCTTCTATACGCGCTCCGGCGCGACGGGCACGCAGCGGTATTCCCCGCTGATGTTCGCGGGCGACCAGTTTGTCGACTTTTCGCCGGACGACGGACTGCCGAGCACGGTGAACGCCGCGCTCTCGCTGGGCATGACGGGCTTTGGCATGCTCACCTTCGATATCGGCGGTTACACGGCGCTCTTTGGAAAATTCCGCACGAAAGAGCTGCTGCTGCGCGGCTGCGAATACGCGGCGTTTACGCCCGTCATGCGCACGCACGAGGGCAACCGGCCGGACGAAAACACGCAGTTCGACGCGGACGACGAGACGGTCGCGTTCTTCTCGCGCTTTTCGCGCATCCACCGCGCGCTCTCGCCGTATCTCATATCGCTCGGCGCGGAAAACTGCGAGCGCGGCCTGCCCGCCATGCGCGCGCTGTTTGTGCACTATCCAGACGACGAACGGGCGCACACGGAATTGTACGAATACCTGCTCGGGCGCGATATCCTCGTCGCCCCCGTGGTGGAGGAAGGCGCGAAAGAACGCACGCTCTATCTGCCGGAAGATCGCTGGGTGCATCTCTGGTCCGGCGAGACGTTTGCGGGCGGCGAGGTCACCGTATCCGCGCCGATCGGCCAGCCGCCGGTGTTCTGCCGCGCCGGGAGCGAAATTGTCGGCGTACTTGCATCGCTGCGCGAAATCCGATGAACCGATCTTCGATAAACCACGTAAACAGGGCTTCGGCCCTTTACAATCCCGGGGCTTTTTTGACACGCAAACAGGGCTTCCGATGTAAATCGGAAGCCCTGTGTTTTGCCGCTTCCTGTCGTTATACGATGAAGCGAAGACCGCTTTCGGATTCAATCTCCGCGATGGTCACGATTCGCCCCTGCTCCGCCGAACGCTCGGCGGCAAACGCCACCAGCGCGCTGTTGATTCCCGCCCGGATTCCCGTCAGCGGTTCGCCGCCATTTCGAATGCAGTCCGCCAGTTCGACCATGGAGGGAATGATGTCGTCGCTGTGCGCCTCGAAATTTTCGCGCGCATAGTGCCAGCTCTCCTCCGCGCCCGTTTCGCGATCCCAGATCATCACATCGTCCCCGCGCATCTCCAACCGCCCGCGGTTGCCGATGAGTCCGATCTCCAGCTCGTTGAGCGATGAACCCGGTGTTTTCTTCGGCGCAAAGAGACATAAAGAGAGCATCGCGCGCACGCCGTTTTCATAGTTCACCGTTACAAACGCGTTGTCGAGCACGTCCGTATACGCGTATTCCACCGCGCCGTCCCCGCTGGCGTAGACCGAAACGGGGCGAGCCGCCGCGAACCAGTTGAACAAATCGAAATGGTGGCAGTTCTTCTCCAGCAGCGTGCCGCCGGTGTATTTCTTTTGCGTGATCCAGTCGTCCACCATGCCGCGCTTTGGCAGAAACGGCGGACGAAACTCGTTGCAGGTGAGCATCTTCAGCGCGCCGAGCCGGGACTGCCAGTCCCGCATCTTCCTCGTCGGCGCGGCATATCGAAGCTCCAGCCCGATCTGCAGCAGTTTCCCGCTTTTTTTATGCGCGCGCTGAATCCGCGCGCACCCCTCCGGCGTGGTGGCCAGCGGCTTTTCCAGGCGGATATGCTTTCCCGCCTCGAGACAGTCGCAGGCGATCTGCTCGTGCGTGTAGTCCGGGCTGACGATGACGACCAGCTCGCAGTCCGCATGCTCGAGCATCTCGCGATGGTCGGCATAGCAGCGCACCGGCAGCCCGCGTTCCGAAAAGAGCAGGCGGCACGCATCGAGGTTTGGCGAAAAGGGATCGCAAACGGCGGTGATTTCCACCTGCGGCAGTTTCCAAAGGCAGTTGCGAATCTGCGAGCTGCCCATCATTCCGAGCCCGACGACGGCGGTTTTGATCGGTTTTGTCGATTGCTCCATGCGTCCTTCCCCCTCAGCGCAGCTGGCCGACCGGCGGCTCGGCGACGTGTGAAACGATCGTCAGCAGCGCGTCCGGATGCCGCTGGAAAAACGACGCGGGCGCCAGGCGCGTGACCGGACCGAGCGCAATCTTGCGCACGATGCCCCGCTGCCAGGTGCGGTTCATATAGAAACGAACCTTCTTTGCCGAGAGAATCTCCCGCATGCCGACGGTGACGCAGCGGCGCGGGATATAGTCGATATATCCGTTTGCGGCGGTCACGGCGTTGATCGTGCGCGTTTCGCGCGTGAGAAAGAGCGAGCGGCTGGGCAGCAGCGCAAATTGTTCGTCCGAAACCGCTTCGCTCTCTTCCGGCGGTTCGTTGAAGGCGATATGCCCGTTGATGCCGATGCCGCCGAAGGACACATCCACCCCGCCAAGCCGGTCGATGGCGGCCTGAATTTCGCCCTCCCTGCCCGGTTTGGGAAAGATGCGGTTTTCGCGCGGCATGTCCACGCGGGAATACCACTCCCGGTCCATAAACGCGGCGAAAGAAAGCGGATGCTCCGCCGGAATCGGATCGCCGTTGTCGTCGAGGTATTCATCCATATTGATGAAGTAAACGCGGCTTAAATCCGTCTTCTTTTCATTCACCCGATCCGCCAGTACGCGATACTGCCCGACGGGGCCGACCGGCACGATAAACACCGTGTTTTCGCCGCTCAGATTGTGCCGCTCGATCTCCTCCAGCATCGCCGCGGCCATATCGGCGTAGAGCGCCTCCTCGGTTTCCACCACACGGATAGGGATTTTTGTGTTTGCCAGCAGTTCCTCGCGGATCACGCGTTCATAGGTCATGCTCTCTCTTCTCCTTTCACATATACGCGGCCGGACACGATGGTTGTTTCCAACGTGCCGTCCGGTGCAATCAGGTTGACGGCGTCCCGGTATCCCGGCGCGATATCGCCCATGCCCTGCAGTCCCAGCAGCGCGGCGGGGTTGTTCGTAACCGCCGACAGCGCGTTTGTCAGCGGCACGCCGCTTTTTTGCACCGCGTCCGCAACCATCTTTGAAACGGGCGCGATGCTGCCCGCAAAGAGATTTTGTCCGTGCAGGATCGCGGCGTCTTCGGTTACGTCCACATCCACGCCGTCCTCCGCCGCGCCAAGGCGGTAGCGTCCCGGCGCAAGTCCGGTTGCGCGCATGCTGTCCGAGATGAAGATCACCTTATCCCGGCCTTTTGCGCGAAAGATCAGCGGCAGCAGCGCGTGCGGAACGCCGTTTCCGTCCGCAATCGCCTCGGTAAAAAGCCGGTCGTCCAGCAAGCCGATTTCGGTCAGCCCCAGCCGCTTGCGCGGCGAACCGCTGCGCGTAATGCCGGAGGTACAGCAGAAGATATGCGTTACCGAGCGCATCCCCGCGTCGATAGCGGGATTGATCGCCTCGTCCCAGCCTTCGTCGTGTCCGCCGGAAACCACGATGCCGCGCGCAGCGCACCAGCGAATGAAATCCGGCATTCCGGGCAGCTCGGGCGAAACCGTGATGAGTCGAACAAAGCCGCGATATCGCTCGATCATCGCACGCCAGCCGTCGTCCGGCAGGGTCAGAAGCGCGGCGGGATGCGCCCCGCGGTTGCCGCAGGAGAGAAACGGGCCTTCCATGTGTACCCCCGCGATCTCCACCGGCACGGGCGGACGGTACGCGGATAAAAACGCGAGCACGCGCTCCGTTTCTTCCGGCGACGCGGTCATGGTCGTCGGCAAAAACGTCGTTACGCCCGTCGCCAGGTGGTGGCGGCAGATTGCGTCCATCGCCTCCCTGGTTGCATCCATGGCGTCGTACCCCGCCGCGCCGTGCGTGTGCTGGTCGATATATCCTGCCGCCGCGATGAGGCCGCCCGCGTCGATGCTGCGCGCGCCGCCCGGCGCATACCGCGCCATCGGCAGCACGCACGTGATGCGCCCGTTTTCACTTCGAATGAAATGATCCTCCAGCAATACGCCGCCGGAGAATACCGTTGCATGGAGAATGTCCATGGCAGCTCCTTTTTTGATATTTTGCGCCAAAAGTCGATGATGGATCCATATCCATGTTATGCCGTTGAAATTCTTTTACGGCCGTACTCACCTGATATAGTAGACGATTGAGGAAAAATTGCAAGGGTAAAAATTAAAAGAGTTAAAATATTTTCCAAAACCCGTTTACATAAATCAAAATTCGGTGTAATATGATTTCGTCAAGTCGCAAATGCGCAATAGTTTTTCAGTTTTTGTTGTGTTTATCATCCAGCAGGCAAGCGGAGAGTTCGTATCTCCATTATTTTTCTCCATTTAGTTAATCGTATTAAACAAATGTTTCTATTCTCGTAACCGTCCGGACATCCTCAAACAACCCGCTCGATTTCATTTTCAGTCGACAGCCGCGAGACGCACCGCCATTCGTCTTATAAAACCCGGCGGCAATTTTAAAAAATCGCGGCGCTGACCATTCTTATAATGCCTGACGGCATTCATAAAAAAAGAACGAGGAGGATACCATCGAATGAAAAAAATCCTGGCAATGATTCTGGTGCTCGCACTGGCGCTTTCCGCCATCGCATGCGCAGCTCCGGCGGCAACACCGGCAGCAACGGAAGCCCCTGCGGCCACAGCGGCCGCAACCGAGGCTCCGACTGCAGAACCCGTTGTGGAAGAGGGCTTCCATCCCGCTTCCGAAGTTACCCTGAACTTCCCCTGCATCTGGGTAGGCACCGACTCCAAAGCCGCGGTGTTCGGCGAAATGGTTGCCGCGTTCAACGATGAGTATGCAGGCCGCGCAAAGGTCGTCATCGAAGAGCAGACAGACTATCAGGCCTATCGCGACAAGATCCGCACCATGATCTCCGCGGGCGAAGCGCCGGACCTCTTCTCCGTGGACGGCACGTTCAAACTGGCCGACCTCGCGGCTTCCGGCAAGCTGATGGACTTTGCGCCGTATCTGGTCGGGACCGACTGGGGCGCAACCTACACCGAAGGCGCGCTGAGCGACGCGACGCTGGACGGCGCAATCTACGCCATTCCGTTTGAGAGCGCTGTGTTCGGCATCTACTACAACTCCGAACTGCTGGCAAACGCGGGATATACCGAATTCCCGAAGACCTACGACGAGATGTTCGCCATGGCGGATGCCCTCAAGGCGCAGGGCGTGATCGCCTTCCCGCTGATGACCGGTGAAAACGCCTGGACGAGCATGCTCTGGTATTCCCAGATTCTGCTTGCCATCGGCGGGCCGGACGTCTACAAAAACGGCCTCGACGATCCCGCTTTCGTGCAGGCGGCGGACGTGCTCAAGAAGATGTTCGACTACACCTCGAGCGATGCGGTCGGCGCAGGCGCGGCGGTTGTCAACGGCCACTTCCTCAACTTTGAGGCGGCGGTTTACACCAACGGCCCTTGGTTCCTCCCCCGCTTTGCCAAGGAGGGCATCAACGACCTCGGCAGCAAGGTGAAGTTCGCGCTCCCGCCGGAATACACGGGCGGCATGGGCACCTACGGCGGACTGGCCGGCACCGTGCAGGCGTATCTCTGCGCCGGCGCGCAGACCGATCCCGATAAAGCGGCGGCGGTTGTCGAGTTCTACAAGTTCGTCAACCAGCCCGAGTGGCTCTATAAGCTGGCCGAATCCTCCGGCGCCATGTTCTTCGTGAAGCTGGACAGCAACCCCAACGACATCCAGATCAAACAGGATCTGCTCGCGGCCGCGAACAGCGCGCCCTACATCGTGAAGCACTTCAACGACAGCATGCCCACGGCGGTTGCAAACGCATTCCCCGCGGCGCTGGACGAGCTGGTGCTCGGCACGGTAGACGCGCAGGGCTTTGTGGATCTGCTCAAGGCTGCCGGCGAATAAAAGGCGTGGTATAATCTAGTTACGCCAATCCAACCATGATGAAACGCCGGACGCATTCAGTCATCCTATCGGAATGCGTCCGGCGGTTTTCATTTCAGTCAACCGTTCACAATTCCCCGCGCAAATGGGAGGAAAACAACCTATGAAACCTACGAAAAAAGACCGACTAGGCATGGTGCTCTTTATGGCGCCGGCGCTGCTGCTGTTCATTCTGTTTTTCATCATACCGGTCGGCTATGTCCTCGTCGTCAGCCTGTTCAAATGGAACGGCATGAGCGCCGCAACTTTCGTCGGCGTGAAGAACTACATCACGATCTGGAAGGATTCCGTATTCCGGCGCAGCGTGATCAACAACGTGCTCTGGGCGCTCGTCGCTTCCTGCGTGCAGGTTCCGCTCTCGGTGCTCATGGCGCTCATTCTTAACCGAAAACCTCGGGGCTGGAAGTTTTTCCGCACCGTTTACTTTTTCCCGCAGGTCATCTCCGGCGTCGCGCTGGCGATGCTCTGGTCGGCGATGTATAACAGCGAATACGGCCTGATCAACGGCATTCTGCGCGCGATTGGGCGGGGCGATCTGGCCATCAACTGGCTCGGCACGCTCAACACAGCACTGCCCGCGCTGCTCATCTACTGGGTCTTCTACATCGGCTATTATATGGTGATCGTCATGTCCGATCTCTCGGGCGTGGACAAGGACTTTTACGAAGCGGCGGAGATCGACGGCGCAAGCAAGATTCAGCAGGCCTGGTTCATCTCGCTGCCTATGATCAAAAGCAGCGTACTCACCTGCATGACGCTTGCCGCCGTGCTGGGGCTTCGCCAGTTTGAGCAGGTGTATCTGCTCACCAACGGCGGACCTGCAAACCGCACGAGCACCATGGTGCTCTATCTCTACAAACAGATTCAAAACACCCGATACGGCCCGGCAAACGCAGCCTCCGTCATGCTCATCTGCGTCGGCGTCATCGTGATTCTCGGCATACGCGCGCTCTTCAAACTCGGGCGCTCGTCGCGCAACTAAGGGGGGCACCAACTATGACGAAACGCAGCGAAACCGCCTATCTCACCGCGCAGGACGCGGCAAAAGCGGGCCTCGGCAAGGTGCTGAAGTGGATATTGATGCTCTTCTTCGCATTTTACACGCTTTTCCCGCTGATCTGGCTTATCATCTCGTCCTTTAAGACGAATACGGAGCTGTTCGGCGATCCGTTTTCCCTGCCAGCCACGTGGCAGATTCAAAACTATATCAACGCGTTCAAGGTCTCCGGCTTACTCAAGATGATGGGCAACTCCGTCGTCATCGGCGGTCTGTCAACGGTGCTTAACGTGCTCTGCGCGAGCATGCTGGCGTATTGCATCTCCCGCTTTCACTTTAAAGGGCGGGAGGCAATCTTCACCTTCTTTGCCGCGGGCATCCTCGTGCCGCTCAACGCGCTCATGGTTCCCTACTATGTAATCATCAGCAAAATAGGCCTGTACAACACGCGCGCGGGGCTCATCCTGCTCTACAGCGCCATCGGCATCCCGATGTCCACCTTTATCATCCGCGGGCTCATGGACAGCCTCTCCCGCGAAATTGAAGAGGCGGCGTATATCGACGGCTGCGGCTTCTTCGGAAGATATTTCCGCATCATCCTGCCGCTATCCCAAAACGGCATCGTCACCGCCGCGACGTTCCAGTTTTTAACCTGCTGGAATGAATTCGTGTTTGCAAACCTCCTGACGTCCTCGCAAAACGTACGCACGATACAGCTCGGCATCCGCTATTTTACCAACCAGTTTTCCACCGACTTCGTGTCCATGTACGCGGCGATCGTCATCAGCATCGTGCCGAGCATCATCGGCTACATGATTTTCCAAAAACAGATCGTCTCCGGCCTCACCAGCGGCGCGGTCAAGGGCTGACCCGCAGGAAATTTTGCGAGACGCTTGACAGCGTTGTTTCGCAGGCGTATATTGATTAAAGTATTTAATTAATGGAAGGAAATCGTATGAACCAGGACAGAACAGCGCTCTGCCGCGAGATCCGCGAAGAGACCGTCCGCTGCATCGGCTCCATCGGCGTCGGGCACATCGGCGGATGTCTTTCTCTGACGGAAATTCTCTGCAGCCTGTACTTTGAGCACATGAACATCGACCCGAAGAACCCGCAGATGCCCGGCCGCGACCGGCTCATCGTCAGCAAAGGCCATGCGGGCCCCGCGGTCTACGCCACGCTCGCCGTGCGCGGATATTTTCCCCGCGAAGAGCTCTTAACGCTCAACGCATCCGGCACCAATTTGCCGAGCCACTGCGACATGCACAAGACCGTCGGCATCGACATGACCACCGGTTCCCTCGGGCAGGGGTTCTCCTGCGCAGTAGGTATTGCGGCCGGCTCCAGAATTGCGAACGACGGCGCGACGATCTACGCCATCATCGGCGACGGTGAATCGCAGGAAGGGCAGATCTGGGAGGCGGCCATGTTTGCCGGGAGCCACAAGCTGGGCAATCTGATCGCTTTTACGGACTACAACAATCTCCAGATCGACGGCGCGGTCAGCCAGGTCAACGACGTCGCCCCGCTGGACGACAAATGGCGCAGCTTCAACTGGAATGTGCTCGTCATCGACGGACACGATCTTTCGCAGATCGACGCAGCCATTGCAAACGCCAAAGCGCAGGACAAGCCCACCATGATCATCGCAAAGACGATCAAGGGCAAAGGCGTTTCGTTTGTCGAGAGCAAGGGCGCGGGAAATCACAATATGCCGTTTTCCATGGAAGACGCGGAGCGCGCAATCGCAGAAATTCGAGGTGAAGCATGAGCAACCGTGAAATGCGGGAGGTGTTTTCCACCTCGCTGAAACAAATGATGGAGCAGGACAGCCGCATCGTGCTTGTGGACGCGGATCTCGCCAAGGCCAGCGGCACGACGGGCATCCACGCGGAGTTTTCCGATCGCGCGATGGATTGCGGCGTCGCCGAAGCGAACATGGTATCCATCGCCGCGGGTCTTGCCAGCTATGGGTATATCCCCTACGTCACGACGTTCGCGCCGTTTGCCACAAGGCGCGTTTGCGACCAGCTCGCCATCAGCGTCTGCTACGCACAGCAGAACGTTAAAATCGTCGGCACCGACCCCGGCATCTCCGCCGAGCTTAACGGCGGAACGCATATGGGCCTCGAAGACATCGGCGTGATCCGTTCTCTGGTCGGGCTGGTGATCTTTGAGCCCGTGGACGCCGTCCAGCTCGAGCAGGCCATGCCCGCCATCCGCGACTACAAAGGCCCGGTCTATATCCGGCTCTTCCGCAAAGCGCTGCCGGACGTATTCGGCCCGGATTACACCTTTGATCTGTTCAAAGCGGATACGATCAAAGAGGGCAGGGACGTCACAATTTTTGCCAGCGGAATGATGGTGCAGGAGAGCGTGGAAGCGCTCGCGCTTCTCAAAGACGCGGGCATCGACGCGGAGCTGATCAACATCCACACCATCAAGCCCATCGACCGCGAGAGCGTCGTCCGCTCCGCCAGAAAGACCGGATGCGTGGTCACCGCGGAAAACCACAGCACGATCGGCGGGCTTTACTCCGCCGTATCCGAGGTGCTCTCCGCAGAGTGTCCGACCGTCATGCAGGCCATCGGCATGGACAACGCCTTCGGCGAAGTAGGCAAGATTCCGTATCTCAAGCAGCGCTATCACATGACCAAAGAGGACATCGTCTCCGCCTGCCGGAGCGTGATGGAAAAAAAGGAGCAGCTGAAATGAAAGTCGCAATCGGTTCGGATAAGTCCGGATTCAACCTGAAGGAAGCCGTCAAACAGTACCTGATCGACAACAACATTGAGTTTGACGATCTCGGCACGACAGACACGGAACAGGCCAAGGGCTACTTTCTCGTCGCCCCCGCCGTCGCGGAAAAGATTCAGCGCGGTGAATATGACCGCGGTATCATCATCTGCGGCACGGGCGCGGGCATGAGCATCCTCGCCAATAAATATAAGGGCGTCTACGCCGTCGCCTGCGAGAGCGTCTATACCGCAAAGATGGCGCGCGCCATCAACAACGCGCAGATCCTCTGCATGGGCGGCTGGATCGTCGCGCCCGAGATGGGCGTGAAGATGGCCGAGACGTTTCTGACCACGGACTGGCTGGAAGGCCTCGAAGAATGGCGCAAAGGCTGGCTGACCAGCGCGTCCGAAAAGGTCGCCGCGCTGGAAGAAACCATGTTTTAACCGATAAGGGAGAAAACGCTTATGAAACAGCAGGTTAAGTTGGGCATCGTATGCCTCACGCGGAACACCTTTGACTACACCGCCGCAACAGAGCTCTATCGCGGCATTTTGTCCGACGTGCGCGCGCTGGAAAACGTGGACGTCGTCGCCATTGAACAGCCGATTATGGAGCCGGACGAGGCGATTGCCGCCGGGCGGACATTTGCGGCAGAACAGGTGGACGGCATCGCCGTGATCAGCGGCACCTTCCACCTTGGCCACCTGCTGCTGGAGATTAAAAAATACGCGTACAAGCCGCTTCTGCTCTGGGCTCTGCCGGAACTGCCGTATAACGGCGGCAAGATTCGCCTCAATTCGGTCTGCGGCGTCAACCTCAACGCCAGCAACATGGTGAAAAGCGGCGTCACGGACTTCACCTACACCATCGGCGGCAGCATCGACGAAAACTGGGTGGACGCCATCCGCATGATCCGCGCGCTCAAGGACAGCCACATCGGCATCATCGGTTCGCACGCGCACGGGTTTTTCAACGTCGGCGTGGATGAGCTGGCGATGTATCAGAAGTTCGGCGTGATCATCGACCACTATGATCTGAGCGATCTATGGAACACGCCCGCCAAACCCGAGCTTGTGGAGAAATACAAGTCCGTCATGCTCGGCGCGTTCGATGTATCCTCCGTCGCGGCGGAAAAGCAGGTAAAAGTCGCCGAACTTGCCGCAAAGTTTCGTACGTTTTCCGAGGAGCGCTCGCTCACGGCCATTGCGCTTCGCTGCTGGCCGGAGTTTGCCGCGGGTTACGGTATAGCGCCCTGCGCGGCGATGAGCGTCGTGCAAAGCGACGATTTGCTGCTCAGCTGCGAAGGCGATCTGGACTGCGCCATCACGATGATCGCACATCGCGCGGCAGGCGCGGAAACGCCGTTTATGGCGGATCTTTCACAGGTGAACATCGAGGACAACTCCGCGCTGATGTGGCACTGCGGCGTGGCGCCCTGCAACCTTTCCGACGGCGTATGCAGCTGCACGCTGGATACATACCACGCGGGCGGCAGGGGTGTAACCGCCGGATTTGTGATGAAGTCCGGGCCGATGAATATGTCCCGTCTCGACAGCGTCAACGGTCATTATCGCATGTTTAACCGCAGCGGCGAAGCGATCCCGATGAAAAAGGAGCTCTCCGGCACCTATGCCAAGGTTCGCTTCGAGCAGCCGATGCAGAGCCTTTTGGACGACGTTGTCTACAGCGGACTTGCGCACCATGTGTCCATGGTTTACGGCGACTTCAGCAAGCCGCTCTCCATCTTCGCCCGCCTCAAGGGGCTTGAAGTGCTATGACCACGCTCGATGCGCTCCGGCAAAAGAATCCGCGCCTGGCAATCCTTTCGCTCGCGGAAACGCCGGAGCATACCCTCTATCGAAAAGCGGACGTCGATCCGGAGGCGTTTCTCGTAGCGGCGGAGTCGATCGTTCCCGAAGAGGCGAACGCCTATATCCCGCGGGACGAGGCCATGAGCGATTCGCCCGCCGCGCGCGCCGTCGCACGGCGCGTTTTCGGCGAACTGCCGATGCAGACAGGCTGGAACTACGGCGGCAACACGCGCATGAACGGCATGGAATGGCATAAATCCGCCGAAGTCATCGTCGCCTGCACGGATATCGTGCTGCTGCTCGGCAGCCATGCGGACGTTGTGAACGGCACCTATGATTCCGCCCGCGCATTCGGGCTGTATCTGCAAAAAGGCGAGGGGGTCGAGCTAAACCCCTACACGCTGCACCTCGCTCCCCTGCCCGTGTCCGGCGGACGGTTCATCGCCGCCATATTGCTGCCAAACGGCACCAACCTGCCGCTTGCGGGCGGCATCGACGGCACGCTCCGTGCGGTCAATAAGTGGCTGCTTGTGCACCCCGAAAACAAGCGCGGCGTCGAGCTCGGCGGCAAGATCGGCATTCTCGGCGAAAATATTATAATTACAGGATCGGACGAATAACGCGATTTTTTTCCCTTCCACGCAATGGCAAACTATCGCGACTGCGACGTGGTTTCTGCGTCAGGGGAACGCCCCAAGAGGATTTGCAGCACAAGAAGCGCACGAAATGATAGCATTTCGTGCGCTTCTTTACGCCGGTAGAATGACCAAACTCCCGGCCATGTAACCAACGGAGCATCCGTTTTCATCGTCTGCCTCGGAACACTCCGTTTACGATCTACGCTTATTTCAGCAGCTCTTTGGCCGTTTCAACGATATGCTGCGCCGTCAGGCCGAAGCGCTCCTGCAAATAGTCCTGCGGTCCTACCTCGCCGTATTCGTCATTGACGGCGACCACGTCGATCTTCGCGGTATTTTCGCGGGCAAGCGCCTCACAGACCGCGCTGTAAAGGCCGCCGATGCGATTGTGGTTCTCCGCAACGACGATATTTTTGCATTGCGCCGCATAGCGCCTAATCGTCGCGGTATCCAGCGGTTTAATGGTAAACGCATTGACCACCGCGGCGTCGATTCCGTCCGCTTTCAGGCGTTTTGCCGCCTGAAGCGCCTCGTGCACCATGATTCCGCTGGCGATGATGCAAACATCCTTGCCCTCGCGCAGAGGAATCGCAGCCCCGATGGGTGTTTCCGTACCGTCTCCAAACACCTTTGCGGAGGTTTTTCTGCCGACGCGAAGATACTTTACGCCTGGTCTGTCTTTATACTGGTGCAGTACGCTCACAAGCATCGGCACATCCGTAATATCCACAATCGTCGCGGTCGGTATCGTTCGATAGAGCGCAACATCTTCAAATGGCATATGCGTGCCGCCGTTAAACGTAGCACACACGCCGGGATCGGTGCCAATGATCGTAATGTCGTTTCCCGCGTATCCCGCGGACAAAAACACCTGATCAAACACGCGGCGGGAAGCAAACGGCCCAAACGTGTGGACGATCGGTTTATATCCCGTGGCCGCAAGCCCGCAGGCTACGCCGATCATGTTCGCTTCCGAAATGCCGCAGTTGATGCCCCGCGTCGGGTTATCGCAGGACCACTGGCAGGTGCCGATGCAGCTCATCAGATCCGCATCCAGATAGATTACATCCGGATCTTCCGCCGCAAGTTCGCGTATCGTTTTCCCAAGCACATCCTTGAATGCGCGGGAATCCATCGTTCCGTCATATACAATCTCCATAACTTCCGTCTCCTGTCAGTCCAGCTGTTGAAGCAGCGCCTGCTGCATACTTGTCCATGTTTCGACGGGCAGCGTCATGCTGTGATTGCTCGGCGCATTTTCCACTTCCGGCACGCCCTTGCCCTTGACGGTATCCATCACGATCGCGTACGGCTTGTCTCCGCCACGGCGCGTGTGCTCGAGCGCTTGATACAGTGCGGCAACATCGTTGCCATCGATCCGGGTGGTATCAAAGCCAAATGCTTTCAGCTTTTCGCCAAGATCGAGCGTGTCCAGCACATCCTTTGTGCAGCCGTCCAGCTGCTTTCCGTTTACGTCAAGCAGCAGCACAAGATTGCCTAAGTGCTTGGCGGCTGCGAACATGCACGCCTCCCAAACCTGTCCTTCGTCGGACTCTCCGTCTCCAACGATCAAAAACACGCGCGTATCGCGTCCGCGCAGCCGCTCTCCCAGCGCCATTCCGCAGGCAAGGCTTGTTCCCTGCCCCAGTGAGCCGGTCGTCATGTCCACACCCGGCGTTTTGCGGTGGTCGCAGTGGCTTGGCAGCTTCGTTCCCGGTTGATTGAGCGTCTTTAGCATGTCATACGGAAAATAGCCCATCAGCGCCAGGGTGGCGTATACCGCCGGTCCCGCGTGTCCCTTTGAACACACGAGCTTATCGCGCCCCGGCCACGCCGGGTTTTTAGGATCGACTCTCATCTGCGTTTTGTAAAGCACGGCCAGCACATCGGCGACGCTCAAGGAGCCGCCGACGTGACCAAAGCCGCGCGATTTAAATTGCTCTATAATCCCGATTCGAATCTGCAAGGCAAACCGCTCCAGATTCTTTTTCAGTTCGCTATCCATATTGCTGCTCTGTCCTTCCATTGCGGTACGATTCCGTTCTATTGACTGATCACACAATTCTATTGTAATTCCCGCGCATTTTTCAGATGCGCGCCACGCCGCTTTTCTTCGCCGCCTCGGCAACCGCCGCGGCGACAGTTTTGCCGACGCGCGGATCGAACGCCTTGGGAATGATGTAGTCCGCCGCGAGCT
>CAYLIG010000022.1:0-35017 GCA_964383635.1 uncultured Christensenella sp. | reverse complement strand
GAGCTACGGGCACAAGCGGTATGAAATTGCGTTTTGTGCGGAGGCTGTTTTATGAAACAGTCCGAAAACGCGCAAAAGGGATTATATCACAGGTTTCTTTTCGTAGCAATAGGCGATCGCCTCGCCTATGGTCGCGACGGGGACGACTTTCAGTCCGGCAAGTTTCGGAACCTTGGCCGATTTCGGCAGCAAAACAGTGTCGTACCCAAGGCGGACGCACTCGTTGAGCCGCGTTTCAATCCGGCTGAGCGAGCGTACCTCGCCCGTAAGCCCCACCTCGCCCAGCGCGGCGGTGCGCGGCGGAAGCGGCAGATCCATCATCGCGGAAGCAACGCATAGCGCAACGGCAAGATCCGTACTGCGTTCGTCGAGCCGCAGCCCGCCGACTACGTTGAGATAGACATCCTTCGTCGAAAGCCGCAGGTGTGCTTTCTTTTCCAGCACCGCCAGCAGCAGGCTCAGGCGTCCGATTTCCACGCCAGCGCTCGTTCGACGCGGATTGCCGAATGCGTTGTCGATCAACAGCGACTGCACTTCCGCAAGAATCGGGCGCGACCCCTCCATGGCGCAGGTGACACAGCAGCCCGGCGCGCTTTGGCCCGAAAGAAACAGCCGGGAAGGATCGGCCACCTCGCGCATGCCGCTGTCCCCCATTTCAAACACGCCGACTTCGTTGGTCGAGCCGAACCGGTTTTTCACCGCGCGGAGCAGCCGCAAGCCCTCGTGCCGGTCTCCTTCAAAATACAGCACCGTATCCACGATATGCTCCAGCACACGCGGGCCGGCGATGTTGCCGTCCTTGGTTACGTGCCCCACGATCAGCACGACCACGCCGGTCTCCTTGGCATACTGCGTCAGACGCGCGGTTGCGGCGCGCACCTGGCTCACGCTGCCGGGCGTTCCGGTGCTGTCCTCGGAAAAAATCGTCTGAATCGAGTCCACAATGAGCACATTGCAGCGCGTATTCGTCGCCTCGTCGACGATCCGGTCAAGGTCGGTTTCGCAGAGGATATCGATGTCGTTCTTCATGCCGAGGCGGTCGGCGCGCAGTTTGATCTGGGATGCGCTCTCCTCGCCGGAGACATAGAGCACGGCGCCCTCCTGCGCGAGCGTATCCGCAGCCTGCAGCAGCAGTGTCGATTTCCCGATGCCCGGGTCGCCGCCGAGCAAAACGACCATGCCGCGGATGATCCCGCCGCCGAGCACGCGATCCAACTCGCCCATGCCGGCGGACACACGCTTTTGCGGCAGCGGCACGACCTTGCTCAGCTTCTGCGAAACGGCTGTTCCCGCGGACGCGGCGCTTTTCACCTTGACTTCCGAAAACTCCGTCATGGTGTTCCAGCTTTCGCACTGCGGGCACTTGCCCATCCACTTGGCGGATTCATAGCCGCATTCGCCGCAGATGAAGGTGACGCGCTCTTTCGCCGCCATATCAGCCGACCACCTTGATGTATTTCCAAAGAGGCAGATCGGGATTCGTCATATCGCGCCAGAGCGCATAGTCTCCGCCCGCCATGACAAACTGCGAATTGGTGCCCGTCTCGCTGACGACATATGTTTTATTATCCGAAAACACATAGGCATACACCGTCTCATCGCGGCTGAACACCACGCAGGTCGGCGTGATGTCAAAGTCGATTACGCCGCGCGCGACGCGCGTCGCCGCCGCGCCGCCGACGGTGACATACAGGTCGCTGCTTCCGTCGTGATTCCCGCTCAAATACGCCCAGCGATCGCCCGCGGACTTGGGGTCATGCACATAGCTGCCCGCCGAAAAGTCCCAGCGGCTGTTATCTGAAAGCAGCACGGTCCGAATCAGGCTGCTGCCGGGGTTCGTTTCGTCCGCGTCGGCATAGATGACCTGACCGCTCTTGATCGACGGCTCGCTTTCGGCATAGGGCGAATTTGCAAACACTGCGAGCGTGACCAGTTCGCCGCTGATTATGTCGCAAACGATCAGTTTGGCGGACGCTTCGCCTGTGCGCTCCGTCCAGACCGCATACGGCGCTTCGAAGGAAAGCTTCGGCGCTTCCAGCGCAAACTCGGACAGGACGGCAGTTTCGCCCGTCACCTTGTCGAGGCGGACGATGCTGCCGCCGCCGGTTGTTTTGCAGTCTGCGTATAAAATCACGTCCGCATTCTCCACGGGATAGCGAATCGTGTCGTTGAGCAGCGGAATTTCAATGTTGACAAATGCGCCCGACACGGGGTCGAGCCGCACAAGCCTGTCGCAGGCGGTCTCGCTCGCGCCCGTTGCAAACAGTATCTCGCCGCCGGATACGCTCGGATCGACCACCGCCGTCGGCAGGCCGTAGCCTTCCCCGTATTGCACGGTTGCAACTTCGTTGGTCAGGATCGGGTTCATCGGCTTTGCGGTTGCCTTTGCCGTTTCAATGGTCGGCGTGCTGCCAAACAACGGCGTGCCGCTGTTGATTTTCGCGCTTACAAGCGGAACTGCGACAAACACAATCAGCAGCACAAACACCGCAAGCAGCGCCAGCGCGACAATCAGCTTCAGCACGGGGCCAAACGACGTCGCGTCCAGATTCAGCCTGCGCCGGGGCGAATATTTCAGGTTTTTACTCACTCGTTTCACGGATATCATTTTACCCCAAGCCGTGGCTATGGTCAACGAAAGAAAGCGTGAACAGCGAAGATACGCGGAGCTTGTGATTGGTACTTTTTCCCGCCCACAAAATATGGTATCATGATGGTTGAGTCCTAGTGAATTCGACCATGGAGAAACAAAGCCAAATGGCCTATCGCGCGCTGTACCGCCAATATCGCCCCGTCCGCTTTGCCGAGGTAATCGGGCAGGAGCACATCACAACCACGCTGAAGCATCAGGTTGCGTCGGATCGACCTGCGCACGCCTATCTGTTCTGCGGCACGCGCGGCACCGGAAAGACGACCTCGGCGCGCATCCTTGCGCGCGCGGTCAACTGCCTCTCTCCCGAGGACGGCGAGCCATGCGGCAAGTGCGAGGCATGCCTGTCCACCGCGGCGGAAAACGCCTCCGACATCACGGAAATCGACGCGGCGAGCAACAACAGCGTCAACGACGTGCGCGATCTCATCGAAAACGCGCAATACGCGCCGCTCAAGCTCCGCCGCCGCGTGTTTATCATCGACGAAGTGCATATGCTCTCCGGCGCCGCGTTCAACGCGCTGCTCAAAACGCTGGAAGAGCCGCCGGAACACATCCTGTTCATCCTCGCCACCACCGAACCGCAGAAGCTGCCCGCGACGATCATCTCCCGCTGCCAGCGGTTCGATTTTCACCGTCTCTCGATTGCAAACATCAAGCTGACGCTATCCAGCGTGCTCGCGCGCGCGGGCGCGCGCATCGAGGACGGCGGGCTGACGCTGATTGCGCGCGCGGCGCAGGGCGGCATGCGCGACGCGCTGTCGCTTGCCGACCAGTGCCTTGCGTTCTGCGGGGACGACGTGACCACCCAAAACGTTTACGACGTGCTCGGCAGCATGGAGGACGCGTTCCTTTTCGACATCACCGACGCGCTCCTTCGCTCGGACGCGCCCGCCGCGCTCAAGCAGCTCGACGGCATCATTCAGGCGGGGCGCGATCTTTCGGTGTTCGCGGCCGACCTTTCGGCGCATTTTCGCGCGCTGCTGCTGGCGAAAACCTGCGGCCGCTGCGAAGATCTGCTCGACTGCACCGAGGAGGCCATGACGCGTTATCTCGAGCAGGCAAAGCCCGCTTCCGAAGCGCGGCTCATGCTCGCCGTCGACCGGCTGCTTGCCGCGCAGAACGACATGCGCTATCTGCCTTCCCCCCGCGCGCTGCTCGAAAGCGCGCTCATCCACATCTGCCGCCCGGAAGACACGCTGACGCTGACCAATCTCGAAGCAAGACTCGACCGTCTCGAAGCACAGCTTAAAGACGGCGTTCCGGCGCGCACCGACCCCGCGCCCGTGCCAAAGCCGGAGCCTGCCTCCACGCCGAAACCGGCAAAAAAGGCGGCGGCGGAGCCCAAGCCGGAACCCGAAGTCGTCTCCCTGGAAGAAGACGCATCCATGCAGTTTTCGGATGAGGACGCGCCTCCGGTGCAGTTTTCCGAGATCATTGCGCCCCCGACATGGCCCGAAGAGCCTTCTCTGACACCGGCCCCGGCGCAGAACAGCGTCAAGCCGGCCACAGGCGCAGACGACGCGGCGACGATCTGGCGCACAACGATCGATAACATTCCGAATATGTTCGTTCAGGCACTGGCGCGGGACGCCGTCGCGCTGAAATTTGAGCAGAACACGCTCACCGTCGGTTTTACCCAAGCACAGGAGATGAAGCAGAAAAACCTCTCCGCGCCGATCAACTTCGAACCGACCCAACGCGCGCTGCAGCAGTTCAAGCCCGACGCAAAGCTCATCGTCACCACGACGAACGCCGCGCCGCCGGTCAGCAACCAGGCGGAGGCGCTTGCCAAGGAGCTCTTCGGCGACAAGCTGACGATAGAATAACCGACACAGATTCATTTCCGCACGGCGGCGGATATAGCAAACAGAACAACCAATTCAGGAGGTATTTGTCATATGGCCAAGGGAGGATTTCCCGGAGGAATGGGCGGCGGCAACATGCAGCAGCTCATGATGCGCGCCCAGAAGATGCAGCAGGACGTGCAGCGCGCGCAGGCGGAGCTTGCGGAGCGCGAGTTCACCGCCAGCAGCGGCGGCGGCATGGTCACCGTCACCGTCAACGGCGGCAAGGACGTGAAGTCCATCGTCATCAACCCTGCCTGCGTCGATCCAGAGGATGTGGAGATGCTGCAGGATCTCGTGCTCTCCGCCGTCAACGAGGCGCTGCGCACGGCAACAAAGACTGCCGAGGATGAAATCAACAGGATCACCGGCGGGCTCGGACTCGGCCTGTAACCTATGCTCACCATTGAACCCATCGTTCGGCTGACCACGCAGCTTTCGCGCCTGTCCGGCATCGGACAGAAAACGGCGCAGCGGCTTGCGTATCATATTCTCGATATGCCCGCGGCGCAGGCGCAGGAGCTTGCCGCCGCCATCATCGCCGCGCGCGAAAAGGTGGTCGACTGCCCCGTATGCGGCACGTATACGGACGTCAGTCCTTGCGCCATCTGTGCGGATACCGCGCGGGACGGCAGCGTGCTCTGCGTCGTCTGCGACGCAAAGGACGTCGTGGCCATGGAGCGCACGCGTGAGTTCAACGGGAAGTATCACGTACTCCACGGCGTGCTCTCGCCCGTCGACGGCGTCGGCCCCAACGACATCCGCATCAACGAGCTGATCGAGCGCGTCAAGGCGGGCGGCGTAAAAGAGGTCATCATCGCAACCAACCCGGACGTGGAAGGCGAGGCGACCGCCTCGTACATCGCGCGGCTACTCAAGCCCATGGGCGTGTCCTGCTCCCGCATTGCGCACGGCATTCCCATCGGCGGCAATTTGGAATATACCGACGAGGTAACGCTTGCAAAAGCCATGGAAGGCCGAAGACCGATTTAAACGCATATAAAAATAACGGCTTGAGCCGTTATTTTTATATGCACACCCGATACGCCGTCGGCAGCGCGTGCGATTCGTCCAGCACGAACCAGCCTCCGGGCAGAACGTCCGCCGCCACCCGCGCCGCAAAGACGCGCATATGCCACTCCACATGCGTAAAGATATGCTTCCGTTCATAGACGCGCAGCTCGCCGACGGGCAAAATACCGCGCTCGCCGAGCCAGGACGCGGCCTCCGCATCGGTCAGTTCCCCCGCCATCTCAGGCAGCTGCCATAAGCCCGCGAGAAGCCCGCTCTCCGGCCTGCGGTAACCCAGCAGCCCCTGTTCCGTTTGGAGTACAAACACCGTCTTTCGCTCGATTCTGCGCGGCTTCTTCGCGCCGAGCACCGGCAGTTCGGACGTTTTTCCCAGCCGGGCCGCTTCGCACCAGCCGCGCGCGGGACATGCGTCACATTTCGGCGCGCCGTTTGGCAGGCAAATCAAGGCGCCAAGCTCCATCATCGCCGCGTTGAACACGCCCGGCTCCACCGCCGGAATCAGCGGCAGCAGCGCGGCGCGCACTTCTTTTTTGTATATCGGATCGCGAATATCCCGCTCATAGGCATATAGCCGCGCCCAGACGCGCAGAACGTTTCCGTCCACGGCGGGCACCGCCTCGCCAAATGCGATGGACGCAACCGCGCCCGCGGTGTATTCCCCGACGCCCGGCAGCGTAAGCAGCTCGCAATAGCGGCCCGGTATTTTGCCGCCGAACCGGTCGACAATCTCCCGCGCGGCGCGCTTGAGATTTTTCGCGCGGCTGTAATACCCCAGTCCTTCCCAGAGCTTGTGCAGGCGGTCGTCGTCCACGTTTGCCAGCGCGGACACGTCCGGAAGTTCGGCCAGAAACCGCTCATAATAAGGAATCGCGGCGGCGACCCGCGTCTGCTGGAGCATGATCTCGCTGATCCAGACGGCATATGCGTCGCGCGTCCTGCGCCAGGGCAGATCCCGCGCGTTTTGTTTGTACCAGTCCGTTAAGGACGCAATCCAGTCCATGCGCCCAGTATAACACAGATTCCCCCGCCGCCATGCGTGAAAAATTCGCGGTGAAAGCGCGCGTTTTGTGCTATACTGTCATTCTGAAGGCGAATCTGCGCCCCGGCGCAGCGCCGTCTTCTTTTGGAATCAAAGGAGTGTTTAAATCAGTGAATACCAGCGAACTGACCCGTCAGGCGGCGGAGGCCGTCGATACCCTTCTCTCCAGCGCGGACTACCGCGAGGGCGATATCTTCGTCGTCGGCTGTTCGACAAGCGAAATCGTCGGCAAGCGCATCGGCTCCGCCTCCAACGAGGAGGCTGCCAAAGCCGTTATGGACGCGATATTGCCAAAGGTAACCGCCGCGGGGCTTTATCTGGCCGTGCAGGGCTGCGAGCACATCAACCGCGCGCTCTGCACCAGCCGCGCCTGCATGGAGCGCCACGGTCTGCAGGAAGTCTGGGTGCGCCCCTGGCTGCACGCGGGCGGCGCCTTTGCAACCGAAGCATATAACCGCATCCCCGAGCGCGTGATGGTGGAAAACCTCAACGGCAAAGCCGCGCTCGGCATGGACATCGGCGGCACGCTCATAGGTATGCATCTGCACCCCGTCGTGGTGCCCGTTCATACCGCCCAGCGCAGTATTGGAGAGGCAACACTGGTACTGGCAAAGACGCGTCCGAAATATGTAGGCGGTCCGCGCGCACAGTATAATGAGTACGAACCGGCGCATAAATAAGAATAAAAGCGCGGAAAGACTGCGTTTGTTCGGGATGCAGTAAAAAAAAATACATTGCAATTTTACAATTGTGTGCTCTATAATGGTTTTGGTATCCGCGTATCGGGTCTGTGGTTGAAAATCGATGCCAGTCGCAGGCAAAACGATCCACGTAAGCGGGCAAAGCCCCGTGAGCATGGTGCGGTCTAGATGTAAGTCCAACCGAGGCATATCAAAACATGCATTTCGAGAGAGGCAGTAGTGAGAGGCATATCGCCGGGTAGCGACACTTCCAGTTGGCGTGTGTGGGGGCAAAAACCAGGTCAGCCGGCGCACGGATATCAGAAAAATTCTCAAACCGAAAAGGGGAAAAAAGCGAAATGTTCCAAGACAAGACACTGGTATGTAAGGATTGCGGTAAGGAATTCGTCTTCACAGCTGGCGAACAGGAATTCTACGCGGAGAAAGGATTCCAGAACGAACCCGTCCGCTGCAAGGATTGCCGCTCCAGCCGCAAGACCACCCGCAGCGGTGATCGCGAAATGTTTGACGCGGTCTGTGCGGAGTGCGGCGCCCCCACCAAAATCCCGTTCCAACCCAGAAACGACCGTCCCGTGTACTGCAGCACCTGCTTCCAGAACCACAAAGGCCGCTGACGCATTCCCCTTATTCCGTTCTCGGATATAATCGGAATCAGAGTTCAATAACCGACCTGAGAGGCGTTTCCCGCAAGGGGGGCGCCTTTTCCGAGTCCATATGGCGATTTATAACCCCCTACACGCCTTGTCTTAGCAAACGCGACGTGATATGCTCACAAGTGAATACAACCAGACGACAGGAGAATATAGCTTATGGAATCCGTCAAAGACCGTTTCCTTCGATATGTAAAAATCGACACACAATCCGAGCAGCACGCAAGTAAAATTCCAAGCACGGACAAGCAGCTCGACCTGTGCCGGCTGCTGCAGGGCGAGCTGACCGCCCTCGGCGCGGAGCAGGTGAAGCTGGACGCGCACGGCTACGTGACCGCGACCATTCCCGCCAACACCGATGGTAAGGCGCCGATCGTCGCATTCCTTGCGCATGTGGATACCGTCGACGCGGTCAGCGGCGCAAATGTAAAACCGGTGCTCACGCCGAATTACGACGGCGGGGACATCGACATGGGCAACGGCTACACGCTTTCTCCCGCAAACTCCCCCGCGCTGCTTGGCCATATCGGTGAAGAGATCATCTGTACGGACGGCACGACCCTGCTCGGCGCGGACGACAAGGCGGGCGTTGCGGAGATCATGACGTTTGCCGAGCGCATGCTCTCGCCCGACGCACCGGCGCACGGGACGATCCGCATCGGGTTCACGCCGGACGAAGAGGTCGGGCGCGGGGTCGATCTGTTCGACGTCGCCGCGTTTGGCGCGGACTTTGGCTACACGGTTGACGGCGGCACGCTCGGCGAGATCAATTACGAATGCTTCAACGCCGCGAGCGCGGAAATCCGCGTCCGCGGACTGAGCACGCACACCGGCACGGCGAAAGGGCGCATGGTAAACGCGTCCCTTGTGGCAATGGAGCTTAACGAACTGCTGCCACGCTTTGAAAACCCGGCCTGCACCGAAGAATATGAAGGCTTCTATCATCTGGAACGGCTGGACGCGCGCGTGGACAACGCCTACATGCACTATCTGCTGCGCGACCACGACATGGAGAAATTCGAACAGAAGAAAGAGCTGGTGCGAAAGGCCTGCGCCTATCTCAACGAAAAATACGGCGCGGGTACGGTTTCGCTCGAGCTGAACGATTCCTACTACAATATGAAAACCAAGGTGCCGCCGTTCGTCGTGGACGCGGCGAAGGCGGCCATGGAGGCCGTCGGCGTCACGCCGTTTCTCGCGCCCATTCGCGGCGGAACGGACGGCGCGCGGTTGAGTTACATGGGGCTGCCCTGTCCCAACCTCTGCACAGGCGGACACAATTTCCACGGACGGTATGAGTTCATCGCCGTACAGACCATGGAAAAAGTGGTGGACATTCTGACCGCGCTCGTCACGTCGTTTGCAAAATAAAACAGACGCAACAGAAAAGCTCTCCCTTGCATGGGAGAGCTTTGCGTTACCCGGAATGTTTTACGCAAACGCGCGGTAGATGGCCTTGACCGCCGTTTCGAGATCGTCGTTTTCGATGCCGACGATGATGTTCATCTCCGAAGAGCCCTGGTCGATCATGCGTACGTTGACGCCGGCTTCATAGAGCGCACCGAAGAGCCGCGCGGCGACGCCGAGGGAATGGATCATGCCTTTGCCGACCGTTGCGACAAGCGCCATGTTGGAGTGCAGCTCGATGCTCTGCGGCTCGCAGTCCCGCTGGATCTCGCGCAGCACCTGCTCGAGGTGCTCCTTGAGCTTGGTATCCGAGATGACGAGGCTCATGGTATCGATGCCGCTCGGTACATGCTCAAACGAGATGTTATAGCGATCCAGCACGCGCAGCAGGCGATAGCCAAAGCCGACCTCGTTGTGCATGTTGTCCTTATACACCGTGATGACCGTAAACCCTTTGCGCCCGGCAACGCCGGTGAGCACGCCCTCGCGCTTGTAATACTTGAGAAACGCATCCGGTATCACCATCGTCCCCTCGTCATCGGGGCGGTTGGTGTTGCGCACATTGATCGGAATCTGCGCGCGGCGGACGGGGAATATGGAGTCCTCGTGCAGCACGGTCGCGCCCATATAACTCAGCTCGCGCAGTTCGGAATACGTTACCACCGAGATGACCTTGGGGTTATCGACGATGCGCGGATCGGCCATCAGAAAGCCGCTGACGTCCGTCCAGTTTTCATAGACGTCCGCCTGCACGGCGCGCGCCACGATGGCGCCTGTGATGTCGCTGCCGCCGCGGGAGAAGGTCTTGATGCTGCCGTCCCGCCTGCGCCCATAGAAGCCGGGGACGACGACATTCTGCATGTCCGTCAGTTTCTGCGTCCACTTCTGCGTCGTCTCGTCGTCATAGGTTCCGTCCGCGTGGAAGCTGATCAGCTCCGCCGCGTCGAGAAAGTCGAACCCCAGATAGTCCGCCAGCAGCAGCCCGCTGAGATATTCTCCGCGGCTGGCGATATAGTCCTCGCTCGCGCCGGCAATGATGTTTTTCTTGATGGCGGAGAGTTCCTGCGCGATATTCGTCTTTAGCCCCAGTTCGGTCTCGATTGCGATATAACGTTCGGAAATCTGCTGATACGCGTCGTCAAACGACAGTCCGTTGGAATGCTTCGCATAGCAAAGATATAGCAAATCGGTAATCTTCTCGTCTCCGGGGAAGCGTTTGCCGGGCGCGGAAGGCACGACGTATTTGCGCGCTTTATCAGCCGCGATGATGTTCTTGACCTTTGTAAAATTCTCGGCGCAGCAAAGACTGGTTCCGCCGAACTTGACCGTTTTAACCGCCACTGGTGTTTCCTCGTTTCTCCATATACATCCAAACGCGTCCCGAACCGGCCGGTGCCGGACGATTCGCCTGACTTTGTTTACTTTTTCTCAAGCGAGCGGCACTCGAGATAATAACGCTTCTCGTTTGCCTCGCCCATTGAGAACGTCTTTCGCGGCAGCGCGCCGTCGTAAATAACTGTGGAGAAAAACTCGCTTTTCTCCATCGCCGGCAGCAAAAAGCCGATCGCTCCGCCCTTTTTCGCCAGGGTTTTCACTACGTCCGCACCGTGGATATAGTCCACCTCCGCGCCGCAGATGTCCTTGACCGCCTCGTCCAGCGCCGCCTGCAGCGTGCCGACCGCAAGTTGCGCTTTGGGGCAGTTCACGATAAACGCGCCTTCGACTTCGCCTGTGACGAACGGCAGAATATGCGAATCTCCGCTCTGCGCGCCAAGCAGGCGGCCAAGCTCGACGCGAGCGCAGTCGTTCTGCTCTTTCAGAAAGCGCAGTATGGTCTCGATGGCGCGGTTTCCGCTCGTACCGAATACCACCCGGTGGATCGGCTCGAATACGATGCCTTCGTCGTGGACGTTTTCCACTTCGACCAGCGCATAGCGCGCGGGATGATCGGCGCGCTCGCTCTCGGGCAGCGTTTCCTTGATCTTCTCCCAGTTCGCTTTTGCGGTTGCAAAGCTGTGGTTGCCGTCGCCCATGGCAAAGAGCATCGGCGCGCGGTCGCCGTATTTTTCGGAGAACCGCTTTTCGTCCTTCAGCGCCGCCAGCGCGTTCAGCACGCCGAGGATATCGTCTTCGCCGTCCACAAGGTGGCCGGTGATATGCCCGCCTTCGAGCATCAAATCCGTATCATACAGCCGCGTGAGCTTTGCTTTTTTCAGAGCGAGCGGCTCGATCACCGTGCGATCGGGGTCGTCGATTAAAACGAGGATATGCGGCAGTTCAATCGGCGCGCCTTCGCGGATTCTAAGCCGCGGCGGAATGCGGGACACGATGGTCCCCTCCGACGCACGAATCAGCGTGGTTGAACCCTTGGCATAATCATACGCTTCCAGATCGAGCGCCATGACAAGGCCGGTGCGCGTGGAGCCGCCAACCGTACGCGAAACCAGCACAAACCCCTGCGGCTTTTCCACCAGAACACCTTTGTCGAGGTAGTCGCGCATATGCTGTTTGATGCTCTTGATGCGCTCCTCTTCGCCGGGTTTTTCCAGATATGCTTCCGGCAGGATGAGCTCCAGCGTCGAAGGCGCTTTGCCGACGATCCGTTTGGCTTCTTCCCAATATGCAGGCTGGGACGTATACTGGTCGCAGGCGACCACCGCCCATTTATAATAGTCCGTGCCCTTTTTCGGCAGTAAAACGCGCGGCACCTGCACCGCGACATCGTTACGATACCGGTCTTCCATAGCCAACTTACCCCTCCATTAAAAACGATTGTCATGTTCACGCCGTGCTTTGAGGTTCTGCTCCCCGCCGCAGCGGCCTATTCCCCATTGTATAAGACGTAATGCGGGTATTATACCTTATATTTTTTTTGCTTTCAATAATATATGTCGTAAATCTGCCGTTTTTGCAAGTTTATTCGATATAACTGTTATACGGCACAGCCGCCGCAAAGCCATTCGGCCAGGCCGCGCTCACTCCCGCAGAAACGGCATGCTCATGCAGCGCGGGCCGCCCCGCCCGCGGGAGAGTTCCGCGGATGGTATTTCATGCACCGTCACGCCGTGGTCGCGCAGGATGCCGTTGGTCACATAGTTGCGTGAAAAAGCGATTACCTCGCCCGGCGCGACGGCGAGCGTGTTTGTGCCGTCGTTCCACTGCTCGCGCGCGGCGTCTATGGCGCTGCCGCCCCCGCAGCGAATCATGGTCACCTGGTCGAGGTGCAGCGCTTCAGCCAGCACCTCGCTGAGTTTTTTCTTTTCGGGTTCAACGACGAGTTTGCCGTCTTTTTTCCGCAGCGAAAAGACGCGCAGCGTCGGCAGCACGGACGGATGAATCGTAAACTTGTCCCGATCGACCATGGTCATAACCGTGTCGAGATGCATATAGGAACGGATCTTGGGAATATCGATAGCCAGTACGCAACCGATCCCCGTCTGCTCGCAGATGAGCCGTTCGGCAAGCGCTTCCACCGCGTGCGGATCCGTGCGCTGCGAAATGCCTATGGCGATGACCTCGTCGGAAAGCACGAGCACGTCCCCGCCCTCGATGGAAAAGGGATCGGTGCGCTGGTGCAGAATCGGCGTATTTTTGTAAAGAGGATGTTTTTGGAAGATATATTGGCCAAACAGCGTCTCGCGCGCACGCACGGTATTCGCCATGCTAGAGATGCAGACGCCGCCGCCGATTGTAAAAAACGGGTCGCGCGTAAAATACAGGTTTGGCATGGGATCGACGTAAAACGGGTATGCGTCGTCGATATAATCCACAAGGTGTTTCTGCCCGCGGCGGCCAAGATCGCTCTTTCGCACGCCGCGCACCATAGCGCCAAGCATCTGTTCAACGGGCATGTCGAGAAGATAGTCGCGCACGAATCGTTCAACGCCGCGCGTCGAAATCCCGGCCTCCGCGATAAAATCGTCCACAAACGCTTCCCGGGTGCCGGAGGGTGATATCGCCTCGGCTGCAAGGTCGAGCAGATACAAAACCTCCACGCCGCACGCGCGGAGCGTGGCGGCAAATTCATCGTGTTCCTCCCGCGCGTGTACAAGGTACGGGATATCCTCGAACAGCTGGCGGGAAAGGTATTGCGGCATGAGGTTTTCCAGCTCCTGCCCCGGGCGGTGCAGCAGCACGCGCCTGAGCCGTCCGACCTCGCTATTTACCTGAACGGGAAAATCCATGCGTTTCCTCCTGCATTTGGGTTGCTGCAACCATATAAGCAACTGCCGTTTTCCAAACGTATAAAACGTGCTTTTTAAAAAGCGACATTCTAAAATGCCCCGAAACCTTGCGCCCCATGACGCATAATCCTATTGTAGCAAGAATTTTATGCAGCAAGTTGGTTTTCACATAAATATATCATTTCACCGACCTCATCTCCATTGCAAAGCAAAAAAACCGCGCGTTCGCGCGGCCGAAAGAAGCATGGTTTTAACGAATAAAATTGGTCAGAATTCTGGGCTCATCCTCGGGATACGGATAGGTATCTTTTCCCGCGTCGATCAGCTTTAGCAGCCACGCCATCGCGCGCGCATGTTTCACGAGGGTTTGTATCCCTTCTCCATCCCCCGCGATTTCATCTTTGTGGAGGCCGTATGCAAGCGTCCAATACTGCGAAGGAGGTGTTACGGTCTGTGCAAGATTGAGAAAGTTGTTGAGCTGATGCAATACGTCCACGCCGCCCGCGCGGCGCACGGCGACGACGCCGGTCGCCACTTTTCCGCGAAACCCAGTCGAAGTGGAGAACAGCGCGCGGTCGAGAAACGATTTCATCGGGCCCGGCATGCCGCCGTAATAGGTCGGCGCGCCGAGGATGAACCCGTCCGCATTGCGCATCTTTTGCGTCACCTCGTTGCAGCAGTCATCCGAAAACATGCAGCGTCTTCCTTCGGAGGTGCTGCAAACTCCGCAGGCGGTGCAGCCATGAATGTTTCGATTGCCCACCTGAATCGTCTCTGTTTCAATTCCCTGTCGCTCCAGCTCGTCCGTCATCACCTTGAGCGCCGCGCCGGTATTGCCGTTGACGCGCGGGCTTCCGTTGATTGCAATTACCTTCATATGCGTTTGCTCCTTTCCGGGGTTCGTCCGTTTTGCCAGTCGTATCCAGGGTTTGTTTCTAAAATGCGGCGAAGACAGCGCGAGCGGATGTTTTGTCGGTTTGAGGAGCAGCCGCGCAGGAATAGCAGCGCTATTTCAAGGTTGCAGCAACATAAAGCCGGCAAAAAAGGTGCCGAATCTGTCCCGCCGTGCTTTTAGAAACACGCCCTAGTTCAGCGGAAACGCCGTTCTGTCGTCTCCGGTTACAAAAAACGCTTCGCGCGCAAGCCTCGCCAAAGGCGCGTCGCTGGTGCTGTCCGAATAAAACCGCTCGATCTGCGCTTCGGGAAAGAGTTCCCGCATGCGGCGCACCTTCTCCTCACCATGGCAGTTGAGCCCCTCATAGCGGCCGGTTCGGGCATCCACACGGGAGGCAATGAGTTTCAGGTTCAGCCGCTTCATGAGCGGCTCCAACAGGAACACCGGCGAAGCGGATATGATCAGATCGTCGTCCCGCTTCTGCGCAAAATACCAGTCCTTCAGATTTTTGTCGTGCGTCAGCCAGAAACGTTCCACCTCTTCCGCAACGTCCGGCACATGCCGAAGATACCGGTAAAAACGCTCCTTGGTCCGCGTTTTATCCACAGCCCCAAGCAGCATGGCGAGCATCCATGGCATCGCGCCGAGCGCCGAAAGCAGCGCGCGCGGATATTTCGCGGCGCAGTGCCGAAAAAAATCGACACTCGAGTCGCCGCGATAGATCGTGTTGTCAAAGTCGTAGACGTTAATCAGCAAGCGCTTCCCTCTTTCGGTTCGTTGAGCACGAGCTCCGGCACCTTGCCGGGATCGCTCGTGATGCAGGTCGCCCCCGCGGCAAGGATTTCCTCCACGGATCGGAACCCCCAGTCCACGGAGACGCAGCGCATTCCCGCGTTGTGCGCAAATTGCACATCCACATCTGAATCGCCAACGTAGACCGACTCTCCGGGCGTGACCCCGAAATAGTCCATGATAAAGCGCAGCGCGTCCGGCGCGGGTTTGATGGTGAATTTATCCGTACGCCCGAGCACCAGTGAAAAGAGGTTTTTCGGGTAGAGCATCTCGACCACTTTCACCGTGTCCGCATGCGGTTTGTTGGAGGCGATGGCAACCGTTACGCCCGCCTGTTTGATGCGCTTTACCGCGTCGATCATGCCGTCGTAGGGGTGCGAACGGTCGAGGCTATGCGCCCGATAGTGCTCGCTGTAGAGCTCGAGCACCCGCGTCGCCTGATCCGGATGCTCCGGCGGTACGGCATGCTCGCACATATACTCCACGCTGTGTCCGACAATCGCGGCGACGCGCGATTCGGAAAGCGAGGGAAGCCCGCATTCGTTCAGCGCGTAATTGAGGCTGTCGGTCAGATCATGCAGCGTATTGACGAGCGTGCCGTCCAAATCGAATATACAGAGTTTTACCATAGTGTCATTCCCATTTTATAATTAATATTTCTCTCTCGCTAGCGTTCCAATTAAAGCCGCGCGCGCTACAGTCCCATCAGGATCCCAAACTGTCCCAGCATGACGAGAAGCGTGCCGAACACCGCCGCGCCGGGCTGCTTCTCTTTTTGAAACATCCGCGCAAAGAGCATGACAAACAGGCTTGCAAGTACGCCGATCGGCGCAAGATAGCTCTCGTCCCCGCGCAGCGAACCAAAGTAGTCCGCGGCATAACTGCCAGCGAGAAACACCGCCGCAAAGAGCACGCTGATCCACGCGCGCGCCGAGAAATCCCCCAGCGTAACCTGTTTTTTTCGGATGAACACAAACAGCCACAAAAACCCCGCCGCAAACGCCGCGCGCCAGAGCTGATAGACCTGCGCGTCAAACGCTTCGCCAATCATGCCGCGCCGAAGCAACGCGGTTCCCGCCCCCGCCAGCACCGCAAGCAGCGAATAGACAAACCACAGCTGGCTCTGAATCTGCGGCGTACGGCTCTCGATAAACACGATGCCCAGCAGAATCAGGATCATGCAGCAGATTTTCCACAGGCCCATCGGCGTACCGAACAGAAAATGCGACACGGCAAGCGTAACGAGCGACGAAATCAGATAGACCGGCAAGACCTTGCTCACGCGCCCGCCGGTGAGCGCGGTGAAGAGGCTGAGCCACGTCAGCGCGGAGAGGAACCCGCACACGGCAAGCCAGAGCAGCTGCACGCTTGTCACAAAAAGCGCGCGCTCCACGCCGCCGCTGACATACAGCAGCATAGCGCTGCACAGCGTCAGAACCAGCGCGAACACCGCCGCCGCCGCGGATGGATCCGCGCGCTTTGCCGCGCCGCGCATCCAGCTCGGCACACCGCCGAGCAGGATTGTGCTGCCCAGCGCAAGCCCCACCCAGATGAGCAGATTTCGTATCGCCAGCGGGTCCAGTTCCATACGCTTCCTCCATCCCTATCCGCAAGGTATTGTACCACACCGGGGCACTTGCTACAACCTCTTGCGCCGATAAACGCGCTCCCAAAACGGCGCGCATATGGTATACTGAAGTACGGCGAGTTTATCCGAAATTCGTTCTGGTTCCTATCAGTTGACTATCCGAATTTATCATTCAGGAGGAAGCGCGATATGTGCGACACGCTCGGCGTTTTATTGAACTCCTATGCTCTTTTTGCCAAAAACAGCGACCGCAGTCCCAACGAAACGCAGGTTGCGGAGTATATCCCGGCGCGCGTTCATGAAGAGGCCGACGTTGCGTGCACCTACCGCCGGATTCCGCAGACGAAGGAAACCCTCGGCGTGCTGCTCTCCCGCCCGAGCTGGATGTGGGGCGCGGAGATCGGCGTCAACGAGGCGGGCGTCGCCATCGGCAACGAGGCGGTGTTCACCAAGGGAAAATACGGCGCGCCGTCGCTGACGGGCATGGACCTGCTGCGCCTCGCACTCGAGCGGGCGGAGAGCGCCGAGCTGGCGGTGAATATGATCATCGAGCTGCTGGAACTCTACGGTCAGGGCGGAAACTGCGGCTATGACCACAAGTTTTACTATGACAACTCGTTTCTCGTCATCGACAAAGGCAAGCTCTTTGTGCTCGAAACCTGTCAGAAAAACTGGGTTGTCAAATCCTATCAGCGCGCGTCCATCAGCAACCGTCTCTCCATCGGTTCGGATGGGGAACGCTACGGCGGCGGCGTTTGCGACTTTGCAAAGACGTACTCCGATCCGCTCTATACGTTTTTCTCCGGCTCGCACAGGCGGCAAGGGCAGAGCGCCTGCGCTCTGCCGAGCGTGCGGAGCGAGGCGGACATGGCGCGCGCGCTTCGCACGCACGACGACGGCGTGGCAAATCCCTTTGCCGAGGGCACGGTGTCGAGCTGCTGCATGCACTACGGCGGCATGGTTGGCGACCACTCGACCGCGAGCATGATCGTCCGCCTGGACGGCGGCGCGCCGACGGTATCCCTCACCGGCACCTCCACGCCTTGCGTATCGCTCTTTAAACCATACCGTTTCGGCAATCCCGTCCGGCTGCCCGTGTGCTCCCCCGGAGACGAGGCGGGCGCGCGCTACTGGCGCGAGGCGGAGCGGTTCCGCCGCGCGCTGATCGGTCGGATTGTCCCGGCGGACTTCTATGCCGAACGCGACGCGCTGGAGCAAAGCTGGGCGGCGGACGTATCCGACGACGCGCAGGCGATGGACGAACTGCTCGTACGCGCGCTGAGAGAAGAAGCGGCGTTCTATGCCAAATATGACCCGCAGACGTTTCAAAAGGCCGCCGTCAAACGCGCGTTTCAGAAGAATTGGGATCGAAAAAACGCGGCGCTGACCCCGCCGCAGAACACGGGCGGAGCCGGCGCATGACGGCTTCTTCGAGAGAACTGCTGGAGCAGGGGATCCATCATCTCGTAAACGAGCGCAAAATCGTCAGCGGCATTGCCGTGTCCTACGGCGATTTGACGCGCGGTGAGGCGTTTTGCCGCGGCAATATCCGCGAAGTACGTCTCGAAAACGGCGAGTTTGTGCCCGACCCGGCGCCGATGGAGACGAGCTCCGTTTTTGATCTCGCTTCGGTGACCAAGCTCTTTACGTGCATCGCCGTGCTGCAGCTTTGCGAGCGGAATAAACTCCGGCTGGACGCGCCGATCGGCAGCGTCGACAAGCGGTTTCCCCGCATCGCGGACGTAACGGTGGAGGACCTGCTCGCCTTTCGCACGTCGCTGCAGACCGCGGGGCGCTTGGACACGGCGGCAAGCGCGAACGAGGCGGAGGCGCTGCTGTTCGACATCCGCGTCGGCCCGCCGCCGGTGCGGAAATTTTACACCGACATGGGCGCGATGGTGCTCAAATACATCATCGAATCCGCTGCCGATCAACCATTTTGGAACTACTTAAACGACAACATCGTCCGCCCGCTTGGCATGACGCGCACGTTTGCCGAGGTGCCCGCCGCGCTGCTTCGCAAGACCGAGGACTGCAACTACGAACGGCGAATCGTGAACGGCGCATTTCAGCTGGACGCCGCCTGCCCGCCCGGCACGGTGCACGACCCAAAAGCCCGCCTGCTCAACACGGGCCAGCCCGCTCCCTGCGGACACGCCGGCCTGTTTTCGAGTCTGGACGACATGACGCTGCTCGCGCGCGGTCTGCTCGGCGGCGCGCTGCTGAGCCGAAAGACGCTGCTCGAAATCGGCGTCAACCGCACGGGCGGAAAGCTGCCCGGCGGCGGGGATTCGCAGTATATGGGGTATCTTTGCTATTCCAAACAGCCGGTGCAAACCTTCAGCGAGGTGCCCGCATACTTTGGAGAGAAGACCATCGCGCTCAACGGCTTTACGGGCAACCATTTTTCGGTCGATCCCGAGAAAAACCAGTTTATGATACTGCTTGCCAACCGCATCCACAACCGCGCGACAACGGTGACCGGCCGCGCCAACCCCGAGGACAAGACCGAAACCATTCTCTGGGATGACGGAAAGACCTATATCGTCTCCCAGAATTTCGTCTATACAAAAGACAAATATCTGAAAAACCACATTGGGGATCTGTTGGCAAACTATTGATTGCAACTGATAACACGCAACGACAGGCGGCGCGCAGATATCTGCGCGCCGCCTGCCGCCGGTTACGGTCTATTCGGCCGCGTTGTAGTCCGCCGTGAGCCGCCGGGAGGAGCGCCGCTCCAGCAGAAGATTGAGCGCAAGGCCGACCGCGACCAGTACGCCGCCGGCGATATTCGGCAGCGAGAACGCGCCGTCAAGCAGCGCGTCGAGCAGCACGCCTGTAAACACCTGCCCGACAAACATCAAAAGCGTTACGTACAGCTGCGGAATTTTGACCACGACAACGTTGCTCAGCCACACGGTGACCACGCCGATTGCCCCACCGAGATATGACCACCAGTGCGGCGCGAGCACAAACGCCTGCAGCACCGGCTCCCGCATGCCAAAGAGCAGAAGCACGGGAATCGCCGTCAATAAACCGCAGACATAGTTGAAAAACGTGCTGATGTAGACGCTCGTATTGTCCGCCAGACGCGCGTTGTAGGAGCGCGAGACGACGAGCGATACCCCGGAGCCGAACACCGCGAGAACCGGCAGAAGCGCAAATCCGCCGCCCATCATACATGCAATACCGCCGACGACAAATAATATCCCGGGAATTTGGTGCGGCCGAAACGGGTGCCGCCGCATACCGAACATGCCGAACTGGTCGACCAGCGCACCGGCGACGCTTTGACCGAACAGACTCAGCGCGAGGATAGCGGAAACGCTGATTTTTCCAAACGCATAGTTCGTGGACGCCGTCGTCGCAACGCCGATTACGCCGCCGATATAGAGATACCACGGCTGCGCCTTGGCAAAGGGTTTTTCACGGCGCATCAGAACAATCGCGCTGATGAGAACCAGCCCGACGATATGAATGACAACCGTCGCGGAATAGACCCCGTAGAGCGTGGTCAACCCGCCGTTGACGGTGATCATGAAGGCAACCAATATGCCGATGAAAAGCGAAATCAGGTAATACATGTGTTTCTCCGTGTCAGTTCCGCCTGGATAAAGCCTTTTTGCCTTAAATGCGGCACATGACACCATGAGTATAGGACGATTGCTTGACGCGGCATATGACATATGTCACACTATCGTCAGATCGACAGGCAAAGGCAGGCGACGCAGATGCACCGGCAAAAGCTGCCGCGGCAGTATTACGAAAAACTGAATCAGCTCGACCTTGGCGGAATCGACCCGTCCAATGCGCTGCTGCTTCATTTTGAGCGCGGAGAGTGGCTGCTGCTTGCGGAGCAGGAAGTCGAGTTTCTCTATATCCTTCTCTCCGGCAAGGCGAAGGTCTGCATGAGCGAAACAGGCGGACGAAATCTGCTGCTCTGCTACTATATATCCGACGGGATCATGGGGGATATAGAGCTCATGATGGGCAGGCGCGATGCCATCTCCTCCGTACAGGCGATCACGCCGGTCGAGTGTATCGGTCTGCCGCTGAGCGTTTACGCAGCGGCGCTGCTGAATTATCCTCCGTTTTTGCTGCGCGTTGGCCGGGGGCTGGCAGCCAAGCTGCATGACAGCGTTGAAAACACGACGGGGATCATCCTGCGTCCCTTTGAAGCGCGGCTGAGCGAATACTTGCTGCAAAACGCGCAGAACGGGCTGTTTTCCGAACGGCTGACGGACGTTTCCGAACAGCTTGGCGTAAGCTACCGCCACCTGCTGCGCTCGCTGAAATCGCTCTGCAGCGAGGGTGTTCTGGAAAAGCGAACGAACGGCTATTTCATTCAAAACGAACGGCAGCTGCGCGAAAAAGCCGCCGGATAACGGCGGCTTTCAGTCCGTCAAAAAACTGGTTTTTTGACGGATAAACCACGTTTTGCCTCTCGCCCTTCGGGCTCCCGGGCGGCAAAACGCGCAGAGAACCCGCCCATACTGGGCGATCCGTCGCGTCGGCAAAGCCGCCGCAGCCGGATTTTATAGGTAAAGGGCTTCGACCCTTTACAATCCCAGAGACTTTTTGACATGCTGAAAGCCGCCGGATAACGGCGGCTTTCTGTCAATCGATATTTGTTATTTCGGCTTGACCGCGCGCGTGGCGAGCATGGTCGGCACATTGAATTCATGCAGTTTGCCGGAACCGTTGAGGTCTTCGTAAAGATGCGTAAGCACAAAGCCCGCCTTCAGCTGACCGCCGATCTGTTCCTCAACCGTGTGGGAAAACTGCACGCCGTCGTCGTTATTAACGCATAATTCATACAACGCTTCGTCGGCAAGCGGGTCAAAGGGAAGGCGATAGGTCAGCGTCGTCTCCGATTCGTCAAAGAGATAGTTGATGCCGTTGTCCATCCCCGCAAGCAGGACTCCGCCGGGCCGCAGCACACGGAAGCACTCGCGCCAAAGCGGCTCCACCTCACGGATGTAGCAATTGGAGACAGGGTGCACGATGATATCAAACGACGCGTCCGCAAATGGAAGCGGTTTGGTCATGTCCGCGCGAACGACGTTGATATTATATCCCTCGCGCTTTGCCACCATGCGCTCGCTTTCCAGCTGCCGCTCGGAATAGTCCAGCACGGTGCAGTTTGCGCCCGCCGCCGCAAAAAGCGGCATCTGCTGGCCGCCGCCGCAGGCCAGTCCGAGCAGGTCGGCGCCCTTCAGTTCCGGAAACCAGTCCTTTGGCACGGGCTTGATCGGCGTGAGCACGATGCTCCAGTTTCCCTGCTTTGCCGCGAGGAACTGCTCGTGCGTAATCGGCAGTCCCCATTCCCATCCGTTTTCGACCCAGCGGTCGACCGTCGTTGCATTGACGTCCTGATAGTTGTCTTTCATAGTCGTTCCCTTCCAATCGGAATCGATTTTTTCTTTTTTCTGTGCAGCCATCATGCCCGCATAGAGCCCGCCCGCATCGTTCGGCATGCTTTCCCGCGGGGGAATTTCGCCCGTGCCCGTCATGGTTTGATTGACGCAGGCCGCGCCGGACGGCGTAGATTTACTGTGCCGCCGCGGGCCGACGACGGCGAAAAAGCCGTATGCGGCAAACATCAGCAGAAACGGCATGCCGAGAGATCGCACCAGCGCCTGCTGCCCGCCAAGCAGATGCGCAGCCGCCCAAATGAGGAAGATCCAAAGCAGCAAATCCCCCGCGCCGCCGCGCCGCCGAAGCAGCGCGCCGAACCACGCAAACAGGAACACGCCCGCAACGAAGAAGAAGTCCATGAGGCTTAACCCTCGCAGCAGCGCCGGGTCTGCCCCGGAGACTGCCCCGAGGCTTTCGCTTTTCTCCATCCAAACATGCATGACGTTTTGCGCGATGCGCGCGGGTCCGCCGTCCGAAACGAACCCGTCCCGAAGCTCGTCAAAATTATAAGCGCTCCCGTCAACCGCGCTTCCGTTTGCAAAAAAACCGTTCAGCAAATCCAGTTTGCCCCTGCCGCCCGGTTCGAGACCAATGGCGCTGAGGCCAAAGAACACAACCCCAAACGCGAGCGCGACAAGCAGCAGCCGCATCAGTTCCTTTTTCTGGCGCAGGGACGCAAGCAGCAGCACCAGCCAGAATGCGGCGTAGGCAAGCGTCACCAGGCACAGGGAGTCCAGAACGATGCAGCCGACCGTTAGCGCCGCGCCAGAAAGCGCCGCAAGCAGAGCCGCGCGGACGCGCCGCGGGAAGGAGAACGCCAGAAGGAGCAGCAGCACGGACGCCAGCGCGAAAAGCACCGAACCATACACATCTCCCATCGACCGCGTAACGGCGAGATTTGCAGGATATAACGCAAACAGCAGCCCCGCCGCGGGCGCGCTTCCCTCGTCGAATCGACGCGCAATGAGATAGATTAGCACCGCGCAAAACGATGTGACGCCGCTTAGCAATAGCATATCGGCGGACAGGCCAAACAGCAGATTGCCGGTTCCATCCGCGCCAACGCTTTGAGATTGTAACAGCAGTGCGATTCTTGGTGTCAGCGCAATGATAAAAATCGCCAGCGCCCAGAGCGCCGGCCTCCGCCTGACGCGGCAGTTTGCCCAGCGAATGACGAGCGCAAACACGACAAGCAGCAGTAGATAGCCAACCAGCAGCCAGCCGAACACAGGCGTAGTCAAAAACTCCTCGCGCAGGACATAGGTAAAGCTCTTATAGCGAATCAATATGTATCCGGCGAACGCCAGAAACACAATTGTGATCAGCATCGATACGGTTCGGGCGGCATTCCTCGTTCCGCCCCGATCAAAAAACAGACTGTTTGGACGCATCATCCGGTTCCCTGCTTTGCAGCAGCTCCTTTGGTATTCTGCTTGTAGTATACGGGCTTCGCCGCATGTGCGTCAAACGATATCCGCCGGAAAAAAGGCCTGTTTCGTGCGCTAGTCACCGTACTGCCACGCCGCGTTCGTTGCTTTTTTCCCTTTGTTTCGTTATACTAATAAGTACTTTTTGTACAATTTGCGGAGGGTTATTGATTATGCATTCAGATATCGCAATCATCGGCGGCGGTCCCGCCGGATTAACCGCTGGATTATACGCCGCGCGCGGCGGCGCAAGCGTTACGCTTTACGAGGAACTCTTCCCCGGCGGGCAGATTGCAAAGACGCCGCTCGTGGAGAATTATCCCGGTTTTCCGGACGGCATCGTCGGCTACGAGGTCGGCTCCATGATTCAGAAACAGGCGGAAAAATTCGGCCTGAAGGTGGAATACGCCGGGGCGACGGGACTTGTTCTGGAAGAAAACCCAAAGCGCATTTTGCTGCCCGACCGTGAAGATACGGCAAAGGCCGTCATCCTCTGCATGGGTGCGCACGCGCGCTCCCTCGGCATCCCGCGCGAAGATGAACTCACCGGCGCCGGCATCAGCTACTGCGCAACCTGCGACGGCGCGTTTTTCAAGGACAAGGCGGTTGCGGTGGTCGGCGGCGGCGATACGGCGATTTCGGACGCGCTGTACCTTTCGCGCTTTTGCACAAGCGTCACCGTTGTGCACCGGCGCGACGAATTCCGCGCGGCATCCGTACTGGTCGAAAAGGCGAAAGAAGTTTCCAACATCGACTTCGCGCTTTCGTGCATTCCGCTTTCGCTCACGGGCGACAAGCATGTCGAAGGCCTTGAGATCCTCGACAAAAAAACGTCCGTCGCGCGCGTACTGCCCGTTTCGGGCGTATTCGTTGCGGTCGGCATCAAGCCGCAAACCGATCTGGTCAAGGACGCCGTCACTCTGAACGAGGGCGGCAGCATCGTTACGGACGAGCTCATGAAGACCAACATCCCCGGCGTCTATGCCGCGGGCGATATCCGCAACACGCCGCTTCGGCAGGTCATTACCGCCTGCGCGGACGGCGCCGTCGCCGCAACCGCCGCGCTGGAGTTTATCTCCTGCCATTAAGGTTGGGGCCGACCATTTGCTTTCACTCATATCCGCGCAGAGAAGCTTTCCTCGCGCGGATTCCATTTGACTGACGAACAGGAGAAAAAGCCCGCATGGCAAGACTATTTGGAACGGACGGCGTCCGTGGCATTGCAAACCGTGATTTAAACTGCGAACTGGCCTATAAAATCGGTGCGGTGGGCGCCTTTGTGTTGACAAACGAGGTGCACTCCCCGCGCATCCTCATCGGCATGGACACGCGTAAGTCCGGCCCCATGCTCGGCGCCGCGCTCTCGGCGGGCATCTGTGCCGTCGGCGGGGATGTGCTGGATGTCGGCATTCTGCCGACGCCGGCGATGGCGTATCTCGTCCGGCTCTACGAAGCGGACGCGGCGGTCATGATCTCCGCAAGCCACAACCCGATGGAATACAACGGCATCAAATGGTTCGATAAAAACGGCTTTAAGCTTTCGGACGACATCGAAGACCGCATCGAAGCTATCATCAACAGCGGCGAGGAACTGCCGCGTCCCGAGGGGCGCGAGGTCGGCCGCATCATCCCCGCCGTACGCGCCAAGAAAGACTATTGCGACTATCTCGTGGAGCAGTCTGAGTACCGTTTTGAGGGACTGCGCATCGTCGTGGACTGCGCGCACGGCGCGACCTCGTTCATCGCAAAAGACGTCTTTGAGCGGCTCGGCGCGGAGGTCATCGCAAAATCCTGCGCGCCGGACGGCATCAACATCAACGACCACTGCGGCAGCACGCATCCCGAGCGCCTGCAGGAGATGGTGGTCAACTACGGCGCCGATCTCGGCTTTGCTTTCGACGGGGACGCGGACCGGCTGATCTCCTGCGACGAATACGGCAATATCGTAGACGGCGACCAGGCGATGGGCATACTCGCGCTCGCCATGAAGGAGCACGGCACGCTGGCGAAGAACACGCTTGTGCTCACCGTCATGAGCAACCTCGGCCTGAAGAACGCGCTGCGGGACGCGGGCATCAACATCGTCGAAACCAAGGTTGGCGACCGCTATGTGCTCGAAAGCATGCTGCAAAACGGATACTCCATCGGCGGCGAGCAGAGCGGGCACATTATCCTTTTGAGCAAGAACACCACGGGCGACGGACTCATGAGCGCCATATCGATCCTCGGCGTAGTCGCCGAAACAAAAAAGCGCATGAGCAAGCTCGCCGCGCGCATTCCGCAGTATCCGCAGGTGCTCGTCAACGTCACCGTTGACAACGACAAAAAAGCCGACGCGCTGGCGGACGAAGAGCTCGCCGCACTGTCAAAGAATATTGAAGCCACTCTCGGCAAAACCGGGCGCGTGCTCATCCGCGCCTCCGGCACGGAGCCGCTTGTGCGCATCATGCTTGAAGGGCAGGACGAGAAAGAGATCCTCGACCACGCGCTCTCGCTTGCGCATATCATCGTCCGCAAATACAACGGAAAGATCCGCACCTGATGCTGACGACCGCACAAAAAACCGAAGCGCTCGCCATCCTGGCGGCGACCTACCCGAACGCGAAACCCGCGCTCGAGTTTTCGTCCCCGTTTGAACTGCTGGTGGCAACCATTCTCTCTGCGCAGAGCACGGACGTAATGGTCAACCAGTGCACGCGGGAGCTTTTCCCCGTCGCCAACACGCCGGAACAGATCGCCGCCATGACGGAGGAGGAGCTGTTTCCCTATATCAAACGCTGCGGGTTTTATAACACCAAAGGCAGACACATTCTCGAAACGGCGCGCATCCTGGTAACCCGATACGACGGACAGGTGCCGGCGGATCTCGAGACGCTCCAAACCCTGCCGGGCGTGGGGCGCAAGACCGCAAATGTGGTCGGCAGCAACGCATTTGGCATCCCCGCCATCGCGGTGGATACGCACGTGTTCCGCGTGAGCAACCGCATCGGCCTTGCGCACGCGAGCAATGTGGAAAAGACCGAGGAGCAGTTGCAGAAAGCAATCCCGCGCGAAGACTGGTCCAAGGCGCACCACTGGCTGATCTATCACGGGCGGCGTATCTGCGACGCGCGCAAGCCAAAGTGCGAAATCTGCCCCGTCAGCCACATCTGCGAGTACTATCAAGCGGGGCTGAAGACTGCTCAATCCGCAGCAAAAAAGCCTGCGAAAAAAGCCGCAGCCGCGAAAAAAGCCGAAAAGAAGAAAGATTAGGTAACATCACATGCAGTTTGTAGATAAGGCGCGCATCGTCGTAAAAGCTGGCAACGGCGGGGACGGACACGCATCCTTCCACCGCGAAAAATATGTACAGCAGGGCGGCCCGGACGGCGGGGACGGCGGGCGCGGCGGCGACCTTGTGTTCGTTGCGGACCCGCATATGTCCACGCTGCTGGATTTTAAGTACCAGCGCTTTTACCGCGCGGAAAACGGCGAGCCCGGCAAGGCCGAGCTCTCTACAGGCCGCAACGGAAAGCCGCTTGTCATAAGTGTACCCGTCGGCACCATCGTGCGGGATGTGGAGAGCGGCGCAATCCTCGCGGACATGAGCGAGCCGGGCAAAGAACGCGTCATCCTCCACGGCGGACGCGGCGGAAAAGGCAACGCCAAATATGCCACCTCCACGCGGCAGGCGCCGCGCTTTGCGCAGCCGGGCATCAAAACGCCGGAATACGAGGTGGAGCTGGAGCTCAAGACCATCGCGGACGTAGGCCTTGTCGGTCTTCCCTCCGTCGGAAAATCCACCATCCTCTCCGTGCTCACCGCCGCAAAGCCGAAGATCGCGGCGTATCATTTTACGACGCTTTCGCCGAATCTCGGCGTGGCCTCCCGGCATGGCCGCTCGTTTGTTCTGGCGGACATCCCCGGTCTCATCGAAGGCGCGGCGGAGGGCGCGGGCCTCGGGCACGACTTTCTGCGGCATATCGAGCGCACGCGCATGCTGGTGCACGTTGTGGATATCTCCGGCAGCGAACTGCGCGATCCGCTGGAGGATTACAAAAAGATCAACGACGAGCTCAAAAAATTCTCGCCGCTGCTGGCGGAAATTCCGCAGCTCGTCGCCGCAAACAAAACCGACCTGCCGGAGGCGGAGGAAAATCTCGTCCGGTTTCGGGAAACCTATCCGGACATCGAGGTATTCCCCGTTTCGGCGGCGACCGCGCAGGGCTTCGACGCGCTGCTCGACCGCGTGGTGCAGGTGCTCGACACGCTGCCGCCCGTGCTGCGCTACGAAGAGACCGATCTTGTGGAGTCGCCCGGCTACGACAGCGGCTTTCACATTGAGCGGGAGGACGACGGCACGTACGTCGTCACCGGCGGAGACGTTGAAAAGCTACTGGACACCACCGATCCAAACGACGAAGTCTCCATGCGTCGTTTTCAGCAGCTGCTCATCAAAACCGGCATCATCTCGGCGCTGCGCGAGATGGGCGCGGCGGACGGGGACAACATCCGCCTCGGCGAATGGGAGTTCGATTTCGTCGATTGAGGTTTCTTCCCGCCTCTGACCAGAGGTTTCGCAATCAGTTTTGCTATCAGAGAAAGGCGGCGCGTACCATGGAGCAGACCGAACGACTCCAAATCACCGTTGAAACGACAGTTGCCGTATCTCCCGCCTTGGCCTGGAAGTACTGGACGGAACCAAAGCACATTACGCAATGGAATCAGGCATCCGACGACTGGCATACGCCACACGCAGAAAATGACCTGCGCGCCGGCGGCCGGTTTTCCTCCCGCATGGAGTCGAAGGACGGTAAAGTCGGCTTCGATTTCGGCGGCGTGTACGACACCGTGGAGCAAAACCACCTGATCGCCTACACACTCGGAGACCGACGCAAGGTAACGGTTCTGTTTGAAGCGGTTCCCGGCGGCACCAAGCTGACCGAGACATTTGAGGCGGAGAGCGAAAACAGCGCAGAGCGGCAGCGTGCTGGTTGGCAGGCGATCATGGACAGTTTTCAGCGATACGTTGAAAAGCAATAGTACAAAGAACCCGCCTGACTGGCGGGCCAAATTATATTCTATGTTCTATGGCTGCCCTGATTAACAGATTCGCAATTTCAAACGCTCTGAGCCTGCGCTTGGCAAGCGTATGCTGCGGGGTGCCTGCGGCAAACTTCGGCAGCACTTTCTCCACGCGCGCAAAGAGGACGGAAAACGTCTTTGCCGCCTGCTGCATCTCTTCCTTTGAAAAATCCGGCGCGGATTTGCCGTCCAGTTCCCGCGCAATCAACGACAGGGCAATTTGATACGCCCGGATCGCTTCGGCGGACAGGCGATACTGCTGCGAGGCCTCTTTCAATTTAAGAATCGCTTTTTCGCTCTTGTGCAGCGTTGAAGTAATCGCTCGCGCCGCCTCCGATAATTCTAACGAAGTGTGTTCTATCATGTGATAACCCCAATACAAACAAACCCGCTATCAAACAGGCACCGTGTATTCAATACCCGATTCTGAAATAATCCAGATACCGCTTGAACTGATCCTGTGCGGCGATACACGTGTCCCGTAAAAATCCTCGATCGTTTAACCATTCCCGCAGTCCCCGGTAATAAAACATCTTCAGTTCGTCGTCTACGATAAATGGTACAATCCCGTTCTTCAAACATTCCTTGAACAAGATCAACCGTCCAACACGTCCGTTCCCGTCCTGAAACGGATGAATCAGCTCAAACCGGTAATGAAACTCCAATAGATCGTCAAGCGTCTTCTTTTCTATGGCATGGTATCGTTTCAACAACTCCTGCATCCGCGGCGCAACGTCTTCCGGTGCAGCGGTTTCTTTGCCGCCGACTTCGTTTGGCAGGCGTTTATATCCGCCGACCACGAACCAGTCCTTCCGCGCGTCGCTGGTTCCGCTCTTCAAAACCGAATGCAGCTGCTTGATCAGTCTTTCGCCTAGCGTAGCATTCGTCTGGTCAATGATCAGATCAATGCACCGAAAGTGATTGGATGTCTCCAAAATATCATCAACATTGAGTGAACCGGAATCCACACCGATGGTATTCGTTTCAAAAATGTAGCGTGTTTGATCGTGTGTCAGTTTGCTCCCCTCGATATGATTGGAGTTGTAGGTGAGTTCAACCTGCACCTTGTGATATATTCCGCCCGAAAGCCGAGCCGCTTTTTCCGCTTTGAGAATCTCCGGCAGCGTTGCAGGTTGGTCGTGATGCTTGTTGGCGCGATCAGGCCGCTGCGAAGTCTCCGGAATATTCCAGGTCTTCCCCGTGAGAAAGGCATCCGGTATTTTCCCGTTTGCGCAATAGTTACGAACGGTGCGCTCGGCAATCCCCCAACGCTTTGCCATTTCCGCAACGGAAAGATATTTCATTTTGTACACCTCCTTTGTTCCCACCTCATACTATCACTCTATCGGCAAAAAATAAACAAAATTTCTCTACTTTTTATTAATTTCTTGCCGATAACGGCAAAAACGAACCCGCCTTTCGGCGGGCATCGTTCTTTACTTTTCTTCCGCGGCGAGCCTGCGACCCATGAGAACGCCCATGACGGAGGCCATCATCAGCCCGCGCGTCCAGCCGCTGGAATCTCCCAGCGAAAAGAATCCCGCGATGTTCGTCGTGAAGTTATCATCCATCTTGACGCGGTTAGAGTAAAACTTCAGTTCCGGCGAATACAGCAGCGTCTCCGCCGCGGCAAATCCCGGCACGACCTGATCGACCGCCTGGATGAAGTTGATGATGTTTGTCATCGCGCGGTATGGCATCGCCGCCGTGATATCCCCCGCAATTGCGTCCGGCAGCGTCGGCACCACGTTGGAAAACGACAGTTCCCGCTGCCAGGTGCGCTTGCCGTCGAGTATGTCGCCATAGCGCTGCACGAGGATATGCCCCGCGCCAAGCATGTTGGTCAGCTCGCCGACCTTCTGCGCGTAGGCGATCGGCTGATCGAACGGCACGTTGAAGTTATGCGAACAGAGGATGGCAAGGTTTGTGTTGTTGGACTTTTTCTCCTTATACGCGTGTCCGTTGACCACAGCGAGGTCGTTGTCGTAGTTTTCCTGACTCACGAACCCGCCGGGATTCTGGCAGAAGGTGCGCACCTTGTTGCGGAACGGCTGCGGATAGCCGATGAGCTTGCTCTCGTAGAGCACCTCGTTGACGGTCTCCATGACCTCGTTGCGCACCTCGACGCGCACGCCGATATCCACCGTGCCGGGCTGATGCGCAATGCTGTGCTCGGCGCAGATGTTTTCGAGCCAGTCCGCGCCGCGCCGTCCGGTCGCGACGATGACGTTTTTCGCAAATAGCTCGAATTCTTTTTTGCCGTCGTTGAGCAGAACGCCCTTGCAGACGTTGTTTTCGAGGATCAGGTTATCGCAGGCGTGCCCAAAGAGCATCTCCACGCCGTTTTGCAGCAGATACTGCTCAATGGCATAGTAGATATCCTGCGCCTTCTCGGTGCCGAGATGGCGGATCGGGCAGTCCACGAGCTTGAGTCCGGCTTGAATCGCGCGGCGGCGAATCTCCTTGAGCGAAGCGGTGTCGCTCACGCCCTCGACATGCTCGTCCGCACCAAACTCGAGGTAGATGCTGTCGGTATAGTCGATGGTGGACTGCGCTTTGTCCGGCCCGATGAGCGTCGGCAAATCGCCGCCGACCTCAAAGGAGAGCGAGAGCTTGCCGTCCGAAAACGCGCCCGCGCCGGAAAATCCCGTCGTAATATGGCAGTATGGCTTGCAGTTGACGCAGTGCCCGGTGACGGCTTTGGGGCAGCGGCGCTTTTCAACCGCGAGGCCTTTTTCAACGATGATGATGTGCTGTTTGCTGCCGCGCTTGATCATTTCGAGTGCGGTGAAAATGCCGGAAGGGCCGGCGCCAATGATCACAACGTCTGTCTGCATACGAATCTATTCCTCCAAAGAAGTACACGGTGCATGTTTGCCAACAAAGTAATATATTTATCAGAAAAATCGCGTTTTGTCAAACGAAACATGTATCTTCAACCATGCGCGCGCTCTTTTCAGCCGCGTCAAAGCATGTTATAATAATGTATCTTTACGAACGGGAGCGCCTACGTTATGCAGCTTGCAGAATTGGTTCGCCGCATCCGCCACGGTGAGAAGGAAGCCGTTAAGGAACTCGTTTCCACCTATGGCAGTTCGGTTTATCAGCGCGCGCTGGAGCGCACGAACGACAAGGAGTTTGCGCGCGAAGCCGCGCGGCAGACGTTCGGACAGTTCGTCGCCATCGTACAGCAGCAGCCGGAGGATGACGGCTGGTCGCTCTGGTTCGGCGATCTGATCGAGCGCAACATCGCAACCTACGCGCAGATCAGCACCGACATGCGCACCATAGAAAGCGAGCTGGATCAGGAGATCGACACGCCCGCACCGGCGCCGGCGCCACGCGCAGTGCCTGCCGCAGCGGCCGTCCGCCCGCCCGAACCGCCCGCACAGCGCGTGGAATACACGATGCCGGCGGAACCTGCCCCCGAATCCATCAGAACAGCGGAAATAACGCGCGAAGTCGAACCCGAACCGGTCGAGCACAGCATTCGGGATGAAATCTTCGACGAACCCTACCGCAAAAAAGAGAAAGCCAAGGCTTCCGGCCATTCGGTTTCGGTCGTGCTACTGATTCTCGTGAGCCTGCTGCTGCTCTGGGTGGTCGCCGGCGTTGCGATGACGATGAAGTGGATTCCGTTTTACGATCTGGGTTACACTTGGTTCAACACCCACGCATTTAAACTATTTTAATCATTTACAAGCAAAAAGACCGGGTAAGCTGCCCGGTCTTTTACTATGCCCGTCTATTCCTCTTCCGGTTTCTTCCGGTAGAGCACAAATTTTCTGCCGATGCACTGGATGATTTCCGCGCCAAGCGCTTCGGACAGTTGACCCGCCGCGTCCCGCGCGGACAGCGTGCTCGTCTCCAGCACGGCAACCTTGATGAGCTCGCGCTTATTCAGCGCTTCGTCCACGCTCTTGATCTGGTTCTCGCCAATGTCCTCTTTGCCGATTTGAAAGATCGGTTTCAACGTGTTTGCAGCTTTTCGATAAACCGCGCGTTCCGCTCCCGTCATATGATCATATCCCCTCTCCCGCAGACGCGGGTCTGTTTTTATTTTGGCGTTTGATTATAACACGGGCGGCATGAAAAAGCGAGAGAACGAGCGTTTTTTCAGAAAAGAGCTCCCGCATGAACCATGCGGGAGCTCTTGCATTCCGATGTCGCCTGCCTTAGTACACCTTTCTCTTTGTGTAGGTGGTGTGCAGGATATGGTGCGCCTTGTGCGAACCGGGCTTCTCAAGGTACGTGTCGTAGAGCTCCTTGACGAAGGGATTCTCATGGCTCTTTCTGAGCTTCATGTTTTTGTCCTGACCATACAGGCCCTTGGCACGCTCTGCGCGCAGATCAATGAAGTTGCGCACTTCGCCGGGCTGATGCGGCTGGCCGCCGCCGTTGACGCAGCCACCCGGGCATGCCATGACTTCAATGAAGTGATAGTCGGCCTCGCCTTTGCGCACCATCTCAAGCAGCTGGAAGGCGTTCTCCGTGCCGCTGGTGACCGCGACGCGCACCTTGGTGCCCGCAAGGTCGTATTCCGCTTCCTTGCAGCCTTCCACGCCGCGCACGGCGGTGAAGTCCAGGTTGTCGAGCGGTTTGCCGGTGACGATCTCGGCGACGGTACGAAGCGCCGCCTCCATGACGCCGCCGGTCGCGCCAAAGATATGGCCCGCGCCAGAGCCGACGCCCAGCATCGGGTCGAACTCTTCGTCCGGCAGATCCGCAAAACGGAGTCCGGCGCGTTTGATCATGCTCGCCAGCTCGCGCGTCGTGAGCGAAACGTCCACATCCGGCACGCCCGCCGCATCCTCGTTATCGCGCGTGCACTCGAATTTCTTCGCCGTGCAGGGCATGATGGAAACGACGAACAGATCCTTGGGATCGATGCCCATCTTTTCGGCGTAATAGGTCTTTACCAGCGCGCCGAACATCTGCTGCGGGCTCTTGCAGCTCGAGAGGTTTTCGATCATATCCGGGAAATAATATTCGCAGAATTTGACCCAGCCCGGCGAGCAGGAGGTGATCAACGGCAGTTTCCCGCCGTTCTGCAGGCGATTCAGCAGTTCCGTGCCTTCTTCCATGATGGTCACGTCCGCCGCGAAGTCCACGTCGAACACCTTTTCAAAACCGAGGCGGCGCAGCGCGGCAGCGAGCTTGCCCTGCACATTGCTGCCGATCGGCATATCGAAGCACTCGCCGAGCTGCACGCGCACGGACGGCGCGGGCGCAACGATGACATGCTTGCTCTTGTCCGCCAGCGCGTCCCAAACCACATGGGTGTCGTCGCGCTCGGTCAACGCGCCCGTCGGGCAGACGGAGATGCACTGTCCGCAGTGGATGCAGCTCGTTTCGCTGAGCGGCATATCGAACGCGCTGCCGACGTGTGTGTCGAACCCGCGCTCGTTTGTGCCGATGACGGCGACGTGCTGGTTATAGTTGCACACCGCGACGCAGCGGCGGCAGAGAATGCACTTGCTGTTGTCGCGAACGAGATGCGGCGCGCTGCGCTCATACTGGGGTTTGAGGCTCTCGCTGCCCATGTACTTGTACTGATCCACGCCATACTCATGCGCCAGCGCCTGCAGTTCGCAGTTGAGGTTGCGATCGCAGCTGAGGCAATCCATGCGGTGGTTGCTCAAAATGAGCTCCAGCGTGGTTTTTCTTGCGTCACGCAGTTCCGGTGTGTTGGTTTGAATCTCCATGCCGTCCGCAACCTTCGTTACGCAGGCCGCCGCGTGACCGCGCACGCCGGTCGCCTGCACAAGGCAGATGCGGCACGCCGCGATGGCGTTGATGTCCTTGAGATAGCACAGCGTCGGAATGCGGATGCCCGCGAGGTGCGCCGCTTCCAGAATGGTCGAATTGGCGGGAACCTTCGTTTCGATCCCGTTGACTTTTACCGTTACCTGATCCATGTTCCTGCCTCCTTACTTCTTGGAAATGGCGCCGAATTTGCAGTTTTCCATGCAGGCGCCGCACTTGATGCACTTGCTCTGATCGATGACGTGCGGCTCTTTCACCTTGCCGGCGATGCAGCTGACGGGGCACCTGCGCGCGCAGAGCGTGCAGCCCGTGCACTTATTTGGATCGATCACATAATGCAGCAGCTTCTTGCACACGCCCGCCGGGCAGCGCTTGTCCACAACATGCGCTTCGTATTCCTTGCGGAAATACTTCAGCGTGGAAAGCACGGGGTTCGGCGCGGTCTGACCCAGACCGCAGAGCGCGTTGTTGGTGATATAGTGGCAGAGCTCTTCCATCTTGTCGAGGTCTTCGAGCGTGCCGTTTCCTTCGGTGATCTTGTTGAGCATCTCCAG
>CAYLIG010000021.1:0-36112 GCA_964383635.1 uncultured Christensenella sp. | reverse complement strand
CGTCAAATGGTGATGAGCTTTCCCCCGCTTTTCAGAATTTCGGTCAGCCCGGTGCCCCAATAGACGACCTCGATGCCTTGTTCAAGCAGTTTGTCGGTGGTGCCGAGCTGGTCGGCGCAGGCTTTGCATGCGGAGAATTTCACGCCCGCCTGCTGCGCCAGCCGGATTCTGGTTTGTATCTGTTCGTTTTCTGCCGCCAGCTTTGCGGTTGCGCCCCAGATGACGACGGTTACGCCGTCCCACCATTTGCTCAGCATGCTGTTGGTTGCGTACATCATGACCATCTTGTCGGACGTCAGGATATCCGCGTTTGTCCATAGTATCGTTAACTGTTCCATATCCATATTTTCCTCCGGCGATTCATATAAGTACAGTATAGTGCCAGCGGACGACGAATTACAAATGATTAAACGGCACTTTTTCAAGTGCTTTTTATAATTGGAAAAAATTGGATGCTCAATACCGATTGCTTCAGCCGGAATCAAACTTATGTGCTATAATCGTCCTTGGCTTTTCACAAAAACGCCTGAATAGATTGAATTGTTTGAAAGAAGTAAAAATGACAAAACTACTGGTGATCAACCCCGGCTCCACCTCCACGAAACTCAGTTTGTTTGACGAGGATACTTTGTTATTTGAGGAAAGCGAATTTCACGACGCCTCCGTCCTGCTGCAGTACCCGTCGGTGAACGACCAGCTTCCTTTCCGCAAGCAGGTTGTTCTGAACTTACTGCAAAAAAACGGATATACGCCCAAAGATGTGGACGTCTTTATCGGACGCGGCGGAAGCGCCTTTTCGCAGCGGGCGGGCGTCATGCCGATCGACGAGCGGCTCTACCGCGACACGTTAAACGGAGTCGGCGGCAGCGAACACGCGGCGAAGCTTGGCGTTCTGCTGGCCTATACGCTTTGCAAAGAGTACGGCGGAAAGATGTTCACGCTCAACCCCACCAACGTCGACGAACTCTGCGACTACGCCCGCGTGACCGGCATCGCCGGAGTGTATCGCAGCGCGCAGTCGCATGTTCTGAACCAAAAGGCGGTTGCCGCTTATCACGCGAAAACCATAGGCAAACGATATGAGGACTGTCGCTTTGTGGTTGCGCATATCGACGGCGGCGTGACGATCAACGCGCACGACCATGGGAAAATGATAGACGGAAACGTCGGCTCCGGCGGGGACGGCCCCTACTCCCCGACCCGCATCGGCAGTATCCCCGCCCTCATGCTGTTGGATTATATTGAAGAGCATTCGCTGGACGAAGTGCGGCTCATGTGCTCCCGCGCGGGCGGCTTTGTCAGCCATTTCGGCACATCCGATTCAAAAAAAGTCCACCGCATGGTGGAGACGGGCGATAAAAAAGCGGTCCTGGTCTGGAACACGATGATCTATCAGATCTGCAAGGAAATCGGGGCGATGAGCGCCGTGCTCTCCGGAAATGTGGACGGTATTCTGCTGACCGGCGGGCTCGTCCGGTATGACGACATCGTGGAGGGCATCCGCGCCCGCTGCGGCTGGATTGCGTCGATTACAGTATACCCCGGAGAAATGGAGCAGGAGGAGCTGGCGGGCGCCGTGCTGCGCGTTCTGCGCGGAGAGGAAACAGCGCATGCCTATACCGGCGAGCCGGTTTGGAACGGGTTTGGGTTTTAACGGTTCATCGTACTAAAAATGAATTATTCCATATCAAAAGAGCATCTTTTCAGATGCTCTTTTGTGGCGGAGAAGGTGGGATTTGAACCCACGCACCGGTCAACCCAGTCTACTCCCTTAGCAGGGGAGCCCCTTATAGCCACTTGGGTACTTCTCCATATGCTTTTTTGCTTTGATGCTGGCGGAGAGAGAGGGATTCGAACCCCCGGTGCCTTTCAGCATCACTGGTTTTCAAGACCAGCTCCATAAACCACTCGGACATCTCTCCAAGATTGCACCTAGAGAAGTATAGCAAATGAATTGCGCGATTGTCAACGCCTGAATCTTACGCGGATTGCACTCGCATTTGACGCAAATGTGAAACTGCGGCGTTTATGCGCGCGTATCGTTGCAGTTATGCGGATTATTTCCTATAATGTAGTCAACAAGCGCGATCGAAATCGCGAATACCGGAGGGAAACCCGTGTCATTGCGTAAATATGCCGTCGCCGCGCTGGCGATGCTCTCGCTGATATTTTTCGCCGTTGGCTGCAAGAGCAGCTCGACGACCATTCTCAATACGGAATCAAAGATATTCTACGGCGGAAGCCAGATTGAAACCACCGTTCGCGAGCTCAGAGTGGACGGCGGCAAAACCACCGCGCGCATTCGTTTCCTCAACATGGGAACCGAGGAGCTGACCTCCATCGAAGCGCTGGTCGAATTCATCGACAAGGACGGGAACACCATCGCCAGCTACGTCATCAGCGACACGTTTGCCGAGCCGGTCGAGGTTGGCGCGAGCTTCAGCGAAACCGCCGAATGCGACAGCGACTCCGCCATCAAGGGCGTGTACGTCACCGATTACAACCCCGGTTCCTGACGCGCATCGACAGGCAGATTATGTGTCGATGCCCGCTTTGCGCGCCTGCGCGTGCTGCAATTTTCGCGGGATTTGATATCGCTTTCCGTCTTTTACGAAATTTGCGCCGGTCTGTTTAAAATGAAACGGCACCCCCGCGTCCACGCACTGCCTTCGGATATCCAGCACCCAGTCGTAGTCGCAGACGCGCGCCTCCTCGCCGGACTCTCCGCCGACCGTGACGCTGTCGACCCACGCGCCCAGATGCGCGGAAAGATCGATCCGCTCCAGCAGCGGCTCGCAGACGATTGCCTTGTGCCTTATCGACGCCTCGCGAAACACGGGCAGGCGCTCGTCCGCTTTCGCCTGGTTTTCCACCGTGCAGCAGACGGAGACGTTCGGATACCCCTCTCCCCAATCCTCCGGCAGACAATGCGCAAACCGCGTGATCCTCTTGGTGATAAAGAGAAACGAACAGTCCGACCGCTCGCGGATCATGCGCCAGGCTTCGCCGCGCCAGCCGTCCGCGTCCTCAAGAAGAAAGTCGCTGGTAAAGCACGTCCAGATAAAGCTCCCGGACGGCACTTTATATCCGCCGCCGCGCGCGTGCGACACCGGCAGATAAAATCCGCCCGTTTTTTGAACGATGCTCGCGTCCCGCTCGTGCCTGCCGTCCGCGCGGTAGACATAGCAATGCGCGCATCCCGCCGAAATCTTGTGGCAGCCGTGCCAAGGATTCCAGTTGACGCCCCCGCCGTATCGATTGGATGTTTGATTTGTGTTGTCCATCCGGTCCGTCCGTTTTCTTTTGCGTCAATTTGGTTCACAGTTGGTTCATTTGACAATCGTAACACCCGTACAGTATAATCGGCAAGCTGAAAGGAGGTTGAACCATGAATCAGTTTTTACAGGCGATCGAAACATTCGCCAAGGGTTCAACAGTCTGGGTATATCTGTTTATTTTCTTCGGGAAGATTCTCGAGGTTTCGTTCGGCACGCTCCGCATCGTGTTGATCAATCGCGGCGAGCGCACGATCGGCTCCATGATTGCCGTCATCGAGATCACGCTTTGGCTTGTCATCGCCAGCAGCGTGCTGACGGGCTTTAAGGAAGACTTCTTAAAAGGCATCGTATATGCGCTGGCGTTTGCCTGCGGCAACTACATCGGCAGCTGGCTGGACGAGCTGCTTGCATTCGGACTAAGCTCCATGCAGGTCGTCCTGCCGGACATGGCTTCGGCAAAGGAAGCTGAGGCTTGCCTTCGCGAAAAAGGATTCGGAATGACGACGATGGACGTCCACGGACGCGACGACGACCGCAGCATGCTGATGATGACCATGCAAAGAAAACGTCTGCCGGAGGCTCTTGCGATCCTCAAGGAGCACTGCAACGGCGCGGTGGTTACCGTCACGGACATCAAGACCCAAAGCGGCGGCTATCTGGAGCGCGCCGTGCGCGGCGGACAGCTCCGCAACGGAAAATAAATCGAACCCGGAATGTTTCAAGCCGCCTTCGGGCGGCTTTTTTGTGCGCAAAAGACTATTGAGCGCTTTCGCGCGCAAAACGCAGCGAAAGCAGCAGATGCATCGTAGAAACGTTCTCGTCCTCGAGATCCAGCCCGAACTGCGTGCGGATGCGCTCCAGCCGGTAGAGAAACGTGCTTCTGTGAATGAAGAGCTCCCCCGCCGTCCGAACGGCGTTGAATCTGTTTTTGACATATCGCTCCGCTGTTTCGAGATAGCTTGTTCCGTGCGCGCGATCATATTCGGCCATGGCGAGCACCGGTCGCAGGCTGACGAGCTCGGCGGGAACAAGCGACACGGCGCGCTCGGCTATGTATCGTTCCGCCGCGTCGGAAAAAAGCGCCGCACCGCCGTGCTCTTTTGCAAAATCCAGCGCAACCTTTGCAAGCGACAGCCGCTCCGGCAGCAGCGAAAATCCCGGCGACGGCTCGCAGACGCCGAAGCGCGCAGCCGCCTGTTCGGATAGATCCCCTAGTGTGCGCTTTAATTTCAGCATATCGGCAGTTTCCGACCGCAGGATTGCAACGACGACAGACGCTAACGAAAACGCGCAGCAATCGTCAAATTTCGATTCCAGCAAATCGCAGAGCGCGCCGGACTGTGCCGTGCGCATATCCCCCGCCGCCGATTCGGCCGCGAGGACGCAGTAGCCAACCGATTCCGGCCAGCCGATCTGTGCAAGCGCGTCAATCATCTGCCGCTCCGGCGCGTCCTGCGCAAGCAGAGAACGAAACGCCTGCTCCGCCGCTTCGCCCGCGCGACTGCGCCGCTGTGCGCGCGCGCCAAGGCGATGCTCGGATAGCATGAGCCGCACGTAACCGGCGAGGGATTCAAACACGACCTCGTCGCTGCCGTAGAGCGCGCGCTCGCTCGCGGTGCAGATCAGCGTATAGCACTCGCCGAGCGAGGAAAATTTCGCGGCAAGCGCGCCCGTCCCATCCGAACCGGTCAGTCGTGCAATCGGTTCACCGTCGGGCGCAGCGGAATCGCTGTTGCACTCCGGCATATTGTATGATGAGATAAGGTCAGCTTGATGTTTCTCCGACTGTGCGACGACGTTTCCGCGCTCGTTCAGCAGAAAAACAGGATTTTGCAGCATGTCCGCCGCGCGAATCAGCAATTCCTCCGCGTCCTCGCCGGTCTGCGCGGTCTGCTTCAGTATCTGCGTCCATTCATCCAAACGGTCGAACAGCCGCTGTATGAAGTTTAAAACCGTATGCGCATGCTCCCGCTCCGGTAAAACGCAGACGTCCAGCAAATTAATTGCCTGCTCTCCGGGCGTTCCAAGGCATAGATACAGAGACTCACGCTCGCTTAAATGGTTCAGTGCGCCGAATTGTTCCTTCTCGCAGACGAGGATATGCGCGCCCGAGGCGCGTCCAGTTCCTTCAAAAAAAAGAGGCCGGCCAACCTGTTTTCTCGGCTCGCGCACGGAATCCGTCATCTCCGGATAGCGATATTTCAGCTCGCTTACGATAAATTCTTTTCGAATCAAATCAAATCACCCATACACAATGTATGATAATATTTCTTTTTTGTCAATGCTCTGTCGGATTTCGTGCGTCTTCAATGTCTGCTAAGATAGAATTTAATTCTTAAACTCTGTATCAGGGGTGTTTATTATGTTGATCATCGGAGAAAAACTCAACGGCTTTATCCCCGCGGTTGGAAAAGCGATTCAGGCGCGGGACGAAGAATACCTGCGCGATCTCGCCGTGCGGCAGGAAGCCGCGGGCGCGGACTATCTGGACGTTTGCGCCGGCGTGGAAAGCGAAGCCGAGGCGGAAACGCTGCTATGGCTGGCTAAGCTCACGGAAGACGCGACGAGCCTGCCGCTTTGCGTCGATTCGCCAAATCCGGAAGTGATTGCGTACATGCTGCCGCATCTGAAGCGCGAGGGCATCATCAACTCCGTCTCCATGGAGACCGGAAAACCCGAACTGCTGTTTCCACTGATTGCAGGGACGGGCTGGAAAGCCGTCGCGCTGCTCTGTTCCAGCGCTGGCGTTCCGGACAGCGTCGAAGGGCGGCTTGCGCTCTTCGAGCAAATCCGCGCGGAGGCGAAAAAATACGGCATAAGCGAAGATAGGCTGCTGGTCGATCCCGTCGTCAGCACGCTCTCGACGGACGAAAACGCGCTTGCGAAGTTCTGCGCCTGCACAAGAGAAATTCATACGCGCGCACCCGGCTTACGCGTTGTCAGCGGGCTTTCCAACATCTCATACGGCCTGCCCGCCCGGCCGCTGATCAATCACGCGTTTCTCGTGCTCGCCATGCAGGCGGGCATGGACGCCGCGATTCTCAACGTTCTAGACCGCGAGATGGTTGGCCTTACACACGCAACCGGCGCGCTGCTTGGCACGGACGAATATTGCATGGACTATATCACGGCGTTCCGCGAAAGCCGGATCGGTTAAAATAAAAATCATTGGAGAATCGGCATATGACGAGAATAGAAGAGATCGCCTCCGCGATCGCAACCGGAAAGATCAAGCTCATTGAGGAGATGGTGCAGTCCGCGCTGGACGCGGGCGAAAACCCGATGGAGATTCTTAACCGCGGCATGGTGGACGCCATGTCCGCCATCGGCGAGCGGTTCAGCCGCGGCGAGGCGTTTGTGCCGGAGATGCTGATCTCCGCGCGCACGATGAAAAAAGGCGTTGCAATTCTCAAGCCGCATCTGGCAAAGGACGCAACCGCCGCCTGCGGCACATGCGTCATCGGCACCGTGAAAGGCGACATGCACGATATCGGAAAAAATCTGGTTGCGATGATGATTGAAAGCGCCGGGTTCGAGATTGTCGATCTCGAAATAGACGTTCCGATTGAGCGGTTTGTAGAGGCGATCAATACGCATCCCAACGTACGCATCGTTGCGCTCTCCACGCTGCTGACCACGACGATGCCCGCCATGAAACACATCGTCGAGGAGCTGAATCAGCTTGAAAACCGCGATTCGTTCCGCATTCTGGTCGGCGGCGCGCCGATTACGGAGGCGTTCGCCCGCTCCATCGGAGCAGACGGGTATTCCGCGGACGCGGCCGCTGCCGCCGCGCTGGCCAAATCGTATGTTTGCGGAGGCTGAAAGATGAATAAAACAATCGTATTTTTACCGGACCAGATCGAAGCCGTCGTGCCGGAGGGAACGCTTCTCATTGAAGCGGCAAAACGCGCGGGCGTATTTATAGACGCGCCGTGCGGCGGAAACGGCACCTGCGGAAAATGCGCGGTTCAGCTGACGGACAGCGAAGGCACGCGGCGCGTGCTTGCCTGCCGGACGCAAGTTCGCGAGGACTGCACCGTTGCGCTGCAGGAGCGCGCTGGACTTTCCGCGCTGAGCGAGGGCGCGGAGCGCGAAACGGTGTTTGCGCCATATCCCGGCGCGGATACGTCCTTTGAAGGCGCGTGTTTCGCCGCGTTTGACCTCGGCACCACCACGATCGTGTGCTATCTGCTGGACGGCAAAACCGGAGAGCAGATTGCCTCGGCGGGCATGCAAAACCCGCAGTCCGCCTACGGCGGGGACGTGATTGCGCGAGCCAACCATGTGCTCACGAGCGACACGCCCAACGCGCTACAGCAAAGCGCCGTCTCCGCGCTGAACGAACTGATTGCAAAAACCACGGCGCAGGTAAAGAGAAAACCGGAGCAGGTGTCGTTGATTACAATTGTCGGCAACACGGTCATGCACCATCTGCTGCTCGGCTATCCGGTTGAATCGCTGGTGCGCGCGCCTTACGTGCCGTTTGAGGCGAAGCGCCGCATCCTGCCCGCAAGCGAGCTCGGCATTGTTGCGCATCCCGGCGCGAGCATACTCACCGCACCGGTGATCGGCGGCTTTGTCGGCGCGGATACCGTCGCCTGCCTGACCGCAACCGCGTTTGACGAGATCAAGGACACGACGATGCTGCTCGACATCGGCACCAACGGCGAAATCGCGCTGACGAACGGTTTGAAGCGCGTCTGCTGTTCCACGGCGGCGGGCCCCGCGTTTGAGGGCGCGAATATTTCCTGCGGCATGCGTGCAATTGTCGGAGCGGTCGACCATGTCCGGTTCGACGCAAGCGGGCTGAGCGTCACAACAATCGGCAACGCGCCTGCAAAAGGCCTCTGCGGAAGCGGGTTGGTCGATCTGACCGCGCTGCTGGTGCGGCAGGGTACGATTGGCGAGAGCGGACGGTTTGAAGAGGATATGCCGCTTGGGGAACGGCTCGTCACGCTGGAAAACAAGATGAGCGCGTTTACCATTACCGATGGCGAACATCCGGTCTATCTTTCTCAAAAAGACGTGCGCGAGCTGCAGCTTGGCAAAGCCGCCATGCGCGCGGGCGTCGAGGTGCTGCTTCAGTCGCTGTCCCTTAGCGCGGAGGATGTGTCCCGCGTGCTGCTTGCCGGCGCGTTCGGCAGCCACCTCTCCCCGGACGCGCTCTGCGACATCGGGCTCTTGCCGGAGGCGTTTCGCGGTCGCGTGGAGAGCATCGGCAACGCGGCGGGCGAGGGCGCGAAGCTCTACGCGCGAAATTTCGAGTTGTTTGAAAACAGCGAAACCATCGCGCATGGCACAGAGTATATCGAGCTGACCGTCTCCCCCGTGTTTACGGAGTATTATGTGGACGCGATGGCTTTCCCGACGGACGAAGAATAAGAAAGCAGACGAACCGACATGAAGATCATCGACCGCATTCGAACAGGCCCGACGCTCTCGTTTGAGGTGTTTCCGCCCAAGGCGGATAAACCGCTCGAACCGATGATGGACACGCTGGAGCGTCTCTATACGTTTACGCCGGACTTCATCAGCTGCACCTACGGCGCGATGGGCTCGAACAAAGGGCGAAATCTCGAGGTCGTTTCGGCCATTCAGCAGCGAGGCGTTTGCGAGGCGCTCTCGCACTATACCTGCGTCGGCAACAGCCGCGAGGACGTGCTGACCGCGCTTTCGGAGTATGAATCCGCGGGTGTGGAAAACCTGCTTGCGCTGCGCGGGGACTTTCCCTCAGGCGCCGAACACACGCACGGAGATTTTCTGCACGCAAACGAGCTGATTTCATACATTCGAGCACAAACGGATCAATTCTGCATCGCCGCCGCGTGCTATCCGGAAAAGCACCTGCTGGCCGACTCGCTGGAACAGGATATCGACGCGCTGTTGAAAAAGCAGGACGCGGGCGCTTCGTTTCTGATGACGCAGCTCTGCTACAGCGCGGAGGGATATCTTCGCTTTGTGGAACGCGCGCGAAAGCGCGGCGTCACGCTGCCGATCATCGCGGGCATTCTGCCTCTTTTGAAAAAAGACGGGCTGGTGCGCATGACGCTCGGCAACGGCTGCTCGATTCCGGCGGAGGTTTCCGCGCTGGTCGGGCGATATGGGGACGACGAGGAGAGCTTCCGCAAAGCGGGACACGCGTTTACGGTTGGTCTCGTCCGCCGCTTTCTGGACGAAGGCGCGGACGGCATCCATCTCTACACGCTCAACCGCTATGAAGACGTCGCGGAGCTCGTATCCGACGCGGGTCTGCGACCAAAAGCTTAAAAACAAACCGAAACACTTTGCGTCTTTCTCACAATGCTGTATAATCAATGCATTCTCCGTTAGAAAAGCGGAGAGTAAATATGTTAGTAGAGTAGATATTGCGCGTCAAGTGGCAGAAGGATGGGAAGTCGCCTCTGCACGAAAAGCGCCCGCGCTTGCGGTGCAATATCGCGTCCGCTACTGCACCGAAAAGAACGTCCTCCCTGCATTGAGGCGGTTCTGCATTTTGTGCAGTTTCAAACGAAGGAGGAATGTTCCATATGAAATCCATCACAACCAAGCGTCTTTCTCTTCTGGCGATGTTCATCGCGCTGCAGATTGTCCTTTCCAAGTTTCTCAGGCTTCAGCTCACGGACTCCATCCGGTTGAGCATCGACAGCGTGCCGATCCTGCTTGCGGGCATGTGGTTCGGTCCGCTCGCTGGCGGACTCGTCGGCGCGCTGGCGGACATGCTCGGTACGGTGCTGTTCCCCACCGGCGGCGCGTATTTTCCCCCGCTGACCATCGCGTTTTTTCTGATCGGCCTGTGCGCCGGTTTTCTTGCAAAGATTGTCAAATTCAAACAGCCGCTTCTTCGCGCGGCGCTGATCGTTATTCCCGCCGAGTTGATCGGTTCTATGCTGTTTAAAAGCGCCGCGCTGTCATGGCTCATCGGGATTCCCTTTGCCGGTATGCTTGCAACGCGCGTTCTGCCGGTTGCAGTCGTGATGATTGCGGACACGCTGCTGGTTGCGCTGCTCGATCGACTGCTCGGCGAAAAGGCGATGCGAAACCCGTCAGTCGGCGAAACTGCCGAAGAAGCGGACGACGCACCGAAACCGATGACGTATGACGAAGCGCTTGCCTTTATCCACAGCGTGACATGGCGCGGCAGCCGCCTCGGGCTGGAACGCACGAATGAGCTGCTCGGGCGAATCGGCAATCCGCATAAAAAACTGAAGTTCATCCATGTTGCCGGAACGAACGGCAAAGGCTCAACCGCCGCCATGCTGGCAAAGATCCTCTCCCTCGCCGGCTACCGCGCGGGGCTCTATATCTCCCCTTTTATCAATCGCTTCAACGAGCGGATGCAACTAAGCGGCGAACCGATTTCGGACGCTGAACTGGCAGAAATCACGGCCTATATCCGCCCGTATGCCGAATCGATGGCGGATCCGCCGACCGAGTTTGAGCTGATCACCGTAATTGCATTTGAATTCTTCCGACGCCGCGCCGCAGACATCGTCGTTCTTGAGGTCGGTCTCGGCGGAGAGCTCGATTCCACCAACGTCATCGACACGCCGGAGCTTGCCGTCATCACCAACATCGGCCTCGACCACACGCGCGAGCTCGGCCCGACGATTGCGGACATTGCGCGCGCCAAGGCGGGCATTATCAAGCCCGGCGGCGACGTGTTGATCTACGACCGGAATCCGGAGGCGGACGCGGTGTTTGCCGCCGCCTGCCGCGAGCGGGGCGCAAATCTGCATGTTACCGACCACAGCCGCGTTTCGGACGTGTCCGTCTCGCTGGACGGCCTGCGCTTCCAGTTTGCGCCATACGGCGCGCTTTTCTGCGGACTGACGGGCACCTACCAGACGGGCAACGCCGCGGTAGCGATCACCGCGATTGAACTTCTTCGTCTGAAAGGCTGGAAGATATCCGACGGCGCGCTACGCGACGGGCTTCGCCTCGTGCGCTGGCCCGCGCGGTTTGAGCTGCTCCAGAGAGATCCCGTATTCATTGCGGACGGCGGACATAATCCGCAGGGCATTGCCGCCGTCGTAGAGAGCCTGAAGGCGCATTTTCCCGATCGGAAGATCACGTTCCTGCTCGGCATCATGGCGGATAAGGACATCCCGCAGATGATCGGGCTACTTTCCCCGATTGCGCGGGAATTTATCACCGTTACCCCGGATAACCCCCGCGCGATGGACGCAGCCGTGCTTGCCGCACTTCTGACGGATAACGGACTGACGGCGACGCCTGCGGGCAGCGTGCCGGAGGGCGTGCGCCTCGCCATAGAACGCGCGGGAACGGACGGCGTCGTCTGCGCGATTGGCTCGCTCTATATGCTCGGAGACGTTCGAAAAACACTCGGCGTAAACTGATACCAGGGAGGATCGTATGGCTTTTCGTGAAATGACCATTGAAGCATTGATCAGCGAACTTTCGTCAAAGGCGCCTGTTCCGGGCGGCGGCGGCGCAAGCGCGCTTGTCGGCGCGCTGTCCGCGTCGCTGACGCGTATGGTAGCCGCGCTGACGGTCGGCAAGCCGAAGTATGCCGCCGTGGAAGAGCAGATGAATGCGCTGCTTGATCGGACGCGCGCGCTGGCGGATCGGTTTCTCTCCCTGATGGACGAGGACGCCGCCGCGTTTGAGCCGCTTGCGAACGCATACCGCATGCCTAAGGACACGCAAGCGCAGCGCGACGAAAAGACGAGCGTTATGGAAAACGCGCTGAAATACGCCGTGCAGCCGCCGATGCGCATCATGGAAGCCTGCGCGGAGGCGATTCCGCTGATTTCGCTCTGCGCCGAAAAGGGCAGCGTGATCGCCGTCAGCGACGCTGGCGTCGCCGCGACATTCTGCCGCGCTGCGCTTGAAGGAGCGAGCCTGAACGTATTCATCAACACGCAGGCGATGCAGGATCGCGCCCACGCGGAGGCGATCAACGAGCGCGCGCAGTTCCTGCTGGAAGAATATGTCCCGCTGGCGGACGAGCTCTACCGTTCGGTATTCTCCCGCCTTCGCAAAGACGGCTGATAGTAATACGATAGTAATATGATAGTAATACGAAAGACGAAAGGAACGCTTGTATGCAGATTTGCATCCTAAACGGCAGTCCCAGAATCAACGGAAACACCGCCGAGCTGGCGAAACCCTTTGTCGAAGAACTCAAAACCGGCGGCGCGGAGGTCATAGTCCATACGCTGGCGCAGATGAACGTCGCCTCCTGCAAGGGCTGCTATCACTGTCAGGATGTGCAGGACGAGTACGGCTGTTTTCAGCAGGACGACATGCACGAGATTGTAAAATCGATCTTGAAGAGCGACCTCGTCGTTCTTGCAACGCCGATCTACACCTGGTTTTGCACGACCGAACTAAAGGCCGCGCTGGATCGCTTCTACGGCTTTGCGAAATACTACCGCTCCGCAAACGGAAATCTGATCGAAGGCAAGCGCCTTGCAATTCTGGCCACGCACGGATACGAAACGGCCTATGCCTCCGATCCGTTCGTCATCGGAATCCAGCGTATGTGCGAGCACTACCGCCTTCATTATGAAGGCATGTTTTCCGTGCGGGACACGGACGATATCGCCTCGTTTCAAACCAGGCAGGCGATTTCCGGCGCGCGGGATTTCGCGCGATATCTGATGCGGGAGAAAGCGTAAGAAAAATGGCGGCACCCAAAAACGACAATGTAAAGCAGCAGATACTGGACGCGGCAACCGCGCTGTTTCAGGAGCGGCACGACGTTTCGCTTGCCGAAATCGCGGCCGCGGCGCATGTGAGCAAGGGTACGCTCTTTTACCACTACCGCAGCAAGGCGCAGATCTATCTCGACCTCGGCGAGCGGTACTGGAGTCGCCTTTCGGACGATCTGCTTGTCTGGGTCGATAACCGCGAAAAAGACACCTCGCTTCCCCGCCTTGTGCGGTATACATTTTTGCGCGGCGCGTTTGACGATAGTGGCCAGCTTCGCCTTCGGCTGATGGTGGAGTCCATCTCCGGCGAGGAGGAGAGCCTGATTCGCGAGCGGCTCAACGAACAGTATTCGCACTTTAAAAACATCCTCAAATCTCGCATTCTCGAGCGCGCGCCCGGCGCGGACGGCGAACAGCTCGCATGGCTGCTGCTTACGCTGGTGGACGGGCTGATGGTTCAGAGCACCATGCAAAACGAAGGCATGGACATGGACGCGTTTATCGAATGGATGTCAAAGAACTTTTATAAGCTGACGAATTGATCCGTATATTCCGGCAACTGACAATATCGATACTCTTTGCGCCCGAAGCGGGCGCTTTTTTTCTATTCAGTTGATCGCTGCGCAACGCTCCTCTTGACAAAGTCAGTGCGGAATGATACGCTCACACTATAAGTCGGTCGGTTGACCGACTTGATGGAAATACAGCGATCTGAACCTGTTTGGAGCGAATCAACGTGTCTTATTTATCAAAGCTGAATCGAAAGCTAAGCGCGCGTTTTAGCGGGCGGGTCACCGCGCGTGAAAGCGACGGCTGCCTGTATCTGGACGGTGCGCTCTCTAGCTGGGACGATATCGTCGCCGCCGGGCTGCTGTCGGCAAACCGCCGCCGCTATGACGGACTGGTCAACGACATTGTGTTCACGGACGGCGAGATCCCGCCCATGCGCCTGCCCGCGCTTCAGGACGACGCGCTAGAGGGTGAGTCGCCGGACGTTCTGATCATTGGCGGCGGCATCGTCGGCTGCGCCATTGCGCGCGAGTGCGCGCGCTACGACATGCGCATCCTCCTGGTTGAAAAAGAGCATGACGTCGCCATGCAGACCACGAGCCGGAACGACGGCATGGTACATCCGGGGATCGATCTCCTGCCCGGCCAGATCAAGCGCCGCTATAATATGCGCGGCAACCGCATGTACGACAAGGTTTGCGGCGAGCTGGACGTGCCGTTTCGCCGCTCCGGCCAGTACGTCTGCTTTCAGGGGAAAAAGCTCGCGGCAGCCGCGTTTTTCGGTCAGCTGTACTACATGCTGATCGGCCCATATGGCAGGTTTATGAGCGGAAGTGCATTCCGCAAACGCGAGCCGAACATGAGCCGCTCGATCGACGGCGCGCTGTTCTTCCCCTCCGCGGGCGTGGTCTCCCCATACGGACTTGCGATTGCCTACGCCGAAAACGCTGCTGACAACGGCGTTCAAATCTCTCTCGACACCGCCGTGCTCGGCATGACGGTTGAAAACGGCGCGATCACTTCCGTGCAAACCAACCGCGGAACGATCCATCCAAAAGTAGTTGTCAACGCCGCGGGCGTATTTGCCGAGGAGATCGCGCGCATGGCGCAGGATCGCTTTTTTTCGATTCACCCGCGCAAGGGCACGAATACCATACTCGACCACAAGGCGGCCATGCGCATGCGCACAATCGTATCCTCGTTTGGCACATCCTCCACAAAGAAAAAACACACCAAGGGCGGCGGGCTTGTCAAGACCATAGACGACAATACGCTGGTCGGTCCGGACGCGGTCGAGACCTACCTGAAAGAGGACTTCACGACAAACGCGCAGAACGTTGCGGACGTATTTGAAAAACAGAGCAAAACCGATCCCGCGCTGAACCTGCGGGACGCGATCACCTATTTTTCCGGCATCCGCGCGGCGACATATGAAGAGGACTTCGTGATTCGCAAGGGAAAATGGACGCAGAACATCGTCCACGCCGCGGGCATTCAGTCCCCCGGCCTCACCGCCGCGCCGGCCATCGCCGTGGACGTCAGTCATATAGCTGCGGAACTTCTCGGAAAAACGCGCGAAGTGCAGAAAAATCCCACGTTCAATCCGGTTCGAACGGGCGTGATCCTCGCAAACGAGCTGACCCATGAACAACGCGACGCTTTAATCCGGCAGAATCCCGACTACGGCGAGATCGTCTGCCGCTGCGAACAGATCAGCCGCGGCGAGATCAAAGCCGCGCTGCACAGAAGCGTGCCCTGCGACACGCTCGACGGCGTAAAACGCCGCGTGCGACCCGGCATGGGCCGCTGCCAGGGCGGGTTCTGCGGGCCGCTGGTGCTGCAGATCATCGCCGAAGAAACGGAAAAACCGCTTGAACAGATCGCAAAAAGCGCGCCGGGCGGTGAGCTGCTCTATGGAACGATCAAGGAGGTGCGGCCGTGAATACGGACTTGCAGACCTATGACGTAACCGTAATCGGCGCGGGTCCTGCCGGACTTGCCGCCGCACTGGCGGCGGACGAACAGGGCGCGAAAACGCTGCTCATCGAGCGCGAGGCGCGCCTCGGCGGCATTCTCAAACAGTGCATTCACGACGGCTTCGGCCTCGTTCGATACGGCGAAAAACTCTCCGGCCCCGAGTATGCCGAGCGGTTTATCGAGCGGCTTCCGGCAAGCAATGTAACCGTCTGGACGCTCTCGTTTGTCATCGATATCGAGCGCGTCGGGTCGGACAGCTTGTTGAGCGTCATCACGCGCGAGGGCATGAAGCGCGTGCGCACGCGCTCGCTCGTACTCGCGACCGGCTGCCGGGAGCGTACCTCGCGCCAGATCGGCGTGCACGGGCATCACTGTGCGGGCGTGTTCACCGCCGGAACCGCGCAGTATTACACCAACATCCTCGGCAAGCTGCCCGCGAAGCGCTGCGTCATCCTCGGCAGCGGGGATATCGGCCTCATCATGGCGCGAAGACTCACCATTGAGGGCGCGGATGTCGTCGGCGTATACGAAGCAAAACCCACGCCGAGCGGACTGATGCGAAACGTCAGCCAGTGCCTTTTGGACTTTGACATTCCGCTGCACACGAGCAAGACCGTCACCCGCGTGTTTGGAGATGTGCGTCTGAGCGCCGTAGAAATTTCGGATGTGGACGCTTGCATGTGCCCGATTGCGGGTACGGAGCAGATCATCCCCTGCGACGCGCTGATCCTCTCCGTCGGACTGATCCCCGAAAACGAGCTGGCGCAGTCTATCGACGTTCCCATCGACCCGAAGACGAAGGGCGCGATTGTGGACGAACGAAACGAAACGCTCCTGCCCGGCGTGTTTGCCTGCGGAAACGCGCTGCACGTCAACGACCTGGTGGACTACGTCTCTGAAAGCGGTGAGACGGCGGGAAGAGCCGCCGCAGGGCCGCGCGCGGCAGAGCGCGCGCTGCAGGACGTAACATGCGACACAAGCCTTTTATACGTCGTGCCGCAGCGACTCGATCAAAATGCCGAATCAAGCGAGCGCGTGTTCTTCTTTCGCGCGGCGGCGGACATGGACAACGCGCTGCTGACGGTGTCCCGCGGAAAAACCACGCTGCTGACCAAGCGATATGCACACCTGCGTCCGCCGGAGATGGAGCGCCTCTCCCTCGTCCTTGCGCCGGAACAGCTGTCCGGCGGCGAACCCATCGTGTTTCATCTGGAGGAAACGAACAATGGATGATACAATCAATTTGACCAAACCAAAGGAAATCGTCTGCATTGTCTGCCCGAACGGCTGCCGCATTCTCTGTGAGCAATCCGAAGGCGGCATAAAATATTCCGGCAACAAATGCAGACGCGGTATCGCCTACGCCGAGACAGAGCTCACGCGTCCCATGCGCACGCTGACCACGAGCGTCAAGACCGCGTTTCCCGAAGCGCCGGTCGTCAGCGTACGAACCGACGGCGAAATTGAAAAATCCAAGCTGCGCGCCGCCGCCGCCGAGCTTGGCAGACTCACGCTGAATCAACGCGTCAAAATCGGTGATATTGTTTTAAAAAACATCTGCGGTACCGGTGTGGACGTCGTCTGCACAAGCGACCGGCTCGTTCAGGCATACTGATTTTCGAAAGGAGCGAACAAGAATATGTCCCATCCTTACAAAGGCTTTGAACCGCACTGGGTGCAGGGCGAATTTCCCAAAGACAGCTACCGTTCCATCTTCAAATGGGGCGATCCGCGGGAGATCAAAGCCCCGCGCGAATCTCTCTACCGACTGATGAAAGAAAAATTTCACATGACCGACGCGGACTTTGCATCCTATACCGAGGACGTCGGCTTCGATACGGTCGCGTTCGATCTGCCAATCAATCTGACGCAGGACGACCTCTCCGCGCTGTCCGCCATCGTCGGCGCGGAGTTTCTCCGAACGGACGATTACGCGCGGCTGTCCGTCGCCTACGGCAAGACCATGTACGACGTGCTGCGTCTTCGCAACAAGGTCGTCGAAAACGTGCCGGATGCGGTGCTCTATCCCGACACCAAGGAGCAGATCGAGCAGATCGTTGCGTATTGCGCGAAGAAAAAAATCCCCGTCTACGTCTACGGCGGCGGTTCGTCCGTGACCCGCGGCGTGGAGTGCGTCAAAGGCGGCGTTTCCCTCGACCTGCGTCTACGCTTCAACAAGGTCGTGTCGTTCAACGAGATCGACCAGACCATCACGGTCGAGGCAGGCATGAGCGGACCAAAGCTGGAACAGACGCTGAACGACGCAAAATCGCTCTTTGGCGCAAAGCGAGCCTATACCTGCGGACATTTTCCGCAGAGCTTTGAATATTCGTCCGTCGGCGGCTGGGTGGTTACGCGCGGCGCAGGCCAGAACTCCACCTATTATGGCTGCATTTCGGATATCGTGCTCGCGCAGGAGTACGCAACGCCAATCGGCGTGGTCAAAACAGACCGCTACCCGAGAAAGGCGACCGGGAGCGACCTCGGCCAGATTTTGATGGGCGGCGAAGGCACCTACGGCGTGCTGACGCACGTTACCCTCAAGGTGTTTCGCCACATGCCGCAGACGATCCGCAGGTTTTCCTATATGTTCAAAGACTGGGAGACAGCGCAGCAAGCGGCGCGCGAGATTATGCAGAGCGAGGCGGGCTATCCATCGGTATTTCGTCTCTCCGATCCCGAGGAAACGAGCGTTATGCTGCATCTCTACGGCGTGATGGACTCGCCGCTGAAGCATCTGTTTAAGCTGAGAAACTTCAAGGACAACGAGATGTGCCTGTTTCTAGGCTTTACCAACGGCGAAAACGGATTTTCAAGAAACGTTGCGAAAAACGTGCGTCAGGTCGCCCGGCGTTTCGGCGGCATGAGCCTGACGGGTTATGTCACGCGCGGCTGGGAAAAAGGGCGGTTCAACGACCCATACATGCGGGACACGATGCAGGATTTCGGCATCGTGACGGACACCATGGAATGCTCCGTCAACTGGAGCAACATGTCCCGGGTGCATAAAGAGGTGCGCGCGTTTTGCAAGTCCCGCCCGGACACCATCTGCATGACGCATATGTCGCACGTCTATCCGCAGGGCGCGAACCTCTACTTTATCTTCATCATCAAAGAGAGCGATCCGGAGGCGTTTAAACGGTATCACGCGGGCATCCTTTCGGCAATTCAGAAGTCCGGCGCGGCGATGAGCCACCACCACGGCATCGGCAAGATGTTTGCGCCCTGGCTGGAAGGTTCCCTTGGGAAAAACGAATACGACGTGCTCCGCGCGCTGAAAAAGCACTTCGACCCGGACAACATCATGAACCCCGGCGGAACGCTCGGCTTTGACCTCAAGGAGAGCGAGAAGCACTATCCGAACGACTGACGAACTTACCCCCTGCCTTCTATGCGGGGGGCTTTTTATCGTATTGACGCATTGTGAAAACACGCCGTTTGTGTTACAGTCATGGTAACAAATCGAAGTTTTTGGATGTTCAAAGGAGAATCGAACGTATGCCGTATTTCATTACGGAGGACTGCATTGGCTGCACGGCGTGCGCCAAAACCTGTCCCGTGCTCGCCATAAACGGAACGCCGAAAGAGCGGCACGTGGTCAACATCCGCCGCTGTGTTTCCTGCGGCGTCTGCGGGCGCGTCTGCCCGAAAAACGCGGTGCTGGACGGGCACGGCAACCCCTGTTCGATGGTTTTGCGAAAGCAATGGAAAAAGCCCGTTGTCGACACCGCGCTCTGCAGCGCCTGCGGCATCTGCGTCACCTGGTGCCGCGCGGAGGCTCTCCGCATCTCGCTGCCGACGTTTCGCGGGGATATTCATGTGTTTGCCGAGCTATTTCAGCCGAACAAATGCGTCGGATGTTCGCTCTGCGAGGAAAACTGCCCGCTCGGCGCAATTCGTATGGCGGAGGTGATCGCATGAAGACGCCGACCTACGCGCTCATCGACCTGAACACACGCACCAGCGAACGGTATGAAATCTCCGAGTCGCTCTATCGCAGCTATATCGGCGGGAAGATGCTCGGCGCGAGATTGCTTTACGACCTCACACAGCCCGGCGTCGATCCGCTCGGACCGGACGCGGTCGTCATCGTCAACACCAGCCCGACGACCGGCACCGGCGCGCCCTGCACAAGCCGGTTTAACATGACGTTTAAAAACGTGCTCACCGGCGGCATCGCCAGCAGCAACTGCGGCGGACAGTTCGGCGCGCTGATGAAGCGCGCGGGCTACGACGGAATCATCCTCAAAGGACAGAGCGAATCTCCCTGCGTCATCTCGATTGTCGACGGAACAATCGAATTTTCCGACGCGGGCGAGCTCTGGGGCAAGGACACGGAGGAAACGCAGCTGGCGTTTCCAAAGATTTACGGCAAGCTCGTAATCGGCCCCGCGGGCGAACATCTCGTTCGATACGCCGCCGCTGTCTCGGGTGAGCGCGTCGCGGGACGATGCGGCGCGGGCGTGGTGCTCGGCGCAAAAAAGATCAAGGCGATCGTTGCCTACGGCACAAAACGGCCGGAGATCCACAACAAAAAGAAATTCGCCAAGTACGTCGATAAATGGGTGAAGTTTATCAAAAACCACCCGATGACCGGCGAAGCCCTGCCGACCTACGGCAGCGCGGGACTCGTCAGCAAAGCCAACGCAACCAACGCTCTGCCGACGCACAACTTTAAATACGGCCACTTTAAGGACGCGGAAGCGGTCAGCGGCGAGACGCTCGCGGACAAATATCTGCTGCGCAACAGTTCCTGCATCTCCTGTCCCATCCGCTGCGAGCGGCGCGTGGAAATTGACGGCAAGGACGTCAAAGGGCCGGAATATGAAACCTGCGGCTTCTTCGGCCCGAACATCGACTCGGCGAACATGGAAAATATGCTCCGCCTCAACTATCTTTGCGACATCTACGGCATGGACACGATCACGCTTGCGTCAACGCTGGCGTTTGCCATGGAGCTCAAGGAAAACGGCGTTGCGGACTTCGGCGTTTCGTTTGGCAATTCGGACAACCTTGCCGACATCGTCGGAAAGATCGCGCGGCGCGAGGGTATCTATTCCGACCTTGCCAACGGCTCGAAATGGATGAGCGAAAAATACGGCGGCAAGGAATACGCCATGCACTCCAAAGGGCTCGAGATGGCGAGCTATGAGCCGCGCCGTTCGGTTGGAATGGGGCTTGGATACGCAACGAGCAACCGCGGCGGCTGCCACCTCAACGGCGGCTACCTCGCGCTGCTGGAGTCCGTCGGCGTGCTCTCAATGGACGCGCTCTCAACCTCCGCAAAGCCCGCGTTTACCGCTTTCTTCCAAAACGCGCTGGAGGCGATCTCCGCCGCCGGCTTCTGCCTCTTCTCCGCGCAGTCGTTTGTGCCAGCCGTGCTCTTTAAGCTCGGCCCCCATCACCCCGTGACCCGCGCAGTCGGCAAGATTGCGACGCACCTCGGCCTCGGGGTACGCGCGCTGCTTTGGATGATGCCGGTTTTGCGCTTCAACACCGTGTTTCTCTTTCCGCACGCGGAGGCGCTTCGGCTCGTCACCGGCCTTCCGATCTACACCGGCTCTTTCGTTCGCCTTGGCGAGCGCGGCTACAACATAGAGCGTCTCTACAACTACCGCGAGGGACTGACGAAGGCGGACGACTCCCTGCCGGATCGCCTGACCAAGACGCCGCAGGATCCGGCAAACCCGAAAACAGTCGTGCGGCTCGACAAGATGCTGCCGGTTTACTACAAGATTCGCGGCTGGAACAAAGAAGGTATGCCGAAGGCAAAAACGCTCGGAAAGCTGGGAATTCGTGTATGAAGACCATCCGTTACTATGCGCCTCTTCGCGGGATCGTGAAAAAAGAGTCGGAAGAAACCGGGCTCGGTTCTGTCAAAGAAGTGCTCGGCTACATCAAGCAGGCATATGGCAAGGAAGCGTATGCCGCCGCAAAGAGCGCGCTCATCGTGGTCAACGACGTGAGCATCGGCCTGTATCAGGGCAAAAAAACACCGCTGTCCGACGGGGATACGATCGGTTTTCTGCCCGTCAGCGGCGGCGGCTGAGCGCTGTTCAATTCCTGTAAAAACAGTTCCTGCAAAAGCGGCTCCGATCGGGGTCGCTTTTTTCTATGGTTGGGTCGTGGGTTCCGGCTCGGGATCGGGGGACGGCTCGGGCGTGAACAGCACCCAATCATAGGTGTCGCATTGCTTCATGTCGCTCGTCCCGCGCGCGAGTACGCGCCCGTCCGCCGTCACGCCGACGATATGCGTCGCGCTGGCGGAGATGGCGACGATATCCGTCCAGTCCGAAACGTCCGGCAGGTGCGCATAGGAAAACGGTACGGCGTGCACCTGCCCGCCGTTGTCCAGCGCATAGACGCCGTTTGCCGTGCAGTCGATGGCGAGGATATTCGAAAGCGCGGATACGTCAAGTCCGTTGGAGACGACGGTTCCGTCCGCTTTCAGTCCCGCGCTGTTGGCGGTTGCCGCGTCGAACGCAACGAGATCGAAATAATCGTTTGTCACGAGTTCGGAGTGCGTGGTCAGCGGCTGGCCGTTTTCCATCACGCCGCAGAGCGCGTAATCTCCGACCGAAAGCCGCGTCACCTCGCGCCAGGAAAGCGTGTTCCAGACCACATACCCGGTCGTGAGGATGCGCCCATCCGTGGTTAGCCCGGCGGTGTTGTAGGCGCCGGCATAGATTGCCGTTACGTTTGTCCATTTGCTCACGTCGCACTGGCCGTAGTCATTCATGCCGGTGGCCACGACGGTTCCGTCCGCTTTCAGCCCGACGGTATGGTATGCGCCCGCAGCGACGGCGACGATGTCCGTCCAGCGGGATACGCTGCACTGACCCGACAGGTTGGAGCCCGCCGCCAGCACCGTTCCGTCTTCTTTCAGCGCGACGGTGTGTTTGTATCCCGTTGCGATGATTCCCTGCGGGAGCGCCTCCCGCTCCGCCTTGAGCACCGCGCGCTGGTTCAGCTCCTCGTCGCTCAATCCAACGAGCAGGGAAACGAGATCCCCCGCGCCTTCGTTTTGAGAGAGCGCAATCGCCGCTTGCTTGGCATAATCCGCGGCGTCTTGATAGCTGCCGAGCGCGTAGAACAGCCGCATCGCTTCTTCATAGTAGCCGTATTCCAGCCGCTCCAGCGCATAGGCATAGCCGCACGCCTCGCTCTTTTCCACCGCGTCGAGATAGTCCCCAAGCGCGGCATACGCTTCGCCCGCCTCGAGATAATCCCCGTCATTTTCATACATCTTCGCCAGCGCGTAGTTTGTCTTTTGCAGCGCATCGACCGCGCCGGGATAGTCCCCCGCCGCTTGATAAAGCGCAAGCGCGTCCGTCAGCCTGCCCTGCTGAACATATGACTGCGCGCAGGCAAAGTAAAACTCTTTCAGCAGTTCCGTCTTTTCGCCCCCGTCGTCCATGGAGAGGATGACGCGCTCCGCCTGCTCAAACTTGCTTTCCCCAATGAGGCGCGCGGCATATGACTGCCGGATCGCGCCCGCGTTTTGATACGCAACCACGCCGAGCACGACCAGCGCCGCCAGCACGACCGCGGAAAGCAACAGCGCGCGGCGGATAAACCGCCGATCCCCCGCGCCGATGGACAAGCCCGCGGGCTCGCCCTGCGCGCGCCAGATCAGCGTGGTATTGTCGCGCTCCTCGCTTTGACGAATCACTTCGTGTTTGTTCGCGTTTTGTTCGCTCATGTCAGTTGATGTTCGTCGGCATCAGCCGGGTCAGGTATTGGGAGGCGATCCCGTTCGTTTCGGAGAGCACGATGTAGATGTCGTCGATGCCGCAGCGGCGGACATAGTCCTTCACGCCGCCGCGCGCATCCGCACGCGAATAGTATTCGTCTCGAAAGTCCACCATGTACACCTCGTCGTAATACGGCAGGAAAAACGGCGCGATGCTGTTGCCAAACGAATCGCACACCAGCAGCATATTCCGTCCCGTGTGATAGCCGCCCTCCAGCACGCGATACGGCCCGGAGGTTCCGCCGAGAAACACGAGATAGTTCGTCTGTGTTTCGTCGATGACCGGCAACTCATTTTTCCGGTATGCGTTGGACACGCGGAAAGACTCCGCAGGCAGCAGCGGATGAAACACCTCGATCTCATCCGCGAGCTCCTTGAGCTTTGCGTTTCGACCATGCAGGTAGATGGATCCGAGATAGCCTTCAATCGTCGTTTCGGTATAGTCGCCGAGCGGAATCGTTTGATAGCCGGCGCTTTTCAGCATTGCGTCCGCCGCGAGATACGCCCCGCGCGCCGTCCAGTGGTGATCGGTGCGGAAGTAGACGTACTCGCCGTCCAGAATGGGCTGACGGAAGATGTCGTATGGCGAATGCACGGTAACGTTTGAAGAAACAAGCGCCTGCAGCGCGGCCTCCACGCCGCTCGACCAGCCGGTCTTCGAGTCCGTATGCAGCGCGAATTGGTTGACGCTCTGCGCGCGCGGCGCAAGCAGCACATGCAGCGTTCCGCCGACCGGCAGCAGCGCGGCGTAGGCGTTCAGGACGTCCGCTGCCTGATTCAATTCGTCCTGCGTGTAAGAAAAGAGCGCTGTCTGCGTTCCGTCCGCGTTGTCCAGCCAGACGCTAGCGTCCGCATCGGATGAAACAACGGTCACCTCCTGAGCGGGCTGCTGATCATCTTCTTCCGTCTGCGTCTGATCGTCCAAATTGATCTGCGTCTGCGTTTGCGTCACGTCTGCCTGCTCCTGCGGCAGGACGACGGTCGGCACAAATGCCTCGTCTTCATCTTCGCCGAGCAGCTCGTCCAGCGTCAGCGCGGAAAACAGATGCTTGAGCGCCGTCGTACCGTCCACGATTTCCACACGCAGAAAGAATTTGTCGGTCAGAAAACACTCAAACGATTCGTCGATATTCCCGGCGCGCAGTGCAGTAAACGTCAGTGCGGGCATGCCGGCCAGCGTGCGGTTTTCCTGTTCGGATACGACGGGTTCAGGGTTGGCAAAGAGCAGCAGGCAAACGCCCGCCGCGCCGCAGAGGATAACCCACCACAGCGTGACAAGAAACGTAAACTTTCTGCGCATGCAGGGAGTTCCTCCTTTCCCCGGCGATTAAAATCGGAAATATAAAAACGGGTGATAGCTCTCCGAAACGAGGTTCATGATGCTCAGCGCAACACCGACGGTCAGCGCGAGCGTCGCCAGCAGATGCGCCGTGCGCTTCAGACGGAGGCGGTGCTGCAGCTTCTGCTCGATGGCTGGAAAAATCGGCAGGCAAAACACGCACGCAATCAGCGGGAACACCGTATAGGTGCGAAGCGCGTAGAGCGTCGCTTCGTCCATCAGCGCGGCGAATGAAAGTGCGCCGCTTTGGAGCGTCATCCCGAGCATGGCGAGCGCCTGCCGCGAAAACTCCGCAAGATCCGTTTGGTAAAACAGCGCCCAGCCAAACAGCACCGCGATCAGCGTCAGCGCGATGCCGAGCGGCTTTGGCATGTGTTTTGCGGTGTGTTTCAGCGCGCCGTGTTCCAGCGCGATCAGGATGCCGTAATACAGCCCCCAGAGCACGAAATTCCAGCTTGCCCCATGCCAGAGCCCCGTCAGCGACCAGACAAAGAGCAGGTTGAGCGTCGTCCTGTGCCGTCCTTTTCGACTGCCGCCGAGCGGAAAATAGACGTATTCGCGAAAGAATTTGCCGAGTGAGATATGCCAGCGTCGCCAGAACTCCGAGACGGAACGCGAGATATACGGATAGTTGAAGTTTTCCAGATAGCGAAAGCCCAATATGCGTCCAAGTCCGATCGCCATATCCGAATACGCGGAAAAGTCGAAGTAAATCTGCAGCGCGAATACAACGCTGGTCAGCCACGCGGCGGAGACGGACGCGCCCGCATTCGGCAGCGCGGCGAGCATCTCGCCGAGGATGTCCGCTATCAGCACCTTTTTGCAAAGCCCAACGGCAAAGCGCCGCATCCCGCCGGAAAAGTCGTCCAGCGTCGTCTGGCGGCTGGTGAGCTCGTATTCGATGTCCGCATATTGCACAATCGGCCCGGCGATGAGCTGCGGAAAGCAGGAGACGTACAGAAGCAGCAGCGCAAAGTTTTTCTGCACGCGCACCCTGCCGCGATAGGCGTCCGCCGCGTAGGAAACCGCCTGAAACGTGAAAAACGAGATCCCGATCGGCAGTCGGGGCGTCTCCATGACGGCGGAAGAACCAAACAGCGGCAGGATCTGGTTGGCAAAAAACGCCGCATACTTAAAATAGACAAGCGCGCCAAAGGCGAATATAAGCGTCAGCGCAAAGAGCGCCCGTTTCGCGCCGGGCCGCTTTGCTGCTGAAAACGCAAGCGTACCGACATAGACACAAAGCGTGACCAATACCATGACGAGCACGTATACCGGCTCGCCCCATGCATAGAAAAACAGCGAGCCGATGAGCAGAACAGCGTTTCGCCACCAGATTTTGCGGCAAACAAAATAAGCCGCGAGCAAGGCGGGCAAAAACAGCAGCAGAAATGTCAGGCTCGAAAATACCATGAGGGTATTATAGCACAAATACGGTTGGTTTCGTCTTGGCGCTGAAAAGCAAAGCAACGCGGAAGCACATCCGCGCCGCTTTGTTCAGCGTTTTGATCAGTATACTCAAATCATTGTTTTTGCGCGGCGGCCGCGCCGCAAACGCCCACAATATGGTCGATCAATTCCTCACGTTGTTTGTTCGACCAGTTGGCGATTCCGGCGCTTTGCGCGCTGAGTCCCTTTGCGGCAAGAAGCGCGGTCATCTGCCGGATCGCGTTTTTTCCACCCATCCAGGGCTTTGGAAAATGCTGCGTAACAAAGCAGAACGTCGGCACCGGCTGCTGCGGCGCGATTCCCTCCAAATACAGCTTCATCGCCGGATCGAGGGAAAATGCCTGCACCGGTGCGCCGAAGATCAGCAGATCGTACCCGGTCGGATCGGGGTTCGCGCTCAGACGGACGACCTTGTTGGACTGCGGCCCCTCCGTCTCCGCGGAAAACCGCTCCAAATGCACCTGGCAGCCTTTTGGTTCAATGACATCACGAATCCGCTCCGCGACGGACAGCGTGTTCCCCGTTTTCGAATATACGATAATGCCAACTTTCATAGATAGCTCCCCCATCTTTTGCTGTTTATATTATTCCGACAAGTTCAGGCTATCAGGGAAGTTGCGCTTCGTCAACAATTCCAATTAAAAACAGCCCGAAAGTTATCCTTTCAGGCTGTTTCGTTGCTTGGTTTGCCGTTAGTTCAGGTCGATGAACTTCGCCTTTACGCCGTCTAGAGCGTTGAGGTCTTTCACGAGCTGTTCGATCTCCTCTTTTTCGCCGAACGGCTGAAGGATGATCAGTCCGTCCGTCGCGCATAAATCCGCGCTGGTTTCATGCAGGCCGAGGCGCGCCTTGATCTTGCAGCCGTTTTCGGTCAGCACCTTTTGAAACTGCGCCGCGTTGCCGGTTCTGTTGTCCATGCGCACGCCGATGACGTAATAATATGACATTGTGTTTTCCTCCTATTCGATTCAGATAGCCTTTTCAAGCGGGATCGGAACGATATTGTCAAGCTGATCCTGAATTTTCGCGCGAGCGATCTCCGTTTCGTATTTGTTTTGTACACGCAACCAGTATCCGCTGGATAGCTGAAAATACTTGCAAAGCCTTAAATCGGTGTCCGCGGTAATGGCACGCTTTCCCGCTACAATATCGCCAATCCGCTGTGCGGGCACGCCGATTTCTTTTGCAACTCTATATTTAGTAATACCCAACGGAAGAAGAAATTCTTCGTTAAGCAATTCGCCGGGTGTGATAGGCGCAATTTTTTGATTCATCTGCGTGTTCTCCCTTCTTAGTGATAATCACATATCTCAACATTTTTTGCGCCATGAGCTGTCCATTGAAAGCAAATACGGTACTTTTCGTTGATTCGTATGGAATACTGACCGCTTCGATCGCCTTTCAACAGTTCCAGATGATTTCCCGGAGGAACGCGAAGATCATCCAGCGTTTCAGCTACATCAAGTTGAAGAAGCTTGCGTAATGCGACACGTTCCATCTGCACATAGCGCGGAACGCGTATTAAATGCGCAAGCTGCTCCGTATCCTTGTCCGCAAATGATAGGATCATGGTTAAATATTAACGCGTTGCGTTATTAATGTCAAGCGTTATATCGCTTATAGTATTTCCGCAATTCAATCACTTATAGCAAACAGACTGAATCGGTGGTGATTTTTACTCCCACTCAATCGTTCCCGGGGGCTTTGAGGTAATGTCATAGACCACACGGTTGACGTGCGGCACCTCGCCGATGATGCGCTCGCTGATGCGGCGCAGCACGGGATACGGAATCTCCGCCCACTCCACCGTCATCGCGTCGGTGGACGTCACCGCGCGCACGCCGATCACGTAATCGTAGGTGCGCAGATCGCCCATCACACCGACGGAGCGCATGCCGGTAAAGACCGTGAAATACTGCCAGATCGCCTCGGCCAATCCCGCGGTTTTGACTTCTTCGCGAAAGATTGCGTCACTGCGGCGCAATATCGCGAGCTTTTCCTCCGTTACGTCGCCAAGCACGCGGATGGCGAGCCCCGGCCCGGGGAATGGCTGCCGCCAGACGAGCTCGTGCGGAATGCCGAGCGATTCGCCAAGCGCGCGCACCTCGTCCTTAAAGAGCATGCGAAGCGGTTCGACGAGCCCTTTAAACCCGATGTCCTTGGGCAGGCCGCCGACGTTATGGTGGCTCTTGATCGTGCTCGCGCTGCTCGTGCCGCTCTCGATCACGTCCGGATAAATCGTGCCCTGGAGCAGGAATTCCGCGCCGCCGAGTTTTTTGGATTCCTCCTCAAATACGCGGATGAACTCCTCGCCGATGATCTTGCGCTTCTTCTCCGGCTCGGTTACGCCCGCGAGCCTGGATAAAAACCGCTCTCTTGCGTCCACCATGATGATGTTGAGCGAAAGCGTGTCGCGGTATACCTGCATGACCTGCTGCGCCTCGTTTTCGCGCAAAAGCCCGTGGTCAACGAAGATGCACGTCATCTGATCGCCCACCGCCTCGTGAACGAGAACGCTGGCGACGGACGAATCCACGCCGCCGGAGAGCGCGCCGATAACGCGGCCGGTTCCAACCTGCGCGCGCACTTTTTCAATCAGTTCGTCCCGCAGGTTTGCCGCGCTGTAGTCGCAGTTCAGCCCACAGACGCGCTTGAGGAAGTTTTCAAAGAGTTTCTGCCCGCTTTCGGTGTGCGTTACCTCGGCATGGAACTGAATGCCGTAGATCTTGCGCGTTTCGTTCGCAAACGCGGCAACAGGACACGCATCCGTGGAGGCGATCGCCGAAAAGCCCTCCGGCGCGCGCGTCACGGAATCGTTATGATTCATCCAAACCACGCCGCCAAGCCCCACAAACAGCGGATGATCGGCAAAGCGGATCTTGGTATGACCATACTCGCGAATCGGCGCGGAGGCGATTTCGCCGCCGAACACCTTGGCGATATACTGCATGCCGTAACAAATACCAAGCACCGGCACGCCGAGAGAAAACACGGCGTCGTCGCAGGCTTTCGCACCCTCGGCATAGGCACTGTCCGGTCCGCCGGTGAGGATGACCGCGCTCAGCGCGTCGCCCTTGATGCGCGCAATCGGCGCATCGTGCGGGATCAGCTCGCTGTAAACGCCAGCCTCACGCACGCGCCGCGCAATGAGCTGGTTATACTGTCCGCCAAAGTCGAGAACAACGACACGTTCCGGCATAGCTTACTCCCCTCGAAAGACGATGCCGGTCTCGTCCGCGCTCTCGATGATCGCGAGCGACTCGAGATGTACGCCTGCATCGCGCAGGCGTTGTCCGCCGGGCTGGAATCCCTTTTCAATCGCAACGCCGATGCCGAGAAGCTCCGCGCCCGCCTCGTCAACAATCTCAACAAGCCCGCGCAGCGCCTCGCCGTTAGCGAGGAAGTCGTCCACGATGAGCACCTTGTCGTTCGACCCGAGCCATTGGCTCGCGACGATCAGCGTCACTTTCTTTTTATAGGTATAGGAGTAGATGTCGCTTTTGTAGAGACCGCCTTCAATGTTGTCCGACTTCGCCTTTTTGGCGAACACCATCGGCACGCCGAACTCCTCCGCGCAGATGGTCGCCAGCGCGATGCCGGAGGCTTCAACCGTCAGAACCGCCGTCAGCCCCGATAAATCAAAACGGCTCTTGAATTCCTTCGCCATGTCGCGCATCAGCGCCGTATCCACGCGGTGGTTCAAAAAGCCGTCTACCTTTATAATGTTGCCGGGAAGCACACGCCCCTCGGCGCGAATTCGATCCTGAAACTGCTTCATGCTGCACCATCTCCCATCCATACCAAATAATGCGTTTATTATCGCGCAAAACACCGGTCAAATCAAGTTCTATTCGAAATATTATATGAAATCGATTTAATTTCGGTTTTGAATCATTTTAAAAACAACAAGAAACGCCGCAGCGGAACAATCCCTGCGGCGTAAGAAACGCGATTCTTTTTAGTTGAGCGAATCCTTGAGCGCTTTGCCGGCCTTAAAGGTGGGCAGCTTGGACGCGGGGATGTCGATCTCTTTACGGGTCTGGGGATTGTGACCCTTGCGGGCGGGACGAACTTTCGCTTCAAAGGTACCAAAGCCAACAAGCGAAACTTTCTCGCCGGCCTTCAGGGACTCTTCGATGGAGCCAAGGAAAGCGACAACCGCCTTTTCGGCATCCTTTTTCGAGAGTTCGCTCTTCTCCGCGACGGCCGCGATCAAATCGGTTTTATTCATTTTGAAATAACCTCCATGTATTTTTGGTTGCTGAAACATTGTATCAATGTTAACGGCGAATGGCAAGCCTTAAATTGTGAATTTATTGCCTATTTCGGCACTTTTTTAGCCTCTTCCCAGAGTTGATCCTGCTCTTCGAATGTGAGTTCCTTCAGCGCGTGTCCCCGCTTGAGCGCAAGAAATTCCATGGTTTCAAAGCGGGAAATGAACTTATCGGACGCCTGCTGGAGCAGAAATTCCGGCTCCAGTTTCAGAAGCCGCGCCACGTTGACGACGGCAAACAGCAAGTCGCCCATCTCTTCCTCGACATTGTCGCTCTGTTCTATCGCTTCGCGGAGTTCCTCCGTCTCCTCGGCAATTTTATAGAAAGCGTCGCTCGCATTCTTCCAGTCGAATCCAACGTCCGCCGCTTTCTTCTGCACCTTGCGGCTGCGCAGCAGCGCCGGAAAGCTCTTTGGCACGCTTTTGAGCACTTCCGTCTGCGTGTTCTGGTTGCGCTGCGCCATCTTGAGCGCGTCCCAGTTTTTCAGCACCTCGTCCGAACCGCTGACGCGGATGCTGCCGAACACGTGCGGATGACGGTAGATCAGCTTTTCAACAAGTTCCGTGCAGGCGTCCCGGGCGGTAAACGCGCTCTGTTCTTCGGCAATCGCCGCGTGCAGCGCAAACTGCAGCAGCACATCCCCCATCTCTTCGCAGATATGGGGATCGTCGTTTTCGTCGATCGCGTCGATGAGTTCATAGCTCTCTTCAAGCAGCGCGTTTTTGAGCGAACGATGCGTCTGCTCGCGATCCCAGGGACAGCCGTTCGGCGCGCGCAGGCGGCGAACCACGCGCATCACGTCGTCAAAACCGTGGCGCACGCGTTCTTCATAGTCGCAGCGCGGCACATATAGAATCGTCGTCGCGTCGTATGCTTCCTGCCGATCCAACTCGCACAGCGGAATATCTAAAACGGCATATGCTCCGTCTGTTTGAATATTTGCAAGAGATACCGTTCGCTCCTCCGGATAAAATTCGCTGAAAAGCAGCTTCACTTCACCGGCGGCGATACGCGAGTCGATCTCCTCTACGACGCAGTTGAGCTCCGGGTCGATTTCCTCCGGCAGATCGTGCGCGGATATGTCAATCGCCGGTTCCCGTCCGGCAAACGCGACCTGTCCGGCGGTCAGATGCGGCAGAATCGAGACTTCGATTCCCCGATCTGCTGCGCGCTGCCGGAGCACCGGAAGCTGGCTTTTCTGCACGCTGCCGGTCGCGACATAGACACACGATCCCGCATCGCAGAGCCTGTTCGCAATCGCGGCGTTGAGCACATCGAAATCCTCCGCCGATTTAAACAGATCATCCATGGTCGTGTAAGACATCCCCAACGAAGAAACGAAGGCCGCGGACGGGTGCAGATCCGTCTGCAGATAGATGGGCATGCCGCTCTCGAACGCGGTTTTTTGCGCCAGCGTCAGCGCGCCCGGCGCGGGAAGCAATATGACGGTGATGGTTTGCATGGTGTTCCTTTCGAAAATCGGGCAAATCGGGTCAACGGCGGCCAAACTGGAGCTTTGCCAGGATCGAACCGCCGGGGATGAACGCAAGGTCCTCCTGTGTGAACATCCGCGTCCACAGCACGACGACAAGATACAGCACAACACCGGCGAGGATTGCGCCCGCTGTGGCGATGGTATTAGAGGAGAGCTTCTGATAGAGCAGTTCGTAGCCGAAGTATGCCGCGCCGCCCATGATCAGCGAGGCAACGATGGGTTTAATAAACGTGTCCAGTACGTTGAGTTTCAGCTTTGTATAGCGAATCAGATAGATCGCGTCCAAAATACCCGCGACAATGTAGCAGGCGGTCGTGGAGATCGCCGCGCCCTGAATCTCGATATTTGGGTTGCGCATAAGCGTGAGCATCAAAGCAACTTTCACTACCCCGCCGATGAAGAGGTTGATCACCGGAATGTGCTGCTTACCGGCGCCCTGGAGAATACCGGTCAGCGTCTGCACCAGCGAGAGAAAGATTACGCCGACGGCGGAGGTACGCATCAGCGCGCTGGCGATGGAAAGGCGTTCCGCGTCGATGTTGTATAGAAGATCGATCACGGGCGCGGACAGCGCAAACAGGCCCACCGCGCAGGGAATGCCGATGAACATGGCCAACTTGATGCCCATTGCGGAAACCGTGTGGATCGTCTTTTGATCGTTTGCCGTACGAGCGGCGGAAATCGCGGGAACAAGACTCATTGCCAGCGCAATGGTGAGCACCGCGGGCATATTGATAATGTTGATCACGTTGCTTCGCAGCGCGACATAGCGCATGGATGCCGCGGCTTCGCTAAAGCCGATGGAGAGCAGCGTGTTCTTGATCAGAGAAGCGTCCAAAATGCCCGTAATCGGCATGATGGAAGCGCCGATGGTGACGGGAATCGCGATAGCGAGCAGGCCGCGAACAATGCCCTTGTCGCTCGCGGCTTCCGAAGCGGAAACGGCGGGCAGCTCAATATCGCGCCTGCGGAACAGGTAAAACGCGCCGACGACGAGAAGCGCAAGCAGCTCGGAGAGCGTCACGCCCGCAACCGCGCCCATCGCGCCGTATTCCAGACCGCGCGGCATCCAGCGCGCCGCGAGATACAGGCCGATTGCGAGTTTGCCAACCTGCTCTGCAAGCTGGGACATCGCCGTGCCCGTCATCTGCTGCAGCCCTTGCAGATAACCGCGGTAGGCGCACATGAGCGACACAATCAAAAGTGCCGGAGACATTGCGCGAAACGACGGCGCGGCCAGCGGACCTACGGTCATTTTTGCAAGAAGATCCGCGCCGAAATACATCAGCGCCATGGTTACAAGGCCGATGCCAAGCAAAAGCACCTGGGACTTTCGAAACACGCGCTTCGCGCCCGCCACGTCTCCCAGCGCCGTGCGTTCCGCTACCATGCGCGAAATCGCCGTCGGCAGTCCCGCAGAGCTGATGACGAGCAGCGTGGAATAATATGGGTACACCGCCTCGTAATACTGCATGCCGTCGCCGAGCATGTTGTAGAGCGGAATGCGGAAGAACGCGCCGATGATTTTGCAGATCAGCCCCGCAACTCCAAGGATAACCGCGCCTTTGACAAACGACTTCTTTTCGCTTTTTGCCATAGTAAAACAATACCTTTTCGCCGAAGCAGGCGCTTCAACGCATTAGATTTTCTTTCAGTCTGCGGGGTACGCCCGCGATGGCGGTATTATACCACCTTTTGCGGCGGCGTGTCACCCTGTCAAAATCGCGACGCAGGGCAGCGATCTGTTACAACGTAATCATCTCGACAAATAAAACAGCCGTTGGTATAATGAGAACATCAAACATGGAGGTTAGAGCGATGGGTTTATTATCCGCAGCCACCGGCGCGATCAGCGGCGTACTGGCCGATCAATGGAGAGAGTATTTTTACTGTGAGGCAATGGGCGCGGACGTTCTCGTCAGCAAGGGCCAGAAGCGCGTCAATGAAAAACGCAGCTCCAACACCAAGGCGTCCGATAATATTATTACAAACGGATCGATCGTCGCCGTCAACGACGGACAGTTTATGATGATCGTTGAACAGGGCAAGGTCGTGGACTTCACCGCCGAATCCGGCGAATACCTGTATGATAAATCCACAGAGCCGTCGCTCTTCTACGGCGGATTTGGAAAAGGTCTGCTTGAGTCCCTGAAGATCATCGGCCGTCGTTTCACATTTGGCGGAGACACTGCGAAGGATCAGCGCGTTTATTTCTTCAACACAAAGGAAATCCTCGGCAACAAGTACGGCACGCCGAACCCCGTCCCCTTCCGGGTCGTGGACAAAAACGTCGGCCTTGATATCGACATCGCAATCCGCTGCTACGGCGAGTATTCCTATCGCTTCTGCGATCCGATCCTGTTTTATAAAAACGTCTGCGGCAACGTGGAGAGCGAATATCGTCGGGACGAGATCGACAGCCAGCTCAAGAGCGAACTTCTAACCGCGCTCCAGCCCGCGTTTGCGAAGATCAGCGAGCTTGGCCTTCGCTACAGCGCGCTGCCCGGACACGCGAGAGAGATTGCGGACGCGCTGAATCAGGAGCTCACCGAAGACTGGAAGGAACTGCGCGGCATCGAGATCGCCTCCTTTGGTGTCAGTTCCGTGACGGCCTCGCCGGAGGACGAGGAGCGCATCAAGCAGCTCCAGCAGGCGGGCGCGCTGAAAGACCCGACCGTGGCGGCGGCCGTTCTCGCAAACGCGCAGGCGCAGGCCATGCAGGACGCGGCCAAGAACGAAAACGGCGCGTTTATGGCGTTTGCCGGCATGAACGCCGCAGCCAACGCGGGCGGTGCAAACCCCGCGACACTGTACGGCCTTGGTCAGCAGCAACAGCAGCAGCAAGCCGCCGCAGCGCCAGCATCCGGCTGGACTTGCCCCAAATGCGGGCAGACCGGCAACACCGGCAAGTTCTGCTCCAACTGCGGAACCGCGAAACCCGAAGCGGGCTGGACGTGCCCCAAATGCGGGCAGGTCGGCAACACCGGCAAGTTCTGCTCCAACTGCGGCGCGGCAAAACCGGAATAAAGGCAGCAACGAACAAAACCGCTCTCTCATCGAGGGCGGTTTTTTCATGTAAAATAGCATAAAAATATGTATGTCACGCTAATACAGTGCAGGGGCACTAGGACTCTCCGCTTCGCCTGCGGGCGGATTGCGCTTCGCGCGGCGCAGTAGTTAATTCTGTTCCATTAGAACGTTTGTTTTCGTCGTTTTTTTGGAAAGCATATACCGAGTAAAATCCCCATGTATACAAAACATTGAATTATTACTATTCTCCAGAGCCAAATATCAATATCTAAAGTATGATAATTAAAAAGATATGGAACGAAGCTCATCACGACTATCAGTGCTGGCAGCAAAAGATTCAGCAAGCTAATTTTCAATGGAAGAATTTTGCAAATACGATCGGCAATGAATATAAAGAGACCTCCGATTGCACTTGGAAGAAATACTATAATGTAAGGCACTGCGCTAAAATTAAGTAGAAGTATAGGTATACCGATAAATATCGCGCCGACTGATAAGAACAGAGAAAAACGTATTTTTCTTCTTCCATCAATCCTATTGAATAGTTCTTTATCTGCTGCCTTCTGATTTTCTTTGTGATAGTAACGTCCGATCAAAGTTCCGGCACACACGCTTGTCAAAGAAAAACAAACCATGGGGAATAGGAAAAAAACGATGAAAAAATTCGAAGAATTAATCAAAACAGGAATAGAAAAATAGTATATCAAAAATAATAGTAACCCCAAAGAAATACTCCAACTATATTTTTTTTGAATCATTTGTCCCAAATAGTTGGATACAAAAAGACCTATTGTCACTAAACAATAGAGTACTAACATCCATGCGTTAAAATAAAGTTGAAAAAGAACATAATTTATCGCTAATAGAATAACGCTAGCAATCAGCAGAAAATTAATAAGACGTTTTTTCTTCCGGCTTTCGTTGTGCTGCGGTTCAAGATTTTTATCGCTTGATGTAGCGCTTTGGGCAACATCAATTTTCAGGGATTCAACGACCAGGTTCTTCACATGATTCGAAGAATCCTTCAATAGATTCTTAACTGCTTCCTGCGCTTTTTTATCGAATGTGTTATTTTGTTCTTGACTTTGCTCCAACTGAACAGTTTTTTCGGGTTCTTGTACGGCGACATCCTTCTCAGCGGTGTTGGCGGAGTTTGCATCGGTATATAATTCCTGCGAGAGCACATGAAGGTTTCTTGTGCGCGATCCGGCACGAAGCGCGAGCCCATGCAACAGCGCCTGCTCCTGCGCGGCGGTAAAGTCGGCGCCGAGCGCATTTGGCGGCGCCAGGGGTTCATCGTTGGCCATCCGATCCAGCGCTTCCGTCGGCG
>CAYLIG010000020.1:0-48119 GCA_964383635.1 uncultured Christensenella sp. | reverse complement strand
TCGGCAACCATTTTCTGGTTTGCCGCGGTACGAATGCCGAGTGGATGGATGAATTTCTGCGCTTTGTCCCGTAAAGGGCGGCGCAATAAGACGGCGCATTGAATTGACAGGATTGCTCTGAACTTGTCCGGATCTATAAGGAGGAAACTATGAAAATCAGCGAACTGAAACCGATGTTCGGAACCGAAAAACCGATTATGGGCATGGTGCATCTGCCGCCGCTGCCCGGCTCGCCCAACTACGGCGGAAGCATGCGCGCCGTGCTCGACCACGCGATGCAGGACGCCGACGCGCTGCTTGGCAACGGCGTCAACGCGCTGATCGTGGAAAACCTCGGCGATTATCCTTATTATCCCATGACGAGCGAGCCGGAAACCGTTGCCGCGATGACACGCGCGGCGCTGGAGATCCGGCGGCGCTATCCGGATGTTCCGCTCGGCATCAACATCCTCCGCAACTCCTGGAAATCGGCGCTCGCCGTCGCGCTGCTGGCGGACGCGCAGTTCATCCGCCTGAATGTGCTGACGGACACGATGGCGACGGATCAGGGCGTCATTCAGGGCGAGGCGCATCTGGCGATGCGTTACCGCGCGGCCATCGGCGCGAACCATATCAAGGTGTTTGCCGATATCTATGCCAAGCACGGCGGGCCGCTGGTGCGCAGGGGGCTTCAGACCGTGACAAGGGAGATGGTGCACAGGGGCATGGCGGACGCGATCATCATCTCCGGCGAGGAATCCTCCGTTCCGGCGGATGTTTCGGATATCCGTCAGATTCGCGAAGCGTCCGGCGATACGCCGCTGTTTCTCGGCAGCGGGATCGGCCTAAAAACCGTCGATTTTGTCCGCCATGCGGACGGCAGCATCTTCGGATACGGCACGAAGCCCAGCGGGGACATGAACGACCCGGTCGACGCGTCGGTGGTTCGCGCGTTTATGGATCGGGTAAAGAGCCTGTGACGATGCGAAAGGAAGCGGCAGTATGCGATTGGCGGTAACCATTGCGGGTGCGGAAGCGCTTGCCAATGCGTTTGTCGTTTGGCGGGGGTTCGAGCGCTCGATCAACCTCGCCGCGGAGTATGGTTACGACGGCGTGGAGCTCGCGCTCAAAAGCGCGGACGAAGTGCCGCCGGATGACCTGCGGCGCTGGCTTTTGCAGAGCGGCATGGAAATCAGCAGCGTCAGCACGGGACAGCTGTTTGCCGCAAGAGAGCTGTGCTTTACGAGCCCGGAGGCGGACGTGCGCCGCCGGACGGAGGAGGAGTTTCTCCGCCTGATCGACTTCGCGTCCGAATTCGGACAGATGGTCAACATCGGCCGCGTCCGGGGAAGCATCCACCCGGGACAGACGCCGCTGCAGGCGCGGGAGCTTTTGTCGCAGTCGCTGCGGCGGCTGGACGGGTATGCGTCCGATCGCGGCGTGTCCCTCGTGATCGAACCGGTGAATCGCTATGAAATCAACTATATCAACACGCTGGATCAGGGCGGCGAATTGCTGGATGCGCTGGGCCTAGGCAGCCTCGGTTTGATGCCGGACGTGTTCCACATGAACATCGAGGACGACAGGATCGGTTCGGCGCTGGTTCGAAACGGGCGGCACATCCGGTATGTGCACCTTGCGGACTCCAACCGCCACGCTCCCGGGGACGGGCACATCGATTTTGAGGAAGTATTCGCCGCGCTGAATACGATTCACTATGACGGCTGGGTCACGGCGGAAATTCTGCCGTATCCGGACCCGGACGAAGCGGCGCGAAGGGCGGTTGCCTATCTGCGCCCCAGGCTTTCAGGCGGCGTTCCATCTTAAAAAACACAACCAACGGACAAAAGGAAAGGAGAAATTATGAGCATTTTCAGTATTCCCAAGGACGAGGCGACGATTCGGGAGATCATCAAGCACATCGACTATACGAGCGCGCTCGATCCGTTTTCGACCTCCAAGGACGTCATCGACGCCTGCGAGCGGGTGAAACAATACGGCTTTGCGACGGTCTGCGTCTATCCGACCTGGGTCAAGCTGGCCAAGGAGCATATGCAGGGCGCCAGGAGCGGAATCCTCGTGACAATCGGCTTTCCGCATGGCTCCACGACCACGCAGGCAAAGTGCGCCGAGGCAAAACAGGCGCTGGAGGACGGCGCGAGCGAGATCGACATGGTGGTCAACATCGCAAGGCTGTTCGACGGGGATTATGATTTCGTGCGCGAGGATATCCGCGCGGTCGTCGAATGCTGCGCGGAATATCACGTAGGCGTCAAGGTGATTCTCGAGGTCGGGTATCTGACGGACGAGCAGAAGGTCAAAGCGGCGCAGCTCGCCGTCGAAGCCGGGGCGGAGTATGTGAAAACCTGCACCGGGTTCGGCCCCGGCCGCGCGACGCTGCACGACGTCATGCTGCTGATTCAGACCGTCGGCGACAAAGCAAAGGTGAAGGCCAGCGGCGGCGTGGCGAGTCTGGAGGATCAGTGGGCGTTCATTCAGGCGGGGGCAGCGCGCGTCGCCGGACGCGGCGTGATTCTCGATCAGCTCAAACGAATCGGTTTTACGATTTAAAGGGTACGTTTGCGTATGAAAAAAGGAAATATTACGCACCACATCGAGTGCAGCCCGGAAGATTTTGCGCCGACGGTATTGATGCCCGGCGATCCGCTGCGCGCAAAGATGATCGCCGAGACGTTTTTCAGCGATTATGAGCTGATCAACTCCGTGCGCAATATGCTGGGCTATACCGGCTATTATCAGGGCAAGCGGGTGTCCGTTTTGTCCAGCGGTATGGGACCTTCCTCCATCGGCACGATGTCGTATGAGCTGTATAACATGTTCGGCGTGGAGACCATCATCCGCGTTGGCACGGCTGGCGGAATCGACCCGAGTCTGCGCGTGTTTGATCTCGTGCTCGCCCAAGGCGCGTGCACGGACAACAACTATGGCGATCATTTCAAGATGCCGGGGCGGATTGCGCCCATCGCCGATTTCGACCTGCTTTGTCGGGCGGCGGCGTTCTGCCGCGAAAACAAGATCTCCTCAAAGGTCGGCAATGTCCTCACGGGCGGCGTATTCTGGCCGGAGGGCGGCGTGGAAGAGACGCTGCTCTGGCGCAAGATGGGCGTGCTGGCGGTCGAGATGGAGACGGCGGTGCTGTATCTCAACGCGATGCGCGCCGGAAAGAAGGCGCTGTCCATTTTGACCATCTCCGATCTGCTGGAGCAGGGCGTCATCACCACGGCGTACGAGCGGCAGGAGGCCTGCAAGGATATGATTCGCGTCGCGCTGGAGATTGCGGAATAAACTTCAAACCATGCGACAAAAAAGGAGCTGTCCGGAATGGCAGCTCCTTTTGCTCTGGTGTGTCGAAATCAGGAGAGAATGATGGTGCTGTTTGCCAGCAGGATATGAACCGCGAGATAGAGGATGACGCTGTCGCTCCTGTTGCGCGGGTCGTAGCCGGTCTTGGAGTGGATGCCGTTGAGCTTATACTGCAGCGTGTTTTTATGCATGTAAAGCTGCGTGGCGGTGGCGGAAATGGAGCCGTTGCACTGGAAATACACCGAAAGCAGGTTTGTCCATTCGCGAATCTCCGCGTCCGAGCAGTGGTCGAACACCTTGTTGAGATAATCCTGCTTGATCTGAGGTTGCACGTTTGAAAGCAGCAGCTCCATGGAGAGATCGTCATAGAGCGTGAAACCCCGGCCGGACTCGCGCGCAACGCGCGTTGCGACCTGCGCATAGCGGTAATAGGCGCCCGCCTCGCGGAAATCCTTGACGACGGGGCTCAGACCGGTGAACACGGACACGAAATACTTGCTCTCGATCTGCGCCTTTACCTTCGTCAGCTTTGCCAGCGCGTCGGTCGTGCGGGAGGTGTTGATCAAAAAGATCATGTCGTTGCCGGTGCTGACGCATACGTCGTTGTTGGCGTGGTCGATCGTGCGCTGAACCATCTGAAAGATGTTGTGTATGATGCGCCCGAACTCCTCGACGGATTCGCCCGCGGAGGTCGATTCCTTTCGCATGTTATGCACGTGCATGATTGCGATGACGCGGGGGACTTTGATGTCGATATGCAGCATTTTCGAGCGCTCGCAGACGGATGTCGTGTCCGAAAGCGGCGTGAGCTGGAACCACTCGTCCAGAAAAAACGTCAGCGTCCGCTCCTTTACCTGCTCCATTTCGTTGAAGATATAGTGATCCATCAGCATCCGCACCATGCGGCGGATGATCTGGCTGTATTGCCGGACGTCGTCCATGTCGGCTTCGATGCAGATGACGCCGATGGACTCGTTCATGCAGGAAATCGGGAAATAATACCCCGCCGGTGAGTCCGGATACGCCTTCGCCGTTTCGACAAACAACTCGTCCAGCCCGGACTGCATCAGATAAGCCGCGGCACCGCGAACACAGCCGACATGGGCGTCGTTTGTGCTTGCAAACACAGCCGCCGTCTCGTCGGTCATGTCGATGCTGCAAAAGCAGTTTTCCTTGATGGAACGAATGATATCATTCGCTGTTTCTTCGGAAATGTACTTCATATATCAGAGCATACTACAAACCCATAATGGTTGCAAGTATGCTCAAAACTGTGATAATTACTGGAATTATGCGGGATTCTTTGGACGACTATACTCCGAAAACAGAAATATGCTCCGAATTTGGTATCCAGACTATTGAACGATATGCATAATATAAGTATGCGAACAATACTGCTGGAGGATAGGAATGATCATTCGCGGCGGCATGGTTCTGTCACCGAAAGAAGGCGGCGAACGGTTTGAGCGCGCGGATATCCGCGTCGAAGAAACGCGCATTGCCGCCGTGGGATCCGGCCTTCGGCAGACGCCGGGGGAGGAGATCGTCGAAGCGGACGGCAAGCTGGTTTTGCCCGGGCTTGTAAACGCGCATTACCATTCCTATGGCAACCTGCTCAAGGGCACTGCCTGGGGCGAACCGCTCGAAATCTGGTCGCAGGATACGGTTGCGCTGGGCGGACAGCTCGATTCCGATATGATGCGGCTTTCCGCGCGGCTGGGGATCGCCGAAATGCTGCGATGCGGCGTGACCGCCTGCCTGGATCACATTCCGCATCACAGAGCCGTGGACGATATCGCGGAGGAATATAGCCGCTGCGGGTTTCGCGCGGCAATCGCGCCGATGATCGCGGACGTTTGCGACGCGGATATCCTGCCGGGAATTCCGGAGACGGAGGCGGCGCTGGGCCGGAGAGCGGAACGGCCGCCTGCCGCCGAGCTGGAGACGGTTATGAAGCGATATGACGGCTGGGCGCAAAGATGGCACCGCCCGGAGGGAACGCTCCGGCTGCTGGCCGGAATCAATGCCCCGCAGCGGGCGAGCGACTCGGCGCTGCGCGCGGCGCGGGAAATCGCGCAGAGATACCAAATCGGCGTCCACATGCATTTGCTCGAGACGCGCTGGCAGCAAGAAGCGGCGCGCGCCGAAGGAACAGACCCCGTAGAGCAGATTCGACAGGCGGGCCTTCTGGATCAAAACACGTCGCTGGCACACTGCGTTTGGCTCAGCCCGCGACAGATTGAATCCATCCGCTACGCGGGATGCATGGTGGTACATAATCCCGCGAGCAACCTTCTTCTCGGAAGCGGAAGAATGCGCCTGACGGAACTGGTTCGCGCCGGAATCCCCGTCGCCCTCGGATCGGACGGCGCAAACTGCGGAACCGGACACGATATGCTCGAACAGCTCCGGCTTGCGATTTTAATTTCGCGAGCGGATGGAACGGATTACGGCGGTTGGCTTACGCCGCGGGAAGCACTGTCGCTGGCAACTGCAAACGGCGCCGCGGTCTGCGGCTGGGGCGGGCAAACGGGAGTCATCGCGCAGGGATATCTTGCGGACATCGTTCTGGCGGACGAAACGGCCGCTTCCCGGCTTCCGCGCTACGAACCGCTGACGCAACTGCTGCTGCAGGGGCGAATCATGCCGACGGACATCTGGATTCATGGCAAACGCGCCATGCGCAACTCCAAACTGCTCTGCCTGGACGAAGACGGGCTGTATGCCGAGATCCGGGCGCGGCAGGGTGAATTGCAAAACAGATTTCAAACAGCACTACAGGCAAATACGGATCAGAAGCGGATATTCGCCGCAGCATATGAACGGCAGATCGAAAAAAGATATTGATTGCAGAGCGCCTGCGATAACAGACGAAAGATTCAAAGAAAAATTTCAGCAGAAAAACTTCAGCATTCTATTTAAGAAATAATAATAAGTTTAAGATAAAATCTACGGCAAATAACAGACAATAACCGGTCAAACAATCGAAAACAAGTGGTTTGGAAAGGAAGCGCAGGATGAACGAAAATAAAGTCTGGGAATCCAATGCAAACGAACCGACAATGGAAGGCAACGTCCAGTATCATATCCGCTGTAAGCAGGGCGATATTGAAAAATACTGCCTGCTGCCGGGCGATCCCGAGCGCGTGCCGATGATCGCGCAGGAGTGGGACGAAAGCCGCGCGATCGCCAACTATCGCGAACACCGCACCTATTCCGGCAAAATCGGCGGCGTCAGCATCACCTGCTGCTCGACCGGCGCGGGCGGCGGCTCGCTCTCCAGCGCGCTCGAAGAGCTCATTCGCCTCGGCGGCGACACGATGATCCGCGTCGGCACCTGCGGCGCGCTGCAGCCCGAGATCAACTGCGGAGACGTCATCATCCATTCCGGCGCGGTGCGGCACGACGGCACGAGCAACCTCTATGTCGATCAATCATATCCCGCCTTTGCGGACTATATGGTGACGACGGCGCTGGTGGAGGCCGCGGAGCGGCTGAAGCTGCCGTATCATCTGGGCGTATCGTGCTCGACCGGGTCGTGGTACTGTGGCCAGGGCAGGCCGGGGTATAACGGATATTCGCAGTCCTTCATCGACACGAAGATCGACGACCTGACGAAGGCCGGCGTGATGAACTTTGAAATGGAAACAGCCGCGCTGTTCACCATTTGCGGCCTCTACCGGCTGCGCGCGGGCAGCGTCTGCACGGCGGTTGCAAATCGCAACAAGGATAAATTCCAGTACGGCGGCATCGAGCGCAGCATCGCCATCGCCAATCTCGCGGTTCAGATCCTTGCCGATTGGGACGCGCGCGTTAAAAACGCCGGAAAGCGATACTGGTACCCGTCGCTCGGCATGAGCGATATTCCCGCAAAATAACGGCGTGCGCATCGCAACAGCGCAAACGACGCCGCATGATTCAGGTTTTCCGGTGAAGTGTTCACCAATAATAAACTGCACAGGAGGAAAGAAATCAATGAAAAAGGCTCTCGTTACACTTGTGGCTCTCATGATGGCACTCTGTTTTGTAGCTTGCGCAGCCGCCCCGGCCGCCACGCAGGATACGACAGCGACAACCGACACCGCAGCGACGGAGGCACCCGCGGACACCGCCGCAACCGACGCGCCCGCCGAGGCAAAGACGATTAAAATCGCCTACACGTCCGGCATCAAAGGCGACAACGGATACAACGACGAAGCGTTCCAGGGCATTCTGGAAGCATCGGACATGTATGACTTCGAATACGTCAGCGCAGAGGTAGACAATACCGACGCCGTCGCGACGGAGTCCATGCTCCGCGGCTACGCCGAGGATGGCATCTATGATGCGATTATCTCGGTCGGCACCGGCATCGACACCCCGGTCAGAGCCGTTGCAACGGACTATCCGGATCAGAAGTTCATCATCATCGACAGCTATGTTGACGATCTTCCCAACGTCATGTCGATCGGCGCGATCGATGGCGATCAGGCGTTCCTCTCCGGCGTGCTCTCCGGTATTCTGACCTATGGCGGATATCAGGACATCGCGGCATTTACGAACGACAAGGCCGTCATCAGCTATTGCATCGGCATGGACAGCCCTGTGCAGCGCGCAGGCGCGGTTGGTTACATGGCAGGCGTCAAGTACGTCAATCCTGACTGCGTGATCAACTACACTGTCATCGGCAGCTTCTCCGACCCGGTAACGGCGAAGGAAGTCACCTCCAACAACATCAACCTCGGCGCGGATATCTGCACCGGCAACTGCGGCGCGGGCGCCCTCGGTATTCTGGAAGCCTGCAAAGAGTCCGGCGCGTACTTCATCTCCACGTCCCCGAGCACGACGGATGCAGACTATAGCATCTGCACCTCTGTCAAGCGCGTCAACGTCGGCGTGCAGCTGGCGGTTGCCGCTGTCGTCGAAAACACGTTCGAAGCCGGCACGCATCGCCACGGCCTCGATACCGGATATTGCGAGATCAGCTTCGATACGATTAAAATACAGTATCCGGACGAAATCCTTGCAGCGCTCGACGCCGCGCGTCAGGCCGTCAAGAGCGGCGCGCTCGTGCTCCCGACCGACATCCCAGAACTGGATGCCTGGACGGCAGCCAACCATATGGATCTTGCGCAGTTCGGCGTCAAGGTATCGTAAGCGATCGGACCGTATCACGAACCGCTCCCGGTTCAGCAAAAACCGAATCACTTGGCACAAATCCAATCAACGCTGAAAACTGAAAGGAACAGAGCATGCAAATCATTGCGATGCAAAACATCTGCAAGTCCTTTCCAGGAACGAAAGCGGTGGACCATGTGAATTTTTCGCTCGAGGAGGGGGAGATCATCTCCCTCCTCGGCGAAAACGGCGCCGGTAAAACGACGCTGATGAATATTCTCTATGGAATCCACCAACCTGATGAAGGTGAGATTTACTTCCGCGGAGAACGCGTGTGCATCAGACGCCCTACCGACGCGATCGACCTTGGAATCTGCATGGTGCATCAGCATTTTATGCTCGCACCGGCTTTTTCCGTGCTCGATAACATCATCGTCGGATATGAGCCGAAAAAGGGCGCGTTTGTCGACCGCAAAAAAGCGGTTCAGGATGTGCGTGCGCTCATCGACCGGTTCCATTTCAATCTGGATCCGTGCATGAAGGTCTCGGAGCTCTCCGTTGGCGAACAGCAGCGGGTCGAGATTCTCAAGGCGCTCTATCGAAACGCGAAAGTACTGATTTTGGACGAACCGACTGCCGTGCTGGCGCCCAAAGAAGTGGACGATTTGCTGGAGATGCTTCAAAATCTCCGCAAAGGCGGCACGAGCATCATTATCATAACGCACAAGCTCAAGGAAACGATGACCATTGCCGACAGAATCGTCGTTCTGCGCGCTGGCAAGCTGATTTGCGACGACGTTCATCCTGTCGATACGGACGAGTCCAAGCTCGCCTGCCTGATGATCGGGCGCGAAATCAACATGGATACGCGCCGCCCGTCGACGTGTGTCGGAGAAGTCGCCCTGAGCGTTCGCAACCTCTCTTTGACGGAGGGGGGACTGTGCAAGCTGCGCAACATCAATTTCGATATTCACAAAGGCGAAATCCTCGGCGTAGCGGGCGTGGAAGGCAACGGCCAGACGCAGATGCTCGAAGCGCTGACGGGCCTGACCAAGGCGGATTCGCTCGAGCTTACGCTCAACGGCAAAAAGGTCAGCGGCGGCGCGTATGAATTCATCCGCTGCGGCTTTGCGCACGTACCGGAAGACCGCACGACGATGGGCCTCATGCTGAATCTCCCTCTGACGGACAATGCGATACTGGGGCATCATACCCTGCCGTTTGTCGCGCGCAGGGGGCTCCTGCGCAAAAACGAAATCACGTCGTTTACAAACCGCTGCATCGAGCGTTTTCAGGTGAAGACGCCGAACTGTTACGTTCTGGCAAGGGCGCTCTCCGGCGGCAACCAGCAAAAGCTCATCATGGCGCGCGCGCTGATGGTGGACTCCGAGGTGCTCGTCGTCGCCCAGCCGGTGCGCGGCATCGACGTAAGCGCGACGGAATACATCCACGATCAGATCTTCAACTACAGGGACAAGGGAAAGTCCGTTTTGCTGGTTTCGGCGGATTTGGACGAAGTGTATCAGATGAGCGACCGTATCATCGTTCTCTACGACGGCGAAGTGACTCTCGAGTGCAAGCCGGGCGATTATACAAAAGAGGAGCTCGGCCTATACATGCTTGGCGTAAAGAAACAGCAAAAGCCGGAGGCTCCGGTCGAAGACAGTCAAGCCGCCAACAGCTGAAGAAAGGAGAGCGTCCGATCCCGGCACGCGAAACAGGATATGAGCACGAAGCCTTCCAAACGGATCAACAAAGAGCAGCTTCTGCGCACGCTCAATAAATTCAAAATTTCGGTTCTTTCGCTCGTGGCGGCCCTCGTAATCGTTGGAATCGTCATATGGATATCGGGATATTCCCCGTTTGATATCTATGCGCGAATCTTCAAAGGCGCGTTCGGTTCCAAGATGAGCGTTGCGCTGATCTTCAGCGAGGCGACGCCGCTGATGTTCTCGGGTCTTGCGTTTGCAATCGCGTTTAAGGCCCGCATCATCAATGTCGGCGTCGAAAGCCAGATGATCATGGGGTCCCTTGTGGGCGCCATCGCGGGCGCCTATCTGCACGGGCTGCCGCATCTGGTGCACGCGCCGCTGACGCTGTTGATCGCCGGCATGGCCGGTATGCTCCTGGGCTATTTTATCTGCTTTTTGAAAGTGCGGTTCCATGCGCAGGAGGTCGTCATCTGCATCATGATGAACAGCATCCTGCTCTATGTCGGCAGCTATCTTGCCAACGGCCCGCTGAAAGCGGAAGGGGCGGGCGTTGCGCAGACGGAAGCGATTCTGGACACCGCAAAGCTGACCAAACTCATACCGAAGTCCCAGCTTACGACGGGATTTCTCGTCGGCGTGGCCATCGCGATTGTGCTCGCGTTTATTCTGGAGCGAACCGTGCTTGGCTATAAGATCCGCGTCGCGGGCAACAACCGGACGGCGGGCGAAACATACGGCATCCAGGCGACAAAACTGTACTATATCACCTTCATGCTCAGCGGGTTCATCGCGGCCGTCGGCGGAAGTGTTCTGACGCAGGGCGTCATCATGCGCTTTTCGGACGGCGCGGTCTCCGGATACGGGTTCCGCGGAATCTCCGTCGCGGCGCTGGCAATGTACAATCCGTTGGGCGTCATCTTCTCGTCCACGCTGTTTGGCATACTGAACGCCGGATCGCAGGCGGTGAACCGGACAACGTCGATTCCATATGAGTTTGTGGACGTCATTCAGGTTATGGTGGTCGTGTTTATTTCCGCGCCGCAGATCATTCAGGCTGTGGAAAAGTTCTTCGTCAACCGGGTGAAAAAGACATTTCATAAAAGCGTAAGCGGCGCTAAACCTGATCAAGGGCTGCCCCAGGCCTGAATCGCGGACAGGAGGAAGTCATATGAATACTGCAGAGATCATCATAAGCGCAACGCTTCGAATGTCGGTCCCGATCGTTCTGGGATCCACGGCGGCGTCCTTTTCAACGAAGGCGGGCGTCGTCTCGTTCGGATGCGAGGGCATGATGGCGACGGGCGCGTTTTGCGGCGCGCTAGCGGTTTACTATACCAATAATCTGGTGCTCGGCGTGCTCTGCGCCATTCTGGGCGGAATGCTCATCTCTTTGATGCATGCGTTTTTGCATGTCTCCAACAAAGTAAACGGCACGCTCAGCGGCGTCAGTGTCAACATGCTCGGCACCGCGGCAAGCGCGCTGGTGCTGAAAATCGTGTGGCAGACCGCGGGATATTCGCCGGAGTACAAGTCGTTTGTCAAGCTGACAGATACCGGACTTGCCAAAATTCCGTTTGTCGGAACGATACTGGCGGATCAGAACGTATTGTTCTTTGCCGCAATCGCAATCGTGCTTCTGGGCTGGATGGTGCTGTTTAAAACCCCGTTCGGGCTGCGGCTGCGCATGGTCGGCGAAAACCCCGTCGCGGCCAACTCCGTCGGCATCAACACGGCGGTCATGAAGTATATCGGCGTCGTCATCTGCGGAGCGATCTGCGGGCTGGCAGGCGCATACCTCTCGCTGGCGCGCATGAATCGATTTGTGCTCGATATGACGGGCGGACGCGGCTATGTTTCTATGGTCATCGCCGACCTCGGCGGCGCAAATCCGCTGATCGCGGGAGCTGCGAGCCTGATGTTCGGGTTCTTCGACTGCCTGCAGTCGATCTTCCAGAGCGTAGATACGCCGTCCCAGTTCTGGATGATCATGCCGTATATGTTCGCGCTGTGCGTCGCGCTGGTCAACAACAAGTTTGCCCGCGGCCCCGCCGGCATGGGCAGACACTTCGACGATTGATCGGCTGTGCCCGAAACGACTGAATACAGGAAAAACAGAAGGATTTTACAATGGCTGAAGATATGGTTTGGATCGGAAACGATCATGGCGGATATGCGCTCAAGTTGGAGCTTTGCAAACTGATGGAGCAAAAAGGCATTGCGTACCGCGACGTCGGCTGCGAAGGAACGGATATCGTGCGGTATCCGTACTATGCCGCCAAGGTTGCTTCCGCGGTTGCGACCGGGGAGGCAAAGCGCGGCATACTGATCTGCTCGACGGGCAACGGCATGGCGATGTTTGCAAACAAGTTCCGCGGCGTCCGCGCGACGCTCTGCACCAGCACCTACATGGGAAAGATGGCGCGAAAACACAATGACTCCAACATCCTCTGCCTCGGCGGCAAGATCACGGGGCTGTTCGAGGCGCTGGACATCACCGAAGCATGGCTGGACACGGCGTTTGAAGGCGGACGGCACTGCATCTCGCTTGAGCTGATTCAGGAGGCGGAGGAGACGCTCTGCGCCGCGCGGGAATGGCACAGCGACAAGCCGGTTCGCTGAGCAAAACGGCGAAGCGGCACAAATCGGCATTGATTCGGAAAGGGTATCGGGAATGATTGGAATTATAGGCGGAACAGGGTTTTACAACGTCGATTTATTCGGCGAGAGCGAGCAGATCGAAGTGAAGACGGTATATGGCGACGTGATCATGATGAAAGGGCAATATGCCGGGCAGGAGATCTACTTTCTGCCGCGGCACGGGTTTAACCACGGAAGGCTTGCCTACCAGGTGACGCACCACGCCAACATTGAGGCGTTTCGCCGCCTTGGCATCAAGCGCATCTTCGCGGTCGTTGCGGCGGGCGGAATCGGCGAAACGTATAACGCCGGAGATCTGGTGCTGCTGGATCAGTTCATCAACTTCCACACGACGCACTATACGTTCGGCAGGCTGTCGGTGGACATGACGGAGCCTTACTGTGCGCAGCTGCGCGGGCTGCTGATCGAGCAGGCGAAGCGGCTGGGTTATGCGATGCACGAAACGGGAACCTATCTCTCGTTTGACGGGCCGCGCTATGAAACCGCCGCCGAAATCCGCGCGTTTCGAACGCTGGGCGCGGACGTCGTTGGCATGACCAACGCGCCGGAGGCGATCCTTGCGCGCGAGGCGGGCATCTGCTATTCGGCGGTCGTGATCGTTACCAACAAAGCCGCGGGGCTTTCCAAGGACGAACCCGATCTGAAAGCGCACAGCAACATGGTTAAGCAAAACAGCGAAAAGCTGCAAAAGCTGCTCTGCGCCGCGGTGGAGGCAATTCCCGAGCAGCGCAGCTGCCGCTGCCAGGAATGGTATGACCGCGCGGCTGCCGCGCGGAGCTGATCTTTTGGCTCATCATCAGGCGAAGATTGAATGATAAGGAACGCTGAAAAACCTGCGCCGCGCGATTCATCGTGCGGAGCGGGGTAATGAATTCTGCGTTTTGCTTGTGAATCAGGAGGATAAACATGGAAAAAGCAATCAAAATTGTCGTATTGGACGGATATACGGAAAACCCGGGGGATCTTTCCTGGGACGAAATCGGCGCGCTCGGCAGTCTGACGGTGTACGACCGGACGCCGGACGACGACGGGGAGATCGCCCGCCGCATCGGCGACGCGAGGATCGTTTTCACCAATAAAACACCGATTCGCCGGGCTGTGCTGGATGCCTGCCCGGGCATCGGCATGATCGGCGTGCTGGCGACGGGATATAACTGCGTGGACAGCGCGGCGGCGCGGGAAAAGGGAATTCCGGTGTCGAATATTCCGACCTACGGCACCGCCGCGGTCGGACAGATGGCGATCGCGCTGCTGTTGGAGATTTGCCACCATGTCGCGCACCACAGCGACGCGGTGCATCAGGGCCGCTGGGAGAGCAATCCGGACTGGTGCTTTTGGGATTACCCGCTGATCGAGCTGGAACATAAGACCATCGGCGTCATCGGGTTTGGCCGGATCGGGCGGCGCACCGGCGCAATTGCAAAGGCGCTCGGCATGCGCGTGCTGGCCTTTGACAGCGCGGAGAACGAGGAAGGCCGGAGCATCGGATCGTATGTCGATCTGGATACGCTCCTTGCCGAGTCGGACGTCATCGCGCTGCACTGTCCGCTGTTTCCGGAGACAAAGGAACTGATCAACCGCAGGACGATCGCGCGCATGAAGGACGGCGTGATTATACTCAACAACAGCAGGGGCGGGCTGATTGCCGAGCAGGATCTTGCCGACGCGCTGAATGTGGGCAAGGTATACGCGGCGGGGCTCGACGTGGTGTCCACGGAGCCGATTCGTTCGGATAATCCGCTGCTTGGCGCGAAAAACTGCCTGATTACGCCGCACATCAGCTGGGCGTCCAAAGAGAGCCGCCAGCGGCTGATGGCGATTGCCGCGGAAAACGCGAGGCAGTTTCTCGCCGGCACGCCCATAAACGTCGTCAACTGACGCGCGCGGGTTTGGGACGGTTTTTTCATACGGAGGATAGTATGGGGATTGATATACAAAGGCGGCAGGAGCTCGACAAACTGTGCCTGCAGTTTCGGCGGGACGTGATCGAGGTTCTTCATGAACGGCAGACGGGGCATCCGGGCGGATCGCTCTCGGTGTGTGAAATTTTGACGGCGCTCTATTTTTACGCGGCGAAGATCGACGCCGCGCGGCCGGATCAGCCGGATCGCGACCGCATCGTGCTCTCCAAAGGGCACGCCGCGCCGATGCTTTACCGCATCCTGGCGCAAAAGGGATTTTTCGGGCAGGAGGAGATGCATTCGCTGCGCGAGCTGAACTCGCGCCTGCAGGGGCATCCCTGCTCGCACAGCACCCCCGGCGTGGATATGACGAGCGGACCGCTCGGTATCGGTCTTTCCGCGGCGCTCGGCATGGCGCTGGGACTCAAACAGGACGCGCCCGGCGCGCGCGTGTTTGTGGTGCTCGGCGACGGCGAGCTCAACGAGGGGACCGTTTGGGAGGCCTGCATGGCCGCGGCGAAGTTCGGCGCGGACAACCTGACCGCCATCGTGGACTGGAACGGCGTTCAACTGGACGGAACGACAGATCAGATCATGCCGATGGGCGACCTTGCCGCGAAGTTCTCCACGTTTGGCTGGCGGTGCATCAACTGCGACGGACACGATCTCTCCGCGCTGTGCGACGCGCTGGATCAAAGCGCGCAGGTGAAGGACGCGCCGGCGGTGATCCTTGCGCATACGGTTAAAGGTAAAGGCGTCTCCTTTATGGAAGGCAAGAACGCCTGGCACGGAAAACCGATCGGCGATCGGGAATTCGAGCAGGCAATGCGGGAATTGGAGGCGAAATGAACATGTCGATGACAATTCGGGAAGCATATGCGCAGGCGCTCGTCAAATACGGCGCGGACGATCCGAGGGTCGTCGTGCTGGACGCGGACGTATCGGGATCCACCCGGTCGGTGGTGTTTCAAAACGCCGTGCCGGATCGATTTTATAACGTAGGCATTGCGGAGGCGAACATGACGGCGATGGCCGCGGGGTTTGCCGCCGTCGGCAAAATTCCGTTCGCCAATGCGTTTGGCGTATTCATCACGAGCAACGGCCTGCTCGCCGCGACGACGTTCGGCTCCTACGCGGGGCTGCCCGTCAAGCTGGTTGGCGCATACGGCGGTCTGTCCGATTCGTTCGATGGGCCGAGCCATCATTCCATAGAGGATATTGCAATCATGCGCGCGCTGCCGAACTTTAAAGTGTTTGTCGCGAGCGACTGGGTGCTGACGGACTGGCTGGTGAAAAACGCGATTGCGGATCCGTCGCCGATGTATCTGCGCATGTCCCGCGAGGCGTTTCGGCAACTCTACGCCGAGAGCGAAAAGTTCGAGTGCGGCAAGGGAAGAATCCTGCGGGAAGGCAAAGACGCAACGATCATCGCCTGCGGCCTGATGTGCGCGCATGCGTGCGAGGCGTCGGATACGCTCCGGCGGGAGGGCGTCGGCGTGCGCGTGGTGGATATGTTCACTATCAAGCCCATCGACCGGGAGCTGATCGTGCGCTGTGCCAGCGAGACCGGCTGCATCGTGACCGCGGAGGAGCACAGCGTTGTCGGCGGACTCGGCAGCGCCGTGGCCGAAGTGCTTTGCGAGGAGGGCGCCTGCGTGCGCACCGGATTCGTCGGCATCTGCGATTGTCACGCCGAGTGCGGGCCATATGCGCAGCTGCAGGAAAAATACGGGCTGACCGGCGCGGCGATTGCGGACAAAGTCCGAAATCTGCTGAAGAAAAAATAATCGCAAACGCGAATCGATCGAACCACGGCGGCTCTCCTCGACAGTAAAAAATCGCATATAGCCAGGACAAGGCACGCGAAGAAGAAACACTTCGCGTGCCTTTGCGATTTTGGGTTATGTTATTGCGGTAAACACCTTGAACCCACACAGCAGGGGGAATGTCTATTTGTTTTGAAAATGCGAAGAGGGATATCAAAGCACTTTAGGTCCTATTATGATTTTCCCCGCCCTTTTTCCCAAACATTGATTTTTGCCAAGAATTCATATATTTCGGGCGGTGTGTTCTCGACAAAGATGAACATCTGCATGCTTTTATTGATTTCAAGAATCATCTTTTGGGGAGTCAGTATAACGATCCTGCCGCTCCAGTTGGCGGGCGTATACGCAGTTCCGCTTACAGACAAACAGCCGTCTTTATATTGAACTTCTGCTAGCTCTCTGGAATAATACAACACGTCGCACAACCGACCAGCGATTATTTCCATATAATGGAATCCACATTCACCGTTAGAAGTGCTTATTTCAGCCGCATGGTTCAGAATGGAAAAATCGCCGTTTTCAAGACGACGCAGATTATCGTTCGTTTCTGCTTGCAGCTGCTGTCTAACGCTTTGGTATAATTCTACTCGGGCTATGATGACATGACGCTCCTGCTCGTTGGCCAAAGCATAAGCATGTTTGAAATAGGAATTGTCTGTAATGTTTTTACGGGCGAACCCGGTTTCTATTTCATCAAAGCCATAGTTGTTGTTGCAATGACACGACTGAAAAATGGCTTCTTCAGCACGCATATCATTAACCGCAATGCCCCACCAGCCTCGCCAGTCTTCCGGATAGGTCGAAATGATTTCTCTGTACACCGATTCAGCGCGCCCGTGCTCGCCCAGTGAGACTAAGGTATCGGCCTTTCGAAGCAGGCCGTTGATAGCTGCCGACCTGCTGGAAGCCGTATGATTCTTGTCGTTCACCATATCCTGAACGGTCAGTTTCGTTCCGCAATAAGAACAGTAGAAATCACTCAAATCCTTTGGGATATGTATATCTCCGCCACAGCATGGACATCTTAAATCGATGACTGTCATATCATTACCCCGTGATTTATGTTAAATCCTAACTGTTTTTTGAGGTTTTGCCTCATTCAACTTTGAATACAATTCTTTTTTATATTTTTGTTCGCATAGGATCCAGCGATATTCGCCGGCAGATCCCGCATGATAAGCGGGTGATATAATCATTTTCCCACTGGATTGCATGGATACTTCATATTCGTTTTTTGAATAATAGCCGGTGGGATCTTCAAAATTCCTCCAGGCCTGAAAAAGACTGTGACTGCTCATACCGAAAGCGTTTGCGATAAAAGGCGCAATTTTTCTAAGCTGCGTTGCGATTGTTCCATGCGGCTTCAGAGCAAAGTGGATATCATAAAAATTAACTGTTTGCGTCTCGTTATTTTTAAAAACGGCTTTGATACTATTTGTAGTTAGATCGATATAATAGATATCACGCAAATAATTCGGATGTGTTCTTGAAACTTCGCTTGCTAAGGCCTTTGCCAGCTTTCGATATTTACCACGCTTAATAAGAATGAAAATGAGAATAATTGCCAGAATTATGATAATCGTTTTCGCTTCAATCAAAAAATCAATAATCCCCATGATTGTTTTGCTCCTTTTGCCGATTGTTGTAATTATATCATCAGAAAAATTGATTCACAATCAATATCGGGGTGTGAATAATCCGCCGGACAGATATATAAAAATGAACGTGCATAAATCAAGACAAGCAAACTGAACGAGTGCTCTCGTCTCAGGATGATTTTGATGTTCGAGACAAAGCAAAGCTTTTCGGGCACGTATTCCAAAAGATACGTGAAAAATAGTTTAAAGAGTGATATGGATTTTTCTGTTACCTGTACTACTAAGTGCACAGGTGTTGACGCGATTCGCCCGCTTAATACAAAAGCGACATTCGGGCAATATACTCCCGGTCAACGATTTGCAGCTCCGGGTGCGCGCTCAGGGAATCGATTACTCGCTTTACGCCGACGGAGAGGGGAATGTTCGGCTTGAATTCCGGCACGTACGATTTGATCTTGCTGTTGTCAAAGCGCATATCCCAGGCTTTGTCGCCCAGAAGCGGGCCGCGATAGGACGGAATCTTTTCGACGATCACGTCCGTCGGAACGTGCACAATTTCCGCGGTTTCGCCCAGCGAGGCGGCTGTTGTTTGTATGATATCGTCCCAGCGCATGCACTCGTCGGACGTGATATGAAACGCCTCGCCAATGCAATTCTGACGGGCAAACAGACCGCAAAGCCCGACCGCGAAATCTTCGCTGTGCGTGATTGTCCAGAGCAGAGTCCCGTCGCCGTGCACCACCGTGGGGATGCCGTGCCGCATCATATACAGATAAGTCCAGCAGGAAGACGCCCCCGCCAAAGCGATTGGGAACACGCGCCCGCCGTATGTCTGAGATGGGCGGACGATCGTCACGGGGAACCCGTCCCGCTCGTATCGCTCCCGATAATAGCGCTCGCACTCGATCTTTCGCTGGGCATACTCCCAATAGGGATTGGCAAGCGGAGCGTCTTCGGTCACGAGCGGCGGAACGGGAGGCCTTGCATATACGGTGGCGGTGCTGATGTGTATGAACTGCTTTGCCTTATCCCTGAATATATGGAATGCGTTCGCCGCCTGATCTTTGTTGTAGCAAAGAAAATCCACAACGACGTCAAAGGACATCCCTTCGACGGCCCCGGCCAGCGCGGCCGCGTCATGATAATCCGCCGAAATCCAGCGCGCGCCGAGCAGGGCGAGCCCGCCGATGCCGCGCGGATTGACGATTGTGACATCCCAGCCCCGGGACAGGGCCAGCCTGGACGTTTCGTAACTGATGGTGCCCGTTCCGCCGGTGATCAATACCCGCATGTCGGTTCTCTCTCCTTAATATCGGCCGTCATCCGACCGGCGATGCAAGCACGAAAGCGGCTTCGCCCGCCGACGCAACGCGCGGGGCTTACAATTACGCCTCGGTTGTTTTCGGCATGTTTTTGGTGACGATAACGTCGCTGTCCAGACCGCACACGTTCCGGATGACGACCTGCCCGATCCTGGCCGGCGCGATGAGGCTGACCTTGTTGATCTCCCGCATCACATGGAAGATTTCCCGCTTGGGGATCGCTTTTGTCAGGCGGACGCTGCAAAGCGGCAGCGACGCGCCGCTGATTACCACCGAGGACGCGATGGTGCGTTTCGGATCGGTCAACTCCTGACGGACATACTCTTCGCCGCGCTTGCACTGCTGGCCCTTGATCTCCAGAATGCTGTCGCCGTCAAAAACTGCCTCGATCGCGCAGCCGTTGGGGCATACGATGCAGGTGAATGTTCTCTTATCGCTCATAAACGGATACCTCGATTGGCGCGCCGGACGAGATTTTTTCGCAGGGAACCATAAACTGTATCATCTCCGCCGGAATTGCCTTCGGCAGAGACACGGACTTGATCTCCCGATCTGCCTGACGGACGGTGACTTTGCATTTGCCGATGGGTTTTCGGACCCGCAGCGATAGCTGAAAATCGCGTGTGCCGCTGATTTTCTGCGGAATGATATGCCCGATTTCCGGGCTTGGCACAACGGGCAAGCCGCAAACGGGCAGTTCGCCGTTTTGGATGAACCGCGTCGCGCTTTCGGCGAGGGATTCCGCCTCCAGAGAGACAAAGTCGACAAGGTCGTGAACGTGAAGAACGTTGCCCGCCGCAAAGATGCCGGGAACGTTGGTCTGATGGCTTTCGTCGACATACGCGCCTTTGGTGCGCACATCCAACTCGACGCCCGCGGCAAGCGACAGTTCGTTTTCCGGAATCAGTCCGACCGAGAGGATCAGCGTGTCGCAGGCAAAATACTGGTTGGTTCCGGGGATTGGGTTCATGCGGGCGTCTACCTGCGCCACCTCCACGCCCTCGATTCGTCTGTCGCCGACGATGTTGATCACCGAATGGCTCAGGTAGAGCGGGATATCGTAGTCGTTGAGGCATTGTTCAATATTGCGCGGAAGCCCGCTCGGGTAGGGGAGCACCTCGAAGACGGCTTTGACATGCGCGCCTTCGAGCGTAAAGCGCCGCGCCATGATCAGACCGATGTCGCCGGAGCCCATGATGACGATCTCCTTGCCGACCATGGTGTTAAAGAGATTCATATAGCTCTGCGCAACGCCCGCCGTGTAGATGCCGGACGGGCGCGAGCCGGGAATGGCGAGCGCGCCGCGCGTACGCTCGCGGCATCCCATTGCGAGGATGACGGCCTTTGCCTGAATCTGCAGCAGCCCACTCTGCGCCGCAATGGTGACGACCCTGTCCGAGGAAAGGTCGACGACGGTTGCGTTGGTCATGGCGTCTATCCCAAGCGCGTCCGCTTCGTCGATGAAGCGCTGGGAATACTCCGGCCCGCTGAACGACTCTCCAAAGCGCGTCAGCCCGAATCCGTCGTGGATGCATTGCCGGAGAATGCCGCCAAGCTGCTTTTCGCGCTCGACGATCAGAATGTCCGTGATGTTGCGTTTTTTCAGTTCCACTGCGGCGGCAAGACCTGCCGGTCCGCCGCCTATGATGACCACGTCGCGTCTTTCCATATTATTTCACTTTCCCTGTAAACATGTAGGCGCCTTTTTTATTCAAAAGGATGTCGCTTTTTTTCAGGCGAAGTTCGTCCTGCAGCATCGCGCTCAGCCGCGTTTCGCAGTAGCCGCCCTGGCAGCGGCCCATCGAGGCGCGGGTGCGGTATTTGATGCCGCTGATGGTGGAGACGCCGAGAATGTTGTGGATGGCCTGCTTGATCTCCGCTTTGGTCACGCATTCGCAGCGGCAGTAGATTTCGCCGTAATCGGGATTTTGACGAATCAGGCGATCCTGCTCCTCGCGCCCGAGCGACGAAAAACGGACGATGCCCTTGCGAACCGGATTAAACGTCTTGTTGACAATCAGCTTCTCCTGCTCCATAACCTTGGCGACAACCCGCCGCGCGACAGGCAGCGCGCTGGTCAGGCCGGGGGAATTGATGCCGACGAGATTGACGGCGTGCGGCACGGACTTTTGGGTCTGAATCTGAAAATCGAGCTCGGCGTGGGTGACCGGATCCTCGAGCGTCGGGAAGATGCCGACATAGTTTCGGATGTAATAGTCGCGTTTTACCTGCGCAAACAGCTTTTCGCCGCTGCAGCCGAGCGTATTGATCATCTCCTGCGTCGCGCTGTAGTCCAGCTCGGTGCCGATGTTTTCAATCGTCGGGCCGACCAGCACATTTCCTTCGATGGTTGGCGTAACGTGAACGTCGAATGCGCCGTGTTCGTTCGGCGTCGGGTAAATCGGCAAGGACAGAAACGCGCCCGCTTTTTTGTCCAGGATCTCATATTGCCCTTTGACGCGCTTGGGCTTGTAGGCTTGAAACCCCAGCATGGGTGATATTTTATAGGAAGAAAGCCCGGAGCAATTGATCGCCCAACGGGACACAAACGCGCCGGATGTCGCGTGAATCGAGAAATTCCCGTCGGCGGTTCTGTCGATGCCGGTTACTTCTTCGTTGAAATAGTAAACGACGCCGTTTATCGCGGCGTTTTCGGCAAGCGCGATCGTATAGGTAAACGGGCACAGAATCCCGGCGGAGGGAATAAAGATCGCGGCGTCGCCGTCCGCGTTCGGCTCGATGGCTTTGATCTCGTCGTGATCGATCATGCGGATGCCGGGTATGCCGTTTTTCAAGCCGCGCTGGTACAGCGCCTCCAGCCGGATGCGCTCCTCTTCGCCAAAGCTGACAATCAGCTTTCCGCATCTGCGGAAAGGTACGTCCAGCTCTTGCGCAACCCGATCGAACTCCGCGTTGCCTTCTTTGCAGCATTCGGTTCGAAGTAGGCCCTCTTCGTTGAGAATGCCGGAATGCAGAAGCCCGGTGTTTCGTCCGCTGACGCCGTTGCAGACGTCCAGCTCCTTTTCCAGCACGCAGATTCTCAGCTTATAGCGGGACAATTCCCGGGCGACCGCGCTACCGATCACGCCTCCGCCGATGATCGCAACGTCAAACACTCCGTCCACAGTCGTTCTCCTTATTCGTGATTTCACCGATTTGAATAGCGCCCATCGGGTAGATGGCGACAACCGGTTTTTTATCCTGATATTTTTGCGTTAATAGGGGTAAAATCTGATCCCAGCCGGCATAGACCGTCGGCGGTTCGCCGCGGAAAAACTGGCGGATGTCAACTTTCGTCACCCCGTCGGAAAACACGAGCATCTCCGTGCCTTTCAGTTCGGACGGCGGCGTGTTGTCGTCGTGGGGGGAAAAGAGGAGCATGCCGGGCCCGAACAGCGCGTGAAAGCCGGGGCCTTCGCTTGCGGCGCTCATGGCGACGATCGTGCCGCCCGGGCGGATGCTCTGTGTCTTATGGTGCCCCAGAATGGCAAAACAGGTGCCGATCTGCGAATATTCCGTGTCCTTGGGATAGGCGGAGAGGATGACGATATCCGCATTTTCTACGATTTCGGTGCGAAGGCGCTCCATCGCGCAGGCGCAGGCCGCGCGGTGCGCCTGCACAAAGTGCCCCGCAAAAGCGTCTGCCACGTTCATCTCGTCGTTCAGCACGACGTTTACAACGAAGTCGAGCCCAACCTCTCCGACCAGCTGCTCCATGTTTTTGCGCATGGGGTTATCCGGGTTACAGGTGCTGGTTTTAAAGGACATGCTCTCGCTACGATCCGCGTAGACCAGCGTATGGTTGCGATAGAGCGTTTCGATCCCACAGATGCCGGGCAGAATCGACTTGGCACCTCCGGAAAAACCGGCCAGCGTATGGGGAACGACGCATCCGACGGAGACGCGCAGCTGCGCGTCCATAAACTGCTTGTTGATTTTAATGACGTTGCCGTTGTGTTCAATCGTCACCAGATCCGCTGCAAAGGGGGAGTGGTTGAGCACCTGCACCCGCTCCAGCACCCATTTCCCAACTTTGATCTGCATCTCCTGCTTGGTCATCGGACGATGTCCGCCAAGAGCCAGCAGCACCTTGATGCCGGACAGCGGGATTCCGATGGACACCAGCTTGTTGATCAGAATGGGCAGGATAAACGCGCATGGCGTCGGACGCGAGATATCGTCGACGACGATACACGCGCTCTTTTTTCCGGCGGCGATGGTTTCCAGACGATCCGTCCCGATGGGCCGGTCGATTTTTCTCTCCAGTTCCTCCGCGGACAGCGCGTCGCAGTGTTGAATTGCGCAATACCGGACGTCCCAATCGTCCGGAAAGGTCAGCGTACGTGTCGTGTTTGCGTACCATTGCCCCCACGGCACTTGAAATTCCTGCATGTTCTGCCTCCTGAAGCATTCCATTCCGGCGGGCGGATCAACCCTCCGCCGCCACGATTGTTTTTACAATTAGAACTGAAACGGCGTTCGGCTCGCGGCGGACTGGTATAGCCCCTCGACGATACGCGCGATTGCAAGCGCCTGTACGGCGGCGGGGTCCGTCGTGACGCCCGCAAGAAGCTGCCGGACGATATCGTCGTGTTCGCGCGCGGATGCGCTCTTCATAGAGCCCGCCGGCGTCAGTCCGCGAAAGGATTTCTGCAGATCGTTTGTGCTGACGTTCATTTTTCCGCCAATCTCGTGGACGAGCGTAACGCCGTCCTGCTCGCGCAGGTGCGCGCCGCCGGATACGCCGAACAGGTCGACGCTCGCCTCCTGCTCGACGGATGTATTGAGCGCATAGGTTGCGTCCACGGTAAGCGTCATGCCGTTTTTCATTACGACGAAGCCCAGCGCGCAGTCTTCAACCTCAAAACGCTCCTGACTCCAGGCGCCCCAGTAGTTTGCGTCGCTGCCCCGGCGGGCAATCCTGTCGTATGTCGTGCCGACGGCGTAGTCGGGATCAAAATTGTCCGAGAGCCACAGCGCAAGATCGATTGCGTGGGAGCCGATGTCGATCAGCGGGCCGCCGCCCTGAAACGCCTTGTTTGTGGTTACGCCCCAGGTTGGCGCCGCGCGGCGGCGAATGGCGAGCGCTTTGGCGTAGTAGACGCCGGAAAAAAAGCCCTCGTCGGCAAGCCGCCTGACATACAAGGCCTGGTTTGTGTATCTGTTTTGAAAAGAAACGTGGAGATAGCGCCCGTTTTTTCGGGATGCGTCCAGCATATCCTGCGCGTCCGCGGATGAAATCGCCATGGGTTTTTCGCAAACGACGTGCTTGCCGCTGTTCAGCGCCGCAATCGAATAGGCCGCGTGCGTGTTGTTTGGCGTGGAGACGAATACGAGGTCGATATCGTCTCTGGCAAAGATATCCTCCGCGCTGTTTGCCAGCTGCGTGTCGTCGGAGCCGAACTCGCTCCTGCAGCGCTGCGCGGCGTCTTGATTCACATCGAACATTGCCTTGATATGGATGGCTGGGTCTTCAAGCGACAGCGGAAGATGTTTTTTTTGCGCGATGGCGCCGCAGCCGATAAACGCTGCGTTTAAAATCGTATCAGTGGTCATAGTGATCCGTCATCCCTTTACCGCGCCGGAAGTAACACCCTTGATGATGTATTTCTGGAAAAATGTGAATATCGCAACCGGCGGTACGATGCCGATGAGCGAAGCCGCCGCCATGATGTGCCAGCGAATCGTCGTATCGGTAACGAGGCTGTAGACAGTCAGCGTCAGGGGATACTGCTTTGCGCTGGAGAGCAGGAACAGCGGGATGACGAACTCGTTATAGCTGTTGATGAAGACGAATATCGCGCCGACCGCGATGCCGGGGCCGCTGATGGGAAAGATGATGCGCCAGAGCGTCTGCAGATAATTGCAGCCGTCAATTTCGGCAGCCTCGTCAATTTCCCGGGGCAGAGAGGCAAAGTATCCGTGATGGATCGTTACGACGAGGGCGAGGTTCACCGCCGAGTAGACCAGAATGAGGCTCAGCGGGGAATCCAGCATGCCAAGCGCGTTGAACGTTTTATACAGCGTCGGAAGAATGACGATGCCCGCCATCATCTGCGTCAGTAAAAGCGAGAATAAAACAGCCCGCCTGAATTTGAAACGGTATCTGGCAATCGCATACGCGGCAGGTACGGAGATTGCGGTGGTCAGAAGTGTTGCGCTTGCCGCATAGAGAAAGCTGTTGAGGATGTTATCGCCGATGAGCTCGAACGCCGAAACGAAGTTCGATAGCTCAAAATAGTGCGGAAACAGCTGCGCTTCCAGCATTTTGGAATATGGAGTCAGCGCGACGATCAGCGCGGAATAGATCGGCACCAGCGCAAACAGACAGAACACGGCGCTTAACAACACGCGGAGCGCTTTTACGGCTAAGGATTCTTTGTTTAGCATCATGCATCCTCCTTATCCATGAACTTCCAGTACAGGATCGTGATGGTGACGAGCACGCCGATGGCGATGAGCGACCATGCGGAGGCGGTGCCAAGGTTTTTCATGCTGAACATTTCCTGATAGATGCGCATGGAGATGGTCTTCGTCGCATCGACCGGGCCGCCGCCCGTCATGCCGTAAATGATGTCGAACACAAGGAACGTCCACACGGTCAGAACGATGAGCGTGCTGGCGGTGATGGTCTTGAGGTTTGGCAGCGTAATGCGGAAGAAGCGCTGGACGGTGCTTGCGCCGTCGACGCAGGCGGCTTCATACTGCTCGGCGGGGATGGTCGTCAGAGCCGAATAGTAATTCATAAACGCAAACGGCGTTGCGCGCCAGATGCGCGCGATGATGACGGACGTGAGCGCGTTTTTATAGCCGAGGAAGCTGACCGAGTCGCTGATTGCGCCGATTTTCTTCAGAAAAATGTTGATGATACCAAAGTCGGGATTATACACAAACCGCCAGCAGGAGGCGACAATAATCAACGGGATTGCATAGGGCAGAAGACTGATGGAAACGACCGCCTTTTTTCCGCGAAAGTTCGGATTGCAGAGAACGGCGAGCGTCAGCCCGAGCACCATGGCGGGAAGAACGGACCCAAACGTCCAGATCAGTGTGGTAGCGACGGTTTTTGGAATGTCGGACTGTATGATTTGAAAGTTTTTCAGACCGACGAATTTACCCGCCGACGAGCCGGTAAAGCCCATAAACGCGCTGATGCAAACGCGCAGAAGCGGGTAGGCATAGATAAAGAGCAGCATCAGAGCGAGTGGAAGAATGGAAAAAAGAATGCGCTTTCTGTGAATAGCCTTCATAGACGGTACCTCCTGAGATTGAGACAGGATGTAATACATCCGGACTGGCTTTGCAGCCAGTCCGGATGAACCAGTTCGGCTGAGTGACACGGATAATCCCAACGCGGCGCGCTGGCGCGGCGTTACTGTTTGATAGAATTATCCGTTTGCGGGAATCAGTTATTTCTTGCCGTGACGCCTTCTGCGGCAGCCGCGGCGGCGGCGAGTGCGTCTTCGGGGGTGATCTGACCGAGGACCAGCTGCTGCCAGACTTCTTCAAGAGCGGTGTAGTAAGCGGCAGGCGTAGCGCTGTTCCTTCCGATCATACCATACAGCGTCCAGTTCTGCGCTTCGTCGTAGTATACTTTCCAATAATCATACTGGAATGCCGCGTTGTCAAATTCCGATTCGTACAGCGGCGCCGAACCATAGGCCAGATGGTGCGCAAGAAGCACATCGGGACTCATGAGATACTCGATCAGCTTCGCGGAGGCGGCTGCGGTGGATTCGCGGGTTGCGATCCAGCCGTTTGTGCCTGCCCAGCCGATCTTGTTGCCGTTGGGCGCTACCGGTACGTAGGTGATGCCGATCGGGCTGTTATCGAGGTCGTCGCCATAGGCGGCTTTGAATGTCGGAACCGCCCAGGGGCCGTCGATCAGCATGCCGAGCTGTCCGTCTCTCATCAGCGGGCGGAGTTCGCCGCGGCCGTATTCGGTCGGGGACGTCTGCGCATAGGGCGCGAGTTCGGAGATGAACGTCAGAGCATCAAGACCTTCGGCGTTGTTGAACAGCGGCATGCTGCTGCTGTCGAGAATCGCAGCGCCTGTCGCCTGATTCAGGAACAGGCCGACAAACTCTTCAAGAACTTCGGACCCCGTGATCGCGGGGATGCCGATGCCGGGCAGGCCGGTCTTTTCATAGATGGTCTTCGCCGCGCTCAGCAGCTCGTCCCAGGTTGTCGGAGGGGCGTTTGGATCGAGACCCGCGGCGGTAAACACGTCTTTATTATAGTACAAAACAAACGTATCTACAGAATTCGGAACATAATATACGCCGTCCGAATTACCGGTGGAGACCAGGTTCCAAACACCGTCGGGGATTTGGGCAAAGAAGTCGGCGCTGAGGTAATCGCTCAGGTTGACAATGTGATCTTTGGCGGAAGAGTCATAGAGTTTGTTGTCCCACCAGAAGATGACGTCCGGCTGCGTGTCCGCTTCAAAGTACGTCGGGTACGTTTGAATCCAGCCGGCCCACGATTCGTACATGATTTCGACTTTGATGTTGGGGTTTGCGGCCTCAAACGCTTCAATAGCCGGTTCCATAAACGAGGCGACTTTCTCTTCGTCACCCGGACGGAGAACGGTTATGGTGGTAACCTCACCGTCGCTGGGGGCAGTCTCAGTTGTTTCGGTCGTTGCGGTTTCGGCGGCCGCGGTTGGTTCCGTCGCTGTTTCCGTTGCCGCAGGGCTGGAGCAGGCAAACAGCAGGGTACTGGTCAGTGCGATACACAGAACGATGCACAGCAGTTTCTTCATGAGATTCTCCTCCTTCGTTTTTTGGTTTGTGTCTGGACATATCCTTCGGATTGATTATCACTCATCTCCTGAACTGGTGGAGAAGCGGATGGATCCGGTTTATCCGATGTAACCGTATTCCTTGAGAACTGCTTTCAGGGTCTTCATCACGTCGGCGGGCAGCTCGGAGATGACGGGCTTGCGGCAATAACCGCCGTCCACGCCGCGCAGCTTGAGGCCTTCTTTGATGATCTGGAGCCAGGGCGTCGGCATGCCGTCCGCGGTGGGCTTCGTGAAGAGCGGCAGATAGGGGCGAATGAGCTCGAAGTGGGCTTTCATGGCCTCTTCCATCTTGCGCGCCTTGGCGAGATTGTAGACTTCCGTGTTCTCTTTGGGGAAGAGGTTGCCGGTGCCGCAAACCCAGCCGTCCGCCCAGCAGCTCAGGCTCTCAACCGGGCATACGTCGTAGCCATAGAAGATGGCGAAGCCGTCGTTGGTCAGATAGCGCAGATCCTGCTGGCGATAAACGTCCGCCTGACGCTCCTTGACCGCGTCGATAAAGCCTTCGTTATAGAGCTTGGCCATGAATTCGTCGCTCATGAGGCAGGTGGAGTAGTACGGGTTGTGATAAACCATAATCGGAATGCTGATTGCCTTGCGGACGGTCTCGTAATGCTTGAGCAGTTCGTTTTCGTTTGGCGCCATATACCAGGGCGTTACAGCCATGACTCCATCGGCACCCGCCGCTTCCGCAGCAATGGACATTTCAACAACATCCTTCGTGCGGTATGCGCCCGTCGAGCAAACGACCTTGATGCGACCCGCCGCCGCTTTCACGGTTGCTTCGTTGACCGCCATCTGTTCGGCGGGGGTCATTGCGATCATTTCGCCGGTGCTGCCTGAAGGGATTACACCGGTGACACCGTTTTGCGCCAGATAATCCGTGACTTCCTGAATACCCTTGAAGTTGATGGATTCGTCCTTGTTGAACGGCGTAACCATGGGGATATAGATGCCAGTGAGTTTTTCGCGTGCCATAATGATGATACTCCTTTGTTTTTTAGATCCTTTTTTGATGGTGAAAGATGTGCTGGTAAAAATATGGAATACTCATTCCGGTAATAACATAATATCTTTCTCATAGGTTTGTCAACAGGTATTTTTCAAATAGCGCCAGAAAATTAAGCGTATCCTTTTGTTGTAAAAAAGTCTAAAAACAGCAAAGAAACGTCATTTTGCATGGATTAGTAAACAGAATTGGAGAAAATTACGCAGAAATTCAGTTTTTTCTCGACCAGATGTTCAAATTTGCAGCGAAAAAATATTTTAAAAGGCGAGAAATCACGATCCGCGAAATAATATGGAATCGTCAATCCAATTTGAAAGAAACGCTTAAGATTATGCTGTCCTGTCACAGCGGCATGAATGAACCGGCAATCGGGCAAAGTGTGGTAAATACGGGACGCGCATCGTTGTAAAACACAGAAAAGCGTCAAAAAACGCGCGAATTCCGAAATATTGACAAGTAAAACGCAATACGTTATAGTAATGAAAAGATTTGCATACGGAAAGAAACATAGATCATCGAAAAACAGGAATATATATTCCATTAATGAGAAATCAATCACGGATCGCCCGGCGGCACAGCCCGTGTACGGGTGCGGCGATCAGGATATCGGCTAATTCGCAGAAAAGAGGCGCAGGACAATGATGGAACAGACTGAAGCGGTTCAGGCGGAAGAAAAAGGAATCAAGAATAACGACACGATCAAGATGGTCGACCGCGCGCTTGTCGTTCTGGATACGTTACGATTGGAGCGCAAGCGGCTGGGCGTCAATGAAATCGCGAAAAAATGCGATATGAGCCCGTCCACGGCGTTTCGAATTCTGAAAACGCTGGAAGCCAACGGCTGGGTATACCAGTGCGGGGACGACCGCTATATCACAGGGCAGAAGCTCAGCTTTGTCATGGAGAAGGATAACCTGTATCTCGCGCTGAAGGAAGTTGCGCTGTTTGTCATGGAAAAGAGCACGGCTTCGCTCGGGCAGGCGATGAACCTCATCGTCCGCGAGGGAGCGCATTGTTATATCCTCCAGCAATCGCGTACAAAAAATCTCGTGGACTATATTCCGCCGCTCTATTCCGATCTGCCGTTTTATGCCTGCGCGGGCGGCAAGATCCTGCTTTCCGAGCTGCCGGTCAGCCTGGTGGAGCAGGTGATCGACTCCTGCGAGATGGTGCCGCTGACCCAGCATACGATTACCGACCCCGACCGGTTCTGGCAGGAACTGCGGAAAGTTGCGAAACTCGGGTATGCGTTTGATAACAAGGAATCCGCGGAGAATGGAAGCTGCATTGCCGTCCCCGTGCGCGACTGCGAGGGGGATATCATCGCCGCGCTGTCGTTCAGCGGGTTTGTCGGCGTTGCGGATCCGGAGAACCTGCTGCCCTATCTGCCCGCGCTGCAGGAAGCGGCCGCGGAAATCTCCCGCAACCTATACCGCTGCTGGGGGAGATGATCGCAATTCGTGGACCGCTGTATTCCGGGGGCGCAAAGCGCGCTGATCAAAAAGAGACCGCGGGGGAACCGGCCCGAACCGGCAGATTCGCTGCTCTTTGGGAGATTTTAAACGCGATCGGGCAGATGGTTGTTGCCAGCATACTCTGGGCGTTCTGCTGTTTGCCGGTTGTGACGATTGGGCCGGCCTGCGCCGCGCTATATTATACGGTAGTAAAGGTGATCCGCCGGGAACGCAGCACAGTTACGGAAGCGTTTTTTTCTTCGCTGAAAGAAAACTTTCGCCAGGGGCTCTATTTGAATCTGATCTTCCTAACGGCCGGGGCTGCGGTTTCGCTGATCGCTCTGCCGCATATCGGGGCGCTGCTCAACGATCATACCGTAGATACGGCGCTGTATGTCAGCGCGGGACTGCTGCTGCTGTTCGTCTGGATGCTTCCGTATGTCTATCCTGTGCTGTCGAGGTTTTGCTACTCCAACCTGCAAATCTTTCAAGTTGTCGTCTTCTTTGGCGTTCGATATTTCCATATAACAATACTTTTGTTAGGGCTGCTGCTCGCGGTTGTGATATTCTCGGTGAAAAATCCCGTTTTCATCATCATCACGCCGGCACTGTACGATTATGTCGCTTCGCTCTTGCTGGAGCCGGTTTTTCGAAAGCACTCGACTGCGGACGACGACGGGAACTTCGATTTATGGTATGCAAGAGACGATGTAGCCCCGCCGAAATAAGCGTCGTAATCGAAACACCCGCCCTGCGGCGGGTAAGAGTGACCGGACGGGAGCGCTTCGCGTTTGGCCGCGCATCATATAAGAAGATTGGAATCCGGAGGAAACAATATGGCTTGGCTTGAGGCTCATTTTTATTCGAATGTGCTGGGGCTGTCCTGCGCGATGAACGTCCTGCTGCCGGAGCCGGCACAGGGAGTCGGCTCGGACGCATCCGGCTGGGATGGCGAAAGCGAGCTGCCGGTGCTGTATCTGCTGCACGGGGTTTCGGACGATCATACAATCTGGATGAGGCGCACTTCGCTGGAGCGGTATGCGGCGGGAAAGCGACTGGCCATCGTGATGCCGGCGGTACACCGAAGCTATTACTCTAATCAAAAATACGGCTACGATTATTTGAAATTCATCGGAGAAGAACTCCCGCAGATCTGCAGACGGTTCTTTCGGATATCGGCCAGGCGCGAGGACAATTTTGTCGCCGGGCTGTCGATGGGCGGCTATGGCGCGATGAAGGTCGGGCTGAACTACCCGGACAGATTCGGCGCGGCTGCCAGCATGTCCGGCATACTCGACATCGCGTCCGTCGGCAGGCAGAGGGGATACGATCTGGTTTGCGACGAGCAGAGGATGGAACAGCTCCGCCGTACGGATCGCGAAAACTATCTGAAGGCGATGGACTTCAGAATGAACTTCGGAACGCTGGAAGACTTTCAAGGCTCCGAAAACGATCTGGCGTATTTGCTGGACAAAGCGGCCGCGGAAGGAACCGTACTGCCCCGGCTGTTCATATCGATGGGGACGGAAGATTTTCTGTATCAAACCAATGTTACATTCCGACAGGAACTGGACCGGCACATGGTGCCGTATGAGTATCTGGAGGTGCCGGGTCGGCATGAATGGGGCGTTTGGGATGATTGCATCCAAAAGGTGTTAAACTGGCTGCCGATTCGGGAATGACGGACACGGAGCAAATACTACAAACGGCGGAGCATGATCACACATTCTGCCGACAGGAGCGGTTTTCATGAGAGCATTGGGCATGTACACCCCGGAGCTGAAGCGCTGCACGGTGGAGCGCTTGTTTGACGGAGTGAAAGTCTACGGGTTTTCAGAGGTGCAGTTCGATTTTCGCTCGGTCTGCGACGAACAGATGCCGGAACGGATCGACGACGCGCTGGTTGGGCGGATATTCGCCGCAGCCGAAGATCGCGGCATCGCGATTCGCGCGGTCAACGGAACATTCAACATGGCGCACCCGGACAGGCGCGTGCGCGACGACGGCATTCGCCGGTTTCGTGAAATTGCGCGGGTGTGCGCCGGCTTGCATTGCTCCATCATAACGCTCTGTACGGGAACGCGGAATTTAGAGTCCATGTGGAGGCATCACGCCGACAACGAGACGGCGAAAGCCTGGGACGACATGATTGAAACGGCGTTTGCGCTGAAACAAATCGCGCAGGAATTCCAGGTTTACCTCGCCATAGAGACCGAGGCGCGAAACATCGTGAACTCCGCCAAAAAGGCGCGAAAGCTTCTGGATACGATGGATTCGCCCTGGTTTAAGATCATACTGGACCCGGCGAATCTGTTTCGTCCGGAAACGGCGCATCCTTCGTTTGCAATTTCAACCCTGCGGGAAGCGTTTGGCCTTCTTGGCGAGGATATCGTTCTGGCGCACGGAAAGGATATCATGCCGGGCGGGGAGATGAACTTTACCTCCGCCGGGCGCGGGATGGTCGCCTATGAAGAGTTTCTCAAACTGCTCGATCAATATAACTACCGGGGCAATATCATACTGCATGGGATGCACGACGAATCGGAATTTGCGTTCAGCGTTGCGTTCATGAACGAGCTGATGCAAAGACAGGACGAAGCAGCCGCGCAATCCAAAGCATAGTACAAAGCAGGACGCATTGTCCGGGAAATAAGGCGTTGGGAGGAAGAGAACATGTATACGGTATTCGACGCGCATTTACTGCGGCTTCCTGACAAAACCGAGGAGATGCTCGATCTCATTTGTGAATATGGAATCGAGGGAGTAGGCGTGGATCTGCGGCTAATGGACGACGAGCGGGCCGCGCTGGAAACCGCAAAGAAAGTTTGGGATCGCGGCCTTGGCTGGGGGATTCTGCGTACGCCTGTGGATTTCTATGCCGCGGCGGTGACCGATGAGATATTTGAGGACGCGTTGAAGACGTTTCAACGCCACTGCGGCGTGGCGGAGAAGATGGGCGTCCGGTATTGCTATAACCATGTTTGGTCGAGCAGCGACGAACGTCAATATGAAGAAAATTTTGCGTGGCATGTGCGGCGGATACAGCGCGTTTTGCGAATCGCAAGCGAGCATGGCATACGATACGGGCTGGAATTTCTTGGCCCGCACGAGCTGCGCAGGCGCTATCAGCATGAGTTTGTGCATACCATCAACGGCGTGCTGGCGCTGGCAGACGCCGCGGGAGGCAAAGCGGGGTTTTTGTTTGACACCTATCATTGGTATTGCGAGGGGGCGCGGATGGACGACCTGTACTTTGCGCTCCAGCACGTTGAGCGGATGTGCGGATTTCATGTGAACGACGGCATCCCCGGCAGAACCAGAGAGGAACAGAAAGATTTTGAACGCGCCATGCCGCTGACGAGCGGCGTCATCGACTCAAAAAAACCGTATGCGCTGTTCGAAAAACATGGCTATGTGGGACCCGTGGTGTGCGAACCGACCGAACCCTGCATTACGATGGCAAAAAGCATGACGCTGGAAGAATGCGTCAAACTCTACAGCGACGCCTATCAGAGGCTGAAGAGCTGAAAAATCTTTCCTTTCAATTGCAGTCCGACGACGATTGGATTTTTGAAACAGCAAAGAATAGCGGCGTCTACCCTGCGGGGTAGATGCCGCTATTTGTGCTAGCTATGGATCGGGGCGGGCGCAATCGTCTTGAACCACGCCGCCATCATGACGCCTGAAAAGGATGCAATCTGTGATTTGGCGCAAAAGTCAAACCAATACCTTAATCCCCCTCGAATTAAAAAATCTCATAAATTCGGCGCTCGGCTCGCGATCCGTGACAACCACATTGAGCTTTTCGAGCGAGCAATAGGAGATCAGCGCGTCTTTGCTGAACTTCGTGTGATCCGCCATCAGCACGATGTAGCGTGACTTGCTGCAGATCGCCCGTTTGATCTCGGCTTCGAAATACGTCGTGTTGGACATGCCGTTTTGTATCGATACGCCGGTTGCGGCCATGAAAGCCATATGGATTGTCAGCGTGTCTATAATGTTGAGTACGGATTGCCCGACGAAGGAACTGGTCGAGTGATTGTATACCCCGCCGAAAGAAATCAGGTTGAGCTCTTTGATTGCGGAGGCGGCGACCATTGCCGGAAGGCTGTTTGTCAGCAAAGAGATCCCCCGGTGCTTGTCTAAATAGGGGAGCACCTGCGGCGTTGTGGAGCCGGAGTCCAGATAGATCGTGGAGTTATCCTCTAAAACGGTGGAGGCGAGCTCCCCGATCCGTTTTTTTGCTTCGATATTCAACTCACTGCGAACGAGCGAGGGGACGAGCTCATCGCGCTTGCAGGCCATAGCGCCGCCATAGACCTTGGTGACGAACCCGCGGCTTTCAAGCATATCGAGATCGCGACGGACGGTGTTGATCGAGATGTTAAAATTATCGGTCAGTTCTGTCAGCGAAACGGTACCGTGCCGGATAATATACTGCTCCATCGAGGCCAAACGGAAGGTTCGTGTCATACAAGGGCTCTCCTTTAACCAATATAAGAAAACTGATTCGGGGCAGTTACAGTAGCTGCGATTTAGCGGATATATGTGCCGCCGTTGATATCGATTGTTGCGCCGGTGATGAAGGAGGTTTCTTCGGACGCAAGGAAACACACCGCGGCTGCGATCTCTTCCGGCTCGGCGATCCTGTTCAGGAACGAACGGGATTTCTGCAGCTCCATAACCTCCGGCGTATAGGCTTTTGCCATATCGCCGTTTACCGTTGAAGGGCAAACCGAGTTGACGGTGATTCCATAAGGCGCAAGTTGCCGGGAAAGCCCCTTTGCCAATGCGATCATGCCGCCTTTGGATGCGGAATACGACATGCTTACATTAAACCCGCCCATCAAACCTGCGATGGATGCGATATAAATAATGCGCGGAACGGACGCTTTCTTTAAATAAGGAAGCGCTTTCTGCGCGGCGAAAAATGCGCTTCGAAGATTGACGGACATCACCTTGTCCCATTGCTCGGGCGTTGTTTCTTCCACGCTTGTAGTATACAAAATTCCGACACAATGTACAACTACATCCAGTGATCCGAATTTTTCGTATGCTGCATTCGACGCATGTTCGATTTCCTGCAGGTTGTCGACGTTGACGGGGCAGGACGCTGCGGCATACCCTTCCTTCGAAAGCTGGTCCGCGGCGGCAGCTACTTTTTCTGCATTGATGTCGGCTAGCATGACCCGGTAACCCCGCTTACAGAGCATACGCGCGCATGCGTGGCCGATTCCCTGCGCTGCGCCATAAACGAGAGCTGTTCTTGAAGTAACCATACGTTTATCTCCTTGCCTGTATTAATTTGCTCAAAAATCCCATTGAGTGAATCGAATATTATCATAAAAGAACAAAAAGAACAATAAAAATATCAAAAATAATACCAATATTACAATAAAATGGGTAATTTAATGAAAACATATTGACCAAGATAGATGCGTTTAGTATTATAGCTATGAAATAAAGCAAGTTTGCGCAAAACATAATCAATATTTCATATAATTAACAGAAAACAAGCAAAAACAGATTTTCAAAATTATCATTGCATCTACATGCAAAAAACGAATCACAAAAGATTGAAATCCACAACAACAGAAATACGAAATTGATATCGGATAGCAATCCTTACGAAAGGGCAAGTCATGGGCATCTTGGTTCCGGTCGGTACGGTCAATATAAAAGAAAAGAACATTGAACTTTGGATGGCCGGCGCAGAGGCCGGGGATATGCTTGCCGTTCGCGGTAAAGGTCCGGCATACGCGACGTTTAATGGTCGGGAAGAAAGCGGCGTGAAGTACTGCAATCTTTCGCACGAAAACAGGCTGGCGCTGAATGACTGCGTTGTCTGGACAAAGCCGACTGCTTTGGGCGCGGAAGGCGTAACGATCGGGCTGGGCGACAGAACGGGCCTTTTCGGCGCGGCGCAGCTGTTTGCCGTCTCGCAGTCGACGGCGCGACCCGTGCTGGCGCAGCAAAGCCTGCGGGAACTGTCCCTGACGGGGCGGACTTATCGCGATGTCATCGACAGCGCGTCCTTTGCGGTCTTCAAATGCGGCTGGACAAAAGGATGGGGCGCGGACGGCGATCATTTAAAACGATTTGAGGATATAGAAGCCGCGCTGAAAGCCGGATGCAGCATGATTACGCTGGATTGCAGCGAGGTGCTGCAAAAAGCGCCTGCCGACGCCGCAGCGCTGAGCGAAACATACGGAAGACTGAGCGAGCAGACCCGCGAACGATATCGCGCGGACTATCTGGTAAACGAAAACACACGTGTGCCGGGCATTGCGTTTACCGAAGTATCCCTGATGCGGAGCGTGCTGGTATATCGCGACGCAATCGAGTTGGCCGCGCGCGTATACAACGAACTCATCCTGCCGCTCGGGCGCGGAATCGACTTTGAAATATCGCTGGATGAAACAAACGAGGAGACGACATACGAAGGACATCTCTTTGTCGCAAGCGAACTTGCCCGCCTCGGGATTGCCATTACGAGCCTGGCGCCGCGTTTCGTCGGCGAATTCCACAAGGGCGTGGACTATCGCGGAAACGTGGATGAATTTGCGAAAAATCTGGACGCCCATGCTGAAATTGCCAAGGCTTTCGGATATAAGATCAGCATTCATTCGGGCAGCGATAAATATTCGATCTTTCCGCTGGTGGCGGGGATTACGCAGAACCGGTTCCACCTGAAAACGTCCGGCACATCATGGTTGATGGCGGCAAAGACGATCGCCGAGTGCGATCCTTCGCTTTACAGGCGGATGCATCGCTGCGCGTTGAAGCACTTTGAAGAAGCGCGCGCATACTATTATGTCCATGCGGATCCGGCAAGGGTGCCGGACGTCGACTCGCTGCGGGACGAAGCGCTTCCCGCGCTGTTTGACCTTGACGACGGAAGACAGCTGATCCATATCACCTATGGATTTATGTTTTCCGATCCGGAGCTGAAAAAGAGCATCTTTTCGGCGCTGAAGGCCAATAGAAGCGCGGCAAACGAAGCGGTCGGCGGAAATATCATGAAGCACTTAGCCGCGTTGCGGATTTTAAATACAAAATAATCAGGCAAAAAACAGACAGAAAAGAGAACTGAAATGAGTGTATTGACGCTTTCGGGAAGAGTCGCCCTGGTAACGGGGTCCGCGCAGGGAATGGGGTTTGCAACGGCAAAGATGATGAGCCAAAACGGCATGAAAGTCGCCATGATCGACTATTCCGTCGAAAAACTGGACGAGGCCGTCGCCGAACTGACCGCATTGGGCGGAGAAGAGGTGTTCGGCGTGCCCTGCGATGTTTCGGACGAAGAAGCGATTCAAAAAGCCGTGCAGTCGGCCGCGGCGCATTTCGGCAGGATCGACGTGCTCGTGAACTGCGCCGGAATTCTGAGCAGCACCAAGATCCCGGATATTACGCGTAAAGAATGGGACCGCGTTCTGGCGGTCAATCTGACCGGGTCTTTTTTCATGATACAGGCTGCGCTTCCATATTTAAAGGAAAGCGCTTGTCCCAGGATTGTCAACGTGTCCTCTACGGCGGGCCGCGGAGGCGGCGTTGAAAACTCAATGAGTTATTCCGCATCGAAAGGAGGATTGTGCGCAATTACGCGTGGAATCGCCCGCCAGCTGTCCTCTTACCATATCACCGTCAATGCCGTATGCCCCGGACCGACCAGAACACCGATTACGGACGCATATACACCGGAGCAATTGGCGAAACTCAACAGCTCCAATTTGGTAGGAAGACTCGGAGAACCGGATGAAATGGCGGCGGCGATCTGTTATCTGGCAAGCGAGGAAGCCGGATATGTTACGGGCGCCATGCTCGATGTGAACGGTGGTTTTTGGATCGGGTAAACCGATTGCAACTCTATATTGCGCGCGGTTGCGCGCAAAAAATAAAAAAGGAGAGAAATTGATGAAAAGGCTATTTACTCTACTTCTTGCGCTGGCAATGATTCTTTCAATGGTTGCTTGCACGTCTACACCGGAGGCTGCCCAGACGGCAACCGCTCCGGAAGCGACAGAGGCGGGCACAACCGAAAGCGCTCCCGCTGCAACCGAAAACAGCGAACCGATCAAGATCGGCTGGTATGGCCCGCTGAGCGGCGCCGCGGCTTCCGTTGGCGTATGCGGCGAAACGGCCGTGGAAATGGCGGTTGCGGAGATCAACGCAAACGGCGGCGTGCTGGGACGTCAGATCGAACTGTTTCCGTACGACGATGAGGGAACTGCGGAAAATTCCGTCAAAGTCGTCACGCGCCTTGTAGAAGAAGACGGCGTGGTCGGCATCGTCGGTTCGCATCTTTCGGGCTCCGTGCTTGCAACGTCCGACATCACCGAAGCGGCGAAAATCATCCAGATCGGCTGCGGCACTTCCAAGATCTGGACCAACATCGGTCTGCAGTACACATTCCGCGGAACCGTCAACTCCGCCTTGTTTGTAAACGGCTGCTATGAAGCCATGGTAAAGATGGGCGCGACGAAGATCGCGCTGATCAGCGCCGAGACCGAATACTCCCAGACCGCCACAGACAGCATTGCGGCGCTGATTGAAGAAGGCAAAGTCATGCAGATCGTCGACAGAGAAGAATGCACGACGGGCGACACGGACTATTCCGGTCAGATCATCAAGATGCTCGCAGCCGAACCCGACGGTATCTGGGTTGTGGCCGGCGGCGAGGACGTTGGCAAGATCGTGAAACAGCTCCGCATGAAGGGCTACGACGGATATATCTACGGCATCGAGCCGTTTGCCGACAAGCAGCTCAAAGAGATCGCCGGTGAGTATGCCGACAAAGTCATCTTCTCCTGCTGCTACTTTGTGCCGGATTCGATCGACGAAGCTCTGTCCGATGCTGAAAAAACATTCCTGACGTCTTACAACGCGATGTATGGAAAACTGCCGGATTCGGAAGTTGCATACCGTGCCTATGACGCAATGAATATCCTTGCGCAGGCAATTGAGATTGCGGGCTCCACGGACGGCGATGCGATTCGCAACGCGATTCTGACGAACACGTTTACCGGCATTGCGGGAACCTTTGACTTCTCGGATGGCTCCGGCGACGGCATTATGTTCGGCACGAATTACATCATCATCGACGGCAAAACCATCAAGCTCGATGATTATCAGGGTTAACGCCCGCGTCTGATTTCTGCTGAAACGCCTGGGGCAAAATCGGAAATGATTTTGCCCCGGGTATATGTATGGCTCGTCTTTTCTATAGAAAGGAGTATAACAGCCACATGGTACTGTCACTCGTTATTAGTGCGCTTGTGATCGGCAGCGTATATGGTCTCATTGCGCTCGGATACAGCCTGATCTACTCCGCTTCCGGATTGATGACGTTTTGCCAGGGTGAACTGCTCATGTTTGGAGCGTTTATCGGCTTAACATTCTATCGATACCTGGAGTGGCCGTTCTGGATTGCTCTGGTGGTCAGCATGCTGATTATGTTTATCATCGGCATGATCATCGAGCGGCTGCTGATCCGCACGATATTAAGTAAACACGCGCAGACAATCTATATCGTTCTGGCTACTATTGCGCTCGGAATCGTTCTGAAAAACGCCGCCCAGCATCTCTGGGGCACGACGGCGGTTCAGTTTCCGACGATTTTCGGTGTAGATTTTATCAATGTTATGGGGACTAATGTCCAACCCGAAGCATTTGTGTGCATCTTTTTGTCCATCGTCGTGATGATTGCGATCCATCTCTTTATGAATAAGATGAAGTTTGGGACATCTATGCGCGCGGCTGCCATGAATCCGCTTGCCGCAAGGTCGGTCGGAATCAATGTCGGTTTGACAACCGGTGTCACCTGGGGATTATCCGCATCGCTCGCGGGGCTTGCCGGCATACTGCTCGGGCCGGTTCAGGGCGTGAGTATCATGATGAGTACTACGATCGGCACAAAGGCGTTCGCCGCCGCGGTTGTCGGAGGGTACGGCAATATGTACGGCGCAATCCTTGGCGGCGTGATCATCGGACTCGTCGAAACGTTCGGTGCTGCTTACGTTACGTCTTCTTATAAGGATTTCATCACTTACGGCATACTGGCATTGTTCATGATTTTCATGCCGCGCGGAATCCTTAAAGGCGACGTCTATGAGAGCTAACACAGAAACGAGGGAAAAGGCAATGAAATTCTTAAAAAAGGCAAAATCTGAGATTCTGGGAATCCTGCTTCTGTGCCTTGTCTTTCTGCTGATCAGCAAAAACCTGTACTATATCACGCTGTTCGTGTTTTGCGGCATCTATATCATCGCCGTTTCGGGACTCGATATCCTGTTTGGGTACTCCGGACAGATCTCGCTTGGACACGCCATGTTTTATGCGGCCGGCGCATACACTTCTTCGCTGCTTGCCCTGCACGGCGTTCCGATTTGGATCGGCATCCTTGCGGGAATGGCGCTGTCCGTTTTGCTTGCGGCAATTCTGGCGGTACCGGCTTCCAAGCTCGTCCATCAGTTCCTGGCGCTGCTGACGATCGCCGTTGGAAACATGGTCTATGTATTCCTGTCGAAGTCCGCGCTGACCGGCGCAATGAAGGGCGTAAAGAACATCCCGGACATCTCCATTTTCGGGCTCGTGCTCGACACCAAACTGAAATTTGGAATCTTTACGCTGGTGATGATCGTGCTGTTTTTGTTTATCAAGGCGCGGATCATCAACTCGTCCACGGGACGTACGTTCATGGCGATTCGGGAAAACGTAATCGCTGCGGACGGCATCGGCATCAATGTGCGCAAGTACAAGATATTGGCGTTTATCATCAGCGCTGTTTACACGGCGTTTGCGGGCAGCATGTACGCGCATTTTGTCGGATACATCAGCCCGGACGGGTTTACGGCCACGCAATCGATCCTGCTGTTGACGATGCTTTTGTTCGGCGGCGCGGGAAATATGATCGGGCCGATCTGCGGCGCGGTGGTCATCACGATCATGAACGAATCGCTGCAGGGGTTTAGCACCTATAAAACCCTGATATACGGCGCCATCATCCTGCTGGCAATTCTGTTTATGCCGCGGGGTGTATACGGCCTGGGACAGGACGTCGTCAGGAAGATCAAATCCTTATTCGGAAGGCCGGTGAAGTACAATGCTGAAAATTGATGAAGTAACGATGCAGTTCGGCGGCCTTACAGCAATCGACCATGTTAGCTTCGAGATTCAGGACGGGACGATCTTCGGATTGATTGGGCCAAACGGAGCCGGAAAAACGACGATGTTCAACATCATCAGCGGCGTATATAAGCCCACCGCCGGAAAGATCTATCTGCAGGACCAGGAAATCACCGGACAGAAACCGTTCCAGATCTGCTCTCAGGGCATCGCGCGTACCTATCAGAACATCAACCTCTTCAAGACGCTTACGGTGCTGGAAAACGTGCAGATTGGATTCCATAAAAATCTGAAGTCCAATCTCTGGACAAACCTGATCCGAACGCGCGCGCAGCGCCGGGAGGAAAAGGAGCTGCTCGACGAGTGCATGAAGCTGCTGGAATACGTCGGACTTGCGGACAAAGCGAACTATATGTCCACCAACCTTTCCTACGGTGAACAGCGGCATCTGGAGATCATCAGAGCGCTGGCGTCCAAACCGAAACTGCTGTTGCTGGACGAGCCTGCGGCCGGAATGAACACAAAGGAAAAAGTCGAGCTGGCGGAGTTGATTAAGGACATCAACAGCAAGGGCGTCACCATTTTGCTGGTGGAACATGACATGAAGCTGGTGATGAATGTAACGTCAGAAATCAGCGTGCTGGACTTCGGCAAAAAAATTGCGCAGGGAACGCCGGATGAGATCCAGGCGAATCCTGAAGTAATCGAGGCATACCTGGGAGGTGGAGTGAATGGCGAGTGAAAAAGTACTTGAGCTGAATGACTTCAGCTACCATTACGGGCACGTCAGGGCTGTCGACAACATTTCCTTATACGTTGAAAAAGGAGAGGTTGTAACGTTGATCGGCGGAAACGGCGCGGGAAAGTCCACGACGCTGAAGGCGATTTCGGGCCTGATCCGCGGCGGCCAGAGCGGCAGCATTAAAATGGACGGGAAGGAAATCATCGGACTTAGCGCGCACAAGGTGACCCAGCTGGGGATTGCGCAGTGTCTGGAGGGACGTCAGGTATTCCCGCTGCTGTCTGTCAGGGAAAACCTGCAGATGGGCGCGTTTCTGCGCAAGGATACCAAGGGCGTTCAACGGGACTTCGACTATGTGTTCGACCTTTTCCCGCGGCTTCTGGAGCGCGAAAAGCAGATGGCCGGTACGCTCTCCGGCGGCGAACAGCAGATGCTCGCCGTTGCAAGAAGCCTGATGATGCAGCCCAAACTGCTTTTGATGGACGAGCCTTCGCTCGGGCTTGCGCCGATTATCGTCGGCGAAATCTTCGAGATCATAAAAAAGATCAACAAAGACGGCATGACGATCCTCCTGGTGGAACAGAACTCAAACGCGGCGCTGAGCATCGCGGATCGCGGATATGTAATCGAGACGGGACATATTGTCATCTCGGATTCCGCAAAGAGCCTGCGAAACAACGAGGAAGTCAAAAAGAGCTATCTTGGCCTGAACTGACAGACAGGGAGAGAGTATGAATAAATGGAAATTCGCGGTTTCCTGCGCGGAAGTGTCGCCGTTGAACGCGCCGCTGCCGCTGGAAGGCGACCTGTTCGAGTGCATGAAACAGGCGGCGTCTTTTGGCTATGACGGCGTAGAGTTCCATACGCGGGAAACATATCGTCCGGATATCGCAAAACTCCGGCAAATGAGCGAAAAGAGCGGCGTCAAGCTCTGCGGCATTGCGACAGGGCGGCTCTTTACGCAGGCCGGACACGGACTGCTCGACAACGATCCGGAAAGCGAAAAGCTCGCCGTATCCGGCATGCGGGACTACGTCGATATGGCGCGCGCAACCGGCGCGGACGTCGTAATCGGCTGGGCGAAGGGCGTCATTCCAAAAGGCGGGGAACCGCGGGCGTATCTCGACAGGCTGGCTGGCCATCTTCGGGAACTCGGCGCCTACGCAAAGGCCGGCGGCGTGAAGCTCCTTTTGGAGGTCATCAACCACTACGAGACGAATTTGTTTACCACCGCGCAGGAAACAGTGACGTTTCTTGAGACATATCAGCTGGAAAACTGCTATATCCACCTGGATACCTATCACATGGGGCTGGAGGAGTTCGACCCGTACGAGGCAATCAAACTCTGCGGCGATAGACTCGGATATTTTCATGTTGCCGACAATTCGCGAAGATATCCCGGCAGCGGGCAGTTTGATTTCAAACGCATATTCGACGCGCTGGAAGCGGCCGGATACGACGGATGGATCACGGTGGAATGCCTGCCGGATCCGGATCGGGCGACGGCGGCACGCAAGGCGATCACCTATCTGAAAGCCTGCGAACTGGCCAGATACTCCAAGACTGAAGAGTAGAGAGGGAGCCGATATGTATCCTGATGAAAGGCCGAAAGGCATGCTGGAGTTCAGCAAAAAAACACGCGTGCTTATCAAAGGCGCGGCAAGCGCCGGGCTCGCCTATTTTGCGGTGAGGCTGTTCATCGGCGCGGCGGGAGACGGCGGCGTCAATGCGGCCGGCACCTATTTTCTCTGGGTTTGCGGGGCTTTATTCGCGGCGGGATCCATCGCCGGATGTCTGATAACTATTCGGGAAGCGCGCGCGCTGCTTCGGCAGCATACTTCCGCAGTGTAAGAATGTAATCATTTAGATTGCGCTATAAAAAGGAGACAGATCATGAAGAAAACAAAAGTCGGTGTAGCCGGATACGGGACGATCGGACAACGACTGGCTGACGGCGTCGCCCTGCAGGGCGACATGGAACTGGTAGGCGTCGCGGATCTCGCGCCGACGCTGGCGATTCGCGCCCTCAAGGAAAAGGGCATGCCCTACAACCTGTACCTGGTGGACGGCGCGGACAAGAGCAAGTTTGACGCGCTGGATATCCCGGTCAGCGGGACGTTTGACGAGCTGATCCACAGCGTGGATATCATGCTCGACAGCAGCCCCGGCGGCGTGGGCGTCAAAAATAAAGCGCTGTATGAAAAAGCGGGCGTCAAGGCGATTTTTCAGGGCGGCGAAAAGAACTCCGTTGCGGACGTGTTCTTTCATGGCTATGCAAACTTTGAAGAAGGCGTCGGCAAGGATTATCTGAAGTTGACGAGCTGCAACACCACGGGCCTCATTCGTTCGGTGGACTGTCTCGATCGTGCGTTTGGCCTCGACCGCGTGGCGATCACCATCATCCGGCGCGTGGCCGATCCGGGCGACTATCACCGCGGACTGACAAACGCGCTGCAGATCGACAAAGCGCCGAGTCATCAGGCGGTGGATCTCATGACCATCATGCCGCATGTAGAGGCTACGGGCATCCTCGTGCATACGCCCGTGACGCACGGACATATCATCACGGTCGTTGCGCACGGCAAGCAGAAGATTACGAAGGAAGCGGCGCTGGCGGCGTTTCAGAAGCACCCGCGCATCCGCGTGGTGTCGATCGACGAAGGCTTCTTAGGCAACGCAAGCCTGTTTAAATACGCGCGCGATCTGGGCAATCCCCGCGGCGATATGTACGAAATTGGACTCTGGTCGGATTCGATTGTGGAGACGGGCGACGAAATTATGTACGCCATCAACATTCCGCAGGAGAGCGTGACCATTCCCGAGACGATGGACGCCATCCGCGCCGCCTGCGGCATGCAAACCACGCGGGAAGAAGGCACGTCAAAGACGAACGAATATCTCGGCATCGGCCGCTTCAAATAACGAAGCCCCGAGCGAGTGAACTTTAAGGAGTAAGCGGAATGCGCTTTGGAATCAATACGCTGGATGAATTCGACCTTTCGGGGAAAACCGTGCTGTGCCGCGTAGACATCAACCAGCCGGTCGACAGGGCGGCGGGTACGCTCAAGAGCATCAACCGGATTCAGGCATGCGTGCCGACGGTGAAAGAGCTTGCCGAACGCGGGGCGAGGGTCGTGCTGCTGGCGCATCAGGGGTCGGACATCGAGTACAAAAACTTCTACACCACGTCTCCGCACGCAAAGGTGCTTACCCAACTTCTGGGGCGCGATGTGCGCTTTCTGGACGACGTGACCGGCCCAGCCGCGCGGGAGGCGATCCGTTCGCTGAAAGACGGAGAGATTCTGCTGCTGGACAACGTGCGTTTTTGTTCCGAGGAACAGACGCTGTTTGAAATGAAGCTGAAGCTCTCGCACGAACAGCAGGCGAAGACGCAGGTGGTGCAAAAACTCGCGCCGCTGGCGGATCTGTATGTCTGCGACGCATTTGCCGCCGCGCACCGCGACCAGCCCTCGCTCTGCGGGTTCGAGCAGGTGCTGCCGAGCGCGATGGGACGGCTCTTTGAAAAGGAATTCTGCGTCATCTCCGGCGTGATGGAGTCGCCGGAGCGGCCTTGCGTGTTCGTGCTCGGCGGATCGAAGGTATCCGACGCGTTTCTGATGATGGAGACGGTTCTTTCCGGCGGCGCGGCGGACAAGGTGCTGACCGGCGGGCTCGTCGGCAACATCCTGCTTGCGGCAAAGGGCGAAGAGATCGGCGCGGAAAGTCTCGCGTTCATCCAAAAATCGAACTATGCCGAATTCATCGAGTCCTCGAAACCGCTGCTGGCGCGGCACGGCGACAAAATCGTTCTGCCGACGGACGCGGCGTATCTCGACGCGGACGGAAAGCGCGCGGAGGCGAGAGTCGGCTCGATCCCCGCAAACGTCGGTCTGCTGGACATTGGCCGCGAAACGGCGAAGGTCTACGGCGACGCCATTCTTTCGGCAAAGACCGTATTTGTCAACGGACCTATGGGTGTGTTTGAAAAGCCGGAGACGGAGTATGGCACAAGGGCCGTCTGGCAGGCGCTCGGCGAAACGGGCGCGTATACGGTTCTCGGCGGCGGGGACAGCATCACGGCGACGGAACAATACGGCCTTGCGGACAGGATGGGTTATATCTGCACCGGCGGCGGGGCGCTGATTCGTTTTTTGACCGGCGAAGAACTGCCGGTTGTACGGGCGCTGCGTCATGCGGCAAAGGCGTTTCCGGCGGATCAGCCAAAGGAATAGGGCTATGGAGTTTGAACTTGGGTTCGGCGAGGGAACGCAGAAGCTGACCGTGCCGGATGAAAACTTAGTCTGCGTGCTGCTGCCGAATCCCGTTTCGCATGAGTTGACCGGACGGGATGAAGTCGTTCGCGCGCTGCAAAACCCCATCGGCAGACCGAGGCTGAAAGAGATCGTCCATCCCGGTGAAAAGATTGCGATCATCACAAGCGACGTGACCCGCCCGATGCCGAGCTATCTGGTGCTGCCGCCGCTGCTGGACGAATTGGCCGACGCGGGCATCGCGAAGTCGGACATCACGATCGTGTTCGCACTCGGCAGCCATAGAAAGCAAACGCCTGCGGAGATGAAAAAACTCGTCGGCGAGCGTGTGTATTCCGAAATCAAATGCATCGACGGAGACGATTCGGACTGCGTGCATTATGGCAAAACAAGCCGCGGCACGCCTGTGGACATCGTCCGCGCGGTCGCTGAGGCGGACCGGAGAATCTGTCTTGGAAACATTGAATATCACTATTTTGCGGGGTATTCCGGCGGAGCAAAGGCGATCATGCCCGGTGTAAGCACGCGCGCGGCAATTCAGAGCAACCACAGCCGCATGGTGGAGCAAGCCGCGGCGGCGGGCCGGCTCGACGGCAACCCCGTGCGCGAGGACATCGAAGAGGCGGCAGCGATGGTCGGCGTGGATTTCCTCGTCAACGTCGTGCTGGACGAGCACAAAGCCATCGTTCGCGCGGTCGCCGGGGATGTCGTGGAGGCGCACCGCGAGGGTTGCCGCTATCTCGACCGGCTCTATGGAAAGCCGATCCCGGAGCGTGTGGATATCGTCGTTGTTTCGCAGGGCGGCGCGCCGAAGGATCTGAATCTGTATCAGACGCAAAAGGCGCTGGACAACGCGAAACACGCGGTGAAAAAGGGCGGCGTCATCATACTCGTCGGCTCCTGCAAAGAGGGGCTCGGGGAACATACTTTTGAGGAATGGATGACGAAATCCCCCAGTTCGCACAGCATGATCGCGCGCATACAGCAAAATTTCCAGCTCGGCGGGCATAAGGCGGCGGCGATTGCCATGGTGCTCGAGGACGCGGATATCTATCTCGTCTCGGAGCTGGAGCCGGAATTTGTGAAACAGATTTTTCTAACCCCGTTTGCATCTGCTCAGGCTGCGTTGGACGCAGCGCTGAAGCAATGCGGCGGGGACGCGGGCATCATCGTCATGCCATACGGCGGATCGACTCTGCCGCTTTTAACCCAATAAGACAAATAAACGATCCGGATAGAGAAACAAGGAGTAACGCACCAATGGATTACGCGAAAGAATCGCTTCGCCTGCACTATGAG
>CAYLIG010000019.1:0-48423 GCA_964383635.1 uncultured Christensenella sp. | reverse complement strand
CACGAGCGACCACGAGCCGCAGGCGGAGGGCGCGCTGTTTTCGGCGGACGAGCCGGAGGTGGAGCCCGAACCCGAACGTACGCCGCTTCGCTACAACGAGTTTGGCGAGGTTCGTGAGTGGGAGCCGGAGCCCGAACCGGAGATGGGAGAAATTCCGACCGTTTCGAGCTATGTCGGCCAGAGCGGGCCGGAAGAGGAAGTCTCACTGGACGACCTTCTCAACGAAATCATCAGAGCGGGCGAATAGCGCGTTTGCGCGCGCCCGATTTTTTTATCCGGAGGTGCGGTTATGAACTGGAAAAACATGGACAAACGGCAGGTCATCACCATTCTGATCTGCGCGGTGGGTACATTTTTACTCTCGATACTTCGCGTGCAGCTGCCCGCGACAACGTCCGCGCTTGGCGACGTGAACGCATACGCATCCCTGCAGGACGCGGGGATATTCGCCTCCGTGATGGCGCTTGGCGCGCCCTGGGGCGTCGTCGCGCCGGTGTTTGGAATCGTATTGGGCGATATCGTGCGGGGCAGCGAAAATTTCATCATCGGCAATCTGCTCATCCGAAGCCTCATGGCGCTCTTTATCGCCGCGTTTGCCGCGCGGGTGGACAACTGGAAAAAGAGCTTCGTCGTCGCCGGCATGACGGAAGGCATGATGATCGTGCTGTTCTTCGTGTACGATCTTCTGATCATCCGCGAATTCCGCGTCGTCGGAACTTCGCTGATGCTGCAGTTCATTCAGGGTGTGATCTGCGCCGTGGTCGGCGCGGTGATCCTGCGCTATATGCCGGTGATGCAGCCGGATAAAATGCTGGAGATTCGCCGGCCCGCGGAGTGACAGGAGCGCAATCATGTATTTAACCGTATTGGGACGCTACGGCCCATACCCCAGACCCGGCGGCGCGTGCAGCGGCTATCTGATCGAGGACGACGCAACGCGCGTGCTCGTCGACTGCGGCGCGGGCGTGCTCTCGCGGCTGATGGAGCTGATGCGCCCCGAAGAGCTGGACGCAATCGTGCTCTCTCACATGCATTTTGACCATTGTTCGGATCTCTTCGTCATGCGCTACGCGCTCGACCAGCAGGACGTGCCCGCGGAAGAGGAGAAGCGACGCGTGCCGCTCTATACGCCCGACGAACCGTTTGAGGTAAAAAAAGCGCTCGCAACCGGCGCGCTGTTTGATCAGCACACGGTCTGGGGCGGGGACGAAATACAGATCGGATCGCTGACGTTTGCGTTTACGTCGATGGCGCATCCCGTGCCGACAAACGGCATGCGCATCACCGGCGGACACGGCGAAACGCTGTTTTTTACGGGGGACACGAAGCCGTATCCCGGCATGGAGCGCGGCCCGCTCGGCGCGGACGCGCTGCTGGCGGACGCCTGCTTTGTGGACGCTTCCCAGACAGGCCCGCATCTGAACGTGAAAGAGGCCTGCGCGCTTGCGAGAAACGCGGGTGTAAAGACGCTTTACCTCACGCATATGTGGGGCAAAATGGACACCGAAGAGGCCGTGAAAAAAGAGATTGACTTTCCGTCCGCATTTGTGGTAAAAGAACGGGGGCGGTATTGCATCTAGCGATGCGCCCGCCGCGCAAATGCGGCAGGAAAGGCCGCGTCTTGGCGGATGAACGGCGGTTGCCGCGCGAAAAACAGCGTGCGCATCCGTCCATTTGCCGCGTAATCGGGAAGAATCGCTCCCGATGCGCTTTTTATACTCTTTTTCGCTTGAAACCGGGGGAAAGAGCGGTATAATAAGTTGGTTGAAATAAGATAGAAATAGAAAACGACATGGAGGAACACCATCATGGCAAAAATGACCATTCAGGACGTAGACGTAACCGGGAAACGGGTGCTCGTGCGTGTGGACTTCAACGTCCCGCTGACCGAGGACGGCAAGGTGTCCGACGACAAGCGCATCGTTGCCGCGTTGCCGACGATTCAGTATCTGCTCGATCACAAGGCGAAGGTAATCCTTTGCTCGCATCTCGGCCGTCCGAAAGGATTTGATCCGAAGCTTTCGCTCGCGCCAGTAGGCGAGCGCCTCAGCGAGCTGCTGCCGGATACGCGCATCTGGATGGCGGACGACGTCATCGGCGATTCTGCCAAAACCGCTGTTGCGGATATGAAGGACGGCGAAATCGTCCTGCTTGAGAACGTACGCTTTCATCCCGAAGAGGAGAAGAACGATCCCGAATTTGCAAAACAGCTGGCGAGCCTTGCGGAGCTGTATGTTTCGGATGCGTTTGGCACCGTGCACCGCGCGCATGCCTCCACGGCGGGCGTCGCGGCCTATCTGCCCGCGGTTGCCGGATTTTTAATCGGCAAAGAGCTTGGCATCATGGGCAAGGCGCTGGAAGATCCGGAGCGCCCGTTTGTCGCCATCCTTGGCGGCGCAAAGGTTTCGGATAAGATCGGCGTCATCACCAATCTGCTGGATAAATGCGACTCGCTCATCATCGGCGGCGGCATGGCGTATACGTTCCTCAAAGCGAAGGGGTACAGCATCGGCACCTCGCTGCTGGACGCGGCCAGCCTGGATCTTGCCAAGGACATCATGGCCAAGGCAGAGGCGAAGGGCGTAAACCTGCTCCTGCCGGTAGACAACGTTGTCGCGACCGCGTACGCTGCGGACGCCGAGCATAAGACGATCGACTCGGACGAAATCCCCGAAGGCTGGATGGGCCTCGACATCGGCCCCAAGACCATCGAACTCTTTAAAAAGGTGATCCTGGAAGCCAAGACCGTCATCTGGAACGGGCCGATGGGCGTGTTTGAAATGCCCGCGTTTGCCGAGGGCACCCGCGCCGTTGCGGCGGCCTGCGCCGAGTGCAAGGGCACGACCATCATCGGCGGCGGCGACTCCGCCTCCGCGGTCAAGAAGCTCGGCTTTGCCAAGCAGATGACGCACATCTCCACGGGCGGCGGCGCGTCCCTTGAATACCTCGAGGGCAAGGTTCTGCCGGGCGTTGCCGTGCTCAACGACAAGAAATAAACGGAATCTTCCGCCGGAGCGTGTAATCAAAGCGCGCTCCGGCGGTTTGAACATCTCCGCCGATTTGGCGGCACATCAGCCATTTGGAAAGGAATCGTTATCATCATGAGAAAACCGATTATCGCAGGCAACTGGAAAATGAATATGACCCCCGCGGAAGCGGAGCAGCTCGTTGTGGAGCTCATCCCGCTCGTCAGAGACGCGGCGTGCGACGTTGTCGTCTGCCCGCCGTACGTCGATCTTGCGGTCGTTGGCAAGCTGCTCGTCGGCACCAACATCAAACTCGGCGCGCAGAGCATCCACTGGGCGCCCAAAGGCGCGTTCACGGGCGAGATCAGCGCGGACATGCTGCTGGCCATGGGCGTGAGCTACGCCATCGTCGGCCACAGCGAGCGCAGGCAGTATTTCGGCGAAACCGACGAAACGGTCAACAAGCGCGCCAAAGCCGCGCTGGAAGCGAACATTACGCCCATCATCTGCGTCGGCGAATCCCTCGAACAGCGTGAAAACGGCGTGACCGACACCATCGTGAGCAAGCAGACCGTCGCAGCATTCGCGGGCTTTTCCGCGGAGGACGCGGTGCGCTGCGTGATCGCCTACGAACCCATCTGGGCCATCGGCACGGGCAAGACTGCCACGAGCGAGGACGCGAACACCACCATCAAGGTCATTCGCGACGCGATCGCGGGCGTCTACGGCGCGAAGGTTGCCGACGAAGTGCGCATCCAGTACGGCGGAAGCATGAATCCGAAGAACGCCAGCGAGCTCATGGCCATGCCGGAGATCGACGGCGGGCTCATCGGCGGCGCGAGCCTCAAGAGCGAAGACTTCTCAAAGGTGGTTCATTTCTGATGACGAAGCCGATCACCGCATTGATCATACTGGACGGCTTCGGCTGCTCCATCGAAAAGGATTTCAACGCCATCAAAGCCGACGGCGCTGCGAATATTTCGCGGCTCTGGCACGAGTATCCGCATGTGCAGATCGCTGCCAGCGGTATGGACGTCGGCCTGCCGGACGGGCAGATGGGCAACAGCGAGGTGGGACACCTCAACATCGGCGCGGGCCGGATCGTCTACCAGGAACTCACGCGCATCACCAAGGCGATTTCGGACGGGGACTTTTTCACCAACGAAGCCTTCCTCGGCGCGGTGGAAAACTGCAAAAAGAACGGCACCGCGCTGCACCTGATGGGACTGCTTTCGGACGGCGGCGTGCATTCGCACAACACGCATCTCTATGCGCTGGTGCGGCTGGCCAAGGACGCCGGGCTGGACAAGGTCTATGTGCATTGCTTTATGGACGGGCGCGACACGCCGCCGAGCAGCGGCAAGGGCTACGTCGAGGAGCTGCAGCGTGAGCTGGACAACATCGGCGTCGGCAAAATAGCGACCGTCATGGGCCGTTACTACGCCATGGACCGCGACAATCGCTATGAACGCGTGGAAAAAGCCTACGACGCGCTGGTATACGGCGAGGGCGTAACGGCGAACTCCGGCGTGGAGGCAATGCAGCAAAGCTACGACAAGGGCGAGACGGACGAGTTTGTGCTGCCCACGGTCGTGCTCGAAAACGGCGCGCCGGTAGGGAAGATCAGCCCGGACGACAGCGTGATCTTCTTCAACTTCCGCCCCGACCGCGCGCGCGAAATCACGCGCACGCTGGTGTTTGACGACTTCGACGTCTTCCCGCGCAAAAACGGGTTTTTCCCGCTCTACTACGTCTGCATGACGCAGTATGACAAGACGTTCGGCGCGCGCGTGCACGTGGCCTATCAGCCGGAGTCGCTGTCGAACACCTTCGGCGCGTATCTCTCCGAAAAGGGGCTGACCCAGCTTCGCATCGCGGAGACGGAAAAGTATGCGCACGTCACCTTCTTCTTCAACGGCGGCGTGGAAGCGCCGAACCCTGGCGAGGATCGCGCGCTGATCGCCTCCCCGAAGGTTGCGACCTATGATCTCAAGCCCGAGATGAGCGCCTACGAAGTGGCGGACGAGGCCGTGAAGCGCATCGAAAGCGGCAAGTACGACGTGATGATCCTCAACTTCGCCAACCCCGACATGGTCGGCCACACGGGCGTGATGGCGGCGGCGACCGCCGCGGTGCACGCGGTGGACACCTGCGCGGAAAAGGTTGTGGAAGCCATCCTGAAAACGGGCGGGCGCTGCATCATCACCGCCGACCACGGCAACTGCGAAAAGATGTGGGACGAGGCGGAAAACGCGCCCTTCACCGCGCATACGACCAACCCCGTGCCCTGCATCCTTGTGGACAACGAGCGTAAGAACGCCACGCTTCGCGAGGGCGGGCGCCTAAGCGACCTTGCGCCGACGATGCTGGGCTTGCTGGGGCTGCCGGTACCGAAAGAAATGACCGGAAAAACGCTGATTGTCGGCTGATTTTCGGAGGGGTTTTGCTTGCAATGAAGCCTGCTGCGTGTTATAATCGTTAGGCTTAGGCGCCGGGAAACCGCGCCGCAGCAAACAAACAGCTGATTGCTCCGCACGCTGCATAGAAAGCGCGCCGGAGATCGAAAATTGGAGGAACTGTCAAAATGGATACTGCGGCGTCTATCATTCGCATCGCGCTGATGCTGATCTCAATTCTGCTCGTCGTCGTCGTGCTGCTGCAAAAGACGAAAAGCTCCGGCCTTGGCGCTTCGTTCGGCGGAGAGACCACATCCTTTACGGCCAAAGGCAAAGCGGCGAGCCGCGAGGCGAAACTGCAGAAACTGACGATTATCCTTGCGGCAATCGTCGGCGTGCTTGCGCTGCTGCTGACCATCTTCTAAGCAAGAGCGGCTGAGCGACCACACGCGGCGTGCCGGTGAAAGGCGCGCCGCTTTTTTCGCCGGAACACAAAACCGGCGGCTGAACATCAAGGCGGACACATACAATCGCGGACGAACCCGGACACGGCGGATTTGCGCTTGACTTCACGGTCGCGTACCGGTATCATGATTGTAAAATAATATATTATTTTCCGTCGGAAAGTGAGAGGGCTGTTCCAATGCCCGTAAGACGCGGCGTCAAGCCGGTTGCACAAAACCGAAAAGCGCGCCATGACTATTTCATCGAGGACACGCTCGAGTGCGGAATCGAACTCTTCGGCACCGAGGTGAAGTCCCTCAGAAACGGCGCGTGCAATCTCAAGGACAGCTATGCCCAGGTGAAAAACGGCGAGCTGTTCGTCATCGGTATGCACGTCAGCCCTTACGAGCAGGGCAATATCTACAACAAAGACCCCTTCCGCACGCGAAAGCTGCTTGCGCACAAGAGCGAGATAAGAAGGCTGCAGACCGCCTCCCAGAAGGAGGGGATGAGCCTCGTGCCGCTCGAGCTGTATCTCAAGGACGGGCGCGTCAAGCTGTTGCTGGCTATTGCAAAGGGTAAAAAACTGTACGATAAACGCCACACGATCGCCGAGCGCGACGCGGGACGCGAGATGGAACGACGGATCAAGGAGGACAGAACATGAGAAACCTGCCGTTTACGAAGGATCAACTGGAGGCCATCGTAAGCAAATTCCCCACGCCGTTCCATATCTACGACGAAGACGGCATCCGCGCAAATGTGAAGCGTCTGCAGGACGCGTTTTCCTGGAACGAGGGCTTTCGCGAGTATTTCGCCGTCAAGGCGCTGCCGAACCCCATCATCATGCAACTGCTCGCGTCTTGCGGCTGCGGCATGGACTGTTCGTCCCTGACCGAGCTGATGCTCTCCCGCGCGGTGGGCGTCACCGGGCACGACGTGATGTTTTCGTCCAACGACACGCCCGCCGGCGAGTTTCAGCTTGCCAGCGAGATGGGCGTGCTGATCAACCTCGACGATATTACGCACATCGACTTTCTGGCCGAAAACGGCGGGATCCCCGAGACGGTCTGCCTGCGCTTCAACCCCGGCGGAGAATTCCTGCTGGGCAACACTATCATGGGCAACCCCGGCGAGGCGAAGTACGGCATGACGCGCGAGCAGCTCAGCGAGGCGGCCAGGCGTCTGCAGACGCTCGGCGCAAAGAAGTTCGGCCTGCACGCGTTTCTCGTGAGCAATACGACGGACGACGATTATTATCCCGCGCTGGCCAAGAAACTCTTTAAGACCGCCGTAGAGCTCCATGACGAGACCGGCGCGGACTTCACGTTCATCAACCTCTCCGGCGGCATCGGCATCCCGTACCGCCCCTACGAGAAGGAGACGGACATCCGCTATATCGGCGAGGAGGTCAGAACCCAGTATGAGCGCATCGTCGCGCCGAGCGGGTTAAAGATTCGCATCTTCACCGAGCTGGGGCGCTATATCACGGGGCCGTTTGGCTATCTCGTGACCCGCGCCATCCACAAGAAAGAGACGCACAAGAAGTATATCGGCGTGGACGCCTGCGCCTGCAACCTCATGCGCCCAGCGATGTACGGCGCTTACCATCACATCACCGTGATGGGCAAGGAAAACGCGCCGCTGACGAACGTGTACGACGTGGTTGGTTCGCTCTGTGAAAACAATGACAAATTCGCCGTCGACCGCCCGCTGCCGAAGACCGAGCCCGGCGACCTGCTGGTCATCCACGACACCGGCGCACACGGTTTTTCGATGGGCTACAACTACAACGGCAAGCTCAGAAGCGCCGAATTGTTGCTCAAAGCCGACGGCTCGGCCGAGATGATCCGCCGCGCGGAGACGCCGAAGGACTACTTCAGCACGCTGGATTTTTTGAATCTGCCGCTGTAAGCGCTTCTATCGCGACGCGGGCGTGAACAGGGGGAAACAAACTCTTTCGCGCGCTTGACGCCTTGCCGCGGCACGATTACAATATGATTAAAGATATGCGCGGGAGAAAAAGAACCGCGCATCCATGGGGGCGAACCTGGTTTCGACGGGGATCGCTGATGTTGGATAAGCGAGCCGAAGCCCCGAGCTTCGTTAAAAGCGGGAACAGTATAAAGTAACTGACAATAATACTTTAGCTGTCGCTGCGTAAGCAGTGACCGTTCGCCTGCGAAAACCTACTGTTGCAGATACGGGCGTCATTTAGGGTAGGGAACGAACCCGCCTAAGCTTTGCGGCGGGCCGGATTGATGAAGCTACTGAAGCCGATATCCTGCCGGAGGGAGATCGGGAGAGGGAATGTCAATGCACCGGATACGCTCGTAGAAAGTCTGGTTGAGGGGTTTTCGGACGGGAGTTCGACTCTCCCCGCCTCCACCAACTGACCCTTAGGCAAACTATTTTGCCCGATAGGGAAGGAAGATTGACCATCTTGTGTGTTATACAGGATGGTCATTTTATCGTCATAGAGGTAAATACGGTTCACTAGTACGTTGATCAAAGGTCTGCGATACTTGATATCGTTGATATCGCCGTCTTTGAGTTTGTGTAAAAAGAATCTCACTTCTTGTATTGTAAGCAAATGATGCTTGGAGGATTCTTCAGCAATTGCTTTTCCAAGTTGCTGTTTTTCTTGTTGACGAACTTTTATTTGCTCGGCAATCACATCTATCACTTGCCCGGATTCCAATGCTTTGACAAGGTTATGCGTTGCCTTCTGGTTCTCTTTAAGAAGACGCTCAAGCCGCTTCAACTCACTGGAATCGCTCTCTTGCTCAGAAAACTCAACGACCGTGTTTGCTAGAATATTGAATCCTCTCGGATGTCAGCAGTTTCCTTGTTGCGCTAAGAATAATACTCGGTTCTTCAGTGACCCAGCACGCGGGAGATGTCCGCCGCCGCTTCGATGATAAGCTGTTTGGCACGCTGAAATTCCGTTGACTCGATCGGGTGAAACATACTCACAACGGAGATAGAATAGGCTGCTTCACCGGAGTAATTGAAGATTGGCGCAGCAACTGAATGCAGGCCGATATGGAACTCGCAGTTGTCAATTGCATAGCCTTGCGCGCGCGTTGCCTGCAATTCGGCTTCCAGTGCTTCAATTGAGTGGATTGTGTTGGGGGTATAAATCTGCATGCCACGTTCTCGAATGATGTGCCTTACTTGCGATGGAGAATAGTAGGAGAGCAAAACTTTGCCCTGCACCGTGCAATGCGCAGGCAGTCTCGACCCAACTTTCGAGACGACGTGAAACGCGCTGGTTGACTCGATAAAACTCATGATCAGCGCTTCGCCGCGACTTAATATTGATAGACAGACAGACTCATTCAGCTCGTTTGCAATGTTCTGCATGTAGGGTCTGGCGATAGCGGCGACATTCCAATTGTTGCTGATGTTGCAACCCAGCTCAAATAAACGGATGCCGAGCAGATAACGGCCATCCTGCATGGATTGCTCTACAATGTCGTGTGCGCGCAGCGTCGCAAGCAGTCGATGAACGGTGCTCTTCGCAAAACCCGTACGGTTGGAGAGCTCCTGCAAGGAAAGGGATTGATTGGCTCTGGCAAGCGTATTGATCAGCGCAATCGCTTTCTCAAGCGATTTTACTTCCTCACCTGCTGGTGGCATAGAAACCGCTCCTTTCCATATGTCGGTGGCTCTATTATGTTCTTTTAGTCTATCGCAGTGTTGCGCTCCGATTGAAAGACGCTATAACACGCCCGCTTTTTATGATATATGGTCTGGACGCACGCGTCCGGAGTGCTTCCTGCACGTTGGGGGCGTCTATGATATTCAGATCCGCGAGGTTGCCGACCGTAATGCCATATGGTTCATCCGGCGCGAAGATACGCGCGCTGTTCTTCGTGAGCATATTAAAGATCAACCCGGCGGTCTTCGGGGTGTTATACTGAGCAGTATACGCGCCTATGAGGCCGTAGTCCAGAGGGTCGCCCGTCCCATAGAGATGAAACCCGTCACAAATCGTGTCCTGGGCAGTTGCCACGTTGATCCCCATGTCCACCATTTCGCGGATGCGGGTGACGCCGCGCGTGCGCGGTTCCTGATCGATGCCCATGATAGCCAGAACCTGCGTATTGGTGCAAATATTGACATCTGCTTTACGCAAGAGCTGCATCACCTTGGTTGCGTGGGACTGGTTTTGATAGCTGATCGATGTGCAATGTCCCCCGGTTACGCGACCGCCCCACCCTTTTTGCAGCGTCAGCCAGGCGGTATATTCCAGCGTGCGGTCAAACATATCCTTGGATTGGTCGATGTGCATATCGATCAGACAACCGTATTTTTCGGCAATTTCGAACACAAGGTCTACATGTTTGCGCTTGAGTTCGTCGAGCCATTCCGCCGCTGGCATGCCGCCTGCAATATCGGCGCCCATCTCCATCGCTTCCCACATGAGACGCTCGGTTCCTTCGTTGCAGTAGATTCCCTCTTGTGGAAACGCGACGACCTGTAGATCGCAGATATCTTTTGTTTCTTCTTTGGCGGCAAGAATGCCCTCCAACCCGACAAGATTTGCCATGTTGTCGATGTCAACGTTCGTACGCAGCTTGGTCGTGCCATACATGACACACTCGCGAATAGCACGCACAGCACGCTGTTTCACGTCCTCGACGGTGTAATCCCGTTTGATTTGCTGCATGATACGAATGGAATCCTCCAGCGTCTCAAGGGAGCTTTCGCGCCCGTTGATTGCGGTATAGGCCTTGTCAAAATGCATATGTGTGTTGACGAAAGTTGGGGCGGCGAGCATACCCTTTGCATCGATTATTTCTGCGCTGGGAATTTGTTCCCGGGCGATGCTTGTACTAATTTCCAAATAGCGTCCGTCGTCCCCAATCAGGATATCCTGTGTCCCCGCATATCCAAGAACGTTTGCGTTTTGAATCAACAACATCGTATTATTTTCCCCTTCCAAATTTTGGATTCACGAAGATTGGAATCCGATCGAGCAGTCTTTTCTTTATAAGTATATCGATTCAGTTTGAAAGGACAAGCGTTCGTGTTCCGAATTGTGGAATTGTTATTTCAATCTGCAGAACAATCTTGCGCTTCGCGGTTCGCTCCAACCATGCCAAACGAAGGCGGCAATGCGATTCCTGCGAAAGCGGCGATCCGCCCGCAAGGTTGAAATTGAAAGGAAACGATTGGTTTTGCCGTTTAAACACAAATTTGAAAGACTGCAAGGATATACATCTACAAAACTCCACGATGCGGAATGTTTGTTCCGTTTTTGGAAACGACGAAGGTCGCATCAACGGATACAAAGCAGATGATCGTTCAATTTTTGCAGGAAAACGGTTCTTCTGGCGCCGTTAATTGCTAAATTGGCCGTAAAAAAAGCAAAAAACTTAAAAATATTGCAGCATTCATCATGCAATGCTTCTAAATTTCAATTTGACAGGATCGAAATGTGATCTTATAATGAGTTTTAATTTGAATGATCCAAACCGTATCAATGATCCAAACCGTATCATTGAACAGAAATTCGTGGCCAATGGAGAAGGCATTGGCCGACAGGATGCGTTTAAGACAGCATGTCTTTAAGCAGAATGATATCCGTTGCATTCTCCGTGCTCCAAGCGGCAGGATGTGACCTGCAAAACCGAATCAGCAACGACCCCCAACATTATATCGTGGTCTGCATATTGTGCATCGCCATTTCGGGCTAGAAGGGTTTGCCTTTGCGCAAATCTTTTTGCAAATAGAATGTTTACGGAGGAACGCATCTGATGAAAAAAGTACTTGCATGGTTACTCGTCCTGTTGATGGCCCTTTCGACACTGGGCTGCTCAACGCCGGCCAGCTCAGCGCCGGAAACTGCTGCGGAGGCTCCCGCGGAAGAGGTTCAAGCTGCAACCGAAGCCCCTGCGGAAGCGGCTGAGACAGAAGCACAGGATTTTTCAAAAATCCGGATCGTGGCACTTCTGCCCGGAACTATCACCGACAATGGGTGGAACTATATTTGCTATGACGCGGTCACGAAGATTGGCGAAAAATATGGTTGCACAGCCGAATATATTGAAAACATCGCCGTTTCCGATATGGGAGACTATCTCAACATGTACGGCGAAGACGGCTATGACATGGTCATCGTACACGGCGCTCAGTTTGAGTCTGCGACAACAGAGATTGCGCCCCAGTACCCCAACACGAAGTTCTGTCTTTCCTATGGCTTTAAAATTGACGGCTCTACTGACGCGAACCTGAAAGACATTGCAAACCTTGCATATGTCGGACCGATCGGTATGGGTGTTGCGATTGGCGGGATCATGGGCATTCTGACCGAGACGGATAAAGTTGTCTTCCTCGGCGGCATTGAAACGCCTGCCATTGCGGACATCGTCAGCGGTATTGCCGCGGGCGTCGCGCTGACCAATCCGGATGCAACGGCGACCACGAGCTATATCGGAACCCTCACGGATCAGGACATGGCGCGCGAAGCGGCAAACGCGTTTATCGCACAGGGTTACGACGTTGTTTGCGCCTCTGCAAACAGTGCGCAGCTCGGTTGCCTCTGGGCGGCGGAAGACGCCGGCGTATATGCGCTTGGCTTTAACAGCGATCAATACGACATTGCCCCGAATGCGGTGGTATTGAGCGTAATGCGCAACTACAGCTATATCTATATGAACGTCTTTGATGAGATGGTGGCCGGAAACTGGAAGAGCGGCAAGGTTGCTTACGATCTGGATCAGCAGGGAACGCTGGTTTCCGACTGGCATGGTTGGGATCAGAAACTATCTGCCGAAAAGGTTACCGCGATCAATGATTTTGTCGCCAAGCTCTTTGCTGGGGAATATAAAGGACAATATTAATCAAAAACTGGAACGCTGGGCGTGTGGTATGCATACGCCCAGCGTTTATTAAATACTCCTGTCGCCCGGCCGGAGGGAATAGCGAGAATATATGAAGCGACAAAGGCCACCGCAAGCACGGCGGAATCTCTCATCAACAGTCAACAACAAAAGCGCAGATGTTCTACGGCAAATGCTCGTGTCGATATCTGCAATCGTGATAGCGCTTTTACTGGGAATGGGGCTCATCTCACTGATGAACATCAACCCTGTCAAAGCTTTTTCGGCTTTAATAGAAGGTGCGTTGAGCAGCAAAAAAGCGCTGAGTGAAACGATTGTCAAGCTCACGCCGCTGCTGTTTACCGGAATCAGCTATGCGCTTGCCAGCCGTTGCGGGTTGACCAACCTCGGCATGGAGGGGCAAATGTATATTGGCGCGCTTTTTTCTTCTTATGTTGGCATCAATGTAAGCGGATTGCCGCCGATTTTACATGTACTTCTCTGCATCGCCGCCGGGTTCGTTGGCGGCGGGTTGTGGTGCTTGATTGCCGGCGCGCTCAAGGTTTGGTTTGGCGCTAGCGAGATCATCGTTACGGTAATGCTCAACTCTGTGGCAATCTATCTGATTGAATTTATGGTGACTTCCGGTCCTATGCTGGAGCCGCCGGGCACCGTAACCGGACAGAGCAGCCCCGTTCTGGAAAGTGCGCGGCTTGCGACGCTGATTCCCGGAACCCGCTCCCATTGGGGGGTTGTATTAGGGCTGGTTTGTATCTTTCTCTTCTGGCTCTTTTTGTGGAAGAGCAAAAAAGGGTATGAGGTGCGCGTTTCCGGATATAACCTGACAGCGGCTGCATATTCCGGCATCGATGTGAAAAAGAACATATTATTGGTGACATTTCTCGCGGGCGGCGTGGCCGGTCTTGCGGGCGTTAGTGAGGTTCTTGGCGTTCAGGGGCGTCTCTACGCTCTCTTTTCGCCGGGTTATGGGTTTGACGGGATCGCCGTCGCGCTGATTGGAATGAACTCGCCAATCGGCATCATGGTTGGCGCGCTCCTCTTTGGCGCCTTTCGTGCCGGAGGAAATCGCATGCAGATGCGAGCGCAGGTTCCAGATGCGATCGTCAGCGTCATTCAGGCGTTTGTCATCATCGCCGTTGTCGCGAGTCAAATGCTGCTTGAGCTCTGGAATGAGCACCGCCTGAAGAAGCAGCAGGAAAGCAGGGAGGTGTGAGCATATGGACTTTCTAAACACACTTGCAGGTTGGATTGCGACAGATCTGCGTCTTGCAACGCCGCTTTTACTGGCCGGCTTAGGGCTCGTCATTATGAATCGCGCGGGCATCTTGAATATTGGCGCAGAGGGAACCATGCTGATTGCCACATTGATGGCAGTGGTCGGATCCTACTTCGGCGGCAGCGTCTGGGTTGGATTGCTCTTTGCAATGGCTTCCGGCGCGCTGGTTGGCCTCTTATTTTCGTTTCTAACGGTTACGCTTCGCGCAAATCAGGTGGTCGTCGGAGCGGCCATCAACATCCTCGGAGGCGGTCTTTCGGCAACACTGTTTAGAATACTCTTTGGCGTGAGTTCCACTGTTCCGCTGATCGATGTTTTTCAGCCGATTCACATCTCTTTTTTACAGGATATTCCCTTTTTTGGCATTGCGTTTTTCCAGCATATGCTGATGGTATATATTGCGTTTTTAATGGTTCCCTTGGTTTCCTATTATCTGTTCCATACGCAGTCCGGGTTGAATCTGCGCGCCGTTGGTGAAAATCCCAAGGCGGCTGATACGCTTGGCATCAATGTGTACAGGACGCAATATGCCGCAATCATCGTCGGAAGTATGATCATTGCCATGGGCGGCGCGTTCATGTCCACAGGCTTAACAAAGTTTTTTTCGGAAGAAATGGTGTCCGGACGTGGGTTTATCGCACTTGCAGCAGTCATTTTCGGCCGCTATAAACCGCGCGGCGTAATGTTTGCCGCAATCGTGTTTATGGCTGGCACTGTGGCAGCCAACACGCTGCTCGCATCTTCCGCGCAGATTCCATATCAGTTTCTCACGATGTTGCCATATATCCTTACCATCATCGTTCTGGCGACGTTTGCGCGTAGCGCCATTGCGCCTGCATCGCTCGGCAAATCCTACAAGAGAGGTTAAGGAGGCAACGATATGACAACCGTTCTGGAAATGAAGAATATCTACAAAGTATTCCCCGGCGTTGTAGCTAATGCGGATGTCAATTTGGATGTTCGCAAGGGCGAGGTGCACACGCTGCTTGGCGAAAACGGGGCCGGCAAGAGCACGCTGATGAACTGTCTTTGCGGGCTCTATCGACCCACGAGCGGAGAGATCTATATCGACGGGAAACGGGTTGAGTTCAGTTCCGCAAAGAGCGCCATGGCGAAAGGGATCGGCATGGTGCATCAGCACTTCATGCTGATTCCATCTATGACGGTGACGGAGAATATTCTGATTGGTTCAAAAGAGTTTGGCACCATTCGGCTGGATTTAAAAACCGCCGCAAAAAAGATTGCCGCGCTGGCCGAGAAATATCATATGAACATCGATCCAAACGCAAAGGTGGGCGATCTTTCGGTCGGAGCGCGCCAACGAGTGGAAATTATCAAGGCGCTGTTTCGCGGCGCCAGAATATTGATTCTGGACGAACCGACCGCCGTATTAACGCCACAGGAGACAGCGGAACTGTTTTTGATGATCCGCAGTTTGACGAAAAACGGTTTCTCCGTGTTATTCATCAGTCACAAGCTCAATGAGGTGAAGGAAATTTCGGACCGCGTAACGGTGCTGCGGCAAGGGCGTACGTTCGGGACATATGACATTGGAGAGTGCGACGCGTGCGACCTCGCGCGCTTGATGGTTGGGCGCGACATCGACTTTACCATTGAACGCAAAGAGCAGGCGGCAACACGCGCCATCATGACAATTGAACATCTGTCGCTTGAGCGCGAAGGCGGCAAGAAAGCGCTGGACGATGTGAACCTGACCGTCTATGCAGGCGAAATTCTCGGCATTGCAGGTGTAGATGGAAACGGCCAAAGCGAACTTGTAGAGTGTCTGACGGGACTTTGCAAGGCGAGCGGCGGGAAAGCGCATTTTCGGGATATGAACCTGCTGGCCAACAGCACGCGGGCAATCATGTCCAACGGCGTTTCGCATATCCCCCAGGATCGTCAGAAATCAGGTTTGGTTATGCCGATGACGCTTGCGGAGAATTTTATCTTGCAGGATTACTACCGCCCCGCCTTTGGAAAAGGCGGCATGATAAACCAACGTTCGGTGGAAGCATACAGCGATCGGTTGATTCGCGATTTCGGCGTGAAAACACCGGGGCGCGATGAACTGGCGCAAAATCTTTCCGGCGGAAATCAGCAAAAGGTCATTGTAGCGCGTGAGCTCAGCCGAAAGCCGGAATTGCTCATCGCCATGCATCCTACCCGTGGACTGGATGTTGGGGCAATCGAATATATCCATAAGAAGATCATGGACGAGCGAGATGCCGAAACGGGCGTACTGCTCGTTTCGACAGAGATTGAGGAAATCATGAAGCTGTCCGACCGCGTGGCCGTTATGTATGAAGGCCACGTGATTGGCGTTGTTCGCACCGCGGAGACGACGGTGCAGGAAATCGGCCTCATGATGGGAGGCATGCGCCCGGAGGATAGTAATTGCGCATCCAGCGCGACTGCTGAATCGGAGCAGATATCCTGAGCAAGCGATTTTCCAGGCTGTCTACTCTGAACTTCCTTGATCCCGGCGGGAAGTCGCTGACAAAACTTTGGAATAAGGCGAAGGCTGTAGTTCCTTACAGTGTTTCTGCTGTGCGGAAGGGTGCAGCAGCGACTTGCAATGCGGGTAAGGCCGATGTGGAAACGGCAATTCAGCAAGTTGAAACGGTTGTGCAACCTGTTGTTGGATTGCGTCGAAAAAAGAGAGAGGTTTGATAGACTATATACATAGGAATTCCGAAAGAAACTAAAACATATTTGTTCATTTGTTTATCTTGACGGAGATTGTTGCTCATCCGACGCGGTTTTTAATTTTATAGACGTTGATTCTACCTGCGTTTTGCGCAGGTGCGTTAGGCTGTTATTATATTCCAAGCATTAGACGCGCGAAGACAAAATTACCAGATGTGTTTGTACCGCACATTCAAAGTAAAACGAGGGTTGATTCTTCTCTTATATTCGCTGCCAGAGTGTGTTTTAAAAACACCTCCGCTAAACGGAACAAACGGAAAGGGGCGAGGGTATTCACGCGGCAAACGGGAACAAACCGACCGGGTGCATTTTGTATCAAACTCGTGTTCTTTGTCAAAATGAAATAAGCCCATTTGTAGTGTTACACTAAAAACGGACAAGTAAAAAGCCTACGGTATAATAAACCGTAGGTTTTTTGCGTGAAAGGAGAAAACATGAACAAACATTACAGCCCCGAGTTGAAAGAACGGGTCGTGAAAGAATATCTGGAAGGCGCAAAAATGAATGAGCTAGTCCTTCGATACGAACTAGCCGACAAAGGGCGAGGCGGGACCAATTTTTGAAGTATGGCAGTATTTCAGATGGACGCGGAACCGGAAAAGGCGGAGGGCGTCCGCGAAATGTAGACACGTCTAGCATGACGCAAGAAGAATACATTCGGTATTTAGAAATGGAGAATGACATTTTAAAACAACTTCGCTCCCTAAGCAGCAAAAAAGCAAAGTCAAATATCAAGTGATTGATCGGCTTCGATCAAAGTATAGTATTTCTGCTTTGTGCGGATACCTTGGTTGCTCCCGGAGCGGGTATTATGATTGGAGCAGTCGAGGTAAGCCGAATCACAATAAGCTGGATGCAATCAAAGAATCTGCAATTCTATCCGTCTATTACGAGAAAACTACAAGAGGGAGACGACAGGTTCAGATGCATCTGGCGCGTAAATACACGCTTCACATGAGCTTAGGGAGCGTACATCGATATATGGTCATTCTAGGTCTTAACTCAACACGAAGAAAGCGGTATGTTTCTCCAAAGAAAGAAGCGCAGAATCCACTTCACACATTCCCCAATGTTTTGCAGCAGGACTTCCACGCTTCACTTCGCCACCAGAAGTGGCTGACCGATATCACCTATTTACCGTGCAAAGATGGAAAACTCTATCTCTCATGCATTAAGGATTTAGGTGACAAATCTATTGTAGCATATTCCATATCTGCGAAAAATGATATCTACCTGGTATTGGATATGCTAGCCAAAGCGAAACCTTTCATGCGCGAGGGCATCGTTCTCCATTCAGATAGAGGTTCACAATACTGTTCTCCCATCTATCAGTCCGTTCTTCTGGAAAGAGGTCTTGTGATTAGTATGTCTAGACCAGGCATGCCTTACGACAACGCTCCAATGGAATCCTTCTTCTCCATTCTAAAAAACGAAGAACTTCGATTATTCAAGCATTTGACTTGTTCTCAAATGCGTAATTTTATTGATTGCTTCATTCGCTACTATAACGAAGATCGCCCGCAATGGGGTTTGAAAAAGCTGACTCCGTTTGAATTCCGAAGTCAGCTTTTGTAGCTTTTTATCTGTCCGTTTTCCTTGACACATTAGATGCCGGTAAAGTTGTCGGATCAAAAAGCCATGGCATTGAGCATAAACCATACGTAGTATTTATGACTGCTCCTTGTAAAAAAGTTGGTACAAGGGTGATGTCAACGTCATCCATTATATTAATTTGCGCCAACTCATTACGATTTGTTGAAAACGTCGCAAATGTTACACCATCTAATACATTAGTCACCTTTATATCCCAAAATCCCTGTTCACTACTTTTGAAATACTCCCTCGTCATAAATTTACAATTACTACCGTCTTTAAGAGTACAATCATAAATGACCAAATCAGCTAACGAACATAATTCTTTGGACGTTATATTTAATTTTTTCAAAGCTTCTTCTCTTGTCATTTCAGGAGTAGGTTCAGGTGTTGAAGTTGGCGTCGGTGTAGGCTCTGGCGATGGGCTAAGCGTAGCCGTCGGCATCGATTCCGGCGAGTTAGCGGAGACAACGACTTCATTTTGTGTGCAGGAAACAGAAAGAGCCACCATGATCATCGAAGAAATTAAGACGAAAAGTCGTTTAATGAGCATAAACTTTCCTCCTGTTATATATTGCTTATGTAGGAAACCAAATTTACTATTTTATAAGTGTAATGCAATCGGTATAGAAGAATCAACAAATTACTCGAATCGGTTTTAATTGTCAATCCCCCGTCGGCAGGGACACAAGCCTTTTCTACTACGCGAGAATCTTCGTTAGTTCGATAGCAAGCCGGTCAGGCGTGGCAGTTCGAAATTTTTCTTTCCTCTGTAGGGTCGACCCAACCACTTTTGTTTCAATGGGGTTTGCCGCTTCGCCGATCCTTTCGCCAATGAAACCTTCCAGTGTGTCGGGCTGGATGTGTTTGCACCCCCTAGTGGACAGCACCCCCTGAACCCAAAGGGGTACATTTCTATCAAAATTAGCGTTCTTTGCCAAATAAGAACGTTAATTTTGATACAATGCGTATCCAAGTTAGCGTTTTTATTTTTCATACTCCAGTCGAAAAAATGGGTTGACGTTCAGGACTCTATAGTGATCCGGCGTTTGGCGGGTGCGGCCGAAAATATCCGTATGATGAGAATCGCAGACTGGTCGATTTGCGAAGTCTGTAACCCAAAAATATGTTTGCCGCGCATGATTCAATTACATTGCGAACGACTTGTGATTTCTGTAGAAAGTGAATAAAATGATTACAACAGTTTATCATAAGACATATGTCTCCGACACGGCCAATATGGTTGTCTTCACGCCGACGGCAATCAACAGCACGAAAAACGGGAGAAGCGGGAACGCATAGCGGATTCCGTTCAAGGCCCAGACAAAGAGCATTGAAATAAACATGAAGCAAAAGTAAACCACTGAAACGGTATCGCGTCTAACGCTGCGATACATGCCGATGATGAGCATCGGAACGGCAATCCACGCAGCGGCAAACGAAAAAATGTGCAATGGCAAAAACTGCGGGAGGAATTCATGGAAAAGGATATCGAAATAATAGCCGAAATTCCGAATTAATAAACTTCCGGAAGCGTATCTGCTCACGCTTGCACCCGTGGAATAATAGGGAACGACAAGCAATGTGCAAAGCGTCAACAGCGCATAGACGGCATATGGCAAAAGTTGAATATAAAATTTGGTATTTTGTGGAAGCTGAATCATGCTTTCTGTTGATGTTTTCTTTTCCCATATATGCGCGAATAAATAAATCAGTTGAACGATGAACAGCGTAAACAAAAGTGCGATACCGGCCGCTCGTATGATATTCGCAATATAAATATTGAACCCCGCCAGCACGCCGAACAGTATCTGCTGCTTTGTTTTGCTGCTGTTAAAGAATTCATAGATGCAAATGATGCTGATTACGCAAAATAACAAATGCGGGATATCAGTCCAAATATAATTAGTGAAAGCGACAAAGCTGGGATTGAAGCCGAACAGGATGCTTAAAAAAGCGGCCCAGCGCAAAGAAAATCGCTTGCTGAAGAACAAAAAGAGGAAAAACACTAGTAAAGCAAAACAGATAACAACGGGTATTTTGTAATAAATCAGCGTGCTGTAATCCACCATATTATAGCCGAATATAGAATAGACTGCGGCGAGCATTGCCGAATAGCCCCACGCTTCATGTATTCCTTGCGTTATACCATTTGCAAGCTGAAATCCCTGACGTAAGTATATTGTGTAATCCGCGCCCCAGTCCTGCCCCTTATTGATCGTAAGCGCGCCTAAAACAAGCGCCGCGGCAGAGAGCGCAATCGCGATGCCGTATCTTTTTTTGCCGGGTTGCTCGCTTGGCGTCCATTTGTTGCACGGATTCTTTTTTGTGTATTGAAGCGTAACACGCAAAATGTAAAGCAATAACGCCAACAGAACGGCGATTGCAAGTATTGACAGCACACACAGGATCGCGCAGCCAACATAGACCGATGCTTTTTCGATATTCGCGGTAAGGTTAAGTTTGTCAAAAACCCGTTTAACGAGGACTGGAGACGAACCGGCACTTAATACCTGCATGAAAAACGATTTGTAAAAATCAATCGTAATCTTGATTCCAAGCGGAACGGCGCCTGCCAAAGCGATGTACTTTTCAATGAGCGACGCATTTTCAAGAACAAATCCGGCAACCGACCGATAAAAGGAAAAGTAAAAAGCCGCAACCAGCGGAACGAGAACGCGAGCGAAGCTTTCAATGTATTTTTGCCACACTCCGCCGCCTAAAAAAGCATCTCCTTCAACAAGAAAGATGAATGCTGCAAACGAAATAAAAAGCCCAAATTTGTAAACGAGCGGATTTTTTTTATTGACGTCGGCGGATATCAAGTATTTTTTCATTGGTTAGTTCCTTTGAACAATATTAAAAAAGCAATCGTTAGCATTATAACAACATACGGCTAGTACAACAAGTGACGCAGAATCAGTTGCAACAGCAATAGAGTAGCCCAGACTGAATGAGAAGAATCGTTCGGACGCCCGCAGAGCCCGATTCCCGGGCAAATTCGGTCGCTTAGTTACGAGTGCGGTATAAATTGCCGCCGCGGCGCAGCCATGCGCTCGGCGCATGGGTTTACGCGCATCGTACTTTATGATATTTTTAAGACAAAAGAAAACAGCACCGTGCGACGCGCGTGTTTTTAACGAGCGGCGGAGATCCTGCGGCCCGCGGGCCGGGATTTGGGATTCACATTTCAGCGGGTTTGGAAAGGCGGAATAGCAACATGCGCAAGGAAAACAATCGATCGTTATTCAATCTCATTGCGCCGGTCTACGGCCTCTTTTACAAACGGCAGAAGCGGCATTACGCTGAAGTCATCCGAAAAGCAGCGCCGCAGCTGGATTTGACAACTTATCAAAGTTTGCTGGACGTTGGCTGCGGAACGGGTGCGCTTTGCGCGGCGATCAGCGCGAAAGGATTAAACGTCACCGGGATAGACTCCGCCGAAAAAATGCTGGCATACGCGCGAAAACAGCCGGGAAACCGGACGGTACGCTTCATTCACGCGGATGTCGTCCGGCGGCTTCCGTTCGACGATAAATCCTTTGACGTTTCCATCGCTTCTTATGTTGCGCACGGGATGCCGAAGGAAGAACGCATCAGGCTATATGCCGAAATGAGCCGCGTGTCGAAAGCCGCCGTTGTCATCTTCGATTACAATCAAAACCGCGCGTTCTTTACGTCGCTGGTCGAATGGGCTGAGCAGGGCGACTATTTTCGTTTTATCAAAAACGCCGCGACCGAAATGAAGGATTGCATCTCGGAAATGAGCGATTGCTTTTCTTCGGTCGAGGTTGTCGACGTAGGCAAGCGCGCCGCTTGGTATATCTGCACGCCCGTTTGATATATCATTACAAATTCACTCAGGAAAGCGAATATTTTTATATCAAAAAAACATGTGTAACACAAAAAACAAGGACAGTCGGTTGGCTGCCCTTTGCATTTGCGGGTCGATACTTTCTTAACGGCCAGTATGATCTCCAGCATGATTTCCTTGACCGCTGAAAACCCGCAATGATAGAATTGCATGAACTGTTGCGAAGCGTGTCATACCGTGGATCAACATAGAAAAACCAGATCTGATCAAACAAATCGAAGGTGCTACTCTAAACCGGATTTAACGGCGAAACCGCGAGACATGGGAGAAAAATATGCTTTTGGAAACAAAACGTATGATCATTCAAGACTTTGTCCCGGAAGATCTACCTGATTTATATGATATTCTGGGTGACGATGAAACGATGAGAAATTGCGAATCTGCATATACCATGGAGAAAACAAAGAAGTTTCTGGAAGAGTTTTGTATCAACAAGCACGGAGCGGTTGCAGCGGTACTCAAGGAAACGAAGAAATTGATCGGCTATATCCTGTTCAATGAAATGGAAGAAGAAATATACGAAATCGGATGGATATTTCATAAAAGTTATTGGCGCGAAGGGTATGCGTACGAGGCCTGTTCCGAACTGATTCGATTCGCGTTTTCGGAGTTGAAAGCGCATAAGATTTTCGCGGAAGCAATCGACGATGTAAAGTCGGTTGGATTGATGAAAAAACTGGGGATGACCTTGGAAGGCGTTCAAAAAGAGCAAACGAGAGATGTTAGGGGAAACTGGGTAGATTTGCATTTATATGGGATCGTGCAAAACAACTGACAAAGGATTTAAACAACTGCTTTCGCTGGCGGGATATCAAGGCATAGAATCTCCGGCTGCTGATGTTCCCCTTGACCCTGTAAAACCCGCAATGATAGAATTGCATGAATTGATACGGGCTATTTTGATTCTATAAAATTGGAATTGGGATTTGTGGATAAGGAGGGGAGTACCATCGAACGGAAGAAACCGAACATCTGGAAATATCTGATTACATACATGCTGCTCGTCATGCTTGGAGTAGGCATGCTGTTTCTCAGCGGACTATGCCCGCAGGATCAGGTGGAGAAAAACTATCTGCTCTCGATGGACGAGCTGGAGCCGGAGTACGCCGGATACCATATCCTGCGCTACGACTGGGGCGCCTATCATCTGGACGACTGGACGGAGGTCATCATCCTTTCGCTGTCCACCTATATGGACGTGAAGGACTCCCCGAGCAGCGTGCTGAAAAACGCCTACCCGCTCGAGGACGATTTTACCCTCGAAAGCGCGCGGGCAAGCGTTGAAAACCACGAGCAGGCGGACGTGTTCTACGTCCGGTACTGGCACGGCTTTCGCATCTATGTGCGCGCACTGCTCTCGGTAATGGATTACGGCAGTATGCGTACGTTCATCATGTGGGGATTCTTCCTGCTGATGGCCGCCGCGACGCTGATGCTCGCGTTCGGGACGCGCTCCTTCTGGCCGCCGATGCTGTTTACGGCGGGCATATTGTTCGTCAACCCCGTTGTCGCCAGCGCGCTGTTTCAATACAGCGTCTGCTTCTACATCGCCTTTATCGGCATGCTGTTCGTGCCGCGCTGGCTCAAGCGCCCGCAGAGCGCGCCGATGGGCTTTATGATCCTCGGCATGGCGACGATGTTCTTCGACTTTTACACGACGCCGCTGCTCACGCTCGGCCTGCCGCTATTGGGGCTTTTGATCTGCCAGAGTTATCAAAAGGAGCCGCCGACAGCGAAGGCCATGCTGCTGCAGTCGCTCAAGCTCATGGGCGTCTGGTTCGTGTCCTACTTCATGATGTGGATCGTGAAGCTCGCCATCACCAGCGTGTTTACCGACCAGAACGCGTTCGCCTCCGCCTGGGGCGCCGCGGCGGAGCGGCTCGGCGTAGTCAAGGACGCGCAGCATATGTTCCGCTATGACAAGGCCGCGACCATCATCTCTGCGTTCAAGCACCTTTTCGACTGGCCGATGCTCTATGCGTTCGGCGGCATCCTGCTCGTTGCCGGAATCGTGATGGCGATTTTCCGCACCCGGCGCGAATGGTATGCGCGCGGCGCGGTGATGCTGCTTGTCGCATTCCTGCCGATCATCTGGATCCTCGTCGGTACGCAGCCGATGTATATGCACGCACATTACCAATATCGCATTCTGGCGATGACGATGCTCGGCGGCATGTATTTCTGGCTGCTGTCGGTGGATCGAAAGCGCCTGCCGGACATCAAACCCATGGAATAAAGCATCCCGGCGAACACAAACATCAAACGCTCCCGAACCGTCGCAGACCCGGGAGCGTTTTTTAATTCAAAAAAATGTTACTGCCGCTTCGTCCTGCCGCGAAACGCAAAGAGCTTGAGCAAAAGAAACGTCACGGGAATGCCGATGACCGCGGCGAGGATGTAGCCCGCGAGCGGGGGAAGGCCGAGAAGACTGCAAACGACATAGACGACAACGTTCTGAATCAGGAAGTTCGGGATGTAGGAGACGAAGAAACGCTGCATTTTCGCAACCGAGAGCCGCTCGTGAAACGTAAAGAAGCTGTTCAGGAAGTAAGAGATCACGAGGCTCGAGAGATATCCGCAGACGAACGCGATCTGCGTCGGGAGCAGCAGCGAAAACAGATAGGAAAATAGCACGCCGTTGAGCGTGTTGACCCCGCCGATGATCAGAAACCGCAGAAACTCGAACGACAGAAAATGCCGCTTCGCCTTTTGCCATGCGGACGGTCGATACTCATTCCAGGGGACGGGCATGCCTTTTACGACGAGAAAACGCTCCTTGGCAAGCTGCGCCATGGGAAGATCCGAAAGCGAATCGGAATAAAACGCGTTGAATTCGACCTCCCCGAACGACTCGCGCACGCGGCGTACCTTTTCCGCGCCATAGCAGTTTTCACCGAGGAACCGGCCGGTTTTGGGCTCCACACGCGAGGCGACGAGGCGCGTAATGCCCAGCGAGTCGCACAGCGGCTGCAGCAGAAACTCCGGCGAGGCGGAGACGATCAGGTCGTCCTCCTCTTTTTGGGACAGATACCAACCCTGCAGATGCCGCCGGTGCATTTCCCAGAAGGCGGCAGCCTCCGCGCCGGGATCTTCAATCCCCTGCAGAAATGAGAAAAAGCGCTGCTTGAACGCGGTCTTTTCGATCAGCCCCATGGCATACAGCAAAAAGCCCCAGCTCTGCGCAAAGACATAGCGCAGCAGGCGCGGGCGCTTTCTCACGCAGTGGGCATAGAAGTCCAGCGTGCTGTCCTTTGCGTAGATGCAGCGGTCAAAATCGTAAGCGTTCATGCGCGTCCTTTTTTATCGATGTTTGGTTTTTGGTCAGCCGACGGGATAATACGCGACGGCGAAGCGCACCAGTTCGCGCATGCCGGAGAGATTGATGCAGAAAAGCAGCACGGCAAGCGCCGCCAGAATCGCGATTCGCGCGGGGCGGAGGCGCTCGGGCAGCCGCCGGATCAGCTCAAAGATCAGCACCGCAAACGCCCAGGAAAAATAGAGCGTGTAGAGTACGAGCCCATTTTCGGACGTGCCCCAGCCGACGAAGCCGAGCAGCATAACCGAGAACGCCGCCCAGCAGGCGGAAAGCCGCACGAGCTTTTTACGAAACCCCAGCACGGCTCCCGCGGCAGCCGCGGCAAACAGCAGCGCGCCGGGCAGGCTGACGGAAACGACGGGCAAAAGCTGGAATGACACATGCGAAAACGCGGCGGTATCGACGCCCGCGGCCGGGCGGACAAAGCACATGGAGACGAAGTTGACGTATTGCAGCAGGCGCTCCTTCAGGGGAAGCGTGTCGCCGCTGAAAGAGGCGATGTCCCGAAGTTTGTCAATCGTGCTGTTAAGCAGCGGGATACGGCCGAAGAGAACAAAAAACGAGCAAAAGGCAAGCGCCGCAAATCCCAGCCTGCGAAGGCTTTGGCGGACGTTTTTTTCACGCAGCAGCAGGGGAAAGAGCACGCCGCTTGTCAGCAGCGAGCCGGAGGCCGCGACGAAAGGCAGCGTTCGCTCCGCGCTTTCTTCGTGCCAGGCGTAGACCAGCAGCAGCACCCAAAAGAGCGCGAAGATATACTGCTCCATGGTAAAGGCAAACAGCATCGCGGGATAGGAGACGATCAACAGGCATAAAAAGAGCAGCCGTTCCGCGCCGCGCGCGTCTAATAACCGCGACAGCAGCGAAAAGCCAAAGAGCAGCAGCAGCGCCTGCACCGCGCCGAGTACGACCGGATACGCGTTTGGCAGGAAGAACAAGAGCTTGCTCACCAGCATCGCCGCGGCGGCAAACGGCATGGAAAACACCGCAAACAGCGGCTGGCGGATGTCGTTTTCGTATGCGTCTACATAGAAATACACATTGGACTTCACAAGCTGCGAAGAATCCGTCGTATAGACGACGTCGTAATCGATACTGCTTGCATAAAACGCATTGGTGGAGCGGTAGACAATCGCGATTGCGACGGTGAGAACGACCCACGCGGCGAGCAGGAAGACGCGCTCCGCCCGGGTGGACGTGTTCCACCAATGCGCGGCAAAGTCGATCGCCCGGTCGGCAAACCACCAGAGCCAGAGAAACAGCGCAAACGACGCGGCGACGGCGACGAGCGCGGGAAGAACAGAGCCGACCGCGCCGGAGACGGCGGCGAGCGGCGACTGTCCGAGCAGCTGAACGATCATTTGATTGGTCGAACTTGCAAATTTCTGCGCGTAGAGAAAGGCGATATACGCCGTCAGAATTGCTGCGAGCGCGATCGGCAGCGGCTGTGTCTTCGGAAGAAACCGCTCGGTCAGGCGAAAGCGGAACGCCAGCAGCGCGCAGAGCGCGAGCGAGAGAAAAACGCCCGCGCCGATGAAGAGCAGCGAACCGCTGTAGGAAAACAGCAGCGTCATCGCCCCGCCGGATACGACGAACGCAATCTTTAAGAGGGCAGTTCCGGCCTTGCCGGAGGGTTGACGGTCTGTTTTCATGCTGGCGTCTCCGAATCAAAGAGATTGCAAAAAAGCGTTGTCACTGATATTTCGCGCGGAGGCCGTAGAGTGCCTGAACGGTGACATACCCTTCGTTGCCCTTGCACCAGAGGCTCATGGCGTATTCCGGATTGGTCTGGGAGGCCTTGATGACCGTATTCGGCAGGGCCGCTTCCACCTCGGCAATCTGTTCGTCGGTAAGCCCGCTGCAGTTCATCCAGAGCCGCTCGAGGTGCTGCATGTTCATCAGCACGTCGGCATTTTGAATGACGTTGTTGCTGATGTTGAGAAACCGCAGCTTTTCGCAGGCGGCGAGCGGGGAGATGTCCTCCACACAGTTGTACATCATCTGCAGGTAGATGAGATCCGGCTGGCTTTCCAGCGGGGTGAGATCGACATAATCGCCCAGCGCGATATCCAGATACTTCAGCTTGGGAAGCAGCCTCAAAAACTCTAGATTGACGATGCCGCAGTGCCCGATGTCCAGCGCGACCAGATCGGTGCAGTATTGCAGGTGTTCCAGATCCGCGGCCTTAATCATGGAGTACTTGAATTTTTCGGCGGCGTACCAGCCCGCGCCGTCAGGAAAGCGCACGCGGTTTCCCGTGCTGAATCCCTTGATGTCCGTGCGGATAATCCAGCCCGCAACATGCGTATACCAGACAAACTTGACGGCGGGATACTGCGTGCGGAGGCTTACCATCGCCTCGTCGTCCGGCCCGCAGCCGCACATATCCAGATAGGTCAGCGCGGGCAGCAACGGCAGTTTTTCGCCAAGCGCCGCAGCATCCGGCACCGCATAATCGCGCAAATCGAGCTCCGTGACATCCGATCGAACAATCAGATCATCGAGCAGCTGAACGTTCCAAACGAACGATACCGCCGGGAACGCATCGGCTAACGCGAGCTGATCCGCCAGAGCGAAGGATTCCTCGCCGAAGGTGACCGTCGATAAATCGGGCAGCAGGGACAGCGCGGCGGGCAGGGAAGCCAGATCGACCGTCTGTCCGCTCAGATCGAGCGCGGTCGTGTCGCTGGGATAGACGGTGTCAAACAGCGTTACGTCCCAGGAAAAGCGTACGTCGGGATACTGCCCGGAAAGCGCGCGCATGGCGTCGCCGTCGCTGGCCGATTCAAAGCGGACGGTCTTGAGATCCGGAAAGAACCGGAGCACGTCGATCTGTTCGGCGGAGGGGTCGGGAAGCGTCAGTTCGGTGGCGGTACTGTCGACGCGCTCGTTGCCGACCGGCACGCTCCAGAGAATGCTGCAATCCGGCAGTGCCGCGTGGAGCGCGGCGTAATCCTCGATGGAAATCGAGTTGCCGCGCAGATCCAGCGACTCCAGCTGGGTTTGCCGCAGCAGATCCGAAATGTCGCTCACCCCGCTGTTTCGAAGATCCAGCGCGGTCGGCGCCTCGGTCGGGGACAGCGAAAGCCCGCCGTCAACGGCACAGGCGGCGCAGAACAAAAGCGCCGACAGGCAAAGCGCGAGGCAGGCCGGTTTGAATACACGTTTGAAGAAAAATGCAGTATGCAAAAGACATCACCCGCTCTGTATTTTATAGTGAAAAAATGCTATGTATTCACCGCGCGACGCATTGGAAAATGACGCCGGACGGACACATGAACACGGCTCATTATATCAGCCGGCGCCGCGGTTGTAAACTCGGCCGGCGCCGGATACGAAGGGGAAGACGGGGGGGAGATATCAGAAAGGAGTCCGCGGCGACGGACTCCTGTTCGGGCGGCAATTTACAATCCGGCGCCGCGAATATCGGCGCCGCGTCTTTTTACAGCCCGGATTCGCTGTCGGTCGAGACCAGATTCAGCTCCCGCACCGCCGGAATGGCGCGGATTGCGTCGAGCAGTTTCGTTTGCTCCCCGCTCAGCCGCAGATCCAGCACAAGCTCCTCGCCGTTATCGTTGGAACGCCGGGACTTCACCTTTGCCTCGGGGAGGCGGGAGAGCTCCCGGCGGACGGCCGCCTCGCCGGCGGGGTCGTATCGCAAAACGAGCAAGTAGGCGTTCGTCGGCCGAAACAGCCGCCCGCTGGAATGCAGCAGCACAAACAGAACGCCGACGATCAGCGTCGCCAGAATGGCGATCAGGAAGAACCCCGCGCCGACCAGTATGCCGCACGCGAGCGCCCAGAACATGAATATCGTATCCATCGGTTCCTTGACCGCGGTTCGGAAACGGACGATGGAGAGCGCGCCCACCATGCCGAGCGAGAGCACCAGGTTGGACGAGATTGCGAGGATGATGATCGACGTGATCATGCTCAGCAGCACCAGCCCGAGCGCGAACTGCTTGCTGAACAGCACGCCCCCGAACGTCACGCGGTATACCGCGGCGACGAGAAGCCCGCCCGCGCACGCAATCAGCACGGCGGCAAAGAGTTTGCCGATCGGGATCGCCGAAATCTCCTCCTGCAGCAGGCTTCGAATGGTCGTCATCAGTTGTTCCATACTATATATCCCTTCTTTCGCCTCGGCGGATAGTTCGTCGAGGCATTCTGGCGTTTGTTACAGATAGACCGCAAGGCAGCTGCAGTATTTCGAGTTGGCGCACAAATTGGCAGGCACGTCCGAAAGCGCCCGCGCAACCAGCGGCGGCAGCTGTCCGTCGAATTTTACTTCGAGAACGACTTCGCCGCGCTCCAGCACCGGCACACCGCTGCGAAGCGCAAACACGTTTTCCATGCGAAACGACTCCGCGCGCAGGTCGCGATCCAGCGTGATCCGAACATCCCCGACCGGGTAAGAAAACGCCGTTCGGACATAGTCCACGATGACGCTCGGGTGAAGTCCCGCGCCGCGGGACAGCGCGTCGAATTCGGCAAGCAGCGGAATGCGGCGCTCGCTTTCGGAAAGACGCTCGCCGGAGAGCATCGCCGCGGCGGTCGCTTTTGAAACGACGACGCCGCTTTTGGTCACAAAACGATCCCGCTTGCGCTTCGCTTCGAAAAAGAGGAGCTCCGGATTCATATTGTAAAAGCGAAGGCGGTATTTTGTTCGATTGCTGACGCCCGCGAGCTTGTCACGATAGGCGGTCAGCGAATCGTCGTCAAAATACACGCTCCGTATGAAATAGTCCCCGTTTGCGTCCGCATGCCGGTCGGTGTCGATCAGCGCGCCAAGCCGCCTTCGCAGCAATTCCGCGGATCGCGCGTCGATGAGATACTTGTATTCACTGCGGCAGATCCGTCCGTTCATCCGTTCGCCTTTCCAAAATACTGCTCCACATCGGCCAGCGGGATCTTCAGCGCGGTGGCGATGCTTCGCTTCATCTGATCGATCCGGTCATACGATAGGTATCTCATCAACGTCTCGAGATGCCGCGACCAGTCGGAGGTACCGGCGGGATCCCATAGGGCGCGCTCCCGCGGCACCTCGTCCGCCAGCTGCGCGGTCAGCGTGTCGTAGCTGGCCATCACGTTTTCGACCGTCAGATAGTGTTCCAGCTGATACGCCATCCGCTGAAGAAACAGATCGCGAAACTCCGCGTTATACAGCAGGCGCTTGAGCAGAGCCCCGTGTATGCTGTCCAGAACATAGTCAAACGTCGCCGGTCCGCCGAAACCGTAGTCCATATCCAGAAGCGCATAGTGCCAGCGGTTGTTGTCGTATTCCGTGCTGCGATAGTAGCGGACGTTGACGGCGAGGTCGCTGTTGGCGGAATACGCCTCGTAAATGCTCCAGTCGATCAGGCTCTCCAGATTGACGCGCTCTTCAACATACCGGTAATATTCGTCCTGACTTAAGTCGTGACCCTGCGCATAGCGAATCAGCGCCTGAAATTCCGAGTCTGTCGTCAGGTAGCCGCGCTGCAGTTCGACGCTCTCCTTATTCACCCCGTATTTCTGCGCGAAAAAGCCGGAGGAATACGCCTCCTTGATGCAGTAAATCCCCTGATATTCACCGTTGAGATAAAACACGCAGAAGCGGGTGTTCTGCACCAGAAGCTCGGTCGTCCCGGCAATTGCGATCTTCGAAAGCAGTTCGTCCCGGATGAACGAACGGCTGTAGTCCTGGCCGTTGCGAATCAGAAACGAATCGAACACGGTTCTGTCGCTGTCCGGAAAGAGCGGAAAATCCAGCTGCGCCTGGCCATATTTCTGACGGAATACCACCTTAAAGGATTTTTTCGTCGATCTTCCGCGCGAGCCCGCGCCGTGCAGCTTCAGCCCGCATTCAGCCGTGAAACTGCCCTCGTCCGAAAAAAAAGAGACGCTTGCCGGGCGAACGACGTTTCGGTTGAAGAGATTGACGCTCGAGAGAATGCCGATGGTGTCGTTATAGAGATTGGCTTCGTCCGTCGTGACCGCGACGATGGGGAGCGTATGCTCCGTGTTGAGAAAATAGTTCAGCGTAACCGCCGGGCTGATGATCTTTCCGTCCTCGGCGGCCGCGGCGCGGATGACCGTCGTTTGGTCGATCACGATGGGCGCCGTATAGCGAAGCGACCGCGCCGTCGGCGTATCGCCGTTTGTCGTATAATAGATATCCCCGTCCGCCTGCAACGATACGCTCAGCGAGGAAACACCCGCATAGACCCCCGGCTCCACGGACGCCGTCGGCTGCACGCAGACCAGGCGGCAGCCGGATTGATTCTCCTTGTCTGGCGTTGGCGAGGCAAAATAAAACTGCCCGTTCTGGCCGGGCAATCTTCCGATGCTGCCGCCGTAGGGAGTCCCCGAAAGCGTCAGCGTATCCGCGACGGCGCCGGACGAATCAATGAGATAAAGCTGCTCCTGCGCCGCGTCCAGCGACAGCGCGAGCTGTCCGTATTCGGAGCGTGCCAGCGGCGTGTCGCCCGTGCAGAGCAGCGTGATCAGCCCTCCCGGCGCAAGCGTCGTATCGGGCAGCGCGCAATAGAAGGTTTTATTCAGGTTGTCGGTCAATCGATACCCGACGAGACTGACCGGCTCGTTCGATTGATTTTTCAGCTCGATCCAGTCATAATACGTCGTCCGGCTTTGCTGCAGCAGCGTGGTGTTCCCGGACATCGCTTCGTTGAGAATCAGCGGCGAGGCGATTGCGAGCTGCTCCTGAAACGCCAGATAGCCGTCCTCGTCGTTGGAATAGCCCGGCGTCGCGACAAGCGTCTCGCTCCATACGCCGGTCGTTTCGTCCTGCGCATAACTGACATTTCCATCTAGCTCGGGATAGCTCACGCTGCTGACGATCTGTCCGCTCGCGGTGCAGAGCGTGACGACGCCCTGATAGCGATTGAGCGAGAAGCCCGCGTGCAGCTCGTCCCCGCTTGTTCTGTCCTTGCCGGAGGCGAATATCACAATTCGTCCGCCTGCGGGAAGCTCAATGTTTGGCAGCGCCCACTTCAGCGGACGATCCGCCTGATCCGAAAGGAACAGGCCGCCGAGCGTTACGGGTTCGCCGCTGCCGTTTTTCAGCTCGATCCAATCCGAAAAGTCCCCGTCCTCGTCCTGCAGGCAGCTGAGGTTGTCGGCCATCAGCTCCGTGATTCGTATGTCCGGGCTGGCGATTGCGACCGAGGCGAGATACTGCGCCCGACCTTCGTCCGTGTTTGCAAATCCAGGCGTGGGCGCGTCGCAGACGGACCAGGCGCCGCTGTCGTCCCGCGCATACGAGGTGTTCGCCAGCAGGGCGGGGGTCGTCACCGCGTCCAGCGTGAGGTTTGAGCTGTACAGCGCGATGGTTTCTCCGCCCGCGCTGGCGAGCGAAAACGGCGCGTATGCGGGGTTTGCCGCGTCGCCGCAGCGAATCAGAAGATATGCGCCGCCCGCAAGCTCCGTTCCTTCGGGAAAGAGATATCCCTGCGCGTCCGCGCGATCCGAAAGCCGCATGCCTGAAAGGTCGACCGCTTCCGACGAGGTGTTCCAAAGCTCAATCCAGTCGCTGGAAAGATGGTTTTCGTCCAGATAGGTCTGGTTTGCGGACATGAACTCGTTGATGCGAACCGGACAGCCGCTCTGGCGGTGCGCCGAAAGATACGCTTCATATCCCGCGTCCGAGTTTTCATATCCCGGCGTAGCGCGATCCGTCGCCTGCCATGCGCCGTCCGCGTCCCGCGCCAGCGAGGCGTTTCGCTCCAGCGGCTGCGTGACGAGACGATCTACGATCACGCTGCGGCTGTTCATCAAAATCACGACCTCGCCGCCGGTCTTGGAGAGGGAAAAATCGGCGTATTGTTCGCCCGCCGCGTTATTTTTGCACCAGACGACGAGGTAGCCGCCCGCGGGGATGACCGTATCCGAAGCAAAGATATAGCGAACCTGCCGCTCGTTGTCCGTCAGCTTATAGTTGGCGAGGCTGACCGCCCTTGCGGAACTGTTGTACAGTTCGATCCAGTCGTACGCGTTGCCGTTTTCGTCGTAATAGGCGCTGTTGGAGGACATGATTTCATTCAGCCGGACGGGGGATGTTCCCGCGCCCGCGCCGCTGTCTTCGCGGTTGCGGGTGGCCAGCGCGAGCGTCAGCGCAACGACAATGATTCCTGCGGCAAACAGGATGAGCAGGATCAATTTTTGTCGTTTCATAGCCGACTCCCGATTCGTTTGTTTTTCGATGCGCCGGGCAAGGGCAGACTCAATGCCGCCGCGCTGCCGAACGATTGCATCGCACAAAACTGTTAGATGTATTTTACATGAATTTTATACAAAATACCATAAGCGAAAACGAACGCGCTAAAAAATGATGCCGCAAACAAACGCGTGCGCGTCGATTCGAAAGCTGTCTGATTGGAGGTTGAGGTATGATATCAGTTGGTTTTGGCAGAGCTCGATTTTTTTATCCGGGCGGCTATCGCGCCGGTCGCTTTCAGGGTGTATTCCGTCAGCAGCCGGAGCACGTAGCTCAGCCCCGCGATCAGAATAAAGAGCAGGATATTGTCGATCAAGGCGCTGCGAAAGCCGAACAGGTCGCCGTATACGCGCAGCAAAAGCTCCTGCAGGCAGTAAAACTCCAGACTCATTGCGCCGAAAAACCGCAGGAACCTGGATAGTGGCTTCAGCTCGCGCCGAACGATGTTTTTCATTGCCCAGGGGATGAGAAACGCGATGCCGAGCGTAATGAAGATATTGGGGAAGCAAGCGTTTGCGACGGGAAACAGAATCTCCACATGCCGGATGTTGGTCAGATAGCTCAAAAGCACGCCGAGCGCGAAGACCGCCGCCGCCAGCGCGGGCGTTCCCGCGGGCAGCAGGTCGTCCTGTTCTTTCATCTTTTCGCCGCAGAGCACGCCGAGAAGAAAGATCGGAATCCGGTTCGTGAAGCTGTATAGATCCTCCCGCATCGTGTTTTTCAGCAGTATGGAAAGAATCAGCCAGACGCAGAGAACCGTCAGCGTGAACACGGGTTTGCTCTTGCTGCGGGAAAGAAACCGGTAGTACAGCGGGAAAAACAGATACAGCGTCAGGATGGCAGGCATGTACCAGAGGAACTTAAAGATGGATACCGTATAAAAACGATATCCCGAGATATAAGAAAGAAACGTCAAAAAATCCCACTGCTTTACGATGGCGAAGCCGACGCCCGCGACCAGAAGCGGAATCAGGATGCGCTCAAGCCGCCGCTTGTAAAACTCGGGCACGGTGTGCTTGCTGATGGAAAACACGAGCCCGCCGCCGGAGAGGAAGAAGAAGAGATCCACGCCGGTGAACCCGACAAACTTGAGCATCGTTTCCAGTCTGCCCAGCACCGGCACGCCGCCAAGCATCGGAATCCAGACGTGGTACATATAGATCCACAGCGCGGCAAATCCCATCAGGCTCTGCCGCATCCGGAACGTATCCGAAATATACATGCGCTCGTGTCCGATGAACGGCTGTTTCGTCTGCTGTTCCATCCCTGCTTCCTTTCGCGCCTGTCCGGTTCGCGCTTTGCGTCCGGCAACAGTATAACGCATACAGTATACCATCCAAAGCGCTGCCGCTGAAACAAAGAGATAATAAAAAATCGCCCTCGCGGGCGATTTTTTGTGTTGGTGAGCGATAAAGGCGTGCGTTAGAGCAGCTCTAGCAGCCGACGGACGGCGTCTTTCGGAAAGTTGGCGTCCTGCGTTTCGTTCAGTTCGCGCGCGAGCAGTTCCCTCGCGTGCCTGCTCTGGGGCAGCATATAGCCCGCCTCGCGCAGAAGATCCTCCGCCATCAGGCGGTTGGACATGCGCATGGCCTTGGCGAGCTGCTTTGCTTCGGGAGAGGCGGCCGCCTGCTCCAGCGCGGCGAACAGCCGCTCCTGCTCCGTCTTGCTCGCGGCGAGCGCGCGCATGGCGGATACGACGGCGTCCTTTTTCTCCTGCTGCGGCGGATAGAGCTCCGGCACGAGCGAGATCGCGTGGGACGGACAGGCGTCCACGCAGACGCGGCAGCCGCTGATGCAGCGCTTTGCGTCGATCTGACCGGTCTCCGTGTCCGTCGCGCCGGTCGGGCAGACATAGAGGCAGAGGCAGTCCTTTGTGCAGAGACGAATATTTCTTACCGCGTGCATGATCCCGCCTCCTTTTTGGTGTTGGAAACCGTAATATTTAATATGTTTTGGTGCATCATACGGCCTCCTTTGCAATTTTTTGAATCTTCATGCTCGGCACCTTGCAGATGGGGCATATCTCCGGCGCCGCGTCGCCGACGTAGACAAAGCCGCAGATTTCGCAGACATAGACGTTCGTGTGCTCAAGCATTGCGTCGCCCTGCTGCGCGTATTTTCCGAGCAGGGAGGAGAGGATGCGCGAAACCTTTTCGCTCCAGACGAGCGCGCGCTGCGCGCCGCGGTCCGCGGCGGACACGGCGGTTTCCTTCGCGGCGGGATAGACGGTTTTCAGGTCCGCGTCGGTCAGCGCCGCCAGTTCGGAAAACGGCTTTGCTTCCGCCTTCGGACTGCGGCTTTCGTAATATGCGGCCAGCTGCGCAAACAGCCCGGCCTCCTCCGGCAGATATTGCTTTTCGCAGCCCTTTGCGAGGTTGGAGCAAAGCGCGGCCAGTTCGCCGGACGACAGCTCGCGCAACGGTTCCTCCGCCTGCGTCTCCGTGTGCGCTGTCGGCGCGGGGGCGGGGGCGGGTTCCGGCGGGGATTGCGCCTCAAACGACGACTTCGGCGCACCGCAGAGCGGACAGCACCAGCTATCGGGCAGATCTTCCCAGCGCGTGCCGGGCGCGATGCCCTGATCCCGGCTGCCTGCGGCTTCGTCGTAGACGTAACCGCAGATGGGGCAGACATATTTTGCCATCGGTGACCTCCTTGTTTCGGTTTTTATGAAATTGAATCAACAGAATGCGGGCCGGTGCGTCACGGCTGCCCGGCAGCGCGGGCGATCCGACCGGATAAAACCATTGAGTTTATCGTATCAAACCCGGGCGGCATCCGCAACGCATTTCAGGCAAAAAACAGTCCGCCCGAAGGATCGGGCGGACGTTGCGTGCGTCAGTGACCGCATTCGTCGTGATGCGCATGCTCATGGCAGATGGAGCCGGTGGACTTCAGCTTGCCCATGAGATACTGTTCCGCTGCCTCGCGCGCCTCTCCGGAAGCGCCCGTGATTACCTCGACGCCGCGCTCATTGAAAATTTCGACCGCACCGCCGCCCATGCCGCCGCTGATGATGACGTTTACTCCGCGGTCGGCCAGAAAATTCGGCAGAAATCCGGGTCTGTGGCCGGGGTTCGGAAGCGCTTCCTGATGATAGATGCGGCCTTCCGCCGCGTCGAAGACCATAAACTGGTCGCAATGGCCAAAATGGCCGGTTACCTGGGTTCCTTCGCTTGCTACGGCGATTTTCATACGTGTTGTCCTCCGTTAACGTTTGTTATAATCTGCCGCCCGGGACAGCCCCGAACAGCGGGATTGCCGGTTATGTTTCGCTTTGATCCTCCGCGCGGGACAGCCCGAGCAGCCGGATGATCTTTTGGTAGAGATCCCGCACCGCCCTGCCGGCGGGACAGTCCTCGTCCACGACGGTCAGCCCGCGGTTGACCGCGCGCACCGCCGCCGGGTCAAACGGGATCGTTCCGAGAAACGGAATGCCGCGTTCGGCGCAGTATTCTTCAATCCGTGCCGTGATCGCCGGGCTGACGTCCGCCTTGTTGACGCAGACGGCGAGCGGCGTGCGAAACGAATCCGCCGTCCTGACGATGCGATCCAGATCGCTCAGGCCGGAGATCGACGCTTCGGCGACGAGCAGCGCCATGCTCACGCCGCTGAGCGACGCGATGACGGGACAGCCGATGCCCGGCGAGCCGTCCAGAATGGCCAGCGGCACGTCCTGCGGCGCGGCCTTGTTCAGGCGGCGCCGGACTTCGGTGACCAGCTTGCCGGAGGTTCCGCCGCCCATCTTCAGCTGCGCGGTGGAAAACACGCGCGCGCCATCTGCGTACAGCCGTAGTTCGCCCGCTTCGTCCGGCTCCATGGAAACGGCCTGCGCCGGGCAGACAAAGGAGCAGACGCCGCAGCCTTCGCAGGCAAACGGATTGACCGAAAAGACGGTGCCGTCCATGCGAATGGCCTCAAAGCGGCAGCGCTCCTTGCACAGCCCGCAGGAAACGCACTTGTCCGGGTCGATCTTCGCCTTCGGCATGCCGAAAAACGGGTCTCTCTCGGGCGGATCGGACGGGGCTAGCGTCAGGTGCACGTTCGGCGCGTCGATGTCGCAGTCCGCATACGCGCGGGCCTGCGACAGGCGGATCAACGCGCAGGCGACGGTGGTCTTTCCCGTGCCGCCCTTACCGCTGAGAATCAAGAGCTGTTTCATAGCCTGCCTCCTTCAATATGGACTTGAGCAGACCCGAAAACAGCCCGCGATACGGCTCGCCCGCCCGCGCGGCGAGCGTTCCTTCGGAAACGAGCGCGCCGAGCGCCGGATCAAAATCGATTCGACCGACGATTGGCAGCGCGTGTGCCGCGCAGTATGCCTCGGAGGGGTTCTCGCCGTTGGTGCATTTATTCAGCACGACGCCGAAGGGTTTTCCCAACAGCTCCACCAGCTCGTGCACCATGGCGAGGTTATGCGCGCCATAGATCGTCGGCTCCGCGACGAGCACGCAGTAGTCCGCCGCGCCGACGCTCTCCATGACCGCGCAGGCGCTGCCGGGCGGACAGTCGATGACGCGCAGCGAAACGTCCTCCTTTGCGCTGTCTGACAGCAGCCGCCTGATCAGCGGCACGCCGGAGGCTTCGCCCGGCTGCAGCGTGCCCGTGTGCACCCATACGCCGTCCGAAACGCCGCGGCTGACCGTGCCGACGGGCTTTTGCACCTCGCTGATCGCGCCCGTCGGGCAGACCAGCGCGCAGCCGCCGCAGGCGTGGCAGACCGAAGAAAATACCACCGGCCTGCTTTTGATGAAAGCCAGCGCGTTGAAGCGGCAAAAATCGACGCACGCGCGGCAGCCGCTGCAGAGGCGCTCATCCACGAGCGGAATGCCAAGCGAGACGGTCTGTTCGCCAAGCGGCTCCGGCTTGAAAAACAGGTGCCCGTTCGGCTCCTCTACGTCGCAGTCCGCGTAGACCGCGTGTTGCGCCGCCGCTGCGAGGTTGACGGAGAGCAGCGTTTTGCCCGTTCCGCCCTTGCCGCTGAGTACGGCGATGGTGACGTTACTTTGCTTCATGCCCGTGAAACCCGGGATGATATTCGCCCAGCAGCGGTAGCTTGTTGGCAAGATGCGCCTCGATGTTCTGCCGCGCTGTGCCGGGAATCGAACGGTAGACAAACACCTCGGCCTTGTTGAGCACCTCCGCCGCGTTTTCGCCGCAGCGGGGCGTAATTAGCGACTTGACGCCGTGGTCGGCGATGACCTGCGCGGCGCGGATGCCCGCTCCGCCCTGACTCGCGACCGCCGCGTTGTCGAGATAGTAGTCTTCCTCGGTGACGCTGTTGTAAAAGAGGAAATACGGCGCGCGCCCGAACGAGGGGCACACCTCGGAATCCATGGATTTTTCATTGACGGGAATTGCAATTTTCATAATGGTTCTCCAAAGTTAATCATAGTCGTGTCAAAAATATTGTGGGGTTGAAACCGTATCGTATTGTGCAACAACCGTGTGGGATCACTCGCCCCGCTCGGGTAAAGGGGAAGGGATTGAACCGTCCTCCGCGCTGTCGCATCCGTGCCGCCGCCGGTGGCAGCCCCTGCCGCCGCATGCGCCGGACGCGCCGTCGCAAAGCCGGTATTCGCCGCCGCCGATCTGCAGGATTGCGCCCTCCACGATTGACTGTGCGAGTTTTTTTCGTGCGGTGTCGTAGATGCTCTGCACCGTGGAGCGGGAGACGTTCATCTGCGCCGCGCACGCCTCCTGTGAATGTCCGTCGAGATCGATCAGCCGGATGGCCTCGTATTCGTCGACGGTCATGGAGACGATTCCGCGCGCAGCCTGCGCGTCGTCCAGCGGCCCGAACCGGCTGTTGCCGGGCATGCTGCAGACCCTGCGCCATTTGACGGGCCTTGGCATATTGTTTCGCCTCCTTCAAGGCCGGAAAGCCGGCGAACGATACGCGCCGGCTCCCAGTATTGCATTAGTCCTTCATCTGACGATCGATCGCGTCGATCCGCTGCTGCATCGCGTCCCGCTGCTGCTGCAGAAGTTCCTTTTGCGTCGCCGCGCTGCCCGCGGCCATGCCGCGGCCAAGTCCGCGCCCGAGGCCAAGCCCGCGGCCCATGCGCCGCCCAAGGCCAAGCCCGCGTCCTGCGGGAACGCTTGCGGCGGCTCCGCCGCAGCGTCCGTATCCGCGACCCGTCATTGCGCCCGCGCCCATCGGGCCGGTACCGTCTCTCCCTGGCATATGATTCACCTCACTTTGTTATCGGCATATGCCGGATTCAATTATGATTATAACCAATTAATGGCATATGTCAATAACTTTTTATAAAAAAGTTCCTGCGTGCTTCGGAAGCGACGGAGGATTTGTGATGAAAATATGTGGAAACACCGACAAAACGAGTGAAAAACACGAAAAAAGCCGTGAAATTCTGAGGATATTTTCTGTAATTGCACATAAAACCATGACATTTATCTGTTACGCTGATATCAGTCATATCAGATCGATTGCACATCATGACAAATCCGGACAACTGAAAAGAGGGGCTGTGAAATGAACAACGCACAAAGTCATTGCAGCTGCTGTCAACAGGACGGCATGGAACCATTCGCCGAACTCGATCAGGCCATCGACCTGTTTCGGGACAAGGAAGGGAATCTCATCCAGATTCTGCACATCGCACAGGAACTCTACGGACATCTTTCGCTGGAAATACAGGAACATATCGCCGCGGCGCTGGGAAAACCGCTTTCGGAGGTTTCGGGCGTTGTGACGTTCTATTCCTTTTTCTCCACGACGCCGCGCGGCGAGCATACCATCCGCGTGTGCCTCGGCACGGCCTGCTATGTGCGCGGGGGAAAGAAGATTGTGGACGCGCTGCAAAAGACCCTCGGCGTAGACGTCGGCGGGACGACCGCGGACGGCAAGTTTACGTTTGAGGTTGCGCGCTGCATCGGCGCCTGCGGCCTCGCGCCGGCGATGATGATCGACGACGTGGTCTACAAGCAGGTGAACATCAACAAACTCGACGCGATTCTCTCGCGCTATTGAGGGGGGTGACGGATTTGAGCGAAATCTTGATTCAAACGACGGCCGATCTGGAACGGATCAAAAAGGCGTATCAGGACACGTCGGCGGGCAGCCGCTATCAGGTGCTCGTCTGCGGCGGCGCGGGGTGCGTCTCCTCCAACTGCGGGGATGTCAAGGACGCGGTGGTGGACGAAATCGCGCGCATCGGGCTCAAGGACGAGGTGATCGTCCGCGTGACGGGCTGCATCGGCACCTGCGCGGCGGGGCCGGTCATGCTGGTGCTGCCGGATCGCGTGTTCTATACGAAACTCACGCCCGAGATTGCGCGAACCATCGTGAAAAAGCATCTCGGAAAGGGCGAGGTGCTGGAGGAGTATACCTTCTATGACTATTCGCTGAAAAAGCACATTCCGAAGTTCGACGATATCGACTTCTTTAAAGAGCAGGTGCGCATTGCGCTGCGCAACTGCGGCGTGATCGAGTTCGACAGCCTGGACGCCTACATCAGCCGGGACGGATATTTCGCCGCGGCGAAGGCGCTCAACGAACGAACGCCGCAGGAGGTGATCGACGAGATCAAGCGCAGCGGCATGCGCGGGCGCGGCGGCGCGGGATTTCCGACCGGTATCAAGTGGCAGGCGGGGCACGACGCGGCGGGCGAGCGCAAGTTTATCGTCTGCAACGCGGACGAAGGCGATCCCGGCGCGTTCATGGACCGCAGCATCCTCGAAGGCGACCCGAATACGGTCATCGAGGGCATGATGATCGGCGGCTACGCCATCGGCGCGCACAAGGGATATGTCTATGTGCGCGCGGAGTATCCGCTGGCCATCGAGCGGCTTGAAAAAGCGATCGAGGCGGCGCGCGCGCGCGGCGTGCTCGGCGAAAACGTGTTCGGCAGCGGGTTCGATTTCGATCTGGAGATTCGCATCGGCGCGGGCGCGTTCGTCTGCGGCGAGGAGACGGCGCTCATGGCCTCCATCGAGGGCTGCCGCGGCGAGCCGAGGCAGAAGCCGCCGTTCCCGTTCCAGTCGGGACTATTCAAGGCGCCGACCATCATCAACAACGTGGAAACCTACGCGAGCATTCCCGAGATCATGCTCCGCGGCGGGGACTGGTACGCAACCTTCGGCACCGAAAAGAGCAAGGGCACAAAGGTGTTTGCGCTGGCGGGGGACGTGGTCAACACCGGCATCATCGAGGTGCCGATCGGCAAACCGCTCGGCGACATTCTCTTCAATATCGGCGGCGGGCTGCGGGATCGCAGAAAGTTCAAGGCGGCGCAGATCGGCGGGCCGTCCGGCGGCTGCATCACGCGGGACAACCTGAACACGCCGACGGATTACGAGTCCCTGCAATCGCTCGGCGCAATCATGGGCTCCGGCGGGCTCATCGCCATGAACGAGGACACCTGCATGGTGGACACCGCGCGCTTCTTCATGGACTTCATCCGCGACGAAAGCTGCGGCAAGTGCGCGGCCTGCCGCATCGGCACCACGCGCATGCTCGAGATACTGGAGCGCATCACGCACGGCGAGGGCGAGGAGGGGGACATCGACCTGTTGATCGAGCTCGGCGAAACGATCAAGGACACCGCCATGTGCGGCCTCGGCCAGACCGCGCCGAACCCCGTGCTCTCGACCATCCGCTATTTCCGGGAGGAATACGAGGAGCACATCCGCGATAAATACTGCCGCTCCAGCGTCTGCGGCGATCTGTTCATCTCCCCCTGCGAAAACACCTGTCCGGCGAACATCAACGTGCCGGGCTATATGAGCCTTGTCGCGGCGGGGCGGTTCATCGACGCCTACAACCTCATCCGGCAGGAAAACCCGTTCCCGGCGGTCTGCGGGCGCATCTGCACGCACCCCTGCGAGCAGAAATGCCGCAGGCGCACGCTGGACGAGGCGATCGCCATCTGTGAGATCAAGCGCTTCGTCGCGGACTATGCCTACCGGCACGAAAAGCCCTACAGCAGCGACGTCGTATTCCCGAAAAACGGGAAGCGCGTCGCCGTCATCGGCGCGGGCACGTCCGGGCTGACCTGCGGTTATTACCTCGTGCGCATCGGCTACGAGGTGGACGTGTACGAGTCCGAATCGGTCGCCGGCGGCGTGCTGGCGTTCGGCATTCCGGAATACCGCCTGCCGAAAAAGGTGCTTCAGCACGAGATCGACCTCATCGCGCAGGCGGGCGTCAACATCCACCTGAACACCGAGGTCGGCAAGGACATCACATTCAAGGCGCTGCAGGCGCAGTACGACGCGGTGTATATCGCAACGGGCACGCAGTTCCCCGAAAAGGTGAATATTCCCGGCGAAGGGCTGACGGGCGTGATCCACGGCATCGACTTTTTGAAAAACGTGAACCTCGGCCGCGAGATGGACCTCGGCGACACGGTCGCGGTCATCGGCGGCGGCAACACCGCCATCGACTCCGCTCGTACGGCGCTGCGCCTCGGCGCAAAGCGCGTGATGATTCTCTACCGCAGGACGAGGGACGCCATGCCCGCAAGCCCCGAAGAGGTGCAGGCGGCGCTGGACGAGGGCATCGAGCTTGTCGAGCTCATCGCGCCCGTCCGCTTCCTCGGAAACCGCGCGGGCAAGGTCGTCAAAATCGAGTGCCAGAAGATGCAGCTCGGCGAGTTCGATAAAAACGGCCGCCGCAGGGCGGTGCCCGTCGAGGACTCGAACTTCATGATCGAGGTGGACAACGTCGTTCCGGCGGTGAGCCAGTATTCCGACCTGCCGTTCATCAAAAAGAGCGAGATCGGCGTGACGACCTGGGGCACCTTCGTGGTGGACTACGGCAACATGATGACGACCTTGCCGGGCGTGTTTGCGGGCGGGGACGTCGTGCGCGGGCCGGACACGGTCATTCAGGCCATTTCGGACGGCAAGCACGCCGCGATGTCCATCGATCGATATCTCGGCGGAAAGGGCAAGCTGAACAAGGGCGCGCCCATCGAAATTCCCGACAACTACAGCGACGACGAGGTGGTCGAGCACAGACGCTTCGCGGTGGAAGAGCTCGATATCGAAAAGCGCAAGACTTCGTTTGACGAAGTGGTTCTGGGCTATCACAAGCTCAGGGCGATGGCCGAGGCAATGCGCTGCCTGCACTGCGACAGGAGGTAGGTGATTGGAATGAAACATATTACCATCAATGGTAAATCATATGAAGTGGAAGACGGCCTGACCATCATCGAGGCCGCGAAGCGAAACGGCATTCATATTCCGAGCCTTTGCTATCTCGAGGGCGTGCATGAGTTCGGCTCCTGCAGAATCTGCGTGGTCGAGGTGGAGGGCGCAAAGACGCTCGTGCCGTCCTGCATGACGAAGGTAGCCGAGGGGATGGTGATTCAGACCAACTCGGAGCGCGTCCGCCGCGCGAGAAAAGTGCTCTACGAGCTGCTGCTTTCGGACCACTCCAAGGACTGCCTGAGCTGCAAGCGAAACCAGAGCTGCGAGCTGCAGGCGCTGGGCAAGCAGCTCGGCGTGGAGGCGACGCGCTTTGAGGGCAGCCGCTCCGAGTGCGTCATCGACGTGTCCACGTCCATCACGCGGGATATGTCCAAGTGCATCCTCTGCCGCCGCTGCGTCACCGCCTGCAACGAGGTGCAGGGTGTCGGCGTCATCAACGCGCAGAACCGCGGCTTCAAGACCGTGATCGGCCCCGCGATGGAGCTGCCGCTCGGCACGGTCAACTGCGCGTTCTGCGGCCAGTGCACGGTCGTTTGCCCCGTCGGCGCGCTCAAGGAGACGGACTCCATTCAGGCGGTCTGGGCGGCCATTAACGACAAAAACAAGCGCGTCATCGTGCAGACCGCGCCAGCCATCCGCGTCGCCATCGGCGAGGAATTCGGAAACGAACCCGGCGCGCGCGTCACCGGCAAGCTCGCCGCCGCGTTGAGACGGCTGGGGTTTGACGATGTGTTCGACACAAACTTCACCGCCGATCTGACGATTATGGAGGAGGGCACGGAGCTGCTCTCCCGCGTGCAGAGCGCGCTCACCGGCGGCGAGGCCGTGCTGCCCATGATCACGAGCTGCAGCCCCGGCTGGATTAAGTATGTCGAGCATACCTACCCGGATTCGCTCGGGCATCTATCCACCTGCAAGTCGCCGCATACGATGCTCGGCGCGCTGGCAAAGTCCTACTACGCGGGCAAGGTCAGCCGCGAGCCGAAGGACATCTTCGTGGTGTCCATCATGCCCTGCACGGCGAAAAAGAGCGAGATCGTCCGCCCGGAGATGACAAACGACGGCCTGCCGAACGTGGACGCCGTGCTCACCACGCGCGAGCTGGCGAACATGATCAAGGAGATGGGCATCGACTTCAACAGCCTGCCGGACGAGGAATTCGACAGTCCGCTGGGTATGTCCACGGGCGCGGCGGATATCTTCGGCCTCACCGGCGGCGTCATGGAGGCGGCGCTGCGCACGGTCTACGAGCTCGTGACCGGGCGGGAACTGCCCTTCGACGGGCTGCATGTAACGCCCATCGTCGGGCTGGACAAGGTAAAGGAGGCGGCGGTTACGATTGAACGCCCGCTGCCGGACTACGCTTTTTTGGACAACGTCACGGTGCGCGTGGCGGTGACGAGCGGACTTTCCGGCGCGCATCAGCTCATGGAGCAGGTTGCAAACGGAACTTCGCCTTACCACTTCATCGAGGTGATGGGCTGCCCGGGCGGCTGCATCATGGGCGGCGGACAGCCGCGCTCGGACGACCCGGACGTGCGCATGAAGCGCCTGAACGGCCTCTATACGGAGGACGAGGCAAAGGTGATGCGCAAGTCCCACGAAAACCCGTTCATCAAGGCGCTCTACGCCGAATATCTCGAGCACCCCAACGGGCATAAGTCCCACGAGCTGCTGCACACGCACTATGTGCGGCGCGGACAGTTCAACGAGCTGACCGAGGAACGCTTCAGCCTCGGCGTGCGGCCCGCGGAGAAGAAGCGGGATACGATCGCCATACAGGCTGCGGCGGAGGCCGCCGCAAAGGCCGAGAGCAAGGCGCATGAGGATCTCGAGTCCGTCCGCGTGCTCGCGCTGGAGTCGGAAAACACGCGCCTCAAGGCGGAGCTGGCGGACGTGACCGAGACGGTCGGCTTCTTTAAGAGCGTGATTGCGGACTACGCCAGCAGGGACAGATAACGCCCGAATCAACGGCACACGCAAGGTGCGGCGTCGCGGGGGCTTGCCAGCAAAGCGGCCCCCGCGATTCATGCTGTGCGCGCCGCTTTCACAAGCCGCAGAGTCGGACTTGAATCGGCGGCAAAAGCAATATAAAATAAGGATAAGGAATATTTTTTAATTGCGGCAGATCGAACACAAGCAGGACAAAACAATAGTGAATCCGGTTCAAAGGAGAACGCATGAATTCCGACATCCGTCTGTTGATCGCAGACCCGGACGGCGACGTTCGCGGTTCCATCCGGCAGTTATTCGTTTCGCATGGATACGTGGTCGACGAGGCTGCGGACGGCATCGCCGTGCTCAAGCTGCTCCGCCGGAACGACTACAGCCTGATCATCATGGACACCGATCTGCCCGAGCTCGACGGCAGGAACGTCTGCCGACAGGTGCGAAAATCCTCCGACATCCCGATTCTGTTCATCAGCGAAAGGCGGAGCGAGCAGGAGAAGCTCTGCGCGTTCGAAATCGGCGCGGACGACTTCATCACAAAGCCGTTTTATCCGCGCGAAGTGCTCGCGCGCGTCAAGGTGTTTCTCTACCGAACCGGCAGCCGCACGAAAAACATGCCCTCCAAGATCGCCTTCAACGGGCTGTTTATCGACACGCTCTCGCGCGAGGTGACTGTGGACGAGCGCCCCGTTTCGCTCACGCCCAAGGAATACGACCTGCTGTATTTTCTCTCCCAGAATCCGAACAAGGCGTATTCGCGCGAGGCGCTGCTCAACGAGGTCTGGGGCTACTGCTTCACGGGCTCCGACCGCACGATCGATACGCACATCCGCTCCCTGCGCGAAAACATCCGTCCCTACGACGGCTATATCGTCACCGTGTGGGGATTTGGTTATAAGTTCGTCATCTAGCGGGAACGCCCGCATGTGCCTCGAAAAACCGGGCCGGGTACAGTTCCGGCTCTTTTTTGTGCGCAATTTCGCCGGAAAGCGACTCTTTGGCGCGCTGGCTGACAATGGGTTGTGCATAGAACAACCCATTGCCGCATGATGCATTGATTCGCGGGAAGTCCCCCGATAGAATAGAGATGTAATGACAAATCAAACAGGAAACACGGGCAATTCATCAACGCGGCGAACGCAGGGAAACACCGAAAAAATCACGGCGGCACAGACATTTCTAATCAATAGTTTTCAGTTTTCTGCAGATATCCAGCGGCGCAGACATTTCTAATCAATAGTTTTCAGTTTTCTGCAGATATCTAGCGGCACAGACATTTCTAATCCATAGTTTTCTGCAGATGTCCACTCGATTCCAATGATTCCGACGAAGAACGGGCGGTAAAGCAAAAAGAGGGAGATCCGGCGTACCGCGATTACGGGAGCGCCTTTCAGACCGATTCAAAAAACGAATGAGGTGCCATATGGAACAGATGAAGTTTGTACTGGTCGGCTGCGGCCGCATCGCGACGCTGCATGTTGCGGGCTATCAAAACCGCAAGGACGCCGTGCTCTGGGGCGTATACGACAAAAACACGCAGACGGCGAAGCGGTTTGCGGCGGAATACGGCGTGCCGAAGGTGTACGACTCCTACGAGCAGGTGCTTGCGGATCCCGAGGTGACGGGCGTTGAGCTGCTCGTCCCGCATCACTTGCACTGCGAGCTGACCATCGCTGCCTGCCGGGCAAAGAAGCACGTCTCCGTGCAGAAACCCATGGCGCTGTGCCTTTCGGAATGCGACGAGATGATCGCCGCGGCAAAGGAGAACGGCGTGGTGCTCAAGGTGTTTGAAAACTTTGTGCACTACCCGCCGTATCTGCTGCTCAAGCGCATGATCGAGCAGGGCGAAATCGGAGAAGTGCAGGGCGTGCGCTACAAGATGTGTAACGCCTCGCTTTATTCGGACAACATCCCCGGCGCGGACGCGCGCGCGAAACACACAGGCGTGGAAAAGGACGGCGAGTGCCCGCGCACGGGCTGGAAGGTGGATGTCTCGAGCTGGCTTTGGCGGCTCAACGGTTCGCTCTGCGGCGGCGGGCCGGTGGTGTTTGACGACGGCTATCATAAGTTTTCGCTGTTTCTCGACCTCGTCGGCGGGGTGGAGAAGGTTTGCGCCTGGATCGACGAAACGCCCGTGCTGCCGGGAATCATGCAGGACGTGCCCGCCGTGATCATGTGGAAATATGCGGACAAAAAGGTCTACGGCGTTTGGGACGTTACCTCCGCGCCCGACCTCTACGTCAAGGGCAAATACTACACCTGCGACGAGCGCATGGAGGTGACGGGCACGCGCGGCGTGCTCTGGCTCACGCGCTGCACGGCGGAGATGCTGGAAAACGTCGCGCCCGTGGTGCTCTATCGCGACGGGAAGGTCACGGAATTCTGGGACGTGCCGTACGACTGGCAGGACGCCTTCATCCACTCGACGCAGGATTTCATCGAGTCGATCCGGGACGGGCGGGAGCCGGTGCTTTCCGGCGAACGCGGGCGGGAAGTGCTGGCGTTTGCGCTGGCGGCGCTCGCCTCCTCGGAGCAGAAGAAGGAGATCTATCTCGACGAGCTGGCCGACCGGAAGAAACAGAAGCGGCGCGGATTCTTCTCTATATTCGGGAAAAAGCAGGCGTGGATCCAAACGAAATTCAGGTAATAGATTTTGAAAGGGG
>CAYLIG010000018.1:0-51405 GCA_964383635.1 uncultured Christensenella sp. | reverse complement strand
CTTTTCAGAAGCCGTAAAACTGTGATAGTATAACAAAATCGGGCGCGGCGGGCGCGGTGCCAAACGGGAAAGGCTGGAGTATGTCGGACAAGCGGAAAAGGGACTTATATCTGTTTTTTATCGTCGTCGTGGCGGTCAATCTGGCGTTGGGATTCAGCGACGGGCTATTTTCAAACTATTTCAAGGATGTTTATAACGTCGACGGCCGTCTGCGCGGACTGATCGAGTTTCCGCGGGAAATTCCCGGCGTGATCGTGTTTTTTCTCGTCAGCGCGGTTTCGTTCTTGGGAGACATCACAATCGCTGTCTTCGCGCAGGGCATAGCGGCGCTCGGGCTGTTTGTGCTCGGCTTATATACGCCGTCGTTTGGCGTGATGCTGGTCTTTCTGTTCGTCAACTCGCTCGGCGTTCATCTGTATATGCCGCTGCGGGACAGCATCGGCATGTCGCTGTCCGAGCCGGATATGCTCGGCAAACGCATGGGGCAGTTTGCCGGCGTACGATTTGCGTCCCTGATGGTCGCGGGCATAGCGGTGTTCTTTCTGTTTCGATGCGGGGTGTTCAGCTTTTTTACCGATACGAAATGGACGTTCGTCGTTGCGGCCGTTTTCTATTTGGTTGCGTTTTTACTGCTGATCAAGCTCAAGCGCGATGTCGGGCAGGTGCGCAAAAAGCGTGAAAAACTCAGGTTTGTCTTCCGAAAGGAATACAAGTACTATTACCTGATCGCCATTGTGTTCGGCGTGCAAAAGCAGGTCATGCTCGTGTTCGGACCATGGGTGCTGATTGAGACGCTTGGCCAGCAGGTGGACACCATCGTGCTGCTCGGCATCATCGCATCCCTGCTCGGCATGTTTTTCATGCCGCAGCTCGGCAGGTGGATCGATCGCTTCGGCGTGAAAAAGCTGCTGTATGCCGACGCGCTGTCGTTTATAGGCGTCTATCTTTGCTATGGCCTTCTTGCGCAGTCCTTTAACAACGGCGCTTTGGCGAAGGTCGGGCTGCCGCTGCTGCTGACCTGCGCGCTGTTCGTCATCGACCGGCTGTCGTCGCAGATGGGCATCATCCGCACGATCTATCTCAAATCGATCACGGTTGTGGACACGGATTTGACGCCGACGCTGTCGCTGGCAATGATGATGGATCATGTCGTTTCCATACTGGTGGGCGTGACGGGCGGCATCGCCTGGGTGACGTTTGGCTCGCAATATATCTTCTATGCCGTCGCGGCGCTCTCGCTGGTCAATCTGGCCGTCGCCATCGTCGTGAAGGATCCGCGAAAAACGCAGGCGCTCTCCTGAAGAACCACGTTGGAGGCAGGGATGCACGAAAGACGAAACAGAATTGCGGCGTTTGCCGTGCTCGCGCTGTTCGGGCTTGGTATTGCAGGCTGGCTCTACGTCTGGCTGCTGGGCGTGCTGCGCTTCTGGGGCGCGTGCATGCTCGCCGCGCGCCTGCTGGCGGTGATGCTGGCGCTTGGCGCGCTCTGCGCCGCGTTTATCCGGCCCATTCCCGTTCGTGTGCGCTCGATTGCGGTGCTGTATGTCATTTTGTTCAGCCTGCTGTTTGAGCTGCTGCGCGGTGTGCTGGCATGGGCTGCTCCCGCGTTTTCGGCGCCCGGCTGGATTTGCCGGGGCGGGGGTGCCGCGCTTGGGGCGACAGCCGCAATGCTTATTTACGGCTTGCTGCACGGGCGCCGCATGGTGCTGACGCGCTACACGCTGGAAACGCCGCTGTCCGTGCCGGACGGGGAGGTGTGCATCGCGCTGATTTCGGATGTGCACATGGGCTTGACGATCGACGAAGCGCGGCTGAAGAGGGAACTGAACCGGCTCGCCGTGGAGCAGCCGGATGTTCTGATCGTTGCCGGAGATCTGGCGGACGACTGGACGACGCCGGAACAGATGCGCGCCGCGTGCGCGCTCGTCGGCGCGTTTCCCGCAAAACACGGCGTGTTTTTCACCTATGGCAATCACGACCTGGCTTCGCACGGACCGACGCCGCCCTACACGCGCGCCGAACTGGACGCCGCGCTCACAGGCGCGAATGTGCGCATTCTGGACGATCAAAGCGTTGTCGCGGCGGGGATGAATCTCGTCGGGCGGCACGACGCGGGATTTTCGCGGCATCTGGAGCGCGCGCCGTTGGGCAAACTTCTGGCCGGGCTGGATCGAAACTTGCCGGTGATCTGTATCGACCATCAGCCGCGGGAGCGTCAGGAAGCCGCGGCGGCAGGCGTGACGCTGCATCTTTCGGGACACACGCATGCCGGGCAGATCTGGCCGATGAGCTGGATCAGCAGGCTCTCCGGCGCCGGGTACGGACACAGACGCACTGGCTCGATGGATGCAATCATCTCCGCCGGCATGGGAAACCGCGGTTCGGTACTGCGCAGCGGCTGCACGGCCGAGATGGTGCTGATTCGACTGATCGGAACAAAGCAAGAGTAAACTTGAATTCATTTTTGACATACCCCGAACGCAAATGGTGCAAGTACACCAAGTGCGTGCGGGGTATTTTTGCTGCCGGTATTTGCGCCCGGCCGGATTTCGACAATGCGCGGAAGAAAATTATGGGAAAACAGGTTCAGACGAATTGTGACAAATATTATATAATAGTCAAGTAATGATAAAATTCTTGTAAAATTGTTCGTACATATGATATGATGTTGTCACACTGCAGTGAGTCACATACATGTACAATTCTAATTCAATCTGGAGGGAATTTATGAAAAAGGTTACACGGTTGTTAGCGTTGCTAATGGTTCTTGCCCTGACGCTCGGTTGTTTCGCCTGCACGAAAACCGAAGAGCCAGCCACGGTGACTGAAACCCAGCCCGAAGCGACCGAGGCGGTCGTTGAGGCGGCGGCGACAGAAGCGCCGGTCGTTGAGAAAGCGCCGGAAGATTACACCGGGAGCCTGGTCGTTTACTCTCCGCACGACGCCGATCCGTTGAATGCCGGCGTGGCGATGTTCCAGGAAAAATACCCGAACATCACGGTTGAGGTCATCACCGGCGGCACCGGCGAGCTCTGCCAGCGCGTTGTGGCGGAATCCGCAAATCCGCAGGGCGACGTGCTCTGGGGCGGCGGCGCCGATACGCTGGCTGCTTATGCCGACTATTTCTCGCCCTATGTCTGCGCGAATGACGAATTCATCGCGGATACCTTCAAGGATGCCAACGACATGTGGATCGGCGAATCCCCGCTGCCGATGGTGTTTATTTACAACAAGACGCTGATCGACGAAGCTGATGTGCCGACCACCTGGGCGGGACTGACCGACCCGGCGCTGAAAGGCAAGATTGCCTATGCTTCGCCCGCCAAATCCGGCTCCGCTTATACGCAGCTTTGCACCATGCTCTTCAGCCAGCCCACACTGGACGACGGCTGGGCAATGGTGAAGGACTTCATCGCCAACCTCGACGGCAAAATTCAGGAATCCTCCGGCAACTGCCATAAGCTCGTGGCTTCCGGCGAATATGCGCTTGGCGTAACGATTGAAAAGTCCGCCGTGCTCTATGCGGATAACCCCGATATCGGATATGTCTATCCCGAATCCGACTCGGCCGTTCCGGATGGCGTCGCGCTGATCAAGGGCTGCCCGAACGAAGAGAACGCGAAGCTCTTCATCGATTTTGTGACGGGTTACGACTGCCAGGTTGCGCAGAATGCAGACTGGGCGCGCCGTCCTGTCCGCAGCGACGTGGCGCCTGTTGGCCTGCCGATGCTGAGCGACCTCGATCTTCTCGATTACGACTTTGACTATGCCGCGAACAACAAGGAAGCCATTGTTGAGCAGTGGAATGACCTGACCGTCGGCTGACGTCTCTTTTGCATGGCAAGGGGGGACGTTCCTTGCGAATGTCCTCCCTTTTCGTAATTTTGCCGAAGATGTGTCTGACGTGCGGCCTTTTCTGATAAAATGAAAGGGCAGGGTTAAGTACTGCAAGTTTTAAATGATTTTTGCGAAACGGCGCGGCAGATGCTGCCGTTTTCGCCCCGCGGATCGGCAGACCTGACATCGGCTGCCTGATTCGGCGGATGTTCACAAAAATGGGTTTGGTCAATATGACGGAGGGAAGGGTTGGAAGGAGAATATGAGCAATAATGTAGTCATTCAAGATGCGGTAAAGCGCTATGGCGACTTTACGGCGCTGAACGGGGTTTCCCTTGAGATACAGGAAGGCGAATTTTTCACGCTGCTCGGGCCGTCCGGCTGCGGAAAAACAACCCTGCTTCGAATGATCGCGGGGTTCAACTCCATCGAGGGCGGAGATTTCTATTTTGGCGAAACGCGTATCAACGATATGCCCGCGCATAAGCGAGATATCGGCATGGTGTTTCAAAATTACGCAATCTTTCCCCATTTGAGCGTTCAGGAAAACGTTGCGTACGGACTGAAAGCGCGAAAAGTTCCGCGGCCGGAGATTCAGAAACGGGTTGCGGACGCGCTGGAACTGGTGCAGATTGCGCACCTCGCCGACCGCAAGCCAAACGAGCTGTCCGGCGGACAGCAGCAGCGCGTCGCGCTGGCGCGCGCGTTCGTCGTTGAGCCAAGCGTACTGCTCATGGACGAGCCGCTCTCCAATCTGGACGCGAAGCTGCGCGTGCAGATGCGCTCCGTCATCAAAAAGCTGCAGCGCAGGCTCGGTATTACGACGATCTATGTCACGCATGATCAGGAGGAAGCTCTTGCCATCTCGGACAGGATCGCCGTTATGAAGGAAGGCCGCATCATGCAGATCGGCACGCCGGACGAAATCTACGCCAAGCCGCAGAATCCTTTTGTGGCGGGCTTCATCGGCGTGAGTAACTTCCTCGAATGCGACGTCTCCGGCGATATGGAGCAGGCAAAGGTATCCATCCGATCCGAACTGGAACTGACCATGCAGCTTTGCAGGCAGTTTTCCGGCAAAGGCCTGCTCTCGGCGCGTCCCGAACAGCTGTTCTTTGCCAAGGACGGCATGCCCGGCAAAACGCTCTTTTCCACGTTCTTAGGAGACTTTATCGAATATGAAGTCCAGCTCGACGACGGGCAGACGCTGATCGTCAACGAGTATACCAAGGATACGTCCGTGATTCACCCGGTCGGGGAGGATGTGAAAATCCGCTTCGATCCGAATCGGATCAGCCTGTACGAATCCGAGACGGGGGAGGTGCTTTCCCGGTGAAGAAGCGCGCCGCTCAACGGTTCCGGCCGGATTTCTGGTTCGTTACGAAAGCAACGCTGCTGCTCGCGCTCTGCGTATTCATCGTATACCCGTTTTACACCATATTGACCAAGAGCGTGTTTTCCACAAAGGTGGAAGGGCTGACGCTGTATAACTTCATCCGTTTCTTCTCTAAGCCGTATTATTATACGACGCTGCTGCATTCGCTGGTTGTCTGCCTTTCTACCGTGCTTCTGGCAAGCGCAATCGGCGTGCCGATTGCGTATCTGATGACGCGCTACAACATCGCGGGCAAGAAGCTTTTGCATATCTTCATCATAATGTCGCTCATGAGTCCGCCGTTCATCGGGGCGTATTCATGGATCATCCTGCTGGGACGAAACGGTATCATCGCGAAGCTCTTTTCGCTGGTCGGCATGACATCGCCGACCATATACGGCAGAAACGGCATCATATTCGTGTTCATGCTGCATCTCTTTCCCTATATCTATCTGTATACGTCCGGCGCGATGAACAGCATAGACAGCTCTCTGGAGGAGGCCGCCGAAAACCTCGGCATGAGCAAGCTCCGTCGCATCTGGACGGTGACGCTGCCCGTCATTCTGCCGTCCATTCTGGCCGGATGCATCATGGTGTTTATGACGGCTCTGGCAGATTTCGGCACGCCGATGCTGCTTGGCGAAGGATACACCGTGCTGCCGGTGCTGGTCTACAACGAGTATATGTCCGAAAGCGCCGTCAACCCGAATATGGCGTCCGCATTGTCGGTCGTCATCGTCGTGTGTTCCATGCTGGTGCTGATGTTTCAAAAGTTTGTGGTCGATCGCAAAAACTATATGATGAGCTCGCTGCGTCCGCCGCAGGACGTGCAGCTCAAGGGTTCGAAGCGCTTCTGGGCGTCGTTCCCGGTCTATCTGATCACGTTCCTTGCGTTTTTGCCGCAGATCGTCGTCGTCGCCCAGTCGTTTGTGGAGCGCAGCTTCTCCGGCATGGTAAAGGGCATCAATCTGAGCAACTATCAGGCGATGATGAAACGCCTTTCGACGAATATTACGAATACCTATGTGTTCTCCATCGTCGCAATCGTGTTCATCGTGATCATCGGCATCCTTGCTTCGTATATTCTTGTGCGCAAAAAAGGCAAGGTCGCGTCTTTGATTGATTCGCTGATCATGTTTCCGTATGTCATCCCCGGCTCGGTTCTCGGCATCGGCCTGATCATCGCATTCAACCGCAAGCCGATCGTGCTGGTCGGAACGGCCGCAATCATGATCATCTCCTACGTCATCCGGAAGATACCCTATACGGTTCGTTCCGGAAGCGCGTTTTTGTATCAGTTGGATCCGTATATTGAGGAGGCGTCGATCAACCTCGGCGTTTCGCCGATCAAGACGTTTTTCACTGTTACGGCGCGCATGATGCTGCCCGGCATCCTCTCCGGCGCGGTGCTGAGCTGGATCACCTGCATCAACGAGCTGTCCAGTTCCATCATGCTTTACAGCGGAAAAACCTCCACCATCGCGGTCGCGATCTATCAGGAGGTCACCCGCATGAGCGACGGAACGGCGGCCGCGCTTGCGACGATACTGACCGTTACCACGATTCTATCGCTGCTGATTGTCTTCCGGCTTACAAAAGGCAAGGTAAAGATCGTCTAACCGCGGGTAAAATGAGAACTCTGAAAGGCAATGTACTGAATGATTCGAAACATCATATTCGATATGGGCGGTGTCATCATCCGCTTTGACCGGGAGTATTTTATCCGTAGGCTTGGGGTAACCGGCGCGGACGAGGCCATCCTGATGAACGAGGTGTTCCGTTCGCTGGAGTGGGCGCGTATGGACCGCGGGTCGATCGCCGAGGAGGACGCGGTAGAGAGCATCTGCAAGCGAACGCCACCGCATCTGCGCGACGCGGTCACAAAGCTTGTGTACCTCTGGGAGCGTCCCATCCTGCCCGTGGAGGGCATGTATGAACTCGTCGAAGAGCTCAAGCAAAAGGGATACGGCGTCTATCTGCTTTCCAACGCGAGCGTGCGCCAGCATACCTACTGGCCGAATGTTCCGGCAGCGCGTTTTTTCGACGGCAAGCTGATTTCGGCGGATGTGAAGCTCGTCAAGCCCCAGCCGGAGATCTATACGCTGCTCTGCGATCAATTCGGGCTCGTTCCGGCGGAATGCGTCATGATCGACGACACGCCGCAGAATATCGAAGGCGCGTATCAGGTTGGCATGCCGGGGGTCGTGTTTCACGGCGATGCGGCGGCGCTGCGCGCCTCGCTCAAAGCGCTCGGCGTGCGGATTTCATAATCCTGACGCTTCCGAAAAAGCGCTCGAACGATTCAAAAAAAAGTCATGCCCCATTCCGGGCATGACTTTACTATCGCAAAAACTGTCGCTTCATCTCATGTGATCGACGCGGTATAGATACGCCGGATGGACGCGGCGAGCGTTTCGTTGAACTGCTCGTCTGTCTGGCTGGCAAAGAGCCCCTCCGCCAGCGCGCGGGAAAAGCTGGCGATCAGTCCGGGATTTCGCGTAAGGCGCTCGTCCGCCTCCGCCTGACTGTAACCGCCGGAGAGCGCGACTGCGCGCAGCACGTGCTGATGCGCGATCAGGTCGCTGTAAAACCCGTCCTGCGACGGAATCGAGAGCTTGAGCATCACGCTCGTCCCCTCGGACAGCGCGTCCAGATGCTTGAGCAGCTGCTGCTTGAGCAGCGTTTCGGACTGCGCTTTGTCCGCGCTGTAGATATCAACCTCCGGCTCGATGATCGGCATCAGTCCGGCGTCCAGAATCTGCTTGCCATAGGCAAACTGCTGATCGACGACGGCTGCAATGCCCGCTGCCGACGCCTGCTTGATCACCGAACGCATCTTGGTGCCGAAGATATTGCGCTTTACCGCGCGTTCCAGCAGCGCGGATAGCCCGTCGATCGGCTTCATCAGCTGCACGCCGTCCTCCTGCTGGGCAAGGCCTTTGTCTACCTTCAGAAATGGCACGACGTTCTTCTTTTGCCAGAGGTAGTCCGCCGTATACAGACCGTCCACCTTGCGATCCATGGTCTGCTCAAACAGGATCGCGCCGAGGATATGCTCGCCTGTAAACGCGGGGCTTGTCACGATGCGCGCGCGCATCTGGTGCACGAGATCGAACATCTCTTCGTCGTTTGTGTATGCGTCCTTCGAAATTCCGTAGTGCTCCAGCGCCTTTGGGGTGCTGCCGCCGCTTTGATCCAGCGCCGCCAGAAATCCTTTGCCGGTGCGAATCCGTTCCGTCTGTGTGCCGTTCATCGCTTGGCCTCCTGTTCTGATGTCTTTGATATGGTTATATCCTAGCCGCTTTAAAGCCGTCGGTCTGTGACCGAAGTACCGCGGTTATGCCAGAAACGCGCTGATGAGCAGGGCGATGTTGAGCAGTGTAACGACGATGCCGATGCTCAGAAGGATGATCTTTCCCCGCTTGGAGTTGGCGTATTTGCCCATCACCTTTTGTGAGGACGTCAGGTAGATGAGCGTGAAGATGGTGATTGGCAGCTGCACGCTTAAGAGCATTTGGGAATAGATCAGCCCGTCGAACGGCGAGCGGATGAAGAATATCACGAGCGTTGCGGGGATCATGGTTAGAAGAACGCCGACCTTTGTGTGTTTGTCCTTGATGTCGTAGGGTTCGGCGAAGATGCCGGCGAAGATGCTGCCACCCGCCATGCCCGCCGTGATGCTGGAGGAAAGCCCCGCAAACAGCAGCGCGATGGCAAACACGATGCTCGCCGCGTTGCCAAGCAGGGGTTTAAGCATCTCATTTGCCTGCGCAAGGTCGGTCACGACCGTGTTGGTGGTAAAAAATGTCGCCGCCGCCATGAGGATCATCGCGCTGTTGATCGCCCAGCCGATCAGCATGGAGACCAGTGTGTCGCCAAATTCGTACTTCAGCTGCTTTTTGATCACCGTATCATCCTGCAGGTTCCATTGCCTGCTTTGGATGACTTCGGAGTGCAGAAACAGGTTGTGCGGCATCACGACCGCGCCGAGCACGCTCATGATCACCAGCATCGCGCCCTTGGGAAACGAAGGCGTCACCCAACCGACCGCGGCCGCGGCCCAGTCGGTGTTGACGATGCAGATTTCAAACAGAAACGAAAGACCGATCAGCGAGACGAACCCGATGATGATCTTTTCGATTTTTTTGTAGGAGTTGGTGAACTGCAGCACAAGCGCAACGATCAGCACCAGCACGGAGCCGATCTTCAGCGGCAGGTGAAACAGCATATTCAGCGCGATGGCCGCGCCGAGGATCTCCGCAAGCGCGGTGGAAACGGCCGCGCCGACCGATGTGATCAAAACGATGTTGCGAATCCAGGGCCTGATATATTCCGTCGCCGCTTCGGAGAGGCATTTGCCGGTGACGATGCCGAGGTGCGCCGCGTTGTGCTGGAGCACGATCAGCATGAACGTGGACAGCGTCACCATCCAGAGCAGCGTGTAGCCGTACTGCGAGCCCGCGGCGATGTTGGAGGCCCAGTTGCCCGGGTCGATGAAGCCGACCGTCACAAGAAGGCCGGGCCCGAGATATTTCAGAAACGCCGCCGCTTTTCGCTCGTATTTGTGCGGCTTAAAAAACGATTTCCACTTTTCTTCCATGTGTGTTATTCATCCGCCAGTCTTTGTTTTGCCGTTGTGTCCAGTATAGCATATTCTGATAGCTTCGCTGAATAGCGAAACCGAATTTGCCTGCAAGCGGCGGTTGGATCGAAGCCGTTTTTGCAAAGGTGAATGCGCTTCGATATTGACAGATATGCAGAAAACCTGTAATAGTAATATTGTGCCGTATATCATCGGCAAATGAAATAAAACTTTCAGGAGAAGGATATATGGATTTTCAGATGACGCAAGGTCGGGTCTTCAGTACCGATGAAAACGGGGAGGTGCTGGCGGAAGCGACTTATGTACAAAAGGCAAACGGCGAGGTCGATATCGACTACACCTATGTCAGCCCTGTGCTGCGCGGTCAGGGCGCGGCCGGAAAAATGATGGAGGCGCTGGCAAACCATCTGCGCGAAAGCGGACTCAAAGCGACGGCGTCCTGTTCGTATGCAAACGCATGGCTTCGCAAAAACAGGGAAGCATACGGCGATATCGTCTCAAACGATCTGGAAGAATAAACAGCCTGCCGGGCGGCGCGCCCGGATTGCGAACAAGCCGGAAGGCCGCGGGGATTGCCCCGCGGCCTTTTTGAGCGCGCGGGCAGGACTTTTCTGAAAACAGTCTGAAAGCGGTTTTTCAGAAAAATTTCAGCCGCGTTTTCTAAAATAATGCCATGAAAACCGCCCGCGCGCAAAAGAGACAGGCGACGGTTCAGGCGGAGGCAGCCGCCGTGTCGGCGGACGGCTGCCGGAACAAAAACGAATGGAAACGCAGGTAAGATGAAATGGAAAAAAGCAAAAAAATCAAGCGCTCGCCGCTCGCGCTTGCGCGGCGAATCGTGCAGGCGGCGGCGTTCATCCTCTTTCCGGGGCTGTTCATCTCGACGTTTTCCGCGATAAAAACGATCTATACCGCGCTCATCGGAGGAACGTTCACCTGGGCCGCGAACGCGGGAGATCTCGTGCTCGTGCTGGCCATGCTGTTCATCACCGTGCTGACAGGCCGGTTTTTCTGCGGATTTCTCTGCTCGTTCGGCGCGATGGGGGACGCGCTTTGGTGGCTCGGCGGCAGGCTGAAGCTGCGCCGTCCGCGCATATCGCCAAAGTTGGATCACGCGCTAAAATATGTAAAATTCGTTCTGCTGGGCAGCATTGTGCTGCTGGTCTGGACGCTCGGCGTCTCCATTCTGAGCGGAACGAGGAACCCCTGGACGGTGTTTGGCATGTTTGTGACCTGGAAAGGTTGGACGGATCTGACCGCGCTTCTTTCGCTCGGCGCGCTGCTGCTGCTGTTCATCATGGTCGGGTCGCTGTATATAGAGCGGTTCTTTTGCCGGTATCTGTGTCCGCTGGGCGCGGTGTTTGCGCTGGTGTCCAGACTGCGGCTGTTTAAGATCCGAAAGCCCGCGCAGTACTGCGGCAGCTGCCAGGCATGCACCAGACGCTGTTCCATGGGGATTCAGCTCTCCGGCATGGACGTCGTGTCGGACGGCGAGTGCATCGACTGCATGAACTGCGTCGAAGTCTGCCCGCGCGGCAACGTGAAGACCAACCCCAAACCGGCAATTGCCGCCGCGGTCGCGGTGGTCGCCATGAGCGGCATGTATTATGCGGGCAACCTCACGGGCAGCGCCGCATCCGGTCAGACGATATCCGTTGTTTCGCTGATGAGCGCGAGCGATACCACCGCTGGCGGTCAGTATATCGACGGGGTGTATACCGGAAGCGCGGCGGGCTATCACGGCACCACCTCGGTGCAGGTGACGGTGGAAAACGGCGTGATCACAGACATTACCGTGCTCTCCACCGGCGACGACACGCAGTTTTTCAACAGGGCGAAAAGCAGCGTTATCAGCCGGATTCTCTCTTCGCAGAGCGTCGCCGTGGACACGGTGTCCGGCGCGACGTTCAGCAGCAACGGCATCATCGACGCCGTGACAAACGCGCTGTCCGGCTCGCTGAACGCTTCGGTGAGCGCGGATACGACCGCCGCGGGTGAGTCCGCCTCCGCCGCGGAGGACACATCGGCGGCAAGCACAGTCGAAACTACGGCAAGCGCGGGACTCAGCGCGCTGGCGGACGGCACATACTCCGGTACCGGCACCGGTTTTCGCGGAGAAACCAGCGTCAGCGTGATGATTGAAAACGGGGTGATCACGTCGGTCACGGTCAGCTCCTACAGCGACGACGAACGCTATTTCTCCCGCGCCGAGAGCACCATCATCAGCGAAATCATCGCTGCGCAGACGCCGAATGTCGACGCGGTGTCCGGCGCAACATTCAGCAGCAATGGGATTATGGAGGCGGTTGCAAACGCGCTGAATATCGAATACACAAATACAGCCACGGTGAACAGATCCCAGCAGAACGGACACGGGCACCGCTAAGCGGCCGCATAATAAAACAGCGCCGGCATAGGGAACGCGATAGGGTTCCTTCGCCGGCGCTGTTTTATTATAAAGTTTTATCGCGTCGGATCAGTCAAACGCGCGGTCATTGGGCAACTGGCGCTCCAAATCGGCGGACAGATCCTCGCGCGGCAGTTTGGAAAAGAAACGGGCAATCAGCGGCAGAACCGTCAGAAATGCAAGCACGTCGGTAATCGCCTGGGCGGATTCGATGCCCCGCACGCCCCAGAGCAGGGTTAAAATTGTGACGGCGGGAACAAAATACAGACCGCTTCGGAGCATCGCCGTAAACGAGGCGAGCGCGCGGTGCCCCGTGATTTGAAACGTCATGTTGCTCATGACGGACAGCGGCTGAAACAGCAGCGCGATGGACTGATATCGGAGCGCGGCGGATCCGATCGCGATGACCGCCGGATCGTTTCGAAACCAGCCGATGATGACCGGGGAAAGGAGGAGCCCCAGGGATGCCATCACGCCGAGCATGCCCTCGGAAAGCAGCAGCGTGAAGCGAAACGCTTTTCGAACGCGCGTATACTTTTGCGCGCCGTAGTTATATCCCGCAACCGGCTGAAATCCCTGCCCCATGCCGAGGCCGAGGGCGAACATGAAGAAGTTGATGCGCGAAACGATGCTCATGGCCGCGATGGCCGCGTCGCCGTATGCCGCGGCGCAGTGGTTGAGCACCATCGCCGAGAGACTCGTAAGCCCCTGGCGGATCAGGCTTGGCAGGCCCGTGCTTACGATGTCCCAAATTGTCCGGCCGAACTTGAAGTAGCGCAGCGCAAGTCGGCTCTGTGTTTTTCCGCGCAGGAAGATTGAAAGCAATATCGAAAAACTGACGCACTGCGACAGCGCCGTGGAAAGCCCCGCGCCCGCGATGCCCATATGAAACGCGAACATAAAGATCGGATCGCCGATGATGTTCAGCGCTGCCCCGGCGACGAGGCCGATCATCGCAAGGGAGGCCTTGCCTTCATAGCGCAGGATGTTGTTGATCGTAAAGCTGCTCATCATCAGCGGAGCGGAGAGCATGATATACGTCACGTACGCCCGCGCATACGGCAGGATGGTGCCGGTGCTGCCAAGCAGCCGCAGCAGCGGATCCATAAAGAAGAATCCGATCAGTGAAAGCAGCGCGCCCGTCGCAAGCGAAAGGAAAAATCCGGTCGACGCATAAGCGCTCGCTTCCTCGGCGTTCTGCTGTCCGAGCTTACGGGAGATGATGCTGCCCGCGCCCTGCCCATACATGAAGCCGAACGCCTGTATGATGGACATGAACCCGTATACGATGCCGATGGCGCCGCTGGCGCTGGTGCCGAGCGTTCCGACGAAAAACGTATCCGCCATGTTGTAGATGTTCGTAACGAGCATGCTGATCGTCGTTGGAATGCCCAGCGCGACGACAAGACGGGGGATGGGGGTTTCGGTCATCTTCAGATATTGCTGGTGACGGTTGTCTGACATGTCAATCGGTTCACACTTTCAAAGCTGTTAAGGAGTACTTTACTCCAAATTGCAGACGTGTCAAGCGGCGCGCTCGAAATCCAATTCTGGAGATTTCTGAAAGCCGGAGGGTGCCGCGCGGGAAAGACCGGGCGTAATTTGCCCTGCGCGCAGGGTGAATGTCAAATCGAGATCAAATCATGCGCCGCCGGATTGACGAACATCCGCGCGCACTCTACTATGAAAACAACAGAGCACAAGCTATGGGAACAGCAGAGCACTCTACTATGAGAACAGCAGAGTACAAGCTATGAGAACAGCAGAGCACCAGCGGAAAGGAACGCGTTTTTTATGAAAATCATCGTAATCGGGGCGGTGGCGGCCGGGACATCCGCCGCGGCAAAGGCGAGGCGAAACAGCGAGGACGCGCAGATTACGGTCTATGAGAAGGACCGGTATATCTCCTATTCCGGCTGCGGCATGCCATATGTTCTCGGCGGCGAGGTGGCGCGCGCGGAGGAACTGACTCCGCGCGATCCCGCGTTTTTCCGGAGCAAGTATAACGTTGACATCCGCACCGAACACGAGGTGCTTTCGCTCGATACGGCGCAAAAAACCGTCACGGTAAAAAACCTGGTCTCCGGCGAACTGTTCTCGGACGCATACGACAAACTCATTCTGGCGACGGGTGCGCGCGCGGTGACGCCGCCGATTCCCGGGCGGGAGCAGGCGCATGTTTTTACGCTGCGCAATATCGGCGATATGCTGCGCATCAAGGCGTTTCTCGACGAACGAAAGCCGAAGACGGCGGCGATCGTCGGGACGGGGTTCATCGGGCTGGAGATGTGTGAAAACCTGATCCGGCGCGGTGTTCGGGTCGTTCTGCTCGAAAAGCTGCCGCAGGTCACGCCGGGACTGGACGCCGATATGGCGGCCTATGTGGAGGAGCATCTCAGGCAGAACGGCGTTTCGGTGCATACCGGCGTATCGATTGCACAGATCACGCCGGATAGCGTCGCGCTGGCGGACGGAACGCTGATCGACGCCGAACTCGTGCTGCTTTCCACGGGCGTTCGTCCGAACACGGAGCTCGCGGAGGCGGCGGGCATACGGCTCGGCACTTCGGGCGCAATTCAGGTCACCGAACGCATGGAGACCAGCATGCCGGATATCTTTGCCTGCGGCGACTGCGCGGAGCAATTTCATGTTGTCACCGGCAAACCTGTCTACCGCCCGCTGGGTTCGACGGCGAATAAAATGGGACGGATCGCGGGGGATTGCGTCACCGGCGGAACGCTGGCGTATCGCGGGACGCTCGGCACGGGAATCTTCCGCGTGCTCGGGCTGACTGTCGGACAGACGGGGCTTTCGGAGCGCGAAGCGATCGCGGCGGGATACGACGCGGTCGTCTGTCACAACATCAAACCCGACAAGCCGGAATATTTCGGCGGTCGTGAGATGGTGATCAAAGGAATTGCCGACAGGTGGGACGGCAGGATGCTCGGCGTGCAGATCGTGGGTTACGAGGGCGTGGACAAGCGCGTCGACGTATTTGCAACGGCGATTTCGTTTGGCGCGAAGGCGGAGGACCTGTTTTATCTCGACCTTGCCTATGCGCCGCCGTTTGCAACGACCAAGGACCCTGTACTATACACGGGCATGATCCTCGAAAACGCGATCCACAACGGCAGGCCGCTCATGACGGCGAACGAGTTAACCGCGCGAAAAAGCGGCGGAGAGCAGCCGATCGTGATCGACGCGCGCGTTTTGGAGCAGTATGCGGCGGGACATGTCGAGGATGCGAAAAGCATTCCGCATGCCGAGCTTCGTGCGGCGGCGGATCAGCTCGACCGCGACGCGTTGATCGTAACATACTGCAATAAGGGGACGACGGGCAACGCCGCACAGAATATCCTGATCAACAAAGGCTTTCGACACGTGTATAATCTCTCCGGCGGACTGAAACAGTACCGTGCGACGCGAAAAACCCGACAGTGACCGTGCGTGCCGCCGGGGCAGGCGTTTGCTGCCGTATAGAGAACAAAAGGCGCCGGTCATTGATTTTTCGGCAGGATTTCGATACTATTAAATTACAGTCAAAACCGGCGGAAATTCCGCAAAAAGAGCTGACAGGCGGCAGAAATTTGAAGGAGAATGTATGAGCGAAACGTCTCCCTACATCAACAGAGAACTCAGCTGGCTCGATTTTAACGGACGTGTGCTGGAAGAGGCGCAGAGCCCGGGGAATCCTCTTTTGGAGCGCCTGAAATTTTTGTCGATATTCTGCTCGAACCTCGATGAATTCTTTATGGTCCGCGTCGGCGGACTGTTCGATCAGGCGCTCTCCGGTCTGGTCAGCGAGGACACGATCACCAATCTCACACCGAAAAAACAGCTCGAGCTGATCTTTCGCAAGACTGCCGACATGGTCGCGCAATACAACAACGCGCAGTTTGAGCTGTTTGCCGCGCTGGACGAGATTGGCATACACCGCATCCGGCCCGGGAAACTCTCTGAAAGCAGGCAGGAGGCGTTTCGCGCGGAGTTTAACAAGACCATCCGCCCGCTGATCTCCACCATCATCGTCGACGGAAAGCACCCGTTTCCCTATCTGCCCAACAAAGCGGTGTTTATCGCCGCCCGATTGAAATATAAAAACAACGAAAAGCTGGGTCTGATGCTGTTTCCGGAGTCGGCGGGAAAGATCGTCTTTCTCAACGCGGAGGACGTTGTGTATCAGCTGGCCGAGGACATCATCAAGGCGTTTGCGCAGGAAATGTTTCCCAAGCTGGAAGTGATTGAAATCGGTAAATTCCGCGTCACGCGCAATGCCGACCTGGAGCTGGACGACGAGGCCACCGACAGCGAAGAGGACTATCGCGCGGCGATGCAGCATATCCTGGAAAAACGGCGCAAACTGATGCCCGTGCGGCTGGAGACCAACCTTTCGTCGACCAGCGACATCGCCAAACTGCTGGCAAACCATCTGGGCCTGACGCAAAAGCAGATATTTACCCGACGCGGACCGCTCGACATGAGCCCGATGTGGACGGTGATCGACGCCGCGAAAGCGAAGAAATTTACGGACTATCTTTACATGGATATCAAGAGCGTCTATGTGCCCGGTCTGCAGCGGGGCGCGGATATCCACCGCCAGATCCGACAGAAGGATTTTTTGATCATCCATCCTTACATCAACTTCGAAGCCGTGCTGGATTTGCTGCGAGAGGCGGTCATGGACGATTCGGTCATCGCCATCCGGCAGACGCTGTATCGGGTTTCCAAGCATTCGGAGGTCGTCAAATATCTGGTCGCGGCGGCGGAGCGGGGCAAAGAAGTGACGGTTCTCGTCGAACTTAAAGCGCGCTTCGACGAGGAAAACAACATCGAGTGGGCGGCGATGCTCGAGGACGCGGGCTGCCATGTCATCTACGGGCGCGACTTCATGAAGGTGCATGCCAAGCTCCTTTTGATCACCCGCAGAGCGCCGAAAGGGCTTCAGTATACCGCGCATGTCGCGACGGGAAACTATAACGAAAACACCTCGACACTGTATACCGACGTCGGCATTCTGACCTCCAACGAAGACATCGCAAGCGACATCATCCTGTTTTTCCGCGAGCTGAGCATGGACGAAACCGGTGAATCCTATCGGGTGTTTCATGTTTCTCCCGGCGGTATCCGAAAAAAGATTTACGAAATGATCGACAACGAGATCGCCTGCGCGGTCATGTACGGCCGCGGGGGGCATATCGTTGCGAAAATGAACGCGCTGGCGGATCGGGACATGATCGACCGGCTGATCGCTGCGTCCCAGGCCGGGGTCAAAATCGACCTGATCGTCCGGGGCATCTGCTGCCTCAGGGCCGGCATACCCGGCCTGACGGAGAACATCCGCGTCGTCAGCGTAGTCGGCAGATTTCTCGAGCACTCCCGCGTCTATTGGTTTTTAAGCGGCGGGGACGAAAAGCTATTTATTTCGTCCGCGGATTTGATGACGCGTAATCTGGACCGCCGCATGGAGGTGCTTTGCCCGGTGCGGGATCAGCGGATTGCGCAGCGCATCAAGAGCATGCTGCTTTCGTTGTCCGAGGACGGCGAAAAGGGGCGCATCATGCAGCCGGACGGCAGTTATACGCGCCTGGAATCGCGAACCGGCTGCAAAAACGCGCAGATGGTGGAATATCAAAATTGCATCAGGGACTATGAAAACGAGCTGCCCCACTTAAAAAAACTCTCGCTGCAGTCCGTCCGGCGCGCGCTTGGCGGCGCGCTGATCTGGCTGGGCCGCCGCATCGCGCCGTCGCTGTATGTCGAGTAACCAGATGCCGATTCAAAAAACGGACGCGATGTATGCCGCAAACGCCGTTTTATAGCTTGCTTCCAGATTGATCTGCAGAAAGGAACAAACGATGAAGGTTGGATTATTGACGAGCGGAGGGGACTGTCAAGGACTCAACGCGGTGCTCAGGGGCGTGGCAAAAACGCTTTACGGCTATATTCAGGATCTGGAGCTGTATGGAATCATGGACGGCTACCGGGGGTTGATCGAGGGCGAATGGCGCAAGATGGGCCCGGGGGAGTTCTCCGGCATCCTGCGGCAGGGAGGGACGATTCTGGGAACGTCCCGCCAGCCGTTCAAAGAAATGCAGACGCTGAATGAAAACAACACGAACAAGCTCGACATGATGATGTCCAACTATAAAAAGAACAACTTCGACGCGCTGGTGATCATCGGCGGAAACGGCACGCATAAAACGGCGCATTTGCTCAGCCAGAACGGCGCGAATGTCGTGACGATTCCCAAGACGATCGACAACGACGTCTACGGAACCGACCTGACGTTTGGATTCGACAGCGCCGTGGAAAAGGCGACGTATGTCATCGACGCAATCCATACGACGGCGGCGTCCCATGGCCGCGTGTTCGTCATCGAACTGATGGGGCACAAGGTCGGCTGGATCACGCTCTGCGCGGGGATTGCGGGCGGCGCGGACGTGATATTGATCCCCGAGATGCCGTATAGCCTCGAGCGCGTGCTCAAAGCCATTGAAACGCGCAACAAACAAGGCAAGAACTTCTCCATCATCGTCATCGCGGAAGGCGCGCTGACAAAGGAGGAAGCCGCGCTGCCCAAAAAAGAGCGCGCCGCCCTGCCGCCCGCGCCGGGCAACCGGCTTGCCAATATTCTGACGGAGCGGCTGGATCAGGATGTCCGCGCGATCGTGCCGGGTCATCTGCAGCGCGGCGGCGACCCAACGTCCACCGACCGCCTGCTCTGTTCACGGTTCGGCGCGATGGCGGGGGAGCTCGTGAAAAAAGGCCAGTTTGGCAATATGGTCGCGCTGCGGGGCACCGAGATTGTTGCGGTGCCGCTGGGCGAGGTCGCGGGCAAGCTCAAGAGCATTCCGCCGGATTCACAGTTTTTGCAGCAGGCCAGATCGCTTGGGATATCGCTGGGGATATAGCGGCCAGCAAACATAAACGGCCACCCGTTGACAGGCGGCCGGTGGAATTGGGAGAGTATTGATTCAAAGACCTGGGGGATTGTCGAATCCTCCAGGTCTTTTGTAACGGTTATTCTTTTTTGGGCGCTTCGCTTTGCCCGTAGTAGGCGTTTGCGCCGTGCTTGCGGAAATAGTGCTTGTCGAGCAGATACGAGTCCGCGGGTTTCGCGTCTTCGTTCAGCTGCTCGGTGATCAGCGCCATCTTTGCGCAGTATTCCAGCACCGCCGCGTAGTAGACCGCTTTTTCGCAGGTTGTTCCCCAGGTGAACGGCCCGTGGTTTTTTACGAGGCAGCCGGGCACCGCCATCGGGTCGCGCCCTGCGAATGCTTCCGCGATCACAAGACCCGTATTGCGCTCATAGTCCGTTTCAACTTCGCTCTGCGTCAGCGGGCGCGTGCAGGGTACCTCGCCGTAAAAATAGTCCGCGTGCGTCGTGCCGTAGGCGGGAACGCCCCGCCCGGCCTGCGCAAACGCCGTCGCGTGCTGGCTGTGCACATGCACGACGCCGCCGGTTTCGGGAAACGCCCTGTAAAGCTCGAGATGCGTCGCAAGATCGGTGGACGGCTTCCAGCTGCCCTCGACGACGCGGCCGCTTAAGTCGACAACGACCATATCGTCCGCCTTCATGCCGTCGTAATCCACGCCGCTGGGTTTGATGACGACGAGGCCCTTTTCGCGGTCGATCGCGCTGACGTTTCCCCAGGTAAACAGCACCAGCCCCAGCTCCACCAGCCGCAGATTGGACGCCAGTACTCTTTGTTTCAATTCTTCAAGCATGATTCATTCTCCTTTGGGTCATAGCATAACACCCGCGCGGATGAATTGCACGCGAATATTATTTCAGTTTCCAGGCCAAATCCGCGAGAAAGAGCTCCTGCTCCAGCGAATCGACCGTCGTGTTTTGATCGATGTGGACAAACTCAATGTCCATCATTCGCGCCCAGTCCTTCATCTGCTCCGCCGTCACGTCGTAGCTCAGCACGGTGTGGTGCGCGCCGCCCGCGGTAATCCAGCATTCCACGCCGGTTGCGAGGCTCGGCGCCGGCTTCCACATGACGCGCGCCACGGGGAGCTTCGGCATCTTCATAAACGGTTTGACGCACTCGATATCCTGACAGATCAGCCGCATCCGGCCGCCCATGTCGATGAGGCTTACCACGATGGCTTTCCCTTCGTGTCCTTCAAAGACGAGCCGCGCGGGCGCTTCCCGGTCGCCGATGCCGAGGTCGTGCACCTCGACGCGGGGTTTTTCCATCGCGATGGACGGGCAAACCTCCAGCATATGTGCGCCAAGGCTGTATTCATTCTCCTGTTCGAGGTGGTAGGTGTAGTCCTCCATAAACGAGGTGCCGCCGGTTTTTCCCGCGCCCATCACTTTGAGGATAGCGGTCATGGCCGCGGTTTTCCAGTCGCCCTCGCCGCCGTAGCCGTAGCCGCTGGCCATCAGGTGCTGGCTTGCCAGTCCCGGCAGCTGCTTCATGCCGTACAGATCCTGAAATGTGTTGCTGAACGCCGCGCAGCCTTCCGCATCGAGCATTTTTTTGATGGCGATCTCTTCGCGCGCCTGATAGCGTATCGTCATCAAATCGTCCGTCGCGAATTCGTATGTCTGCCGGTATACGTCCATCATCGCGTCGATTTCCGCGTCCGAAACGGCGTCCATGGCCTCCACCAGCTGACCCACCGGCCAGGTGTTCACCTGCCAGCCGAGCTTCACCTGCGCTTCCACCTTGTCGCCTTCGGTGACGGCGACTTCGCGCATATTGTCGCCAAAGCGCATGACCTTGAGCTCCTTTGAAAAAGCGGCGCCCGCAGCAGCGCGCATCCACTCGCCGATGCGTTTTTGCACATCTTCATCCTGCCAGTAGCCCGCGATTACCTTGCGCGGCATGCGCAGCCGCGCCGCGATAAAGCCGTGTTCCCGGTCTCCGTGCGCCGCCTGGTTGAGGTTCATGAAGTCCATGTCGATCTCGTCCTGCGGGATCTCGCGGTTATACTGCGTCGCAAAATGGCAGTAAGGTTTCTGCAGCGCGGTCAGGCCGTTGATCCACATCTTGGACGGGCTGAATGTGTGGCACCAGGTGATGAGTCCGGCACAGTTTCCGTCATAGTTCGCCTCGCGAACCACGTCCGTAATTTCCCGATTGGTCTTGGCCGTTGCCTTGTAAACCAGTCGATAAGGCAGGTTGCCGGACGCGTTCAACCGTTCGGTCATCTCCGCGGCGCGCGCCGCGACGGTTTCCAGCACGTTCGGGCCGTATAAAAACTGACTGCCCACGACAAACCAAAATTCATATTGTCTCATGCTTCGTTGTTCTCCTTATTCGTAAGTCAGCGCGTTGACCGCGGCCTGTTCCACCGCGAGTCCTTTGCGATAGTCCTCAATAAACCGTCCGAATCCGGCGACGTCCGCCGCGTCCGGAAGCTGCATGCTTCCTTTTGCGCCCGCGAACACGTCGTTTGCCAGATAGTCTTCCAGCGATTGTCCCTGACGTTTGTCCTTCATAAACTGCGCGAGCAGCGCCATGCCCCAGGGGCCGCCTTCACTGGCCGTTTCCATGACCGATACGGGCGTATTCAGCGCGCCGGCAAGCAGCTTTTGTCCGACGACCGGCGTTTTAAAGAGGCCGCCGTGTCCCAGCAGGCTGTCCAGCTTCACATGCTCGTGCTCAAGAAGGATGTCCATGCCGAGCTTGAGCGTCGCAACGGCGGAGTAGAGCTGTGCGCGGGCAAAGTTTGCAAGCGTCAGCTTCGCGTCCGGCCTGCGCATCAAGAGCGGCCTGCCCTCGGGCAGTTTGGTGATCGGTTCGCCCGAATAGTAGTTGTAGTTGACGAGTCCGCCGCAGTCCGCGTCGCCCTCCAGCGCCTTTTCATAAAACAGATCGTAAACCTGCGGTTTTGTCAGGCTTGCGCCCGCCGCGGAGATTGCGTCCGCCAGCAGGCGAACCCACGCGTCCAGATCCGAGGTGCAGGTGTTGCAGTGCACCATCGCCACCGGCATTCCGGACGGGGTTGTCACCATGTCGATCTCCGGATACACTCTGGAGAGCGCTTTTTCCAGAACGATCATGGCAAACAGGGATGTGCCCGCCGAAACGTTGCCCGTTCGCGGCGCGATGCTGTTGGTCGCGACCATGCCGGTTCCCGCGTCGCCCTCCGGGGGGCAGAGCGGAATCCCCGCCGTAAGCGCGCCTGTCGGGTCAAGCAGCTTTGCGCCCGCTTCGGTCAGCCGTCCCGCCGGTTCGCCCGCGTTCAGCACACGCGGCAGGATATCGTTGAGTCTGTATGGCAGATTTTGCTGTTTCAAAAGGCCGTCAAATTCGTTGGCCATCCGCGCGACAAACTGCTTTGTCACGCTGTCGATGGGAAACATGCCGGATGCGTCGCCGATGCCGAGCACCCGCTCGCCCGTCAGCCGCCAGTGGATATAGCCGGAGAGCGTCGTTAGAAACGCGATATCCGAAACATGCGTTTCGCCGTTCAGCATCGCCTGATACAGGTGCGCAATGCTCCAGCGCTGCGGAATATTAAATTCCAGCTGCGCGGTGAGCAGTTCCGCCGCCCGCTCGGTCGTCGTGTTTCGCCATGTGCGAAACGGCGCCAGCTGTGCGCCGGTTTTGTCGAAGGGCAGATAACCGTGCATCATCGCGGAGATGCCGATTGCGCCCGTGCGCGTCAGAGCCGCGCCATATCGTTCCTGCACCTGCTGCGCCAGCTTTCGATAGCTGTTCTGCACACCGGCCCATACGGCCTCGAGACTGTATGTCCAGTAGCCGTTTTCCAGCCGGTTTTCCCAGTCGTGCGCGCCGGAGGCGAGCACCGCGTGATCCGGCCCGATCAGAACCGCCTTGATCCGCGTGGAACCGAGCTCAATGCCCAGATAGGTTTCTTCCAGCTTGATGCCGTTTGCTTGGTTACCCATTTCAATCATCCTTATCCTGTCAGTAGTTATAGTGCGTCGGCCGAAAAGGAATGGCCGCTTAGTCGTATTTTAACAGAAATACGGCGCGCCGACCGAAAAGAATCAGCTGTTTTGCCTTGTTTTACCGGAATATAGTTCATCGACCGAAAAGAAATGGCCACTTGTTCAAGGTGACCAATCTCTTCGGCCGCTGGACGCCCGATTAAACTTTGGATCGAATCTTCGAGATCACGTCGAACCCGACGGCGATCAGCAGAACGAATCCCTTGATCGCCTGCTGCCAGTCGATGCTCACGCCCATGATCGACATGCCGTTGTTCAGAACGCCCATCAGCAGGCCGCCGACGATCGCGCCGACCACGGTGCCGATGCCGCCAGTCGTCGAGGCTCCGCCGATGAAGCAGGCCGCGATGGCGTCGAGCTCGAATCCATATCCGCCTTTCGGCGTCGCGGAGTTCAGGCGGCCGGTAAATACGATTCCGGCGAGGGCGGCGAGCACGCCCATGTTCACATAGACCCAGAAGAGCACGCGCTTCGTCTTAATGCCCGAGAGGCGCGCGGCTTTCGGATTGCCGCCGTATGCGTAGATGTGCCGGCCGGGGATCGTCTTGTCGGTGACAAACGTGTAGATCAGTACCAGCGCGACGACGATCAGCAGAACCATCGGGATGCCGCGATAGGAAGCCAGCGCGTAGCTGAAAGCCAGTATGGCGGCGGTGATTGCAATGATCTTAAACAGGAAAGCGCCAATGGAGGGTACGTCGAAGTTGTATTTTTTCTTGTTGCGCCGTTTTGCAATCTCGTTGATGGTAAACAGGATGCAGGCAACGCCGCCGGCAAGCAGTGTCAGCAGATTGATTCCTTCAATGTTGGCGATGTCCGGCACGAATCCGGCGGCCATAAACGTGTAGGAATTTGGCAGCGGTGCAAGACTGGTGCCCTGCAGGGCAACCATCGTCAGACCGCGGAAGATCAGCTGGCCACCGAGCGTTACAATGAACGCCGGTACGCCGATGTATGCGATCCACAGGCCCTGCCAGGCGCCGATGAAGAAGCCCGCAATCAAGGAGAGTATGATCGCGATCCAAACCGGCATATCCATCTTCAGGATGAATATCGCGGACAGCGCGCCGACAAGCCCGACCACCGAGCCGACGGACAAGTCGATGTTGCCGATCGTCAGTATGCAAAGCAGCATGCCGATTGCCAGTATCAGAATATATGCGTTCTGCTGAATCAGGTTGGAGATATTCAACGGCTTGAGCAGAATCCCTTTGGTCAGGAACTCAAATATAATGATAACGACAACAAGGGCAATGATCATCGCATACTGACGAATATTACCCCGAAGCAAACTTCTTATCCTTTTCATTTCACAACCTCCTTGTTGCTTTGCATAATATACTGCATGATCTTTTCCTGAGAGGCGTCTCTTGCCGCAAGCTCGCCTACAATCATTCCTTTGTTCATCACATAGATTCTGTCGCACATGCCGAGAATCTCCGGCAGTTCGGAGGAAATCACCACCACGGACTTCCCTTTTTCGGCGAGTTCATTGATGATGGTGTAGATTTCATATTTTGCGCCAACGTCGATTCCGCGGGTCGGCTCGTCCAGAAACAGAATGTCGGGGTCTGCAAAAATACATTTGCTGAACACGACCTTCTGCTGGTTGCCGCCCGAAAGGTCGCCGGTTTTCTGGAGGATGCTCGAGGATTTGATGTTGAGCTTCTTTCTGTATTCTTCGCCGATCTTGATCTCGAGGTTGTTGTCGATGACCACCATGTTTTTTTTCAGCGACTTCAGGGACGTCAGCGTAATATTGCGCTTGATGTCGTCGATCAGAATCAGTCCGGCGGTTTTTCGGTCCTCCGTCGCGTAGGCGATTCCCTTGCTGATTGCGTCGCTGACGTCGTTGATCTGCTGCTCGACGCCGTTCATCAAAATCTTTCCGGATATTTTGACTCCGTAGGCCTTGCCGTACAGGCTCATCGCCAGTTCCGTGCGCCCCGCGCCCATGAGTCCGGCGATGCCCACGACTTCGCCTTTTTTGATGTTGATGTTGATGTCTTTGAGCACCTGCTTCGTGTCGTCCAGCGGATCGAATGCGTTCCAGTTTTTCACCTCGAAGAAGACGTCCCCAACCTTGTGGGTGCGCTTCGGGAACCGGTCCACGATTTCGCGGCCGACCATCGACTTGATGATGCGCTCTTCGGAGATATCGTCAACGCCCTTGACCAGTGTTTCGATCGTGGCGCCGTCTCGTAAAATTGTGATCTCATCCGCGACCTTGGTGATTTCGTTGAGCTTATGAGAGATGATGATGCTGGTTATTCCGTGCGCTTTCAGATCGACAAGCAGATCCAGAAGATGATCGGAGTCTCTATCATTTAATGCCGCCGTCGGTTCGTCCAGAATCAAGAGCCTGACGTCTTTTGCAAGCGCCTTGACGATTTCGACGAGCTGCTGTTTTCCAAGTCCAATGTCCTTGACCTTCGTGTCGGTTCGTTCGTCCAACCCCACTTTTTTCAGCATTTCGCTGGTTCGGATTCTCGTTTTATCCCAATTGATGATCAGACCCTTGTCGGTTTGCTCGTTTCCTAAAAATACGTTTTCTGCGATGGAAAGGCTGGGAATGAGAGCGAGTTCCTGGTGGATGATCGCAATACCCTTCGCTTCGCTGTCCTTGATCGACCGAAACACGCAGACTTCGTCGTCGACGACGATGTCGCCTTCGTAGGTTCCGTATGGATAAACGGCGCTCAGAATATTCATCAAAGTAGACTTGCCCGCACCATTCTCGCCGATCAGCGCGTGAATATGATGCGGGATCACTTTTAAATTAACATTGTCAAGAGCTTTTACTCCTGGGAATGTCTTTGTTATATTCCTCATTTCCAAAATATACTTTCCCATAGATAACTCCTCTTTTTCTGTCCCCCGACAGAGACAGATATTTTCCGTGAAGATATGATTGAAATCGGCTAGCAGTATTTGTGCTTAAGCTACCGCTAGCCGATTTACAGGTTCGATTCTACGTGTTATTTGATGTCGTCAGCCGTCAGGTATCCGGAATCCATAACCAGTTCCTGATAATTGTCAATCGTTACCGTGTAGGGGATCAGCAGGTACGACGGAACGATCTTAACGTTATTGTTATAGGTCGTCGTGTCGTTGATCTCCGGCTCGGTGCCGGTCAGCAATGCATCGACCATGCCGGCCGCGACGGCCGCGAGGTCTCTGGTGTCTTTGAGGATGGTGGAGTACTGCTCGCCCGAGATGATCAATTTGATCGAGGCGGCTTCCGCATCCTGACCGGTGACGACGGGCCAGTTGGCCGTGCCGGGTTCATAACCAAACGAGGTCAGCGCGGAGATGATGCCGCGGGAGAGTCCGTCATAGGGAGACAGGACGCCGTCGAGCTGTTTGCCGGAAGTATATTAACGCGTCTCTGCTTGGCGGCGTTAGCACCGGATTGCTGCAGAGAGATCTGGTGATTACCGGCATATTTGCCGCGGTGATGTTGGCCGCTGCATACGGCGTGTTTGTTAGGGAGGCGAAGAAACTGTGATCGTAAAAATCAAAGCGGAAATCAAAAAATCCATCCGGTACTGGAAAAAGCACAAAGCGGTTGCGTTGGTATCGATTTTTCCGCCTCTTCTGATTTGCCTGCTGTTCGTCGGTGTTTTTCAAACGACCGGGATTGTAGACATCGCCGTGGTAAATGGCGACGCCGCTTCGACGAGCGCCTGGACGGAAAAATTTATGGAAGTTCTGGAGACGCGCACGGGTACGATTCCATACTTCGATCTTGTCCTGACGGATGACGAAACTGCGGAGAATATGTTTCAGATGCATGAAACGTTTGCCGTTCTTCACATACCGGAAGGCTTTGGAGAGAGCGTGGAGGTGGGCGAACCCGAACAGCTTACGATAGAGTTTACAGCGGCGCACGAGGACATTTCGAAAAACGTGAGACTCGGCATTGAAGCAAGGATATACGATTTTATCAAGCAGTACGGCCTGGACACCGGTGACAGGCCCGGCATCGTTATAGCCGAAACCCTGCAGCACGAAGCGCTTGCGAGATCCTCCTATATGATGGCGGGTATCCTGATCTGGACGATTTCCTTTTTCGGGCTGCTGATCGGCGGGGCGCTCGGAGCCAATGAGCGTGAGGGCAGCACGGAGACTTACATCCGGATGGCGCCAAACGGCGATTCGGCGTCGCTGATCGGAAAATGGCTGGCGGCAATGCTCCTTTCCAGTATCATGATGATCGTTCTGACGCTGTGTTATATGCTGTTTTTCGGGCTGCAGTTTCCGGATGTCGCAAGTGTCTTGTACTTGCTGGCGGTCTTTTTGGTGCTGTCGGCGATATTCAGCCTCCCCGGCGTTTTATACGGAAGAAAGGCGGGCGACTTCCGGCTTGTGCCTGCGCCGATGATCATTCTCAGCATCACGCTCTGGTTGATTTCCGGGGCGCTGAATCCGCTGGAATTCTCCGCGGGTTCGCCGGTGTTCAAATTGTTGCCTACCGCGTCCGGCATCCGGATTATGTCGTACGCGCTGTTTAACCGCGGCGAGCAGTTTGTCCGGGAAGCCTGGCTGATTTTGCTGGGCTGGTTTGTAATTGTGCTCTTGGCGTTTGGCGTCTTCTATCTGGTGAAGAGGCAAAAGAATCCGGCGCGAGCGCTCCCGCTGCCTGGCAGCGGCAATTGAGGGCTTGCCTGCGTAAACCTTCCGCACTTTGCGGAGTCATCAAAAGCGGCTGCCCTTTGGAGGCAGCCGCTTTTGTTCAGGCCGATACGACCGGTTATTGATATTTTTCGATCAGCGTGCGAAAACTCTGCGCAGCTCTTCGCGGATCATCGTCGTTCCAAATCGCGGCGCCAACGCACACAATGTCGGGCTTTAACGCTAGAACAGGGTACACGTTGCCGAGCGTGAATCCGCCATATGTCGATATCTCCGCCTGATTGAGCACGAGTTTGGCAATCTGCAGCTGCAGAACGTCCCCGGTCGGGAACAGATCCTGATGTGCGTTGGGGTGGAAGGAGATTTGATCGACGTCCAGCTCTTCAAGGCGAATCATCTGCGCCGAGCCTGCTGTTTCGGCGTTTAGATTGCCGACGACTTTGCAGCCGAGCTTATGCGCGTATTCCAGATGCAGCTCAAAGTCCTCGTCGGACGCCGCCGCGTCCACGGTGACATAGTCCGCGCCTAAATTGATCGCCGGAATGTTGGCGTATAGATATTTGACGTTTTGATCCCATAGAATCTCCAGCTTCGGATATTTTGCCCGGACTTTGGGAATCAGCTGTGCGCCGAGATACATGCCGATATTCCCGAGCTCGACAATATCGATCAAATCATGCGTCTTGGATAAAACGTTCCAAAACAGGTCTTCGTTTGTCATGTCCATCGCCAATTGCAGCTTCATAACGGCATAGTATGATTGACATATGGTCCAAACCAGATGCAATCATATACTCCTTTCGATATTTTGTCATATCGGGATAGATGTCGTTGGTTGCAAAAATCATGGCAGCGAGTTGTTCATCCGTCCAGTTCATCAACACTCAACACGATATCCGTCGACATATCTCAATTTCATTATAGCAAAAACTTTGGCAGGATGCATTATGCAGAAATGAAAACCGACCGTAAAATTAAAAAAGAGATGCGGGACCCGACTTTAATCATGCTGTGATATTTCTGCTGTGTCGAACCGGCGTGTTTGCTGTTGGGTGAGCAAAGCATAAAAATTGTGAAAATACAGCTGGGATGCATAGTTTGGGTAAAGCGCTAAAGCAAAAATGGCTGTTTTATTGAGAATTGTGAAGAAAATATGATAAAAAATCAAAATCTGATAGTTGTTTATTAGTGTATGCGTGGTATAATAAGTTCACACATTGTATATACGTTTGGGGTTTGAATGGCACGACAGGGAAAAAGAAATGAAAGAACGGACATTCTGCGGGCTTTGCTTTGCGCTCCTGCTGGGGGCCGTTTTTCTGCTGCTTTCTTGCGGTGTCAGCCCTCCGCTGAATAACGAAGCGTATGCAAGCGATGCAATCGAACCAGGTGATACAAACGTCGACGTCTTAACCGATCCATCCGGACTCAATGAATCCGCGCAGTATTTTATCGATCATGGCCTGATTCAGCAGGACGATTACGCGGCGGAGCTGTATTTGACCCGCAACGCCGCGGTGCGGATGATTGCGGACGTCACCTCGCTAAGCGCGCAGGCGCAAAGCACTTCATATACACATCCATTCATCGATTTATCCACCGGAACTGAACCATTAATCGGATTTTTATACCACAACAATATCATACAAGGCGTTACGAACAACCATTTCATGGGAGACGAGATTTGCGACGAAGATACGTTTCTTGTGTTTTTGCTGCGTGCAATCAACTTTGCCGGCGGTGGAACGGGGACGTTTGATCGCGACAGCGCGTATCAAACCGCAAAAGAAGCGGGTATATTACTTGCGAACGATGAAAACGACGATAAAGTGCTCTCGGTCAACGATGCGTTCGATCTGTGCTATAATGCCCTGTTTGCAAAAGTGGGCGACAACAAGCAAACCCTCCTGTCAATTTTGACGGACAGCGGGGCGATTATGCATCTGGACAGCGACAACGCAGGCGATTTTTCCGACGCATATGAGATCGCGTGGCCGTCCATGGAACCTTTATTTCAGGATAATTTTAACGATGATACGCTGAAAGACCATCGCATTTACAGCAAATCCGGAAGTACAAACTGGTATGGCGGATTTGGCGCGGGGGCGCTGAATTCCATCACGGCGGACGGATATCTGGAGATGACCGGGGAGGAACAAAACCTCCTCGTCAACGAGCAGTATGCCTTGCTGAAAAAGCATCTGCAGGGCAACGAGAGCTACGGCATGACGTTTACCGTAAACGTGCAGAGCATGCCGAATGAGGGCAACGAAAACCGCGTGATATTCCGCGTCATTCCCCGAACGGCGGACGCTGCCTTTACGAAATATTACGCCGTCAATTACTTCATCGTTCAGCAGCTTGGAGAGTATGAATCCAACTTGATCCGCTGCAAATGGTCCATTACAAACACGAATGCGCCGAGCGGGACGGCGCCTCTTGCCGAGGCATATTTCCTGCTCCGGGAAAAGGTGGACTATACCGCGCGTCTGCTGATCGAGAACACCCCGGACGGAAATGTTCATATCGCTTTTTATATCGACGGCCCGGACCGGCCCACGGCGGACACGGCGCCGCTGCTCGAGTATACGGACGCTTCCGAATACAGGATTTTGCAGAGTGTTATGGGGCCCGCGCTGGGAATTTCCGGCAGTCTCAACTCCGGCTGGGGCTTTGCCGCGCGCGTACAGTTCGACAACGTCGCTTTATACGACGTTTCGAGCTTTGCGGCGTTGAACGCGCAGCTTGAGCATTTCGCCGATACCCCGGTCGTCATGGACGCGGAGGAGCCATACGCGGAGCAGCTGTGCTATCTCATCCGGCGGGGAGTTATTCTGCCCAGCCAGCGCAAGGTGGATTTTGACGAAACAATCAGCGTGAAGGAACTGCTCGCAACCGCACTCTATTACAACGGTCGGCACATGCTTCCGGGACAAACGATGGACGCGTTTGTGGACGCCGCCTATCAGACGATCTTCCGCAGGACGGAAATCGTCAAAAACACCGACTATGACCGCCCGGTCACGCGCTATGAAGCGGCGATGATTCTTCAAAAACTCCTGCCGGGTAAATCGGGATCATCCAAATATCAGACGCTGTATGCAGACGCCCTGAAACCCGATTATAAAACTGCGGTCTATTTCGCCGTACAAAACAGCTATCTGCTGCTCGACGAGAGCAATCGCTTCAACGGCGAAGCAACGATTACGCGAAGCGAACTGCTGCGCATGCTCGCGCTGGCGGCGGACGCGCGGCTTCGCACGAACAATTCGGTTCTGACCATACAGTCCATCTACTCGGATTATGCCGTCATACAGGCCGGAAAACCGATTCTGGTTTCCGGAAGAGGCATGAGCGGGGATACCGTCACGGTTCGGTTCGGCACGCAGCAGCTGCAGACGAAGGTTGTCGACGGCGCATGGAGCGTGGAGTTTCCCGCGCAGACATACGGCGGGCCGTATGCGCTGAAAATCAGCGATTCTGGATTCATTTATAAATACAGAGGCATCTATGTCGGCGAGGTTGTCGTGGTCGCCGGGCAGTCCAACGCGGAGATGCCGCTGTACGACACGAACAACGTGCAGGACATGCTGGAAAAATATGCGCATACCGATAAAATCCGCTTCTATCAGCCGGACAGCAAGACAGCAATTGAACCGGTCACTTTGCTGCCGCACAGCTGGTCGGCGGTCGTCGATCCGTTCAGCGCCTATATCGTTGGATCGGCAAGCGCGATCGGGGTCTATTACGTCGATCAATTGCTGACGTTGAACGCGGACTTGAAGGACGTAAAGTTTGGAATCATCCAACTGACCTATGGCGGTACCAGCATTGAAATGTTCATGCCGAACAACGTGAATGTAAAGAACGGCTATGTTCAGCAGGATGATGAATTCATCCGCTCCGGGTTCTGGAACGGATATATGGAGGGCGTAACGCCCTACAACGTCAGCGCGCTATTGTATTATCAGGGCGAAAACAGCACACAGTTGAAATATATGTACGAGCCGCTGCTTCGGGATTATATCTGGGGCGTGCGGCAGGCGTTTGACGACGAATCGCTGCCGGTGCTGCTGGTTCAGCTCTCGGGATACGGCGACAACTACGGACAGAACGGCGACTACTGGCCATATATTCGCGAAGTCCAGATGCGCGTCGCGAATACGACGGAAAACGTCGGCGTCGTGGCGACAATCGACCTTGCGGGCAGCAATCCGCAGGAGATCCACCCGGCCGACAAGCAGCCGATCGGATCAAGGCTGGCGTATCTGGCGATGGATCTGGTATACGGCAAAGACCTCGGCATGCAAAGTTGTGTCATGACGAGCTATGAGCGAAAATCCAGCGTATACACCATACACTTTAACGCGACAGCGCTGACTCTGGACGAAACGGTGGCCGGCACGCGCGACTTTGAGGTGATGACCGCGGACGGCACATGGGTGGACGCCGAGGCAAAGGCGGAAGGCGACACGCTCCTGGTTTGGAGCGACGAGGTCATCGTGCCGCATGGCGTGCGCTATGCCTGGAGCAACTTCCCCAAAGCGGATCTGTTCGACCAGAACGGGCTGCCGGTGCTCCCGTTTAACACGACGAAGGATCTGAACACACCCGTCGACGAAAGCGAACTGACCACCACGTCGCATCTGCTGAAAAAAGCGTATCACCTGCTGCAAAACGGCGACGCCGTCGTCAACGTGACAAGGGACAATGCGTTTCGGCATGTTCAGGTGATCAACGCGTACATGCTGGAATATACCGACGGCGACATTCCCGGGCAGGCGCCGGGGGATGAGGTTGCCCTGCTCAAAAAGCAGGCGGACGGCCTGCTGGCCGGGGATGGAACGGGCGAAACCATCGTGTATATCACGGCGCACGGCCTCAAGGCGGGAGACTGGCTTTACAACACCAAGTATGAGGTCATGACCCGGGTGCTGGAGGTAATCGACGAAAACAGCATCCGCGTGGAACGCGTCATCGGACAAAGCAGCGGAGATTTGTTTGTCGTATACCGCTGCATCGCAGACACGAGTGCAGAAAAATAGGGAAGCGAAACAAAAAATGCTGGGTAGACCGCTAAAACTGCAGAAAATCGTACCGGCTCTAACGATCCTGACGGCGGTCGTTGTTCTGGTTGCGGTGCTGTTTTTGCCGCCGTTTATCGGCATGGAGGACAACGGCGATTTTCAGCGCGTCACCTATGCGCAGGGGCTGTATGACCTGCCGGAAAACAGCGCGCTGCTCTATCAGGGCTACTACATCAAAGAATATGGCATCATGCAGTACTTCAACGAGTACGGCACAAGCGTTTATTCCTCTCAGTTTTTGTTTATCCAGCCCGCGATCTGGCTCGATAAACTGATCACCGGAAACTACGCGGTGTTTGACCTGCGCTTTCTGGCGGCGGTTCTGGGCGTATATTTCATGATCGTCCTTTACTTCTTCATGGAATATCTGACCGACAAGCTGACGTTTCTTAGCTCGCTTTTGATCGGCGCCGCGTGCATATTTGTATTTCTGGACACGGGATATACCGCGTATTTCAGTTCGTTTTATGCCGAGCCGGTTGCATTCATCAGTCTGATGGCCTGCGCGACGTGCCTGCTTCTCTATACGGAGGGCAGATATCACCCGACGGTTTTGCTGGTTCTGTTTCTGCTCAACGGCCTTGTGCTGACGTTTTCCAAGCAGCAGTTTGCGCCGGTCGGCGTGCTGCTGGGCCTTTTGATCTTCCTGTTTTTCAAAAAAGAGCGCAGCAAGCTGTTCAAGACGCTGATCGTTCTGTTTTCCGCGGGGCTGATCGCAATGGGCGCGATGACCTATTTTCTGATCTCCGAGGGGTTTACCAACATCAGCATGTATCACACCATGACGCGCGGCGTGATGATGGTCTCCGATGATCCGGCCGAGGCGGTGGAATCGTTCGGCATCGACACGCAGTATGAACTGCTCGACGGCACGATCTATTTTGACAAGTATCCGGAGATCAATCCGGAAAACACGCTGCTGACAGATCATTTTTACAGCCATTACAATGTGGTCTCGGTTGCGAAGTATTATCTGGAAAACCCGAACGATTATGTCAAGCTGCTGAAAATCGCCGCCCGGGTGGCCTATCAGATCCGCCCGATCCAGGGCAATTACGAGTATGCGGAAGGATATGCTCCCAACGCGCACGCGTCGACGTTCGCCAATTACAGCACGCTCAAGCTTGCGTATACGCCGAAAACGATCGGATTCATCCTCATCTGGATCTGTCTTGTTTTGGCGCTGCTCTATAAAAAACGCAGAAAAGCGCTGCTCGTGCTCGGCGTGTTCCTCATCGGCGTATCGCAGATTATCGTGTCCACCATCGGCGCGGGGGATACGGACCTTGCCAAGCATCTGTTCCTCTATAACGAGGCGTTCGACATGATCAACGTGATCCTGCTGGCAAATATCATCCGCTTCTTTGACGAGAAGTATCAAAAAAGGCGGGCAAAGCTCGCCGCCGCGCCGCAGGAGGAGCCGAACGCGGAACAGCCGATCTATAAGAACACGTGACGGCGGGTGCAGAATGAGAAAAAGTACGCTGCTGTTATGGGTAGGATGCATGATGTTTGCATGTTCCTGCGTCCCCGCGACGGAGGCCGCCTCGACCGGCGCGGCGCAGAGCGCGGAGGCGCAGGCGGAAACGGCCGCCGCCGGACAGGAAGAAACGCTGTTGCTCCGGTTTGTGTCGGAGCATCTGGTGACTTCGGACGGCGGCGTTCGAACCAACTATCTGGATCCGGCGCCGAATGCGGACTGGGCGACGGGCGAGGAGGTGCTTTCGGAGTCGATGGGGCTCTGGATGCTTTATGCGGCCAAAACCGGGGATCAGGCTTCGTTCGAGCGCTCGCTGGCGTTTGTGAAAGAGCGGCTGGACATGGGCGTGCTGCTGTCCTATCGCTATTCGCCGGAAAGCGGCGCATACCCCGTCAACGCGTTTCTGGACGACCTGCGCGTCATACGCGCGCTGCTGCTGGCACAGGAGGCGTTCGGCGGACAATATGAAACAACCGCGCTGAGCTATGCGGATCGGCTCTACCGCACAAACGTAAAGGAGAACCGCGTATACGATTTTTACGATGAGCGGTATGGCGGGACAAACGACTTTGTAACGCTGTGCTACCTCGACCTGGATACGCTGAACATGCTGGCCGCGCGGGACGAAAAGTGGTGGCCCGTGTTGGAAACAATGCGCGCGGTGGCGGAGGGCGGCTATCTGGGAGACCGATTCCCGATGTACGCGCGCAGCTATGACTACGCGTCGGAAACCTATTCCAGCCAGAGCATCGACACCGTCCAGTCGCTTTTAACGATGCTCAGTCTCTCGCAAGTCGGCGCGTGCCCGCGGGCGAGTGTCGATTGGATCCGGCAGCGCGTGGCAAAGGGTACGCTGTACGGCGCCTACGACTTGAACGGAGCGAACATCGGACAAACGGAGTCCACGGCGGTCTACGCCATCTGCGCAATGATCGGGCAGTCGGAACAGGACGGGGAGCTGTACCGGCTCAGCATCGCGCGGATGGAGCGGTTTCAGGTGCTGGATCAAACCAGCGAGGTGTACGGCGCGTTTGCAAACGCGCGGACGCTGGAGCTGTACGCGTTTGACAACCTCATGGCGCTGCTGGCTTACAGGGCCTAGGCGGCGCGAAAGCGGCGGGCATGCGTTTTGCGGGCGAATCTGTTGAGAAAGGATGCTTATGATCAGAAAAGCGGTCGTCTTTGTCATGATAGCGGCGGTCGTCCTGCTGGCGGTCGTACCGGCCCGGTTCGCGCGCGCGGATTCGGATCAGGTGCTGCTGGTCTATCGCGATAAAGAAGAGATGAGCACTCTTTCCAATCTGATCACCGCCTGCGGAAAGCAAGTCGCCGCGCTGGACATCGTCGAATACAGCCGGGACGTATTGAAGGATTATGAGTATATCGTTTTGCAGGACAACGCGCCGCTGCTGGACGCGCTGGATATGGGCAAGCGGGTGGTCTGCGTTGGGGACGCGTTTATCTCGCTGCCCGGCATTGAAATAAAAACGATCAACAGCGCCACACCGGCGGATCTGAGCGTATATACCAATCAGGAATCTGTCATTCTGGATTCGGGGGTCGGGTATATCGCGAAATACACCGGCAGCGCGATCGGCGGCGTCACGATTCACGGCGAGACATATCCGCTCTGCGTGGAGACGGATTCGATCCTGTACGCGCCGTATCTGCGGGCGGACGATCTTTCCGCCTTTGCGGTCGGGCAGCTGCTGAACAGCTATTTCGGGCGGCTGGACGGCGGCGAGATGTACATCATGCTCGATGAAGTGTACCCCTTTGACGACCTCGATATGCTCAGGCAGACCGCGAAAAAGCTCTATGAAAACGGGATCCCCTTTATCGTCAGCGTGATGCCGGTCTACTACAATACGGACTATCCTTCCTTCAGGCGCTATGTCAACGTGCTGCGGTATATGCAGTCCATCGGCGGCTCGATCATATTGCACGCGGCGTTGGAGACGGGGAACGAGCTGGTGGGCGATCCGCTGGACGTCCGCATGGAATATGCATATCAGACGTTTCTCGACAACGGCGTCGTAGTCTATGACGAACCGGTAACGCCTTACGTCGTTTCCATCGACGCGCTGGCCGCCATGCTGCCGCAGAACGAGCTGTTCATCACGCTTCCGATCGACACGGTGATCAAATTCAATCCTTTTGAAAATGAAGACGATCTGGACGGGATGATCGACGCAATCAACAACAAGTGGCTGATGATCGGCGACTACCGGCGGGATAAAACCAACGACGAGTATCTCGACAAACAGGAGGACGTCAGCTCGGAATATCAGTATCGCGATGTGGCGCAGCGGCGGTATGCGTTCCTGGTGGACAAGGGCAACCAGATCATGTTCGTCATCGTCATATTCAGCATGTGCGTTGTGCTGCTGCTCATCGGAATCGGGGTCCGGCTGTATCGAAAGAAGTTTTTGAAGAAGGATCCGGAGGGCCAAAGCAAGGCGGAAGAAGGGTCGGGCAGGAAAGCTGCAAAAGAAAGCCGGGGAAGCGGCGGGCGCAGGAAACAATCGGGACAAGGAAAAGCGGCGAAACGATGATAAATTTTGATTTGCTGGGATTGATCGCGCTGATTTGTATCTGGTCTCTGCTCATCATCAACCAGGTTCTGGTGGTGGCGGGATACATTTACTATATCAAGTTTGAGCGCGAGGAACGAAAGACGCTGAAACGCTATCCGTTTGTCAGCGTGCTGGTCCCGGCCCACAACGAGGCGCGTGTCATCGTGCAGACCGTCGAATCCCTGCTGCGGCTGAACTATCCGAACGAGAGCTACGAGATCATCGTCGTCAACGACAACTCCTCGGACAACAGCCGCGCGCTTCTGGAGGAAATCCAGGCGCGGGTTCCGGAGCGGGCGCTGTATGTCATCAACACGGATAAGACCAACGGGGGCAAGGGGAAATCGAACGCGCTGAACATCGGCTTTCAGCAGAGCAAGGGCGAATACATCATCGTTTACGACGCGGACAACACGCCGGAGGCGGACGCGCTCGTGCGGCTGGTCGAGGTGATTGAAAACGACAATTCGCTCGGCGCGGTCATCGGAAAATTTCGCACGCGCAACAGAAACGTCAATCTGCTCACGCGGTTTATCAACATTGAAACACTGTCGTTTCAGTGGATGGCGCAGGCGGGCCGCTGGCAGCTGTTTAACCTCTGCACCATTCCGGGCACAAACTTTGTCATCCGCAGGTCGATCCTCGATGAAATCGGCGGATGGGACGAAAAGGCGATGGCGGAGGATACGGAGCTGAGCTTTCGCATCTACGCGATGGGGTACAAGATCCGGCTTGTGCCGAGCTCCGTCACCTGGGAACAGGAGCCGCAGACGCTCAAGGTATGGTTTCGCCAGCGCGTGCGCTGGGTCAAGGGCAACCTGTATGTGCTGATCAAAAATTTCCCCAAGCTGTTTCAGTTCAAGCAGTACCGTGTGAAGTTCGACGTGATGTATTTCATGTCGGTGTATTTCATTCTTCTCGGCGCGCTGATCATCTCCGATTCGCTGTTTCTGCTCAATGCGCTGGGGCTTATCACGCTGACGCTTGCCAATTTAAGCGGACTTCTGTGGCTCATGGCGATCTGTCTGTTCGTCATAACGGTGTTTATCACGCTGACGACGGAAAAAGGGGAGATGCGCATCTCCAATCTTTTTATCACCATTCTGATGTATTTTACGTATTCCAAGCTCTGGATGGTGGTCGCGGCCTACGGGCTGATCCAGTATCTGCTGGACGTGGTCTTCCGGCGTGGGTTCCGCTGGTATAAAACGGAACGGTTTTAATCGCAAGAAACGCAATTTGCCGCAAAACGACAAAACGACAAAAAAGGGAATACCTTTCAACATATAAAAGGACGGCATGGAGAACTGAAACGGAACAAAGGAGTATGGTGTTGCATGAAAAGGATTCAGTTGATAGTTCTTGCCGCGTTGCTGGTGCTGACAATCTTGCCGGCCTCGGCGGCGCGAGCGGAGGGGGGCTCTGCGGGGGCATCCGTATCGAATGCGATGACCGCCGTCCTTGCGGACACGATTCCCGAACCGACGCCGACGCCCGCGCCAAGCACCGACCTGACGGTTCCTTCGGGCGGCTTTGTCTCCACAACGCTGTTTGGATCGGACACCTACCTTGTCGGTCTGTTTTCCGATGTGACGAAGGGGTTTAACATCGGCAATTGGGACATCAAGGACGCGCGGTTTACGCTGGAGTTTTCCACCACGCAGCTCGTTTCGGAGTACCTTTCGTCCATCACGATCTCGGTCAACGGCGTGCGCTTCTATTCCGAGGATGTGCCGGTGACGGACGGGCTGCGCCGCACGCTGGTGCTCAAGATACCGGTGGAATACCTGATCAAGGGGTATAACGTCATTCGGATCGAAGGGTATATCCGCACCTATAACGGCCTGCCATGCGTGGACGACGTAACCAGCGCAAACTGGATGAACGTCTTTAGCGAATCGGCCATCGAGGTGTCGTATACGCCCGCGGCGCTCTGCGAAACGATCGATCAGTTCTACACCTGCTTTACGTCGATCGACGCGCTGGAAAACAAACAGAGCGCAATCGCGGTTGCGACAGGGTTTGACGACGACGAGCTCGGCGCGGCGTTTACCACGCTGGCGGGTGTTTCCAGCAAGGCGACGAAGGACTACCAAAACATCGACCTGCTCGCCGCCGACAGCATGATGTACTTAAAGGATAAAAAGTATGTCATCTACATCGCAAAGCCGGAAAACCTCCCCGCCGATATGAAAACCGCAGTGGACGCGGCCGGGGGCGTCAGCGCGTCCGGCGCGACGCTGCTGCTGATTCCCGGGTCGACAAACGTGCTTGTCGTAACCGCCGCCAGCGGCGCGGGGCTGGATAAAGCCGCGGCGGAGCTGGGCAACGGCAGCGTGATGTACCAGTTGAAGAAGACGCTCAAGCTGATCTCGGCGGACGAGGACGTGCTGGTGCGCAAGGAGGGGGTTGAGCAGTATACGTCGATCACCGCCACCGGCACCTATCTGGACGGCCCGTTCCGCCAGAAAGCGGACTATTTTATCAACTTTGAAAACAACAGGCAGCTTGCTTACGGCAGCGAACTGGAGCTGCATTACCGCTATTCTGAAAATCTCGATTTCGATCGCTCGCTTGTGACGGTCTATGTCAACGGCGTACCGATCGGCAGCCAGAAGCTTTCTCAGGCAAACGCCAGGGACGATGTCCTGCTGCTGGATATTCCAACCGATATCGAGGTAACGGGGAGCTTCACGCTGAGTGTCGCGTTCGATCTGGAGATTGCGGATCTCTGGTGTACGCTGCGTCAGGAGGAGACGCCCTGGGCATATATCTCCAGCGAGTCGACGCTCAAGCTCAACTCCGCGGAGGTGCCGTACTATCTCTTCGATAACTATCCGTATCCGTTCGTCTCATCCGGGGAGCTGAACGACGTCGTGGTCATATTGCCGGAGAGCAACAACGATATCGATCTGAACCTCATGGGCAATTTCATGCTGACCATCGGGCAGTTTGTGAAATACAACACCGGCAGTCTGAGCGTTACGCGCGCCTCGAACCCGGGCGACCTGGAGGGCAAGAACGTGATCGCAATCGGCACGCCGGCCGACAACGCGGTCATCAAAGCGCTGAACGAGAAGATGTTCTTCCAGTTCAACAACGACGGCGTCGGCATTCGCTCCAATGAAAAGCTACTGCTTGATCAAACCTATTCGGCGACGCTTGCAACCGGGCAGATGATCGAATCTCCCTATTCCAGCGTGCGAAACGCGGTTTTGATCATTGCGGGCACGGACGAGGGCGATCTGGAGAATGCGCTCAACTACTTTGGCGACACGACGAAGCTCTGGCAGCTGTATGGCGACGGGTTTGTGGCCGACAGCGACGAAATCTTCCAGTACCGCTTCAAAGAGGACAATGCGCAGCAGGAAAAGGCCGCAATGACGCTTGCGGAGCGTACGGACGTGATGAACCTGATCTATGTCGGCGGCGCCGTGCTTGTCATTCTCGCGGCGGCTTCGGTATTCATTGTGCTGAGATATAGGAGGAAGCAGAAATGAAAAGAGCACGGAAAAACCTGCAGACCGACTTGAGCTTTTTGCTCCTGATCGTGCTGATATTTGTCTATTTCGTCTTCCTGATCTATCAGAAAGAGTATCTGATGGACAACTTCCTCATCGCCGCCGTCGTGTTCATCATCGTGCTGATCACGTATTTCACGAGCATGACGGTGGGGCTGATCATCAATACGACGCTCATCCTCGCTTACATCACCTATGTCATCATTCAGAGCGTGACGAAGGGCATCGTCATCCGCCCGTATGTGTATTTCTGGATTGTGATGGCGCCCGCGCTGACGACGGCGTTCGGGCTGTTTACCATGGCGACGGCGCAGCTGCAGAAAACGGTCACGGATCTGGATAAAAAGCTGGTCAGCATCTCCACGCTCAACGAGGATACCAAGCTGAAAAACCTGCGCGCGTTTGAAAACGACGCAAGCATCTACAAGAGCATTGCCGAGCGCTACGACATCGGCTTCGTTGTCCTCGTAATTCAGTTTAAGTATCAGAAGGAGATCGAGCGTTTAAGCCGCAAGGAAGGGATGCAGCAGGTCGTCATGGAGGTGATCAACGTCATCCGCAAGGCCACGCGCGCGGAGGATGAACTCTACCAGCTCGACGACAACGATATCATGTTCGCCATGCTGATGCTCACGAAAAAAGAAGGGCTGGATGTAATTCACGACCGCCTGAAGGAGACGATTGCGAATATCGACACCAGAAGCATCCTGAACACGCGGAATCTCATTCTGGATATGCGCATCGGCGCCGCGTTTGACGAGGGGAACGAGAAAAACGTGATGGAGCTGCTCAGCGCGGCGAGGGACTCCATGCAGTATGATGTGTAGCCTGTCATGCGACGGTCGATGCTGAAGGAACGATGATGCAAAGAAGACGAATGGCGCTGCTTTCGCTGGTCTGCGCCGCCGGTTTGCTCGCGTCCTGCGTGCCGCCGCCAAATACGGCGAACGGCGGCACGCCTGCGGCGCAGAGCGCGGCTCCGGTGAACACGGAGACGGTCGACGCGGTCGCGACGCCGACTCCGTCGGCCGCGCAATATCCGGACACGCTGTTCGAGGCGGAGAACGCACAACGAACCGGCCTGGATCTGTATGCAACGCCGTCCGACGGGCAGTCGGTCGGCGTTTGGGAGTCCGCCGGAAACAGATTGACGTTTGCGGTGGAGGTGCCCGCCGCGGGATGGTATGCGCTCGATTTTCTGACCGCCGGGGAATTCGGCGAAAGCCAAAATACGCTTGTCGTCAACGAAACCGTGCTCGAGGGCATCCTCAAAACGCAAAGCAACGCTTACGAAACCGGCACGGTGCTGGTTCGGCTGCAGGCGGGGCGGAACGAAATCTCCGTGGAGCGCGGCGACGGGTATATCTACATCGACAGCATGACCGTCAGAAGCGTCACGGGACTGGACGACAGCGTCTATCGCGTCGGCTATGCGCTGAATAACCCAAACGCTTCCGAGCATACGGTTCGCCTGTTTCAATATTTACAGTCGATTTACGGATCCTATACGCTTTCCGGTCAATACGCGTCCGACAAAGGGGTGAATTCACCCGAGATAAAGGCACTCTATCAATTGACGGGAAAATACCCGGCAATAGTGGGAATCGATTTGATGGACTATTCACCGAGCCGCGTGGAGCGCGGCGCGCAGACGAACGCGACGGACTACGCGCTGGAGTGGGCACGGCAGGGCGGGATTCTGACGCTGATCTGGCATTGGAACGCGCCAAAGGATCTGATCGATACCGACGCGCAGCCCTGGTGGGACGGATACAATACCTCCGCGACGACGTTTGATCTTGGCGCGGCGCTCAACGGCGACGACCCGGAGGGGTATCGCCTGCTGCTGCGGGACATCGACGCCATCGCCATTCAGCTCAAACGACTGGCGGACGCGGATGTCCCCGTGCTCTGGCGGCCGCTGCACGAGGCAAGCGGCGGTTGGTTCTGGTGGGGTGCGTCCGGCGCGGACAACTATAAAAAGCTATGGAAACTGATGTACAGCCGCCTGACGAACGTACATCATCTGAACAATCTGATCTGGGTCTATAACGGACAGGCGGCAAACTGGTATCCCGGAGACGAATATGTGGATATCATCGCCGAGGACGAGTATGTCGACCCGTTCGACTACGAAAGCCTCTACAACCTGTTTTACAAGGCGCTTCTCTATACCGATTCGAAAAAGATGATCGGTCTGGCAGAAAACGGCGCGGTTCCGGACCCCGACCTGCTGGTGCAGGACAACGCGCGGTGGCTCTTTTTCATCACCTGGAGCGACAGGTTTGTCGTGAATCCCAGGAGCGGAAGGCTTTCGAACCAATATAACGACCGGCAGCATTTTATCGATGTTTACAACAGCGACACGATACTCACGCTCGACGAGCTGCCGCAATGGTGATTATGTACCGAAGCACAAAAGCAAACAGAAGGGCGGATATCAGCCGTATCATCCGGATCGAATCCCGCTCAGACGTACAACAAGCGACGACATATCGAGGAGGGTCGATGTTATGAAGAAAGTCATGCTGGTTTTTGGAACGCGCCCGGAAGCGATCAAGATGTGCCCGCTGGTAAACGAACTCAAACAACGCCCCGAACTGGAGACAGTCGTCTGCGTTACGGGTCAGCATCGTGAATTGCTGGATCAGGTGCTGGAGGCGTTTCAGGTTGTGCCCCAGTATGACTTGTTCATCATGAAGGAAAGACAGACGCTGTTCGATGTGACGATTAACATCCTCCTTGGCATCAAGGAGATACTCGAACAGGAAGCGCCGGACATCGTGCTGGTGCAGGGGGATACGTCGACGGCGTTTGTAACGGCGCTTGCGTGCTTCTATCTGCGCATAGACGTCGGTCATATCGAAGCCGGACTGCGTACATACGACATCTATTCGCCTTATCCGGAGGAGTTTAACCGGCAGGCCGTCGGCATCGTGGCAAAAGACCATTTCGCGCCGACGAACCGATCGCGCGACAATCTGATCCGCGAGGGGAAGAATTCGGATCATATCTATGTAACCGGAAACACCGGCATCGACGCGCTGAAAACCACCGTTCGCGAAGATTATACGCACCCCGAACTGGAGTGGGCGAAAGGGAGCCGCCTTGTCATCATGACGGTGCACCGAAGGGAAAACCTCGGGCAGCCGATGTACAATATATTCCACGCCATCAAACGCATTGTCGACGCGCACGGCGACGTCAAGGTGATCTACCCGATCCACATGAACCCGGCCGTGCGGCAAATCGCCGACGAGGTTCTGACGGGAACGGATCGGGTGCACATCATAGAACCTTTGGACGTGGTAGACTTTCATAATTTTTTGGCGCGAAGCTACATGATTCTGACGGACAGCGGCGGAATTCAGGAGGAGGCACCCAGCCTTGGTAAGCCCGTGCTGGTTGCGCGCGACACGACGGAACGCCCGGAGGGGGTTGCGGCGGGCGTGCTGCGGTTGATCGGAACAAACGAGGAAGACGTTTTCTACGCGTGCAATCACCTGCTGACGGACGAAACGGCGTATCGGGCGATGGCGCAGACCTGTAATCCGTATGGCGACGGACATGCGTGCGAACGCATTGCGGATATTCTCTGCGAGCAAGGGCCCAACCCCTGCTTTTATACAAACGGAAAAAATCAATCATAAAACCGGAGGGACGGGACTCTTGCGAGCCGCTCCTCCGGTTTGCCGATATGGATCAACCGGTACTTATTTTTTTCGAGAGTCGGTGGATTCCGCAACCAACCGCTTCAACTCGTCCTCCGCCCGAAAAAGCGCGCCCTCAATCGCGGCGTTGTCCGGAATGACGCCACTGACCAACTGCGTGATCAAAGGGTACAGCTCGCGGGCAACCGCTTCCTCGACGAGCTTTTCGGAGCAGATCGATCGATTGTGCTCTGTCGGCACGATTCTTTTGCGCGCGTTGGCAAATTCGCTCAATCCTTTCGGAAGCCATGGATAGAGCGAGACCATGTCGTAGTTTCGATATGTTTTGAGCTGCGGGGACTGTCCGCCCAGTATCGTGTGCGGAATTGCAATATCGGCGCAGCAGGCCCACTTGATGAACCGGAAAGCTTCATCCGCCTTCCTGGAATGTTTTCCAACGCCGAAACACCAGCCGGCCATGACCGGCGCGCCGCCCGCGATGGAGGAATAACCAACCTTTCCGAACACCGACGATTTATAACGGTCGGATACGTTCGTGACATAGTTGAAAAACGTGCTGAGCATAGCGACTCTTCCGCTGGTGAATTTTTCGATCGCGTCCGTGGGACGATCCTGCATCATGTCGGGGTGCGCGTATTGCACGCACTCCATCAGGTTTTTCACGGCTTTGCGGGAGGCCGGGGACGTAAGCGAAGGCGCGCCGGCCTTATCGAACAGATCGCCTTTAAAGGACCACAGCCGCGGCAGAAAACTGCACATCAACTGCTCCGTATAGGAGATGGCCATCGCGTGGCCGTACTCGACGGGGGACGAAGGGTTCTGCGCGCGCGTAAAAAACTGGGCGATCGCGCTGTATTGCAGATAGCTCTTGGGCGGTTGAAGCGGGATGCGGTATTTTTCCTCGAACATGCGGGATAAATGCTCGTCGTAAAACAAATCCTTTCGATAGAAAAGCAGCTGCGTGGTGGCGATATACGGCAGCGCGTATGCGTGCCCGTTGACGTTGCTGAACTGCTCGAGAATGCCGGGGACGAATTCGTCCGCATCGACATTGTAGCGGGCGAAATAATCGTCCAGACATAACAGATAATCGTTTTCCGCCAGATACTGCAGCCAGGGGATATCAAACAGAAACGCGTCAATGTTGCAGTCCGGCCGATTCAGATGCGTTGTGATATATTCGTAGGAATGCTCCGGCAGCACCTTGTGGATGTTGACCTCGATGTTTTCCTTGGAATAAAAATCGACAAGCAGTTTTTGCAGCGCGTTCACCGAATTGTAGTCGTCGAGAATGAGGACGTCGATGGTCTCGCGATGGGGAGCCTTGTACGCTTTCTGAAAATCAGGCTGGGAAAAGAGCTGCCGCGCATCGAACCAGTCCCGCACGACGATCTGCTGCGTTTCAAAGACGACGGGTGATTTGATATTCTGCAGCAGAAGACGAATCGCCCGCTCGCCGATTTCGAAGGCGGAGCGCGATGTTTTGATGATGGACTGGTCGATATAGAACACGTCGTCCTGCGAATCGCCTGTGGTGATGATGAAAAGATCCTGTCCTACGTTCAGGCGGTTGAGCTTGAAGGCGTAGTGCAGTCCTTCCGCAATTTTAGAGGACGTCGTGATGACGGCGTCCGGCGGGGCGGACATGGTTTCGAGCAGTTTCATGCCTGCGAGAAATCCGCTTTCGCGGAGGGAGCGCGTGAAGATGACGTTGCTTGGCTCAAGCTCCTTCTGCGCGTCCGAAAAGGCGCTTGCATATCCTTCATACGCCCGGCCGCACTCCGTAAAATCCTGCGGCCCGCAAACGAGCGCGACATTCTTCCTCCCCGTTGAAATCAGGTGCTGCGTCAGGTTGTGAAAGAGCGTATAGTTGTCGCAGCTGACGAAGTTGCATTCAAAATCCTTTGGCTTGCGGTCGATGAGTACAAACGGAATTCCGCTTGCGGCGAGCAGATCAAACACCTTTTGATGATCCGGCTGGCACGAATACAGTATGATTCCGGCGAACTTTCGGCCGATGAATCCCTTGATGGATTTCAGCTCGCTTTCGGGGTCGTCGTTGGACAGCTCCAGACTGAAATTCCTGTCCTGATAGGTAAGGAAGCCCTTGATGCTGCTGATGATCTTTTCCAAATATGGTTCGGCAATGTCCGGGAACAGGATGCCGATGTCGTCGTTGCTTCGGACGCGAAGGTCGCGTCCCGAATTCTGCACGACGTAATTGAGCGTCTTGATGGCGGCGGCGATTTTCTGAGCCTTCTTTTCGGAGACTCTTTTTTTATTGACATAATAAGAAACCGTCGCGATGGAAACGCCGGCTTCTTTTGCTACGTCCTTCATTGTCGCCATGATACTGCACCCCTGTGATGGAATGAGCTTATTATATTTTCTTTTCACCGTCATTTCAATCATAATTAAAATCTAAACGATTAGAAAAATAATATTAGATTTCATTTGACAGTCGGCGGAACCGTATACTAAACTAAAACCATCAAGAAGAACAAGGGATACAACATGGACTATCAAGGAACTTTTTACAGCGGCGGCAGGCCGCTTCCATTCATTCTTTCAATTCCGGATGGTAAAGACGTCGAACAGAAATTTCCCGCGGTCGTCCTTTGTCACGGGCATTCGAGATACAACGGGGACGGCCTGGACAAACTGGCAGAGAAACTGAATGAAAACGGAATTGCGAGCCTGCGCTTCGACTTCAGCGGCTGCGGCGAACATGCGCTTCGGCGGTATCATCTGTACTGCGCGTCCCAATGGCCGCAGGATCTGGCAAGCGCGCTGTCGTTTTTACGGAAGTTTTCGCAGATCGATCCGGATCGCGTCGGCGTTGCGGGCATCAGCATGGGTGCGTGCACGGCGCTGTATCAGGCCGGAATCGACTCCAGGATCAAAAGCGTGGTATCGATGGCGGGAATTGCGGACTGCGGATCCTGGCTGGAAGGCGTTTGGCAGCGGAGCAACGGCGACTGGCCGTCCTTCTACCGTATGCTGGAAAGCGATCATACCAACGCGGCGGTGACGGGGGAATCGCGCATCGTCAACGTGCTCGAAATGTACAACGAAAGCGACGAAGCGAAGGCCGCTGTCGTGGCCGAGACGCTTGCTGAGCCAGGCATCAACGCGTATGTGAGTCTGGATTCGCTGTATCAGCTGGCCGGCTACCGCCCGATCGAGCACTGCTCCGGAATAACCTGCGACGCGCTGATTTTGCATGGAGGGGCCGATACGCTGGTTCCCGTCGAAAACGCAAAAACGATATTCAACGCGATTCCGGCGGCGAATAAGAAACTGAACGTCTATGAGGGCATTGACCACAACATCCCCAGACATGAACGCAGAAATCTGGTTTTTGAAGACATCGTGACATGGTTTGCGAACAGTCTTTAAAATAATAAATGGTTTTTGAAGACATCGTGACATGGTTTGCGAACAGTCTTTAAAATAATAAAAGGAGGAATTCTCATGAAAAAAGCGATCAGCATCTTTCTATCAGTATTGATGGCGCTCAGCTTGTTTGCCTGCGCGGCTCCGACGGCGCAGACGGCCACGCAAAGCGACGACTCTGCCTCGACAGAAGCAACAGCCGCCCCCGCAGCGACCGATGAAGCGGCCGCGGCGACGGAAAGCGACAAGCTCACGGTTGGCGTATTGTACTGCCTTTTGAGCGCGCCCGCCGTAAAAGTGTTTGCCAACGGCATCGAAAGCAAGGCGGCCGAACTCGGCGTCGATCTGATCGAGCTGGACGGCGGCTGGGATGCCGCGAAGCAGACGGATCAGATGAACTCCCTGATTGCGCAGGGCGTCGACGCGATCATTCTCAACCCGGTCGACAGCAAATCGATCGTACCCGTCGTGAAGAAGGCGTTTGATGCGGGAATTCCCGTGGTCATGGGCGCAATGAACATCGATGCTTCCGGCGCGGACTATGTCGTCACCTATGTCGGCGCCGATGAACTGGACGTTGGCCGCGCGGCCGGCGAACTCATGCTCAAGACGCTCGGCGAAGCCGGCGGCGATGTGCTCATCGTCGAAGGCAAGGCCGGCACCGATCCGCAGATCAACCGTACCGCCGGATTCGAAGAGGCGATTGCCGGCTCCAACATCAACGTTGTTGCCAAAGTTGCGGGAGATTATGACAAAGCGGAAGCGATGACCGTCACGCTGGACGCACTGACCAAGTATCCGAACATCAAGGGCATCTGGGTGCACGACGACACGATGTGCGTCGGCGTGGTGCAGGCGATGAAGTCGATGAACTATACCGGCAGCGATATCGCTGTTGTCAGCTACAACGGAAGCCAGGCGGGCTATGATATGGTGAAAGCGGGCGAAATCGTGGGCACCGCCGTGCAGCCGCTCGTGCAGGAGGGCTCCGTCTCCCTGCAGGCCGCCGTGGACGCAGCAAACGGCCTGACGGTTGAAAAGTGGTATAAAGACGAAATCACGCCGATTACCAAGGAGAATGTCGATTCGTACGATCAAAGCCTGCTCTGGTAACAAGTACATAGGCCGGTTTGGCATTCGGGGAGTAACATAATGCGTATGGCGGGCAGTTTCTTGAATCGACAGATTCGACAAATTGCCCGCCGTACTGTCAAAAGCCGGTTGCAAGACACGCAATTTTATTCAATTACCCGCCATAGTATCGGGAAAACACTGATCAACAAACGAATCTATCAATTGCCCATCGTATTATAATAGAGTCATAACAAGGCCGAAAGGGAAAATCAAATGGAGCAGACACCGCGTTCAGCCCTCAAACTCGATCATATCGTGAAGACGTTTCCGGGCGTCAAGGCGCTCAGCGACGTATCCATGGAGTTTAAAAAAGGAGAGGTGCATGGAGTCGTCGGCGAAAATGGAGCCGGAAAATCCACGCTGATGAAAATTCTCGTCGGCGTGCTTGAAAAAGACAGCGGGAGCATCGAAATCGACGGCGTGCCGGTCGAGATCAAATCCCCGCTCCATGCGCAGCAGCTGGGGCTTAGCATCATCTTTCAGGAGTTCAATCTGATCAATTCGCTCAGCATCGCGGAAAACATCTACATCGGCCGCATGCCGACGCGCCGCGTGACCGGCATCGACTGGAAGAAGGTGAACCGGGACGCGAAAACGATGGTGAACGCCGTCGGCCTGGAAATCAACCCCAGAACAAAGGTTGAGCGCCTGAGCGTCGCGCAGAAGCAGATGGTGGAGATTGCCAAGGCGCTGGCCTACGATTCACGCATCGTCATCATGGACGAACCTTCCGCAACGCTCACCGAGAACGAGTTAAAGCATCTCTTTTCCACGATTCATAAGATGAAAGAAAACGGCGTGACCGTTATCTATATATCGCACCGACTGGACGAAATCTTCGAACTTTGCGACCGGGTATCCATCCTGCGCGACGGAAAGATGATCGGCACGCGCGACATCGGCGACGTGACGAAGGAATGGATCATCTCCGGCATGGTCGGCCGCGCGATGGACGACGAATATCCCAAGAGAACAAGCGGGCCGCTGGCCGAAGTCGCGCTCAAAGTCGAGGGGCTGACGCGTAACGGGGTGTTTCAGGATATTTCGTTTCAGCTGCATAAAGGCGAAATCCTTGGGTTTGCGGGGCTGGTCGGCTCCGGCAGAACGGAGATTGTCCGCGCGATCTTCGGCGCGGATCGCTATCAGGCGGGAGAGGTAACCATATCCGGCGCGTGCTTTATAAACGCGACGCCGCGAAAGGCGATTTCGAAACGGCTTGCGCTGCTGACGGAGGACCGAAAGCAGCAGGGACTGATCTTGCCGGCAAGCGTGAGCAGCAATATCTCGCTTGCGGCGCTTCGCTCCGTCTGCCGCTTCGGCGTGCTGAGCAGGGCGAAGGAGCGGGGGATCGCGAGACAATATATCTCGAAAATCGGCATAAAAACGCCGTCGCCGGAACAGCTTGCGGTCAATCTCAGCGGCGGAAACCAGCAGAAGGTCATCATCGCCAAGTGGCTGCATACCAACGCGGATATCCTGATTCTGGACGAGCCGACGCGCGGCATCGACGTAGGCGCAAAATACGAAATCTACCAGCTGATCAACAAACTGGCGGACGAAGGCAAGGCGGTCGTCATCATCTCCTCGGAACTGCCCGAAGTTATAAATCTCTGCGACCGGATTCTCGTTGTACACGGGGGCCGGATCAAAGGGGAACTATATGGCGAGCAAAAAACTGCGGAAGCCGTCATGCGCTGCGCGATTTTGGAGGAGAAGTAACGATGAAGGCGAAAAAAGCAATTTTACAGCACGCGAATCTGGTACTCCTGCTGGCGATGGTCGGCCTCGCGGCGGTTACGACACGCGGGTTTTTCACGGTTCGGAATCTGTTCAATATCGTGCAGCAGATGAGCATGCTCGGCTTGCTGGCGCTGGGGATGACGTTTGTCATATTGGTCGGACACATGGATCTTTCCGTCGGGGCGGTCATGACGTTTACCGGGTTGATTGTCATTTCGTTTCAGGCGTATATGCCTGTGGGGCTGGCGATTCTCTGCGCGTTGCTCGTGGGGTGCCTGCTCGGAGCAATCAGCGGGCTGATTGTCGTATTGACCAAGGCAAACTCCGGCGAGTCGCTGATGATTACGTTCGGCGTTCAGTTGCTGCTGTATGGCATGAGCCTGGTCTACACGAAAGGGTTTGCGCTCAATGCGAGCGACTCCGCGTTTTTCAATTCAATCGGAACCGGCAGGATCCTTTCATTTCTTCCGATTCCGATTGCAATTCTGGTTCTGTTCGCCGTCCTTTTGAGTTTTCTGGAAGGGAAAACGTCGTTCGGCCGGTCGCTGCACATGATCGGATACAACACCGAGGCAAGCCGCCTTTCTGGTCTGAACGTTCCATTTATGAAGATTGCCTGCTATGCCATCTCGGGGCTGATGGCCGCCTGCGGGGCAATCATCTTGTCGTCGCGCACGCTGGGGGCGACGCCCACCGCCGGAGACGGATATGAAATGGACGCGATTATCGCCATTGTTCTGGGAGGAACAAGCCTGTCGGGAGGAGCCGGAAGCGTCATGAACACGTTTATCGGCATACTGACGCTGGGACTTTTGGGAAACATCATGAACCTGCTCGGATTCGTATCGTTTGACCAGATGATTGTCAAGGGCGCGATCCTGATTCTGGCGGTATATGTCGATGTCATCAATAGAAAACAACTGCTTCGGGTGTAGGAGGGATCACATGCGCCTTACAATCAACAGAAAACAGCTGCTTCGGGTATAGGAGGGATCACATGCGCCTTA
>CAYLIG010000017.1:0-52600 GCA_964383635.1 uncultured Christensenella sp. | reverse complement strand
AGCTCGCGGCGGACTACATCATTCCCAAGGCGTTCGATCCGCGCGTCGGCAAAACCGTCGCGGCGGCGGTTGCCGAGGCGGCGAAGAAAAGCGGCGTGGCGCACATCTGAAAAACGCGGCAACAGCGGAACATACAAGCACAGGCGGGGGCGGCATCAAGCGGCCTCTGTCTTTTTTTGATCAACTTGATCTGCTGAATCTGTCGCTTTTGGATGACAAACGACTCAATACCCGGTATAATTTCATAAAGCGGACGCCGAACAGCGATGCATTTCCTCGGTAACGCGGACGATCCGCAGGATCGGCAATTGAACAACAGGGAGGGCAAACTTACGGATCAGAACGAATTGAACGGCGCACCGGAAGCGCAGGTGCACGGCGCGGTGAAACTCACGAAGAAACAGAATTTCCTCCAGGGATTGAAATTTCTTCTTTTCTCCTGCTCGGCTGGGCTTATCCAGTTTTCAACATTTGCCCTGTTTATGGAAGTGTTCCACCTGATCGAGTGGGCCAGCTATTTAATCTCGCTGGCGCTCTCGGTGCTCTTTAATTTTACGGTCAACCGAAAGTTTACGTTTAAGTCCGCAAAGAACGTTCCGCTGGCGATGATGCAGATACTCGCGTATTATCTGGTGTTTACGCCGGTATCGACCTGGTGGGTGGACGCGCTGACCAAGGCGAACTGGAACGCCTACCTCGTCGAAATCGGCACCATGGTGATCAACCTCGTAACCGAGTTCAGCGTATATCGGTTCATCGTCTATCGCAAACACATGTTCACCAACAAGCAAGGGCAGGCGGAGCTGGCAAAGCAGCGAGAGAAAGAACAGCAGGAAGAGCAGGAGAAGGCACAGGTCGAAGCGCAGGGCGCGTCCTGACAACGTGCTGACGCATTGAGGATATACTGGGCATAAAAGAGCCCCCGCTGCGGATCATAAATCCTGCAGCGGGGGCTTTCTTATACAAGTTTTGTTTGATATGGGTTACAGCGTGGAGAGCATCACGGCCTTGATCGTGTGCATGCGGTTTTCCGCCTCGTCAAACACCACGGACTGCTTGCCGGAGAAGACGTCGTCGGACACCTCCATGCTCTCGCGTCCAAAGCGCGCGCCCATCTCCTTGCCGATGGTCGTGTTCAGGTCGTGGAAGGACGGCAGGCAGTGCATGAAGATTGCGCCGGGTTTGGCCGCCGCCATGACGGCTGCGTTTACCTGATACGGCGCGAGGTCTTTGATGCGCTCTTCCCAGATCTCCATCGGCTCGCCCATGGAAACCCAAACGTCGGTATAGATCACATCCGCGTCCTTTACGCCTGCGAGGATGTCCTCGGTTTGCAGGACGCTTCCGCCGCTCTGCTTTGCCAGCTTTGTGCAGGTATCGGTGAGTTCCTGCTGCGGAAAGTATTTCTTGGGCGCGCAGGCAACGAAGTCCAGCCCCATCTTGGCGCAGCCGACCATGAGGGAGTTCCCCATGTTGAAGCGCGCGTCCCCGCAGTAGGCCATTTTGATGCCTTTGAGCTTGCCGAACTTCTCCTGAATGGTCAGAAGATCCGCGAGCACCTGCGTGGGGTGAAACTCCGTGGTCAGTCCGTTCCAGACGGGAACGCCGGCGTATTTGGCGAGATCTTCCACGATATTCTGGCCGAAACCGCGGTATTCGATGCCGTCGTACATCCTCCCGAGCACCTGCGCGGTGTCCGAGATGCTTTCCTTTTTGCCGATCTGCGAGCCGGACGGGTCGAGATAGGTCGTGTGCATGCCAAGGTCAAAGGCGGCAACCTCAAAGGCGCATCGCGTACGGGTGCTGGATTTTTCAAATATCAGCGCGACGTTTTTGCCGTGCAGCGTGTCGTGCCTAACGCCCGCTTTCTTTTTTGTCTTGAGTTCTGCCGAAAGATCGAGCAGACCCTGGATCTCATCCGGCGTGAAGTCGAGCAGCTTGAGTAAGCTCTTGCCCTTCAGGTTCATGTGGTTCGCCCTCCTGTTGTTATCGTTCAGTATGTGCCAAGAATGCTTTTGAGTATTGCAAGTCCCGCGTCGATTTCATCCTTCGTGATCGTCAACGGCGGCATGAGGCGTATGGTATCCCCGCCCGCTGTCAGCGCGAGCAGTCCGTTTTCAACCATTCTGCCGACGGCCTCCCTGTGCGAGCACGTCACGCCGACGCCGATCATCAGCCCCAGCCCGCGTACGCTCGACACGACGGGCAGATTCCAGCCGGAAATTGTCTCGCGGATGTATTCGCCTTTTTGCACGACCGCGCCGAGGAATTCCGGCGTGAGCGTTGCGAGCACCGTGTTTGCTCCCGCGGCGCAGATCGGGTTGCCGCCGAATGTGGTGGCGTGTGTACCCGCCGAGAGCGTTGCCGCGCAGCTTTCATTTGCCAGCACGCCGCCGAACGGAAGTCCCGCCGCGATGCCCTTGGCAAAGCTGACCACGTCCGGCTCGATGCCGTATTGCTGAAAGCAAAACAGCGTGCCGGTGCGGCCTACGCCGGTCTGCACTTCGTCTACGAGCAGCAGGATATCCTGCGATTTGCAAAAAGCCGCGACTTCCTGTACAAACGCTTTGTCCAGCGGAAGCACGCCGCCCTCGCCCTGGATGAGCTCGAGAAGCACCGCACAGACGGTTCCGTTGCTGCAGGCGGCTTTTACGCTGGCCGCGTCGTTCGGCTCGGCGTGGATAAAACCCTCCGTAAACGGAAAGAAATAGTTGTGAAACACATCCTGCCCGGTTGCGGCAAGCGTCGTGATCGTCCGCCCGTGGAAGGAGTGGTTTAGTGTGACGATGTCGCTGCGACCGGAGCCGTAATGATCGAACGAGTATTTCCGCGCCAGCTTGATCGCGCCTTCGTTCGCCTCCGCGCCGGAGTTGGAGAAAAACGCGCCCTTCATGCCAGTGCGCTCACAGAGCGTCTTTGCTGTTTCGGCCGCGGGCTCGGTATAGAAGAGATTGGAGACGTGCGGCAGCTTTTTTGCCTGCGTCGAAATCGCCGAAACCCACGCTTCGTTGCCGCAGCCGAGGGAGCAGACGCCGATGCCGCTGGCAAAATCGATATACGATTTGCCGTCGAAGTCGTACAGCGTTGCGTTTTCTCCGTGCTCCAGCGCGACAGGAAAGCGCTTGTAGGTGCCGAGGATATTGTCGTCCGTCATCCGGATTACGTCTTGGTTTGTCATGCTTTGTCTCCTTTTCAGGCGGTGACCATGGTGCCGATGCCCTCGTCCGTGAGCATTTCAATGAGGATGGCGTGCGGCACGCGCCCGTCTATGATGAAGGCGCGCTTTGCGCCTTTTTCCACCGCGTGCGCGCAGCACGCGAGCTTCGGAATCATGCCGCCGGTGACCACGCCGCTCTCCTGCAGCACCGGAATGTCGCCAAGCCGCAGCCGGGGAATCAGGCTCTGCGGATCCGTTGCGTCCTGCAGCACGCCCTTGGTGTCCGTCATGTTGATGAGGCTCTCCGCCTCCAGCGCGCCGGCGATATACGCCGCGGCGGTGTCCGCGTTGATGTTGTAGACGTTGCCCGCTTTGTCGCAGCCAAGCGTGGAGACGACGGGGATATAACCCTTTTCGAGCAGATCTTTGATCGGTTCGGGGTGGATGGCGACGATTTCGCCGACGTAGCCCAGCGCCTCGTCCAGCATCTTCGCTTCGATCAAATGTCCGTCCATGCCGCTGATGCCGACCGCGCGGCCGCCGACGTTTTGAATCATATTGACAAGGCCCTTGTTGACCTTGCCCGCGAGCACCATCTGCGCGACCTCGACCGTCTCTTTGTCGGTGACGCGAAGGCCGCCGACAAACGTGCTCTCCTTGCCGAGCTTTTTCAACGTGGCGCTGATTTCCGGCCCGCCGCCGTGCACCAGAACGATCTTGATGCCGACGAGCGTGAGCAGCACCACGTCGCCCATGACCGCTTTTTTCAGCGATTCGTCCTCCATGGCGCTTCCGCCGTATTTGACTACGACGGTCTTGCCATAGTAATTCTGAATGTACGGCAGCGCCTGGATGAGTACCTCGGCGCGCTTTGCGATGTCGATGATCATGTGCGGTAGTCTCCGTTGATCTTTACATAGTCGTAGGTCAAATCGCACCCGTACGCGGTTGCGGACGCCGCCCCGTCGCCGAGCGTGATTTGAATTGTGATTTCGTTTTCGAGAAGCACCTGCTTTGCCAGCTCCTCCGAAAAGTCCACGCCCATGCCGCTTTGGCAGACTTCGACCGCGCCCGCGGCGGAGGAAAACGTTACGCCGACCTGGTTGACGTCCGTCGGAACGCCCGCGTAGCCGAGCGCGCAGAGCACGCGGCCCCAGTTTGCGTCCGCGCCGAACATGGCGCACTTCACGAGCGGAGAGTTGATGACGGACTTTGCAAGCTTTACGGCGGCAGCTTTGTCCCTAGCTCCGGAGAGCTTGCAGACGATGAGCTTCGTTGCGCCTTCTCCATCCGCCGCGATGGAGCGGCTGAGATACTGCGTTACCGCCGAGAGGGCGGCGCAGAACGCGTTGTAGTCCGCGTCGGCTGCTTCGATCATGGCGTTGCCCGCCATGCCGTTTGCCAGAATGGTGACCATGTCGTTGGTTGAGGTGTCCCCGTCCACACTGACCATGTTGAAGCTGTCCAGAATATCCGCGCTGAGCGCTTTTTGCAGCATGGCGGGTGAGATGGCCGCGTCCGTGGTGACAAAGCCGAGCATCGTCGCCATATTCGGCTGAATCATGCCGCTGCCTTTGGCGATGCCGCCGATGTGACAGGGCTTGCCGCCGAGCGGGAAGGAAAACGCGATCTCCTTTTTCTTCAGGTCGGTGGTCATGATGGCCTCCGCGGCGGCGTTGCTGTCGTCGCCAAGCGCGGCGATGAGCGGGGCAATGCCGCTTGCGATGGGCTCGATATCCAGCGTCTTTCCAATGACGCCCGTGGAGGCGACGACCACGTCGCTTGCCGAAATCTTCAGCGCTTTGCCGAGCAGTTGGCACATTTCGGTCGCGATTTCCACGCCGTTTGCATTGCAGGTGTTGGCGTTACCGCTGTTGCAGATGATGGCGCTGGCATAGCCGTCCGAAACGTTCGCTTTTGTCACGGCGATCGGCGCGCCCTGCACAAGGTTTTGCGTGTAGACGCAGGCGCAGGCGGCCCGGGTTTCGCTGACGATCAGCGCGAGGTCTTTTTTGCTCTTGTTTTTGCGGATGCCGCAGTAAACGCCGCCGGCCGTAAAGCCTTTTGCGGCACAGACGCCGCCGTCGATCTGCTGCATCGATTCATATTTCAAGCTGGCGTTGCCGCCGTTTGTTGTCTGTTTCATGTTTCGTGTGCCCTTTCGTGTTTGCGCTCCGCTGTGCGCGGAGGAACGGTTATTGACCGCCGAGGTTGAGCCCCGCGTAGGGGTCCGCCCCGATGAGGATATTCATCAGTTGAATCGCCGCGCCGCTGGCGCCCTTGCCGAGGTTGTCGAAGCGCGCGAGCAGCGTAATTCGATCTTCGTTGCCCGAGACGCTGATGTCCATGCCGTCGAGGTCCTTGAGCTTTCCGCTGGCGAGGAAGCCGTGCTCGTCCATCTGCTCGCAGTAGCGAACCATGGGGCCGGTATATCGTGCGCGGTAGAGCTCGCGGATGTCCTCCGGGCCGAATCCACCGGCGAGCTGTTCGCGAAACACCGAGAGGATCGTGAGCATGCCGTTGAAGTAGTCCGCAACGACGGGAAAGAACGCCGGGGCGGCGGCAAGGCCGCTGTAGTGCTGCATTTCCTTCAGGTGCTTGTGCTGCTGACCCAGCGCGTAGAGGCGGGGGGACTTGAGCAGCACGTCCCGATAGTCGGACTCATACTGCGCGATCATCTTGTGTCCGCCGCCGCTGTAGCCGGTGAGCGAGGTGCAGCTTACAAGCGCGTCCTTTTTCAGGATGCCCGCCTGAATCAGCGGGGCGGTCAGCGCGAGAAATCCGCTCGCGTGGCAGCCGGGCACGGAGACGCGCGTCGCGCCGTCCAGCGCGTCCCAGCCGCCGTCCAGCGCCTCCGGCAGGCCGTAGACCCAGCCGTCGGCGATGCGGTGCGCGGTGGAGGGGTCGATGATGCGCACATGCTCCTCTTCGACCATTTCGCAGGCTTCGATCGCCGCGTCCTCCGGCAGGCAGAGAATGGCGACGTCGCAGCGGTTGAGCTGCTCTTTGCGCAGCGCGGGGTTTTTCCGCTCCCGCTCCGGCAGGGTTAACAGCTCCAGATCGCCGCGCTGAATCAGGCGGTCATAGATCCGCAGTCCTGTCGTCCCTTCTTTGCCGTCGATAAAAACTTTCGTCATTTGATTACGTTCTCCCGTAACTGTCGAATCTGCGCGCGCACCGACTCCGGCGAGGTTCCGCCCTCGGAGGTGCGGCTCTTTGCGCAGGTTTCGAGGTTGACCGCTTCGTAGATATCCGTCTCAAACAGGTCGCTGAGCGCTTTGTAGTCCGAAAGCGGCAGGCTCTCCAGCGTCTGATGATTCCGAATGCACGCCGCAACGAGCTGACCCGTGAGTTTGTAGGCGGTTCGAAACGGCATGCCCTTTTTCACCAGATAATCCGCGACATCCGTCGCGTTGATGAATCCCTCCGCGGCGGCTTTTCGCATGTTTTCCGGGCGCACGGTCATTGTGGAGAGCATCGGCGCAAATACGCTCAGGCAGATCTTCGCCGTGTCCAGCGCGTCGAAGATCGCTTCCTTGTCCTCCTGCAGGTCCTTGTTGTAGGCCAGAGGAAGCCCTTTCATCATGGTCAGCAGCGAAACGAGGTCGCCATAAACGCGCCCCGCCTTGCCGCGCACCAGCTCCGCCATGTCGCTGTTCTTCTTCTGCGGCATGATCGACGAACCGGTGGAGAATTCGTCCGAAAGCTCCACAAAACGGAACTCCCAGCTCGTCCAGAGGATGATCTCCTCGGAAAAGCGGGACAGGTGCGTCATGAGGATGCTCAGCGCGCTTGCAAGCTCCACGCAGAAGTCCCGGTCCGCCACCGCGTCCACGGAGTTGGGCAGCGCGCCGGAAAAGCCGAGCGCCTTTGCGGTCATGCCGCGGTCGATGGGATAGGTGGTTCCCGCAAACGCGCACGCGCCGAGCGGGGAGAGATCCATGTTGTCCGCCGCGTTGTTCAGCCGCGCGATATCGCGCGAGAGCATAAACGCATAGGCGAGAATCCAGTGTCCGAACGTGACGGGCTGCGCGCGCTGCAGGTGCGTATAGCCCGGCATGACGGTTTCTGCGTGCGCTTCGGCCACGTCCGCAATTGCCGAAATGAGCGCCTTGACCAGCGCGACAACCTCGGCGGTCTCTTTTTTGAGATACAGCCGCAGATCGAGCGCAACCTGATCGTTGCGGCTTCTGGCGGTGTGCAGTTTTTTCCCGTCCTCGCCGATGCGGCGGGTGAGCTCGAATTCGACGAAGGAGTGGATGTCCTCCGCGCGCGGGTCGATTTTGACGACGCCACAGCGAAGGTCGTTCAGGATGCCCTCCAACCCGGCAATGATCGCGTCCGCACTCGCCTGCGGGATGATGCCGACGGCGCCGAGCATCGCCGCATGCGCCATGGAGCCGGTGATGTCCTGCTCCGCCATGCGCGAATCCACCGCGATCGAGCGGTTAAATTCGTCCGCCAGCGCGGCGTTGCCGCCCGTCGTCCGTCCTGCCCAGAGTTTTTCCATGCTCATCCGCCTTCTTGGTTCGGCTCTGTTGCGAGCGCCCGCCGGAGGCGGGCGTCGACAGAGCTATTGTGCTGTATTTCTTGCCTTTATTATAACGCGTTTCGCCCCGCAAATGAATGGTTACTTATTCTTTGCGTTCACCATGGCGCTGACCTTGGTCGGCAGGCCGTAGAGGCTGATGAACCCTTCCGCGTCCTTCTGGTTGTAGTCGCTCTCGCCGAAGGTGGCGATGGCTTCCGAATAGAGGCTGTAGGGGCTCGTGATGCCGGCCTTGATGATGTTGCCCTTGTAGAGCTTGAGCTTCACTTCGCCGGTCACGTTTTCCTGCGTCTTGTCGACGAAGGCCGCGAGCGCCTCGCGTAGCGGCGAGAACCAGAGGCCGTTGTAGACGAGCTCTGCATAGGTGATGGAAAGCTCCGCTTTCTTATGCGCGGTCATCTTGTCCAGCGTGATGGTCTCAAGGGCCTCGTGCGCCTTGTAGAGAATCGTGCCGCCGGGGGTTTCGTATACGCCGCGGCATTTGATGCCGACGAGCCGGTTTTCCACGATGTCCAGAAGGCCGATGCCGTTTTCGCCGCCGACCTTGTTCAGCGCAAGGATGATGTCTTTTGCGCTCATCTTCTGCCCGTCGAGCGACACGGGAACGCCCTGCTCGAAGCCGACGGTCACATAGGAAGGAACGTCCGGCGCGAGCTCCGGCGAAACGCTCATCTCGAGGAAGCCGTCCTTTTTGTAGAGCGGTTCGTTGGCGGGGTCTTCCAGATCGAGCCCTTCGTGCGAAAGATGCCAGAGGTTTTTATCCTTGGAATAGTTCGTTTCGCGGCTGATGTTGAGGGGCACGTTGTGCGCCTCGGCATAGGCGATTTCGTCCTCGCGGCTCTTGAGCTCCCATTCGCGCCACGGGGCGATGACCTTCATGTTCGGCGCGAAGTGCTTGATGGCAAGCTCGAAGCGCACCTGATCGTTGCCTTTGCCGGTGCAGCCGTGCGCGATGGCGTCCGCGCCTTCCTTGAGCGCGATTTCGGCGATGCGCGCCGCGATGACGGGCCGCGCAAACGACGTGCCGAGCAGATAATCCTCATAGATCGCGCCCGCTTTCATCGTTGGAACGATGAAGTCGTTGACGAATTCTTCCGTGAGGTCTTCGACATAGAGCTTGCTCGCGCCGGTCTTAAGCGCCTTCTGCTCCAGGCCGCCCAGCTCGCCCATGCCCTGGCCGACGTCTCCGGCAACGGCGATGACTTCGCAGCCGGGGTAGTTTTCCTTGAGCCACGGGATGATGACGGATGTATCCAGCCCACCGGAATAGGCTAAAACGATCTTTTTGATGTTCGACATAATAATTGCCTCCAATTGGTGAATTGCATATATATTAATAAAAATAGCATAACTAGTCAAGTACTATTTTAATATATTTTCAGGATTTATTTGAGATTTTTTGGATCAAGCGCACATAGAATTGAATATTATGCGATAATATGCATATTATGCAAAAAAACGGAGTGGTTGGCAGGCGAAAGAAAAAACCGCTCTGCGGATTTTCGCAAAGCGGCGGCGATATGCGGCGGATAAGACCGCGGAAAGAGGTCGATGTTAACCGCAGGCCGGGCACCAGGCGCGGCGGGGTGTGATTTTTCTGTGGCAGACCACGTCCCGAAACGCGTATCGTTCCGCGGTCAGGATCGAAAAACGGAACGTCGCTCTTGCGAGCACCCGGCGTGCCTCGGAGATGGTAATAAGCCGCGTCATGGCGCTAAGACACGCGGTATAGGCAAACTGAACATCCCGCACAGGCGTCACTTCGGCGGCGTGGTAGTCGCGCTTCATACGGTAGACTTCCTTGACGACGTCCCGCGCGGTTTCACAGGCGGCGAAATCGTGCCCGGGAAGACGGGACTCCTCCATTGTATAATGCGCACGAAAGTAGTCGTTCAGGCGTTGTTCATAGGCGCCGTGCTCCCTGAGCCCCAAACGGAACTCCGGCGTATGCGCAAAGGTGAAATAATCCGTCATGTAATGGCAGAGGATGCCGAGGCGCAGCGCGTATTCCGGCGGAAGCTGTTCCCCGGCGGCAACGGGCTGTCCGGCGAGCGCTTCGGTGAAAATATGGATTTCACGCTGGCATTTCAGCGTAAAGTGCGGGTTGAGGATCAGTTCCGGCAAATAATCCGGCAGCAGGTTTCCCATAACAAACAGCTCGCGATCGAGCAAAACCCCCTGCTGCGTAAGTGCTTCATACAGCAGATGCCCCATGGCATGGTGGGACGCAGACTTCATTGACTCTCCTTTTCTCTTTTCTAGACTTTTTCTTTTTATTTCTCGTCTATCATAGCGGAAAAGGATTTGATATGCATCTCCGAATCGTAAAACAAATGTAAAATTTTGGGGTTTTAGATTGTAAAGCGGCAAAAACAAAGCCGTTTGCAGCTGCAAACGGCTTGTTTGGATGCGATTTGTATTACTTTTTAGTCGTATTACTTTTGCTCGGCCTTTTTCTCCCGCAGCGCCTTGAGCACCACGTCCGGCGTCAGCGGCATGCGCAGGAACCGAACGCCGATGGCGTTGGCAACCGCGTTGGCAATCGCCGGCGCGCCGGGCACCATGGTGATTTCGCCGATGCCGCGCGCGCCGTAGGGGCCGGTCGGCTCGGGCTTTTCAACCGCCTCGACGATCATCTCCGGCATGTCCTCAAACGTCGGGATCTTATAGTCCACGAAGCTCGGGTTCATCACGCGGCCGTCCTTGAGCTTGAGCTCTTCATAGAGCGCCGTGCCCATGGCCTGCACCATCGCGCCCTCTGCCTGTCCTTCATACATCACGGGGTTGATGACCTTGCCCGCGTCGAAGACGGAGACCATCTTGAGCACCTTGACTTTGCCGGTCTCGGTGTCAACCTCGACCTCGGCGCCGTTGACGCCCATGCTCCAGAACGCGACGGGCTTGGGCGAAAGGCCGGTCTTCTTGTCCGCGGCGATGTTGTTCGGCACAACAAACGCGCCGACGCCGATCATCGGACCGCCGATGCCGCTCTGATCCGGCAGGGTGAGGCCGAGCGCAAACGTGGAGATCGGCACTTTCTGATCGGGATAGAACTTGCGGCAGACATAGCCATTTTCCAGATAGAGGTCGTTTTTCCAGGTACCCATCTTGATCTGCGCGAGCTCGAGAATTTTGTTGCGCAGGTCTTCTGCGGCGAGCTTCGTCGCGTTGCCGGCGCAGTAGGTCGAGCGGGAGGCGACTGTCTGCCATTCGTATGGCGTATGGTCGGTGTCGCCGGTGCGTACGCTGATCTTCTCGGTCGGCACGGTCAGTGTTTCGGCGGCAATCTGCGCCATAACGGTGTCCGAACCCTGGCCGATGTCGTGGCAGGAGGCGAGCAGGATAAACGTGCCGTCTTCGTTCATGCGGATGATGACGCTGCTGGCGACGTCCGTCGGCATAGACGGGGCTTTCCAGCCGCCTGCGATGCCCTTGCCGCGCAGCTTCGTCGGGCTGCCGCTGGGTTCGCAGGGCTTATCCAGCTCCATGAGCGCCGACGCGCGGTCGAGGCACTCCTGATAGCCTGCAACGTCGATGGTCTGTCCAGTCGCGCTCTTTCCGCCCTCGCGGATGCCGTTGAGCTTGCGCATGGCCAGCGGATCGATGTTCATCTCTTTGGCGATCATGTCGAGGTTCTGCTCGATGGCGAAATGGATTTCGCACATGCCAAAACCGCGATACGGCCCGCCGACGGGGTGGTTGGTGTAGACGCAGTAGCTGTCGGTTGCGATGTTGTCGATGTCGTACGGCCCGACACAGCCCCAGCCCGCGGCCTTGACGATATTGACGCCGTATTCGGTATACGCGCCGCCGTCCCAGGCGAGCACGTTTTTCGAACCGATGATCTTGCCGTCCTTGTTGACGGCGGTCTTGATGTTGATATGCAAGCCCTGGCGCACATAGGCGTTCTGGAACTCGTCCTCACGCGAATAGGTCAGCTTGACCGGCCGGCCGGGGTTGAGCATGGCGAGCGGGATGACGATGCCCTCAAGCGTCGTGCCCGCTTTGCAGCCGAAGCCGCCACCGACGGCCTTGCTGATGACGCGAATTTTATTGAGCGGGAAATCAAACGTCTCCGCCAGCGCGCGGCGCACTGCAAACGGACTCTGGCAGGCCGCCCAGATGGTCAAATCGCCGTCCGGCATGTACTGCGCGGTGCAGCTGTGCGGCTCGATGGGCACATGCTGCACGTGCGGGATGTAGAAGTTGTGGTCGAATACGCGATCCGCCTCGGCAAACGCTTTGTCCGCGTCGCCTTTTCTGAGCACGTAGTGGTGGGAGATGTTCGTGCCGGGCTGCGGATAGAAGATCGGCAGCACCTTATATGAGCCGAGATCCGGATGGATGATCGGCGCATCCGGCTTCATGCCCTCCAGCGCATCGGTCACGGCGGGAAGCACTTCGTATTCTACCTTGACCAGATCGCACGCGCGCCGCGCAATCTCCGGTGTATCCGCCGCGATGGCCGCGACCGGTTCGCCGCGATATCGCGTTTTGCCGACCGCGAGGAAGTTTTTGTCCTCCAGATAGAGACCCGCGCGCTTTTTGTAGCATTCACCCGTGATGACGCTCCGCACGCCGGGCAGCGCCTTGGCGGCGGTGAGATCGATGGAGAGAATATTTGCGTGCGGGTGAGGCGAGCGAACCACCTGCGCATAGAGCGGACGGGAAAACTGGATGTCGTCCGCAAAGACCGCGGTGCCGGTCACTTTTTTGATTGCGTCCAGGCGTTCGACGGATTGTCCTACGACGTTCATTTCTGATAAACCCCCTTTGCAATCACGTCCTCAATGGCTTCTACGATTTTCTTATACCCTGTGCAGCGGCAGAGATTGCCGGACATGGCGTGGTTGATTTCCTCGCGCGTGGGCGTCGGGTTTTCCCGCAGCATCGCTTCCGCGCTCATGAGCATACCCGGCGTGCAAAAGCCGCACTGCAGCGCGCCGTGGTCGATAAACGCCTCCTGCAGCGGGCTGAGCTCTTCGCCGTTTGCAAGGCCTTCCACGGTGGTAATCACCTTGCCGTCCGCCTCGGGCGCGAGCACAAGGCAGGAGTTGACGGACTGTCCGTCCATGATGATGGTGCAGGCGCCGCATTCACCCGCGCCGCAGCCTTCCTTGGTGCCGGTGAGTCCGAGCCGTTCGCGCAGCACGTGCAGCAGCGTTTCGCTGCCGGACACGTTCAGTTCGACGGACTCGCCGTTGACACAGAATTTTACACAATACTCCATTGCGGTTTCCTCCTCAGCGCAGTTTCTTCAGTCCGTCGCGCACGAGATACGAGACGATGTCCAGCCGATATTGCCGGTCCGCGCGTACGTCGTCGATCGGGCTGACTTCGGTTGCGGCAAGCGCGGCGGCTTCCTCGATCAGCGCGTCGGTAAGCGGTTTGCCGGCAAGCAGCGCCTCCGTCCTGACGAGACGAAGCGGCGTCGGCGCGACGGACCCCATCGAGATGCGCCAGCCGTCGCCGACGTTCAGGATGGTTCCGCAGACGGTCGAAAGATCCACCTCGTTGCGCCGCGCGATCTTGCGAAACACGCCTTTGGCGCCCGGCAGATACGGCACGCGGATGCCGGTGACCAGTTCGCCGGGAGCGAGCGCTACCTTTCGGACAAACAGGATGAACTCCCGAATCGGCAATTCCCTGCAACCGGACAAGCCGTAGATTTCGACCACCGCGTCGTGGCAGTACAGCGGCGTGGCGGTATCCGCCAGCGGCGACGCGTTTACGATATTTCCCACGCAGGTTGCGCGGTTTCGAATCTGACGGCCGCCGACATACGATGCGGCCTCCGCCAAGTACGGATAATATGCCTGCACGTCGGGATTGGTTGCAATCTGCGTCATGGTCGCCAGCGCGCCGATGTGCAGACCGTCGGTCTCGGAAAACGTGACGCCGCCGATGTCGGGAATCTGTTTCAGGTCGATCACGAAATCCGGTGCGATCAGGTGGTCGCGCAGGCGGATGATCACGTCCGTCGCGCCCGCCATAAAGATCGCCTTGTCGTCGTGCTCAAGTTTGAGCGAGGCGGCTTCCTCCAGAGTCTCCGGAGCAAGATACACAAAATCTCTCAAGATCGGTTCTCCTCTCATTTCTGATGAAGTATTGATAACCCCGCGGGGGAAAATAGCCAAAGTATTCGGTTGTACTGTCGGTCGGGGAAAGTTGCTGAAAAAACGAACGGCGTTATAAAGTTGCTGAAAAAACGAACGGCGTTATAATGAAAAATGAAAACAGATACCAGCGGGATTGTCGGTTGTTATTACGATGAAATACGATGGAAAAGGAATGATGAAATCGCTGACGTAACGGGTTGTATCGAATGTTTAGACGGGCTTGTCAAATTCTTCGGCTTGAAGCCGCCGGAGATCTTCGCCGAGCCGCTGTTCCAGTCGGCGATAGCGCGTTACCCAGTCGTGCCCGTCTCCGGTGAGGCTGCTGCCGCCTCCGGTTGCGCCGCCGAGCTTACGCTCGACAAGTCTGCAGCCGAGCGCCTCCTCCATGCGGTTGAGCGTGAGCCAGGCGTTGCTGTAGGAAAGCTCCGCCCGCGCCGCGCCGCGCTGCAGCGACTGTTCGAGCTCAATGCACTCCAAAAGGCGGATACTGCGTTCGTCGATGCATACCTCGCGCACCTGAATGGTCAGGGCCGCGGAAAGCGTCGGGGAGATTGGAGGCGTTTGCTCGCGCTGTTCGCGCTGGTAGTCCTGCTCCGTATTGATGTCGATGAGCATGCCGTTTTCGTCCGTCGGCACAAACTCCGTGTCCTTTTTCCACTGCGCCAGCGCGCCGCGAAGACCGCGTTCGCCCTGATAGTTCAGCAGAGCGGAAAAATAGGTCCGCCGCACCATGGCCGGATGTCCGGCGCTGCCGCGATAGGACGGAATGGCGACCGGCTTGGAAGAGCGAAGAAGCTTTTCAATCGTCTCCGGATGCAGATACGGCACGTCCCCGGGCGTAATCAGCACTCGCTCGCAATCGCGCGAGAGCGCGCCGACGCCGCACTGTACGGAGGCCATCATGTCGGTCGCGGCATAATCTTCGTTTTTTACAAACCGAACCGCTTCGCCGGAAAGATGCCTTTCGAGCATACCCGCGTGATAACCGCTGACGATGAGGATATCGTCCACACCGGCGGCGCGGAACGAATCGATCTGTCTGCGGATGACGGACTTCCCGCTGAGCTTCAGCATGGGCTGGAAGTGGTCCATCTGCTTCGGTTCGCCTGCCGCGAGAATCAGCGCCGTCGTGCTCATGTTTCCGTCTCCTCTTTGCTGTGCGCGGATAGATGCTTTTGCACATACGCATAATCCGCCGGGGTGTCCACATCGATATCGCACCCCGTTTCGGACGTGACTACATATCCGATGCGGCCGTCCATGCCGCGAAACGCGCCGCGGAGACCGGCCCCGCCGGAATAACCGATGATCGCGTCGAAACAACTTGCGCGTATCAGCGGAGGATGCAGGCGGCGCGTGCCTGTGCTGGGAAAGACGACGTCCCAGCCGCCGGATTCCATCTCCGCCGTGAGCTTCGTCAGTACGTCCGGCGGAACGGCGGGCATATCGCCGGGGAGCAGGAACGCGCTGTCAAACCCGCCTTCAAGCCGTATGGCGGCCAGGCCGATCTGTATGGAGACAAACATATCCGTCTTCGTAAAATCATTATTCCAGAGAAAGCGGGCGTTTGTTCCGGAGAGGGCGGATATGACCGCGTCACCTTCTCTTCCGAGGACAACGAAGATATCCTCGATGCCGGAACGGAAAAACACGTCCGCCGTGCGGGCAATCATGGGCTTTCCGTCAATCGGGAGCAGCATCTTCGCCGCGCCCATGCGCAGCGACTGTCCAGCTGCGGTAATCAGCCCCGCCGTCCTCATGGACGAACCGCCAACCTATTGAATGGTACGTTGCTAGAATCCTGCTTTTTCAGCGAATTGTCAAGATCGATATTCTTTTGATTCAATACTGTTTTTTGCATGATCGACATTTAAATCCTGCGTTTTTCACGCATTGAAGCGTGGTTCCGCGTCCGGAGGGCAGTCCCAGCTGTTGCGTGTTTTGTGATGTTCCAGTCCTGCATAAAACGAAGATTCGCGCACGCGGAGAATGGATTTGGGGCCCGCGACATATCCGCCGTCGGGTCGGATTTCCTTAAACACAACGAGCAGCGGTTCTTCCAATCCGTCCTCGTGCAACACGCGAATCAGAACCATAACCCGACCATAACCGTCTTTTTCGAGTACGGCAACTTCGGGAAACCGAAGCGTTTCCGGCCGGTCGGAAAAGCGGGACACAAAATTGACCGCCGCGTCGCGCTCAAACGCACAGGCTTCTCTGCCGCCATATGTCAGCATAGTACAACACGCTCCCAACATTCTTCAGGGATGCTTTCAATATAGCACGCGCGGTGCCTAGATACAATCGTTTGCGATTATTTATTGACGCCATTTTTTATTTTGCCTGCAAAACGAAACGCGGGCATACCCGGTTGGGCACGCCCGCCGTATCGTTCAGAGCCTGCGCTCAGCCGAGGCCGAGCAGCTTGTTTCTTGCCTCCACATAGGCGCCGGTGGTGAGTTCGCCGCGGGCATACCGCTCCTTTAAGGCGACGAGCTCGGCGTTGGCGTGATTATCGCTCCGCCCGCCTTCGAGGATGAGTCTGCGCTCCTCGTATTCGGCGGCGCCCATACCGCCCGCCGCCTTCTGCTCGCTCAGGATGGCCAGAAAGCGATCCAGCGCGGTGGAGGCGGGGATGGAAACCGGCGGGACGACGGTTTCCGCTGCCCTGGGGGACTTACGCTTGCGATCGGTCAGAAAAACAATCAGTAAAACGATGCCGGTTACGACGAGAAGACCCAGCACCCCAAACAACAGGTGTCCGCCGAACAGACGCCAGAATAGCAAACGATGAAACATAACTTTAAATCCTTTCAGAGCGCTGGCGGATCGCCGCTGCGCCTCTAGGATCAATAGTAAACTTTAAATTCAAATATGTCATGTACGGACTGAAAAGGGATTGCAAAACACTGCGGCACAAGCATGGCACATCGCGTGAAAATCCCTGCGTTCATGCAGGAATTCCGTCGAAATAACAGCATATTTTTTTACAAATTTTATAGAATATATTTCTAAAAGCATGGCATTTTTGCTTGACCGCCGGCTCGGCCGGTTGTTGGCGCAATTGGGGCATGATAGAATGAATCATGATCTACGGGGACCGGAAAGGTTCCCGAATTTGGTGCAAAACGCATTCGCTTCACGAAATATTTCAGCAATTTCCAAAAAATCCCCTTACGTCACCCATTGCTCGTGACGCAGCGTCATGCGCTAAACTTCGCTTCGGAGGTGAAAAAACCATGTCCGATTACACGACGGGAGAACTCGCCCGGCTCTGCGGCGTCTCCGTGCGAACGGTGCAGTTTTACGACGCGCGGGGATTGCTGCACCCTTCGGAGGTTAGCGAAGGCGGGCGGCGGCTTTACGCGGAGGCGGATCTTCGTAAACTGCGTATGATCTGCGCGCTCAGGACGCTCGGGCTTTCGCTGGACGCAATACTGGGCGTGCTCGGCAGCGAACACCCGGAGAAGGTGCTGCTGCTTCTGCTGGACGAGCAGGAACGGCGCATCCGGGACGAGCTGGACTCGCTGGGACGGCAGAAGAGCGCGGTTGAGACCGTGCGCACGTCGATCCAAAAGGGGCAGATACTCTCGATTGAATCCATTGCGGACATGGATCGCATGATGGAAGAAGCAAAAAAACTGAAGAAACTGCACTGGAACATGCTCTGGCTCGCGCTGCCGATGACCATTGCGGAATGGACGACGCTGCTGCTCTGGATTTTTCGCGGGATCTGGTGGCCGTTTGCCGCCTGCATGCCGCTGGCCATAGCGCTTGGCTTTCTGATTTCAAGGATGTATTATAGGAACACGATGTATATCTGCCCGGAATGCGGCGCGCGGTTCCGGCCCGCTTTCTGGGAGATGATGTGGGCAAAGCATACGCCGAAAACGCGGCTTTTGACCTGCACCGAATGCGGCTGCCGCTGCTGGTGCGTGGAGACATACGGCAAAACCGAATAAAAACAGGGGGGGAACTATTCGATGAATGACGCGATTCCAATGATCTCCATCGTATTTATGGCGATTTCGGCGTTGATCGGCATAGCGATACCGGTCGTGCTCTATGTGTATTTTCGCAGGAAACAGAAGGCCAATCACCTGCCGTTCTGGATCGGCTGCGCGACCTTCGTGCTCTTTGCGCTTGTGCTGGAGCAGATAGCGTATTTCTTTATGATGAAACTGCCGCTCTGGTCGACGATAGTAAACAATATATGGGTGTATGCAATCGTCGGCGGCCTGATGGCGGGCGTGTTTGAGGAGACGGGGCGATTCGTCGCCTTTAAGACCGTGCTTCGCAAAAAGCGCGGCAACGACGCAAACGCACTCATGTACGGCGCGGGACATGGCGGGGTGGAGGCGGTCATCCTGCTGAGCGCGACGTTGATTGCCAACATTTTCTACGCGCTGCAGTTCAACGCAGGAGTCGATTCGGCGGCCACGCTCGCCGTGGCGCAGGGGCTGCTGAACCTGCAGCCATGGATGCTGCTCGTCGGCGCGGTGGAGCGCATCGGGGCGGTGGCGCTGCATGTTTCGCTCTCCGTGCTCGTTTGGTTTGCCGCAAAGGATGGAAAGCGCTTCTGGCTCTATCCGCTGGCGATCCTGCTGCATCTGCTGGTGGACGCGGTTGCGGTTATCCTGTCGAAAACGGGAACGAATGTATTGATCATCGAAGGCGCGGTGTATCTGCTGGCGACGGCATGCGTGGTGCTTGCCGTCATCGTCTGGCAGCGAAACCATAAAGAAGAAAGCAGCAATCTGGAGGAGCTTCCGGCTTGACGCTGAAAGAGCGCGCAACACAACTCAAGACGGATATTCCCGCCGTGTTTCTCGCGCTTCGGCGAAAGGAGACGCCGTGGACGGCGAAGCTCGCCGCGGGGGTTACAATCACCTACGCGCTCTCGCCAATCGACCTCATCCCGGACTTCATCCCCGTGCTGGGCTATCTGGACGATCTCATCCTCCTGCCCGCGCTCGTCGCGCTGACGGTGCGGCTTGTGCCGGCCGACGTGATGGAGCAATGCCGCGAGGAAGCGAAGGGCATGTGGCGCGAGGGCAGGCCGGTGCGCTGGTATTACGCCGTGCCGGTCGTGCTCTTCTGGCTGGCGGTTGCATTCCTGATTGTCCGCGCGGTGGTAAAGCACGGCTGACGCGAAACACAACACAAAAAACAACCCCGTCGGGCAAATTCCGGCGGGGTTTTGTCGTTACTGTTTCGCGAGGTTCTGCGCTTTTCGAAACGCGGTGATGCGCTTGACGAGCTCGAGCGGCAGGGGCTGATCCAGCGGAAACTGCGCCGTGCCGCGGCTGAGTTTGTAGGCGCTTAGCTCACCGGCAAACGTTGCGATGCCATCCGCGCCGGGGTAGAAGCCGATGTGGCCTTTGTAGCCCGCGAAGTGCACGAGGTTGCCGTTGAGGGTAAACGTCGGGATGCCGTAGGCAATCTTCTCCGTGGCTTCGGGGACGACTTCCAGTATCGCCGCGCGCAGGGCGTTGAGCTTTTCCTGCATCTCCGGCGGAAACTGGAGGATATAGTCGGTGATAGGGGTAGGGGGTTGGGGCATAATTAACACCTCGGTACAATAATTATATTCATAATGTTCTTTTTAATTGAGAAGTTAATGACAATTATCACAAAAACAGAAGACATTATCAAATCATAGAAATACAACGCTAATGTAGCTTGCCGTAACAAGTTCATTTGCTCAAAATACTTCATCGTTACTATTAAATTGGTACTTCCATTTAAGATGTTCTCCTAATCCATCAAGCCCGGGGAAAAGCGTTTTTTTATTTATACCAAGCATATCTAGGTTCCTTAGTAGCGGTTGTTTTCGGTCTGAAGGAATCATCAACTTCATGAAAATCTTTGTTCCTTGCTCTATACCATAAGAGCGCACTCCGTCGGAAGAAGGTTTATATTGAATATAATATTCTTCACCTATAATTTGGTCTAAAGGTCTTTGATCATTTCCCCAAAGCATGAAATAACTTGATTGCATGCTCATTCTAGAATCGATATAATTTGGAATATAAATAATGGGACAAGGTAGATCCTTTTTATTATCCAGCATTTCTTCGTATAAATTGAATAGTTGTATGCCGTTTAAGTTGTTCAACCTCCCATCAACATCATGTTCCGATGAAAAACGTAAATAATTCATTTTGTGAAGGCACCAAACAACACCATCATTTGTTTCGGAGGAATTGCAAGCAAAATACAGTGCAACAAGCGGATTTGAAGACCAGTCGAGAAACCTTGTTGGTACTCCGAAATGTTGAGCATATTCAGCCCAATTGATAAACTTATCAAAATTTGCTCCAACTATATACCGTCTAGCTTCATTGCGGAATTCTTTAATGATGGCACTTTCATTTGCAAATGCTAAATATAGACTATTTTCTATATTTCTATCCTCAAAAGGAGTTTGATGGGTTCTGTAAACACTGGGCAAGAGGGAGTATTCGCGGTTAGATATTCCGCGGAAAAGAAACCTTGTATCGATGGGCGATGATATCAGAGGCGAACTCGGGTAGTCTTCCCTTAAATATGTGATATATTTTATATAGGTTTCGAGTGAATCAATAATATTCTCTTTGTTCATGAGAAAATCTCCTATACAAATTCAATTGACAACTCTATGGACGTATTAAGGTAATACTACTATTATAACAATAGTTTTATTTGAAATATAGAGACACCAAACCGTAATAAAGTCACCGACTATCGATCAAGAATTATCGTATTCTGTACCCAAACAGGAGAGGGTGCATTTCAGCATGGAACAGAACGTAAAAAAAGAAACTGAACGAAAGAAGAACTGGAAGCGGTATCTGCCGATGATGATTTTGGCCGTTATAGGCGCAATCGGCGGATTTTTGTATTATTACTTTGTCGGCTGCGCAAGCGGCGCATGCCCCATCACATCCAATCCTTATATCTCCACCGTTTACGGCGGCGTGATAGGCACGCTGATAGGATATATCGTTACCCCGGGAAAGAAAAAGGAGGAACAACGCAAATGAAAAAAGTTGTCATCATCGGCGGCGTAGCGGGCGGGGCCAGCTGCGCGGCGAGACTTCGCAGACTGGACGAGACGGCGGACATCGTGCTGCTTGAGCGCGGAGAATATATCTCCTACGCCAACTGCGGCCTGCCGTATCACGTCGGCGACGTCATCAAGACGCGTCAGGCGCTGCTGCTGCAGACGCCGGAAGCAATGAAGAAAAAGTTTGAAGTGGACGTTCGCGTGCAAAACGAAGTCCTCTCCATCGATCGTGAACAGAAAACCGTGCTCGTCAAGAAAGCCGAGACGGGCGAAACGTATTCGGAACCGTACGACGTGCTGGTCATCTCCACCGGCTCATCCCCGCTGCGTCCTCCGATTCCCGGCATCGACTCCTCGCGCGTGCAGACGCTCTGGACCGTTCCGGACACGGATCGCATCCGCGCGCTGGTGCGCGAGCAGGGCGTCAAGAGCGCGGCGGTCATCGGCGGCGGGTTCATCGGCCTCGAGATGGCGGAAAACCTCCGTCATGCGGGGCTGGAGGTCAGCCTCATCGAGGCGCTCGACCAGGTCATGTCCCCGATCGATTTTGAAATGGCACAGCTGCTGCACGAGTCCATCGTGCAAAACGGCGTGCAGCTGCACCTTGGCGACGCGGTGGAGTCGTTCAACGACGTCGTCGGCGGTTTGGATATCAAGCTCAAGAGCGGCAAGACCGTCTCGGCCGAGCTCGTGATTCTCTCCATCGGCGTGCGCCCCAACGGTCAGCTTGCCAAGGAAGCGGGCCTTGCGGTCAACGCGCGCGGCGGCGTCGTGGTCGACGACCACATGCTCACCTCCGATCCTTCGATCTACGCCGTCGGCGACGTGGTCGAGATTGAGGACTACATCAGCAAGGATCAGACCATGATCCCGCTGGCCGGCCCCGCGAACAAGCAGGGCCGCATTGCGGCGGATAACATCGCCGGTCTTGACGCGACCTATACGGGAACGCAGGGTTCGTCGATCGCCAAGGTGTTCGACCTGACCGTCGCCAGCACCGGCGAAAACGAGAAGACGCTCGTCCGGCGCGGCCTTGTCAAGGGCAAGGACTTTGAATCCATCATCATCACGCAGAACAACCACGCGAGCTACTATCCCGGCGCGGTTCCGATGACGCTCAAGCTCATCTTCTCCATGGACGGCAAGAAGATCTATGGCGCGCAGATCGTCGGACGCGACGGCGTGGACAAGCGCATCGACACCATCGGCGTTGCAACGCGCCTTGGCGCATCCGTCGTCGGCCTCAAGGAGCTGGAGTTTGCCTATGCGCCGCCGTATTCCTCGGCAAAGGATCCGGTCAATATGCTCGGGTTCGTTGCGGAAAACGTGCTCAAGGGACTGGTGAAATTCGCGCCCTGGAACGTTTCGGAGACGAACAAGGATGCGGTGCTTCTGGATGTGCGTGAGGACGCGGAGCTTCTTGCCTATGCGCTGCCCGGCGCGAAGCATATTCCGCTTGGCCAGCTCAGGGATCGCCTCGGCGAACTCGACCCGGCGAAGGAATACGTCACCTTCTGCGCAATCGGCGTGCGCTCCTACAACGCGGCGCGCATATTGAGCCAGCACGGCTTCCAGCACGTTTCCGTCTATCCCTCGGGGACAAGATTCTATCAATCGATGCATTATGAGGAGGTCAACCCCATGCCGTACACGAAGAACGAACCCGTCCATGACAGCGGCCATGCGGAGACCGCGAACATCCCGGTTGCGGCGATGCGCGTCGATTGCAGCGGCATGCAGTGCCCCGGCCCGATTATGAAGGTGTTTGAAACTATGAAGGAGATGAAGGACGGACAGGTCATGGAAGTCTCCGCCAGCGACCCCGGATTTGCGCGGGATATCGTCGCCTGGGCGCGGCGCACCGGCAATACTCTTTTGAGCAACGAGCACATCGGCAACGACTACATCGCGCTGGTGAAAAAGGGATCGGGCGCGGGCGTAACGCAGAAGGTTCCGCAGTCTCCCGCGGGCGACGGAAAGACCATCATCGTCTTCTCCGGCGACCTTGACCGGGTGCTTGCGAGTTTTATCATCGCAAACGGCGCCGCGGCAATGGGCAGGCCGGTGACGATGTTCTTCACCTTCTGGGGACTCAACGTGCTGCGCAAGTCGAACAAAGTCAAGGTGAAGAAGAGCTTCATCGAGAGCATGTTCGGCGGCATGATGCCGCGCGGCACCGGAAAGCTCACGCTGAGCAAGCTGAACATGGCCGGTATGGGCACCGCCATGATGAAGATGGTCATGAGGAAGAAGAACGTCGACTCGCTTGAAACCCTGATTCAGAAGGCGATGAAGGCGGGCGTGAAAATCGTCGCCTGCACCATGAGCATGGACATCATGGGCATCAAGGAAGAGGAGCTTATCGACGGCATCGAGCTCGGCGGCGTCGGCGCCTATCTTGGCGATGCGGAAGAGAGCAACGTCAACCTCTTTATCTAAACGGAACATACAAACACAACTGCGCCGACGCGCCGCGAGAAATCGCGGCGCGCCTTTTGCAATTCGGAAGAAATTGTGTTTTACAGCGAGAGATCGTATAATAAAAACAGAGGGATTCTATTTTTGTATGTGGGAGGGGAGTCGTATGAAACACGATCTGATGCAGGAAATTGAAAACCAGCTGTCCGCAATGGGGATTGCCGCCGCGAAGAGCGACAAGACCGATCTGTCCATCGATGCCGAGCTGCTGGACGCAAGCTTTTCCACCGGCAAGAAAAAACTGCGCTATGAGGCGTCTATTCTTCTCGACGAACACGACAAGGCCGTAAAGATGTATGAAAAAACAACCGAGATCAGCGCCGGCGTGTCCTTCGGCATGAGCGGCGAATCAACTTTTCAGAGCGGCAGCACGCTGTTTCGCAAGGTGAAGAGCGTGCAGTACGGTCCGGAGGGAAAGGTGTTTGAATACAACTTTGACATCGGCGCGATCACAAAGACCGTCAAGACCGCTGCGCTTGCGCACGGATGGTCGTTTAAAACGGTTATCCTGAAAAAGAATGCGATGTATCGCTGACGAACTTGCGCATGAAAATGCCTTGCATATGGATTGCAGGAATGTTACAATGTAACAACAAAACGCCTATCGCAGCATTATTTCAGCGGAGCGGAGCACAAGCCGCCTTCGGGAAGAGTCCCGCGGGCGGTTTTGATTTTTTGGCGAAGTGCGCTATTTCCATTGCGGATAATCTGCGCTGTCCAACCATCGCTTCCATATGATATAATCTCAGCGAAGTAATCACACGGAGGAACGTACTATGGCGGATGTCGTATGGAAGGATCGAAAACGCATTGTCTTCGGCTTGCCCTGGACGTTTACGCGTTATTCCATGACGCAGGAAAAGCTGATTATCGATACCGGGTTTTTCAGTCGCAAGGAAGATGAAATCCGTTTGTACCGTATTCTGGATATTACGCTGAGGCGGCCGCTGGGCCAGAGAATCTGGGGACTTGGCACCATCGTGCTGAATACGGCGGATAAGTCATCGCCGGAGGCCGAAATCAAGCGCATCAAACACGCGAAGCAGGTGAAGGATATGCTTTCCGACATGGTTGAGCGGGAGCGGGATGAAAAACGAATTGCCGCGCGTGAGTTCATGGGCTATGGAGACATGGACGACGACGCGGATCATATCAACTGACGAAACGGTGAAGCGAATGTCGGACGAATGCATGAAACGCATCCGTCCGACTTTTCATTATTTAACGACACGATGTTGAAATATAAACGCAAATCATCCCAAATGGATTGAATAACGACCTGAATCTGCTATAATAGCACAATATATACTATATAGGATGGGACCATAAAAACACATCGGAAGGGAGAATCGGGATGGAATTCAACTCAAACAGCGGTTTTATGTATCTGATCGTCAGCATCGTTATCCTGTTCGTGCTGTTGCAGTCAATTGTATTTTTTGTCAAGGCGTGGAGGCGCGGCAAGGAACTGGGCATGGACGCGGCGGCGATGAAAAAAATAGTCGGTTCGTCCGCGATATTTACCATTGCTCCGGCGTTTGCAATTCTGCTTGGCGTAATTGCGCTGAGCAAAGCGCTCGGATTTCCGCTGCCTTGGCTTCGCTTGACCGTCATCGGTTCGCTGACGTACGAAACAACCGCCGCAGCAGCAGCGGCAAGCGCGGTCGGCGCAACATTGGCAGACCAGGTGACGGACCCAAAGATCTTTACCGCAATTGCGTGGGTGATGGCGCTTGGCATCATCCCGGGCCTTTTGCTCGTTCCTCTTCTCGGCAAAAAGATTGAAAACGGCGTGAGCAGCATCAAAAGCAAGGACTCCAAGTGGGGACAGATTTTCCTTTCCGGCCTGTTTCTCGGCATGATCTCCGCGTTTCTCGGGCTGGTGTTTGCGGATGTGCACAAAGGCCTCGAGGGGTGGATTCCGGTGTTCGTCATGCTCGCCAGCGCGGTCTTGATGATCGGCTGCGGACTGCTCCGAAAGCTGACCAATGCGCGCTGGATCGAGGACTACGCGCTGCCGATCAGCCTGCTGGGCGGCATGGCGCTGTCCATTCCGATTACGCAGCTTGTGCAGAGCGTGATGGGTTAAGGAGGGAGAAATATCATGAAAAACGAAATCAGTTATCGCGACAGCATTCATAAAATCGGGCGGGTCTGGATTCTCAGCGCGCTTGCGATGCTCCTCGCCGTACCGGTTGCTATCTGCCTCTATTACCGTTCGTGGCCGTCCATTGGCGGTGTGCTCAAAGGCTTGCTTAGCATCGCGCCGATCTTTTGGACCGTCGGCGTCATCGAGGTATTCACCTATGTGCCCATGCTCGGTACCGGCGGGTCGTACCTCGGCTTTGTCACCGGAAATCTGGCCAACCTCAAGGTGCCCTGCGCATTGAACGCCATGAACCGCGCGGGCGTTCAGCCCGGTACGGAGGAAGGCGAAGTGGTCTCGACACTCGCAATTGCGACCAGCGCAATCGTAACGACGATCATCATCGCGCTTGGCGTGCTGCTGCTTTCGCAGATTGCGCCGATCATCGAGAGCGAGGCGCTCCAGCCGGCGTTTGCGAATATTCTGCCCGCGCTCTTTGGCGCGCTCGGCGTGGTGTTCATTTCCAAGGATTGGAAGATTGCGATTGCACCGCTTGCCGTTATGATTCTGCTGTTTCTGCTCATTCCGTCGCTTGCCAGCGCGGTTGGTATTCTGGTTCCGGTCGGCGCGCTGATCGCCATCGGCGCGGCACGGATTCTGTATAAGGCGGGCATGCTCAACGAAAAGGGCGGCGCGATCGAGCCGATGGACTGACCCGGGCGGATAATATGCGGAATTGAACGCTGTTTTGCATGAAAAGAGTTCGTTCAATCCCGTTTGAACGGTGTATACTGAAAAAAAGAATAAACAGCCGCTTCCGCCGCTTGGAAACGGAAGACTGGAGGAACAACACATGACCTATTTTTGGCTGGCGCTGGCCGCGCTGATCATCGCGTTTTTCGCTGTGATATTCATCCGCGCGCTGCGGTTCAGACCGAAAGCGGACGCGCCCGCGGCACAGAGCGATGCCGCAGTGGACGAGCAGGCGGCGATCGACCACCTTGCCCAAATGATTCGCTGCAAAACCGTCTCGTATTATGAAGACGAACGCATCGACAAGGCGGAGTTTGTCAAATTCCGCACGCTGCTCAAGACGCTGTATCCAACCGTATTTGAGCGCTGCGCATATGAAGAAATTGCGCCAAGCGGCGTGCTCTTCACCCTCAAAGGAAAAAGCGCGGAGAAGCCCGCCGTGTTCATGTCGCATTACGACGTGGTGCCGGTCAACGAGGAACAGTGGTCAAAGCCCGCGTTTGACGGCCTCGTTGAAAACGGCGTTCTTTGGGGACGCGGCACGCTGGACACAAAATGCACGCTGCTCGGTGTGCTGGAGGCTGCGGAGCAATTGCTCAAGGATGGGTTTGTGCCGGAATACGACATGTACTTCGCGTTTGGCGGAGACGAAGAGGTCTCCGGCCAATCCCAGCCTAATATCGTGGAAACGTTGCGTTCGCGCGGCGTCAGTCCGGCCATCGTCGTGGACGAGGGCGGCGCGGTCGTGGAAGGCGTTTTTCCCGGAGTCGCCGAGCCCTGCGCGCTGATCGGTATTGCGGAAAAGGGCATTATGGACGCGCAGTTCCTGCTGGAAGGCGCGGGCGGACATGCTTCCGCGCCGCCGCCGCATACCGGCGTCGGACGGCTGGCGCGCGCTGTAACGCGCATTGAAGCGAAGCCGTTTCCGCTTGTGCTGACAAAGCCTGTTGCGGAGATGTTCGACACGCTCGGTCGGCGTTCGTCGTTTCTGTATCGCGTGATCTTCGCCAACCTCTGGTGCTTCCTGCCGCTGCTGGACGCGATGTGCAAAAAATCCGGCGGCGAGCTCAACGCCATGATGCGCACCACCTGCGCGTTTACCATGGCGGAGGGCAGCAAGGCGAGCAACGTGCTGCCGCCGCGCGCGCGCATGGTCGCAAATCTGCGCATCATCAGCGGCAGCTCCTGCGACGCGGCGCTGAACCGACTCAAGGGTCTCGTCGACGATCCGGGGATTCAAACAAGCATGATTCACGGCATGAACCCGAGCAAGGTTTCCGAAACGACGGGCTACGGCTGGGAGAAACTGACGGCGGCCGTTGGAGAAACCTGGCAGGGGACGCGGATAGCGCCATATCTCATGTTTGCCGCTTCGGATTCGCGGCATTACTGCGCGATTTCGGACTATGTCTATCGCTTTTCGGCGATGGAGCTGACCAAGGAGGACCGCGCCGGAATCCATGGCAACGACGAGCGCATCTCGACGGACAAAATCGTAAAAACGGTGCAGTTTTATCTGCGGCTGATGAGAAGTCTGTAATAAAAATAAACGACAAACCGCCACTCTAAATGAGCTGGCGGTTTGTCGTTTATATACAAATAACTGTTTTATGAAAACATCTGATTCAAACGATATCAAAAGAGGCGTCAATCTCGAAAAGCAGTTAGTGACAGAAAAAATCTTTGGGTTCGTATGATAATTGGTTGAACATATAATAAAACACATGGTATATACGAAAATATCGCATTTAGTAAGTTGGCATAGAAGTTTTTGCTTTTGAATATAAAATTCATACAGGAACACTAAAATGATTAATGGGAGGGTGCTATGCGTTATCTTTATGTTTGCCCCAAGTGCAAAGGAGCTTTCTATTATGAAAGCGACATTCCGAATGAAAATATAGAATGCAAAACATGTGACGTCAAACTCGTGTATGCAGATAGCACAAAAGAAGAATGGGATTTGAAGACAGAGGAACAGAAGACTGAATTCAAGAATAAAGTATTACATATATATGCTGAAAAAGTAGCCAGCACCGAATATAAAATGTTGCAGCAATTACAGAACATAGAAAAGAGTATTTCGACAATTAAAGGAATTTTAGTGTTTTTTACGGTGATGAGTGTGCTAGGTGCTATATATATGCTGATATCTCTCAACTGATATTCAGATTTTATCAAAGTGCTAAGAGCGAATAACCATCAAATATATTTATCTTTAAGTAAAGAGGCTCGCTATTAATAGCGAGCCTCTTTTCATGCAGTTTTTTTATAACTCCAGCCGATACACGACCTCGCCGTAGAGCACGCGCCCGTCCGGCAGAAACCCGAGGCTTTCGTAGAGCGACTTGGCGACGTGGTTCTCGGGCTCGAAGCTGATGTAGACGCAGGTGTGGTCTTCATCCCCCAGCCCCCGGATGCGATCGATGAGCAGGTGCATCGCCTCGCGGCCATATCCTTTGCCCTGATAGCGCCGGTCGATCATGAGCCGGTAGATCCAATACTGATGATCGTCCTCGTCCAGGCAGTACATGGCGAACCCGACGGGGCGGTTCTCGGCGTAGAGCGCGAGGGGAACGCACTCCGGCTGGGCGTATGCCTGCGCGAGCGAATACTGGTTCGACGCGACAAACGCCTTTTGATCCTCCGCGACGGATAGATCCAGCACGGGAATATAGTTATACCGGTCGATTTCCACAAGGTGGAGCATGCATTTGCCCCTTTCCGCCCGAAAGGAAGACGCGGCTTACTGCGCCTCCTGCTGCTTGGCGTATTTCATACGCATTTCCTTGTTGAGGATACGCTTGCGCATGCGAATGCTCTTTGGCGTAACCTCGACGAGCTCGTCGTCCGCAATGAACTCGAGGCACTGCTCCAGCGACAGCGTGACGGCGGGGGTGAGGCGGAGCGCCTCGTCCGAGCCGGAGGCGCGCATGTTGGTTACATGCTTTTTCTTGCAGACGTTGACCACAATGTCCTCCGCACGCGCGTTTTCGCCGACGATCTGTCCTTCGTAGACGGGGATGCCGGGGCCGACGAAGAGCTTTCCGCGATCCTGTGTGTTGAACAGGCCGTAGCTCGAGGTGTCGCCCGTTTCGTGCGCGACGAGCGAGCCCGTTTTGCGCTCCTCGATGGAGCCTTTGTACGGTTCGTAGTCGTGGAAGATGTGGCTCATCACGCCGTTGCCGCGCGTGTCGGTCAGAAGCTCGGAGCGGTAGCCCATCAGCCCGCGCGCGGGCACGAGGAACTGCAGGCGCACGCTGTTTTCGCCCTGATTTGCCATATCCGTCAGCTCCGCCTTGCGCTGGCCGAGTTTTTCCATGACCGCGCCGACATATTCGGTCGGCACATCGATGGTCAGCTCCTCGATCGGCTCGGTCGTGTTGCCGTCCGCGTCCTTATGGAAGATAACCTTCGGGCGGGAAACGGCGAACTCGTACCCCTGCCGGCGCATGGTTTCAATCAGGATGGAAAGGTGCAGCTCGCCGCGGCCGCTGACGCGGAAGGTGTCCGTGCTGCCCGTCTCCTCCACGCGCATGGAGATGTTGGTCTTCACCTCGTTAAAGAGGCGGTCGCGCAGGTTGCGCCCCGTGACATACTTGCCCTCGCGCCCGGCAAACGGGCTGTCGTTGAGCATGAACATCATGCTCACGGTCGGTTCGTCGATGTGCACAAACGGCAGCGGCTCGATGCAGGCGGGATCGCAGACCGTCTCGCCGACGTTAAGCCCTTCCACACCCGCGACGCAGACGATGTCCCCGCAGGGCGCTTCGTCCACCTCGATCCGCTTGAGGCCCTCATAGCGGTAGAGGCGCGTGATCTTTGCGTCCATACGGCGGTTGTTCTCGCCGCCGCAGATGACGATCGGCATGCCTTTTTTCGCGGTGCCGCGCTCGATGCGGCCGACGCCGATGCGGCCGACGTATTCGTCGTAGTCGATGGAGGAAAACAGAATTTGCAGCGGCGCGTCCGGCTCGTTGTTCGGTGCGGGAATCGCGCTGATGATCGTGTCGAAGAGAGGACGCATGTCGTTTTGCATGCTGTCCGGGCTCATGCCGCTCTGCCCGTCTCTGGCGCTGGCATACACCACGGGAAAGTCGAGCTGGTCCGCAGTTGCGCCGAGTTCGATGAAGAGCTCGAGCGCTTCGTCCACCACCTCGGCGGGGCGAGAGTCGGGCCGGTCGACTTTGTTGACGACCACGATGGGAATTTTGTTGAGTTCGAGCGATTTTCTCAGCACAAAGCGCGTCTGCGGCATGCAGCCTTCAAAGGCGTCCACCAAAAGCAGCACGCCGTCCACCATCTGGAGGATGCGCTCCACCTCGCCGCCGAAGTCCGCGTGGCCCGGCGTGTCGACGATATTGATGCGCGTGCCGCCGTAGACGACCGCCGTGTTTTTCGAGAGTATGGTGATGCCCCGCTCACGCTCGAGATCGTTAGAGTCCATAATGCGCTCGACGTCCTGTTCGCCCCTGCGCAGCACGCCCGCATCGCGCAGCATTTGATCGACCAGCGTTGTCTTGCCGTGGTCGACGTGCGCGATGATGGCGACGTTTCGAATGTCCATTTGAGTACCTTCTTTCTAATACGAAAACAAGTTATTATACAACCGATCCGGGGTAAAGAACAAGAAATTTCACGTTTATTTTACGAATCCACGACGAATAAGGACACTTTTACCGCTGCGCGCGACGATATTCTGCCCGAAACAGAGAATTTTGAAAAACAGGTTGACAAGACGGTGAGACGAGTGTATAACTGTATTAAAACAATAATACAACGACACATGAAAGGAGGAACAGGCATTGGCATGGCAATTTACATCCAATCGTCCGATCTATCAGCAGATTGTGGATGAAATAGAACTGCGCATTCTCAACGGCACCTATGAAATGGGGATGCGGCTGCCCAGCGTACGCGATCTTGCGCTCACGGCGGCGGTAAATCCGAACACGATGCAGCGAGCGCTCTCGGAACTGGAGGATATGGGCTTGATTACGACGCAGAGAAACACCGGTAAAACCGTAACTACGGATGAATCTTCCGTCTCCCGCGCGAGGGATATAAAAGCGGATCTGCTCGCTCAGACATTTCTGATGCAGATGAAAGCGCTTGGCCTGAGCCGCAAAGAGGTGCTTGAGCGCCTGGCCAACAGTGAGGACAAGGAGGGGGAACATGCAGTCAATTCTTGAAACCAGAGCGTTGACGAAGCGCTACGGCTCGACGCTGGCGCTCAACAACGTAGACCTTTCCCTGCCGAAAGGGAAAATCATCGGCCTGCTCGGGCCGAATGGAAGCGGAAAAACCACGCTTCTTAAAATCGTGGCGGGGCTTCTGACACCGACAAACGGCACCGTTCTCGTTGAAAATCATCCTGTCGGAGAGGACACGAAGTCGGTGATTTCGTACCTGCCGGAGCGCACCTATCTGCCGGACTGGATGACGGTTGAGGACTGCCTCGACTATTTCGCGGATTTTTATGCCGACTTCGACTTGCAGCGCGCAAGGGAGATGCTTTCGCGGCTCAACGTTCCGGCAAACAAACGCATGAAGCAGCTGAGCAAAGGCACGCGCGAGAAGATGCAGCTCGTGCTCGTCATGTCCCGCCGCGCGAAGCTGTATCTGCTCGACGAGCCAATCGGCGGCGTGGATCCGGCGACGCGGGATTACATCCTGGACACGATCATCGGCAACTATGACAACGAGGCGACCATCCTGATCTCCACACACCTGATTGCGGATGTGGAAAAAGTGCTCGACGAGTTCCTCTTCCTCAGGGAGGGCGTCATCACGATGCACGACACGACGGACAACGTCCGCGAAGCGCAGGGGAAATCGCTGGACGAGCTGTTCAGGGAGGTATTCAGATGCTGAAGAAACTGATGAAACATGATTTTCGCGCGCTGTCGCGCACGCTCTTTCCGCTACAGATCGGCATTCTCGGCGGCGGGCTGGTGGCAACACTGCTCACCGCGCTGACCATTCGCCTTGGCAATGCATCCTGGGCGGGAACGAACGGAAGCTCGCTGCTCAAAGGGCTGATCATTGCGATATCCGGAACGATGGCGGTGCTCATCGGAATCGCGATCATGGCGTCAATGTTTGTCACGCTGATATTGATCTGCTACCACTTTTACCGCAGCTTTCTCTCGGACGAGGGGTATCTGACGTTTACGCTGCCGGTTTCGACCGCGAATCTGCTCTGGAGCAAGCTCTTTACCGGCATGCTCTGGATGCTGATCGACGGCGTTGTGGTGATGATCACACTGTTGATCTTTTCGGTATTCGGCACGACCACCAATACGCTGATCAACATGGAGGTGCTGAATGGCTTCAAGGTGTTCTTCACCAATCTGCTGCCGCAGGCTGCCAACTATGTGAGCATTCCACTCGTCATTGTCGAATGTGTCGTCGTCGGTATTCTCGGACTGGCCGCGGAGCTCCTGCAGATCTATTTCGCCATTATCATCGGCGGGCAGATTGCAAAGAAGCACCGCGTTCTCGCGGCCATCGGTATGTATCTGCTCATCAACATGGGCGTCGGGATTATCAGCTCGATATTCATGTCGCTGGTCACGTTTGGCGAGGGCATGTCGAGCCTGATCCTCAACAGTGCGCAGGAGATCGGCACGTTTTCAACGACCATATTCGGCTGGTACGGTGTGCTGTTTGTCGGCCTGAGCGCGCTCTTCTTCCTGATATCGCGTTCGATCCTGAAAAAGAACCTGAACCTGCAGTAATCAACCTTCTGCGAATCAAAGGGCGGCTAAGCCGCCCTTTTTGTGCGCGTTCAGGCCGATGGACTGCGAAAAGGCTTGCGCCGTGTGACCTCCAGAACGTATAATATCGCTCATGAAACGGGTATTAGGCAGCATTCGCCGCGCGGACGAGCGGTATCATATGATCGAGGACGGGGACAAGGTCTGCATCGGCGTCTCCGGCGGCAAGGATTCTCTGCTGCTGATGGAGGCGCTCAAGCTCTATCAGCGGTTTTCCTATACGAAATTTGACGTGATTGCCGTCATGCTGGACCTGGGGTTGAAGCCGCAGGACACGTCCGCGATAGAGGCTTTTGCCGAGCGCATCGGCATCGACTTTACGGTGGAGCATACGGACATCGGCAAGGTTGTGTTTGAATATCGGGAGGAACGCAGCCCCTGCGCGCTCTGCGCCAAGCTGCGGCGCGGCGCGCTGAACACCTTTGCCGTCGAGCACGGCTGCAACAAGGTGGCGCTCGGGCATAACCGCGACGACGTGATTCAGACGTTCTTCATGAGCCTGATGTACGAAGGGCGCATCAACACCTTCGCGCCGGTAACATATCTTTCGCGCAGGGACGTGACGGTCATCCGCCCGCTGATCTTTCTGCCGGAGAAGCACGCGCTCAGTATCGCCCGCGCGCGGGAGCTACCGATATTGCCGCCGAACTGCGACATTGCGGGGCACACCAAGCGCGAGGAGGCCAAGCAGCTGGTGCAGCACATCGCGGGGCTGGTGCCGGACTTTGAGGAAAAATTCATGCACGCGCTCTCGACAACCGAAACCTACGGCCTTTGGGACAACATGCGGCTCAAGGGCGACGAGAAACATAAGAGATAAGACTTTTTTATTTTTAGTATCAAAAAAGAACCGATCTTGCGACCGGTTCTTTGTTTTGCTAACTTCCTTATGGAGAATGTAGTTGTTTGGTGTAATCAGTCCGCCACGTAGGGCAGAAGGGCGACGATGCGCGCGCGCTTGATGGCGATTGCAATATCACGCTGATGCTTGGCGCACATGCCCGACATGCGGCGGGGCATGATCTTGCCGCGCTCGGTCACGAATTTCTCAAGGGTACGGATATCCTTGTAGTCGATATGCGTGGTTTTATCAGCGCAGAACTTGCAAACCTTGCGGCGTCCGCGTTTCGGACGGGGACGCATTTTACGGTCTTCCATGCTGCAAGCCTCCTAAATCGAATTTTTTCCGGCGGGGAACTTTCCCGCGCCGCGGTTAAAAGGGAATGTCGTCGGACTGGATGTCTGTGAAGCCTGCCATGTCCTGCGCGTTCTCCGTGCGGGCCGTGGGCGCCGCTCCGTCCTCCTGCTGCTTGGGCGAGAGGAACTCGACTTCGTCCGCCTGCACGTCGAGAGACATGCGGGTCGTGCCGTCCTTGGCCTCGTAGGTGCGCGCCTGGAGCTCGCCGATGACGGCGACCTTGCGGCCCTTGCTGAGGAACTTGGCGCACGTTTCGCCGAGCTGACGCCAGGCGTTGATGCGGAAGAAGTCCGTCGGGCGCTCACCGCTGGAGCCTCCAAAGCGGCGGTTGACCGCGATGGTGAAGGAGCAGACGGTGACGCCGTTGGGTGTTGAACGCACTTCCGGGTCATGCGTCAGGTTTCCGATGAGAGTGATTTTATTCATGCTTCATCCATCCTTTCGGCACTGCGGTGTTCGTTACGCTTCCTTGCGCGTGACAAGATAGCGGAGAATGGCTTCGTCGTTCTTAAAGTTACGCTCGAGTTCCTTGGGAAACTCCGGTGCGCAATTGAACGACATCAAGACGTAATAGCCCTCGGTCTTGTAGTTGATGGGGTACGCAAGGCGCTTTTTGCCCCACTCGTCGATGGCCGTTACTTCGCCGCCATTCGTTTCGACGATCCCTTTAAACTTTTCGACGGATGCCTTGATCGATTCCTCGTCCGCGGATGCGACGATGATGTAAAGAGCTTCGTATTGATTCATTCATTTCACCTCCTTATGGTCTATTGGCCCGACGTCGCTGCGCCGAGCAAGAAGGACGTTAGCGGAAGCGAGTATATCACAAGAAAAAGCCCATTGCAAGGGGAAACGCGGCAAACAGCGCGCAAAGTCTGGAAAAACCGAAAAATACAGCGTGGATGATTCGGATAAGGATGTTTCCCTGCGCAGCTACATGCCCGCGTCATGTCCCCCGCTTTGGCAGGCGCGCAGACAAGTCCGACAGATGCGTCAGCCCGAATGCGGCAAAGGGAATCATCATGACGATATACAAGAGCGCATACTGCGACTTTGCCTCGAATAGGAAATGATAGGCAAATCCTCCGAGCAGATACAGCGGCAGCAGCAGCGCGGCGGCGCGGGAGCTCGCTGCCATGGTTTCGCCTTCTTGCAATGCACCGCTTTTTTTGCGCAGCAGCAACGCAAGCATCCCCGCGGCAAACCCGGCGTAGAGCAGGGACACGCCGTGCTCAAACCAGACGGCGAACGCTTCGCCGAGTTCGCCGTCATAAACGCTTTTTGCAAAAACCGGGAGGGACGTTTCGTGCTTCTTTACCTCGCTGATCCAGATGCTTTCAAACGAGGGTTCGTTCCACTGACTGAGCGTTTTCTGAAGAAGAAACATACCGAGTGCATTTGGGGTCGACGTTAGGTCTTCCAGTCGCTCGGCCAGATCCGCATCGATGATTTGCCGGGCTTTGTCTGTATCCCAGCCCGCGTCTTTCAGAATGGAATAGGAGTATCCGTTGTACCAGCCCGGCGCGCGGTCGGATTCGGAGAGACCCATTACGAGCCATGCTGTCTGCGGCGTGCCCTTACCCAAGTCGATATCCGCGCGCTGCTCATAGCTTGCCTGCACCGCGTGCATAAGCAGCAACGGCGCGGCGACGACGGCTACGCAGCAGACGAGCTTCGCCGGACGAAAGCGCTCCGGCAGGCTGATCAGCATGGTAAGCGCGATGGCTGCAACGCCGATCCAGCTGTTACTCTTGAGCATTACGCCGAGCGCGCAGAGCAGCGCGATCCAGAGGACAGAGCGCGTCCGCGCGCCGTGGAGCAGGCGAACAGCCAGCACGACCGCCCAGAGCATCGCCGCAAACCCGGGGAGGTTGCCATAGAGAAACGAGGAAAACAGGATTGGCTGCGGGCAGAGCGCAAGCAGCGCCGCCGTCGCGAGTGCGGCGCGGCGATCGGGAAAGAGTTCCTCACAAAGCGCAACCAGCGCGACTTCGCCCGCGGCGAGCGAGGCGGCGTTGACCAGCCAGAGCGCGCTGCTGGCGCCGTCTCCAAACAGCCGAAAAAACGGTTCATAGAACGCGACGAGCCCGAGTTGATAGGGAAACAATTGAAAATACCGCAGTTTTGTGCTGAAAAACGAAAAATCGTTTGCCGCCGCGAGCTGCGCGGCCTCCACGACGCGCGCGGAGTCCGCCTCCGGCACCGAGCGGACGGAAAAGGCCCAAAGACAGCTCAACCCGAACACCCATACGGCAAGCGCGATCTTAACCGTACGCGTCGAAATACGCCAGGCAAAGCGGCGCAGGCGTGACAGCGCCAACGTCAGCCCCGCGAGCAGGACGAGAAGTACAGCGCTGTTGACAAGCGCATTGTCCGTTAAAAAGAGGATGTGTTCGCTGCGCAGATTGTTCGGATCGATCGAGCAGGTTTTTAAAAGACTCGCAATCAACAGAAACACGGCGATCGCCGACAGTAGTCCGTAGATACCCGCTGCGGTAAACGAAACAATACGGTTTGGACGCGCGTTAGGCAGACAAAGTACGTCCTGACTACGCTTCATAAAAAATTTTCTCCTTTGCACGGCGGCGCCGGTGCGGTAAGTGAAAAGCATAGGTGAAAAAACAAACGGGAGGACAGCCCAAATAAGCCGTCCCCCCAGTATTTCATTTTAAGTGTTTATTTTCCCGCCAGCCGATCAATCGCCTCGGCCATGAGGCGCGTGTCGAAGCGGATGCTTTCGACGGTGCAGGACTCGTCCGGCATATGCGCCTGCGCGGGTTCGTTTTCGGGTTCCACGCCGAAAGCGACGGCGTTTTCAAACGAGCGGGCGTAAGTGCCGCCGCCGATGGAGAGCGGTTCGGCCTTTTTGCCAGTCGCCTTGCCGTAAATATCGAGCAAGGTCTTGACGAGCTCGCAGTTGGGGTCGATATAGTGTCCCTTGGAGATCTTCTGCCAGGTGCGCGTAAAGCCGATCTGCGAAAACTTTTCGTCCTCGGCGGCAAGAAGCCGCTCCGGTGTAACGCTGAATGGGAAGCGGCAGTCGAGCGTGATCGACACCTCGTTTTCGCTCCATTCGAGCATGTTCGGCGAGAGCGTAAGCCTGCCGGACGCATCAGTGACGTCGAGGCCGAACGCTTCGCCGTGCTGATCGAAACCGAGCAGCGCGGCAAGCGACGACGCGGTTGCGAGATCCTCGGCGTTCAGCGGCTGTTCCTTGAGCGCGTCCAGCAGCGCAAGCAGCGCATTCTGCGCGTCCTGCGGGGTGGAGGCGTGACCGCTGCGGCCGACGGCGCGCAGCTCGCCTTCCGTGCCGCTGAGCAGCATGCCGTGCTTTGCGTCGACCGGCTCCGGCGTAAAGGGCAAAGCCGCCGCGGCTTCCCCGGGGATGACATTCGGCGCGGTGCCGCAGCTGACGCGCACTTCGCTGCCGGCGAGCTTTTTTGTATAGGTCGTCTGGCCGATATTCTTTTCGGAGTTGATCACGGGATATTCCCCGTCCGGCGTGAAGGCTAGCGTCGGGTTCGGCTCGGTCTGCTTGTAGCGGTTGACGCAGCTCCAGCCGCGTTCCTCGTCGCAGCCGAGGAAGATGCGCACCCGCCGCTTGAGCGGGATGCCCGCCTCTTTGATCGCGTTCAGCGCATAGAGCGCGGAGACGGCGGGCCCTTTGTCGTCCAATACACCGCGCCCGATCAGGCGTCCGTCCTTTTGCGTAAGGGTAAAAGGATCGCTCGACCAGCCGGTGCCAGCGGGCACTACGTCGAGATGTGCCATGATCATCAGCAGTTCGTCGCCCTCTCCATAGTCGACGACGCCGCAGTAGCCGTCCAGCGAACGGGTGGAGAAGCCCATCGTCCGCGCGAGTTCAAGCGCGTATTCCAGCGCGTTATGGATATTGCGTCCCAGCGGCATGCCGGGTTCCGGTTCTCCCTGCGAAACGCTGGGAAAAGCGATGAGCTTTTCGAGAGACGCGAGCTGCTCTTCAAAATGACGGTCGATGATTTCGTTATAGTTCGGTTCCATACCTGCTGGTCAGCCTCCGTTTATCGGTTCGTTTCATTGCGTCTATCATACTAACAGGGCGGGAAAAATGCAAGCCGCCAAGCCTGCGACGGTTGACATTCCCGCGCGGGATTGCTAGGCTTTTTGATATGGAACAAAGCATAAAAGAGAACGCCGGAGAGCGGCGCGATTCAGTACAGCTGATCCTGCCGTCGGGCAGGACCATGACGATCACGCTCGACCGCGACGAAGCGCGGCGCGCCGGGGAGCGCGGCGAACTCGCCGTGTACGACGACCGCTTTACGGCAAACCCCTCGTTTCGCATTCTGCGTTCGTGCGATGTAAAGAGCCGCCGTCTCCGCCGGGAGGCGCTCGCCGCGCTGATTGCCTACGACGCGGCGCATCCGACCGATCCGCGCTGGCGCAGGACGCTGCCTTCGCTGGAACGGGAATGGCTTCTTCACAACGCCGCCTACCGCGTGGGATTCCTGCGCAGCCATGCGCGGGATGTCGACCTGGACAACCACGCGGAGGGCAAAGGTGCGCTTGGATATTTTCTAAAGAGCGCGTGGAACGTGATTGCGGATATCTCAAATCAAAATAGTAAAAAGCGCATGCAAACAACAAAAGACGGCCAGCGCCGTCTTTTGTTTGCTTTTGGGGGATTACAGTCCCAGCGCCTCGTGCACATCCCGCATGCCGAGAATGCTCTTTTGGATGACGTCCTCAAGTGGCATGCCGAGCAGTTCGCAGCCGTTTTTAATCACGTCCCGATCCACGCCTGCGGCGAAGCCCTTGTCCTTGAACTTCTTCTTGACGCTCGAAACTTCCATATCCATCACGCTGCGGCTCGGGCGCATGTACGCCGCCGCCGTGATGAGGCCGGTCAGTTCGTCTATGGTATAGAGCACAATTTCCATCTTCCGCTCCGGCTTGACGTCCGAGCATAGCCCCCAGCCGTGCGCAAGCACCGCGTGGACGACATCCTCGCCAAATCCCGCTTCTTTCAAAAGCCGCGGAGCCACCTTGAGGTGTTCCTCCGGCCACTGCTCATAGTCCACGTCGTGCAGAAGCCCGACGATGCCCCAGTATTCCTCGTCCTCGCCCAGCTCGCGTGCAAAATAGCGCATCACGCCCTCGACCGCGTAGGCGTGCCGGATAAGCGCGTCGCTTTTGGTGTAGGTTTGCAGCGTGGCCAGCGCGTCCTGCCTTGTGCGTTCCATCGAATATTCGCCCCGCTTTCATAAAAAATCCGGTGCCGCTTTTTTGGATTGCGGCGCCGTTTTGTATGCCGTTTGGCCTGACAAATCCAATCACGCGGACATTTCTCAATATCATACAATAAAATTACAAAAAAAGGCAATATATTTTAGAATCTTTTCTTGACAGGCGGCGAAACGAATGATATCATTCATGATTGACTTAAGATCGCGAAACTGTCGCAATATGCCCAAAAACGCGTTTTCGAGCGGTTTTTTCCGCCTCAAAACAGGATATGGGCAGTTTTTTACCGGCAGAAGTGATTTGGGTTCAGCAAGAGCTTTGATCGAGAAAATATGCGAAGGCACGGCTTGCAACCGTGCCGGCAAGGGGAGTACGCGATGATGCATGACGTTCAAATGGGCAGACAGACGCGAAAGAGCTTTTCCAGAATTCGGGAAGTGCTCGACATGCCGGATTTGATTGAGATCCAAAAGAATTCGTACTATCGTTTTTTAAGGGAGGACCTAAAAGAGGTTTTTGACGATATTTCCCCGATTACAGACTATTCCGGCAAGCTGGTTTTGGAGTTTGTCGACTACCGTATTGACCTGAACAGCCCCAAGTATTCCATGGAGGAAAGCAAGGAGCGCGACGTGAATTTCGCCGCGCCGCTTCGCGTGACCGTTCGTCTGATCAATAAGGAGACCGGCGAAGTCAAGCAGCAGGAAGTCTTCATGGGAGATTTTCCGCTCATGACGCCGCAGGGCACATTCATCATCAACGGCGCGGAGCGCGTCATCGTTTCCCAGCTTGTCCGCTCGCCGGGCGTCTATTTCTCCGAGAGCTTCGACAAGGTCGGCAAGCAGCTCTTCTCCGCGCAGGTGATCCCGAACCGCGGCGCGTGGCTGGAGTATGAAACCGACAGCAACGGCATCCTCTATGTCAAGATCGACCGTCAGCGCAAGGTGCACATCACCGCGCTCGTTCGTGCGCTCGGCTACGGTTCCAATCCGCAGATTCTCGACCTCCTTGGCGACGACGAGCGTCTTGCCGCAACGCTGCAGAAAGACCCGACGCATTCCGAGGCGGAAGGCCTCATTGAAATCTACAAACGCCAGCGTCCCGGCGAACCTCCGACGGAGGAAAGCGCAAGGTCGCTTTTGAATTCGCTGTTCTTCGACAAGCGCTATGACCTCGCGCGAGTCGGACGTTATAAGTTTAATAAGAAACTCGCCATCCGCGCGCGCATTCGCAACCACATCGCCGCGGATACCATCGTGCACCCCGTGACCGGTGAAATCCTGGCCGAAGCCGGGCAGACAATCGACCGCTTTATGGCGGGCGACATCCAGAACGCCGGCATCAACGAGGTATGGCTGCAGGTCGGCGAAAACCGCGTTAAGGTGATCGGCAACAACTTTGTGCGCGCAAGCGAGTGGCTGGACTTCGACCCCGTCGAAGCCGGGCTCAACGAGGACGTGCACCTGCCGACGCTGAAAGCCGCGCTCAAGGAAGCCGAGGGCATGACGCAGGACGAGCTCAAGGCGCTGCTGAAGTCGCGCTATTACGATCTCATCCCGCGACATATCATCCCGGACGATATGATCGCGTCGATTTCGTACCTGATCGGCATGCCTTACAGCATCGGCCGCACGGATGACATCGACCACCTTGGCAACCGCCGCATCCGCAGCGTCGGCGAACTGTTGCAAAACCAGATTCGCGTTGGTCTTACCCGGCTGGAGCGCGTTGTGCGCGAGCGCATGGGTCTGCAGGATATGGACGTTGCCATGCCCAGCAACCTCATCAACATCCGCCCCGTCACCGCGGCGATCAAGGAATTTTTCGGTTCCTCCCAGCTAAGCCAGTTCATGGATCAGACCAACCCGCTGGCGGAGCTGACGCACAAGCGCCGTCTTTCGGCGCTCGGCCCCGGCGGCCTCAACCGCGAACGCGCGACGTTCGACGTGCGTGACGTTCACTTCTCGCACTATGGCCGTATGTGCCCCATCGAGACGCCTGAAGGTCCGAACATCGGACTCATCAACTCGCTCTCGACCTATGCGCGCATCAACGAGTACGGCTTCATCGAGGCGCCGTATCGCCGCGTAGATGGAAAGAAGCACATCATTTCGGATGAGATCGACTATCTTACGGCGGACGAAGAGGACAACTTCATCGTCGCGCAGGCAAACGAACCCATCAATGAGGAACTGCACTGGTTTAAGAAGGACCGCGTCATCGCGCGCCTGCTCGACCAGATCATAGAAGTCAAAGCCACCGAAGTGGACTACATGGACGTCTCGCCCAAGCAGCTTGTTTCGGTTGCGACGGCCATGATCCCGTTCCTCGAAAACGACGACGCAAACCGCGCCCTGATGGGCTCGAACATGCAGCGTCAGGCCGTTCCGCTGCTCATTCCCGAAGCGCCGGTCGTTGCGACGGGCATGGAGTACAAAGCTGCGCACGACTCCGGCATCGTGCTCATCGCGCAGGAAGATGGCGTGGTGTCCCATGTTTCGGCAAAGGTGATCACCATTACGGATAAGATCGGCGTGGAGCATCTCTACAAGCTCACGAAGTTCCAGCGCTCCAACCAGGGCACCTGCCTCAACCAGCGCCCGATCGTGCGCAAGGGTGAAATCGTGAAAAAGGGCGACGTCATTGCAGACGGCGCATCCACGGAAAACGGCGAAATCGCTCTTGGCCGCAACATCCTCATCGGGTTTATGACCTGGGAGGGCTATAACTACGAAGACGCGGTTCTCATCAGCGAAAAGCTGGTCAAGGACGACGTATTTACCTCCATCCACATCGAGGAGCACGAGGTGGAGGCCCGCGACACCAAGCTCGGGCCGGAAGAGATCACGCGCGACATTCCGAACATCGGCGAGGACGCGCTGGCCCAGCTCGACGAAAACGGCATCATCCGTCCTGGCGCGGAGGTGCGCAGCGGCGACATCCTCGTCGGCAAAGTGACGCCCAAGGGCGAAACCGAGCTGACCGCGGAGGAGCGCCTGCTTCGCGCCATCTTCGGCGAAAAAGCGCGCGACGTACGCGATACGTCCCTGCGCGTTCCGCACGGCGAAGGCGGCATCGTCGTGGATGTTAAAATCTTCACCCGCGAGCACAAGGACGAACTCAGCCCCGGCGTCAACCAGATGGTGCGCGTATACATCGCGCAGAAGCGCAAGATCTCCGTCGGCGACAAGATGGCGGGACGCCACGGCAACAAGGGCGTTATCTCGCGCATCCTGCCCGAGGAGGACATGCCGTTCCTGCCGGACGGCACGCCGCTTCAGATCGTGCTCAACCCCCTCGGCGTTCCGTCGCGTATGAACATCGGCCAGGTGCTCGAACTGCACCTTGGCGTTGCCTGCAAAAACCTCGGCATCCGGATTGCAACGCCTGTCTTTGACGGCGCGACCGAGACGGACATTAAGGAACTGCTCGTCAAAGCCGGCCTCGACGAGGACGGAAAGACGGTGCTTTACGACGGGCGCAGCGGCGAACCGTTTGAAAACCGCATCTCCGTGGGATATATGTATTATCTCAAGCTCGCGCACCTTGTCGACGACAAGATCCACGCGCGCTCTACCGGCCCGTACTCGCTGGTGACCCAGCAGCCTCTGGGCGGCAAGGCACAGTTCGGTGGACAGCGTTTCGGCGAGATGGAAGTCTGGGCGCTCGAAGCCTATGGCGCGGCGTACACACTCCAGGAGATCCTCACGGTCAAGTCGGACGACGTGGTCGGCCGCGTGAAGACCTACGAAGCCATCGTCAAGGGCGACAATGTGCCGCCCGCCGGCGTACCGGAATCGTTCAAGGTTCTGATCAAAGAGCTTCAGTCTCTCGCGCTGGATATCAAGGTGCTCTCCGATACGCGCGAAGAGATCCTCATCGGCGAGGACGACGAAGAGGATATCGTTCCGATGGACGTCAACATTGCCGGACTCGAAGACACGCCGAGCTTCGCGCCGATTGGCGACGAAGAAGAGGATCTTGAGGACTTCGACGACTTCGACGACTTTGAGGAAGCGGCGGACGAAGTGCTCGCCGCCGAAGAAGAGCTCGAAGCCTCCGAAGACGAAGACCTGGACGGGTTGGACGAAGATCTTGCCGAGCTTTCCGACACGCTGGATCTCGACATCGACAAGGACATTGAATGAGCGGCAGCAAGGAGAGATAGACTGTGTTTGAATTGACGAATTTTGACGCGTTGCAAATCGGGCTCGCATCGCCCGAAAAGATACTGGAATGGTCCCACGGCGAGGTCAAGAAGCCGGAAACAATCAACTACCGCACGCTCAAGCCTGAAAAAGACGGCCTGTTCTGCGAGCGCATCTTTGGGCCGACCAAGGACTGGGAGTGCCACTGCGGACGCTATAAGCGCGGACGCTATAAGGGCATTGTCTGCGAAAAATGCGGCGTGGAAGTCACCCGCGCAAAAGTGCGCCGCGAGCGCATGGGCCATATCGAACTCGCCGTACCGGTGAGCCACATCTGGTACTTCAAGGGCATTCCCTGCCGCATGAAGATGCTGCTGGACATGAGCCCGCGTTCGCTGGAGCAGGTGCTCTATTTCGGCGCGTATGTGGTCATCGATCCGGGTCATACCGCGCTGCAGTACAAGCAGATCCTCACCGATAAAGAATTCCGCGAGGCGCAGGAGCAGTACGGCACAAAGGCGTTCCGCGCCGGCATGGGCGCGGAGGCGATCCGCGAACTGCTCACGCAGCTGGATCTTCCCAAACTCGAGCTGGAGCTGCGCAGCGAGATCGACAACTCCTCCGGCCAGAAGCGCGCAAACGCGATCAAGCGCCTGGAAGTCATAGAAGCGTTCATCACAAGCGGCAATAAGCCCGAGTGGATCATCCTCACGGTCATTCCGGTCATTCCGCCGGAAATCCGCCCGATGGTGCAGCTCGACGGCGGCCGCTTTGCAACGAGCGACCTCAACGACCTCTACCGCCGCGTGATCAACCGCAACAACCGCCTGAAGCGCCTTTTGGAGCTGCGCGCGCCGGACATCATCGTGCGCAACGAAAAGCGCATGCTCCAGGAAGCGGTGGACTCGCTGATCGACAACGGCCGCCGTACGCGCCCCGTGACCGGCCCGGGCAACCGTCCGCTCAAGTCGCTTTCGGACATGCTGCGCGGCAAGCAGGGGCGTTTCCGCCAGAACCTGTTGGGCAAGCGCGTGGACTATTCCGGCCGCAGCGTTATCGTCGTCGGCCCGGATCTGCAGATGTATCAGTGCGGCCTGCCCAAGGAGATGGCGCTCGAGCTGTTTAAGCCGTTCGTCATGAAAAAGCTCGTCAAGGGCGGCTTTGCGCAGAACGTCAAGGGCGCAAAGCGCATGGTGGAGCGCGTCGACCAGGCCGTCTGGGGCGTACTCGAGGAGGTCATCAAGGATCATCCGGTGCTTCTCAACCGCGCGCCGACGCTGCACCGTCTCGGCATTCAGGCGTTTGAGCCGATCCTCGTGGAAGGCCGCGCGCTCAAGCTCCATCCGCTCGTCTGCACCGCGTACAACGCGGACTTCGACGGCGACCAGATGGCCGTGCACGTGCCGCTCTCCGTGGAGGCGCAGGCCGAGGCCCGCTTCCTCATGCTCGCGAGCAACAACATTCTCAAACCGCAGGATGGCCGCCCGGTCGTTTCCCCGACGCAGGACATGGTCATCGGCTGCTATTACCTGACCATGATCCGCCCCGGCGCAAAGGGCGAGGGCAAGATCTTCCACTCCGAGGACGAGGCCGTCATGGCCTATCAGACGGGTGAAATCTCGCTGCAGGCGCAGGTGAAAATCCGGCTCGAACGCGAATGGATGGGTGAAAAGCGCAGAAAGATCGTGGACACCACGGTCGGTCGCGTGATTTTCAACAACGCCATTCCGCAGGATCTTGGGTATGTCGACCGTTCGACGGACGAAACCCTCTTTACGCTTGAAATCGACAAGCTCGTCGCGAAAAAGGACCTTGGCAACATCGTCGACAGCTGCTATCGCAAGCACGGCCCCACGACCACATCCGAGGTGCTTGACCGCATCAAAAAGCTGGGCTTTACGTATTCCACCCGCGGCGGCATCACCGTCGGGTTTCAGGACATTCAGGTGCCCGAGGAAAAGAAACGGTTGATTGCGGAAGCGGAGGAGAAGGTCGAGCAGATCGACGAGCTGTTCCGCATGGGTATGCTTAGCAACAGCGAGCGCAGGGAGCGCGTCATCAAGGTCTGGGAAGACACCACAAACCTTGTCGCCAAAGCGCTGATGAGCTCTCTGGACGAGTTCAACCCGATCTACATGATGGCTAACTCCGGTGCGCGCGGCAGCACGGCGCAGATTCGCCAGCTTGCCGGTATGCGCGGCCTCATGGCCGACCCGAGCGGCCAGATCATCGAGGTTCCGATTCGCGCGAACTTCCGCGAAGGCCTCTCGGTTTTGGAGTTTTTCATCTCCTCGCACGGCGCGCGCAAAGGTCTTGCCGACACGGCGCTGCGTACGGCGGACTCCGGCTACCTTACCCGCCGTCTTGTGGACGTATCCCAGGATGTGATCGTGCGTGAGGAGGACTGCTATGCAAACCGCAACGAAGCGGCGAAGGGCATGATGATCTCCGAGATCAAGGATGGCAACAAGCTCATCGAACCGCTCCGCGCGCGTGTGCTCGGCCGTTATGCGGTCGATCCGATCGTGCACCCGACCACCGGCGAGGTGCTTGTGGAGGCGGACACGCTGATCTCCTATGAGCAGGCCGAGGCGATTGAAAAAGCCGGCATCAAGAGCGTGCACTGCCGTTCGGTGTTCACCTGCCGCGCCGACCACGGCGTCTGCGCCAAGTGCTACGGCGCGAACCTTGCCACCGGTACGCCGGTCAACATCGGCGAGGCGGTCGGCATCATCGCCGCGCAGGCCATCGGCGAACCGGGCACGCAGCTGACAATGCGTACGTTCCACACCGGCGGCGTTGCGACAGCGGACGATATCACGCAAGGTCTCCCGCGCGTTGAGGAGCTCTTTGAGGCACGTAAGCCCAAGGGTCTCGCCGTCATCAGCGAGATCAACGGCGTCGTGCACATCGACGATTCCAAGAAGCGCCGCGAGGCGGTTGTCACCAACGAGGACGGCGAAGCCGAGAGCTACCTCATCCCGTTTGGCAGCAAACTCAAGGTTGGCGACGGAGATACGGTCGAGGCGGGCGACGAGCTCACCGAAGGCAGCGTGAACCCGCACGACATCCTCAAGATCAAGGGCGTCAAGGGCGTGCAGGCGTATCTGCTCAAGGAAGTGCAGAGCGTCTACCGTCTGCAGGGTGTTGAAATCTCCGATAAACACATCGAGATCATCATCCGCCAGATGCTCAGGAAAGTTCAGATCGAGGAAAACGGCGACACCGCCATGCTGCCGGGCGAGCTCATCGACATCTTCCGCTTTGAGGAGGAAAACGAGCGCGTGATTCAGACTGAGGGACGTCCCGCAATTGCCAAGCGCAAACTGCTGGGCATCACCAAGGCTTCGCTGGCAACGGACTCGTTCCTTTCCGCCGCCTCCTTCCAGGAGACGACGCGCGTGCTGACCGAGGCCGCCATCAAGGGCAAAATCGATCCGCTCGTGGGTCTCAAGGAAAACGTCATCATCGGCAAGCTGATCCCCGCCGGCATTGGGCTTAGACGCTATCGCAATGTCGTCGTAACGGAGAAACAGTAAACAAAACGTCCGCCTGATTTACTTCCGAAAGGAGCAGAGATGGAAAAACTTCCGGTCAACCCAAACTGCGAGCTTTCCGGCACGAAGTACTGCGCAATGCTGAACATGCATGTCTGTTCGGCGTGCACCGTTCGTGACAGCGAGAATAAGGCTGAAATCAAAACCGATCTCGATCTGTTCGAGACGCTTTTGCCGGACGGCGGTGTTGCGCAGCTGTTCGAGTCTAAAGAATGCCAGTTCTGCAAGACGCCCGTCAAAGGCACGCGCAGGGGATATGCCATTCTGGATATGGCGCATCCCGAACCGAAGCGCGTGCAGAAGTGGCTCCTGGGAAAGCGCGTTGCGCGCATCGGCACCATGATTCCCGTGCAGATGGGCGTATGCTCCAAGTGCCGCTCCCGCTTTCTTTTGATGGAGTACCTGCCGATGATCATTCCCGTGGTGATCGGCATTGCGGCGCTGTTCGTCCTGTCTCTGGACGCGGTGAAAGCCCCGCTGGTGAATCTATCCATGTTTGCGCCGTTCGGCGCGTGGATTCTCAGCGTGATTCTTGGCACGATCCTCGGTAAACTCGTTACCGACGCGCTGGAGCGCGCCTGGTCGGGCGATATGATCGTGGACGTGCTGACCCACCCCGTCATCGCGCAGATGACCGAAATCGGCTGGACGCCGATCACCGCCAAGAGCCGGACGAAGCTGCTCTTCTCCAAGAGCCGCCTGGCAAGAGGACTCGGCACAGCCGACAGCGACAAACGCGCGGAGTAAATTTGTGCCGTTTGACTGCCTGAAACACTACATATAGGTGGAGGCATCGGCGGGCAAGAAAGCGTTTGACAAGCGGGGCCAATGCTGATAAAATACTGCGTTGGCGGTCCTTTTTTCGCATGGTATTGAAAAAATCTTCGGATTTTACAAAATGCGGATCGGGCGCTGACAAAACCCGAACAGACGTCGGGTAACATGGCATTCGGTATGGATCGAATGCGAAAACCGGATACAATGCTCCCTACAGGGGTTGCAGGGAGCGGTAATAGAGATAGATATATAGAAGAGAAAGTTTTAAGGAGATTGATTCATGCCGACCATTAACCAGTTGGTTCGTAAAGGCAGAGAGCAGGTGGAGTATAAATCCACCGCGCCTATTCTGAAACAGTGCCCGCAGCGTCGCGGTGTTTGCACGGCGGTCCGTACGATGACCCCGAAAAAGCCGAATTCCGCGCTGCGTAAAATTGCCCGTATCCGTCTGACCGACGGCCTCGAGGGCACGGCTTATATCCCGGGCGTTGGCCATAACCTGCAGGAGCACTCCGTTGTGCTTATCCGCGGCGGCCGCGTAAAGGATCTCCCGGGCGTTCGTTACCACATTGTTCGCGGTGCGCTTGATACCGCGGGCGTTGCCAATCGCAAGCAGAGCCGCTCGCTCTACGGCGCGAAGAAGCAGACAAAGAAGAAGTAAGGGAGGGTTGGAAGAATGCCGAGAAGAGGATTTATTCCCAAGCGTGAAGTGTTGTCCGACCCGATTTACAACAGCGTGGTCGTTACCAAGCTCATCAACCAGGTTATGCTCGACGGCAAGCGCGGCGTCGCCCAAAAGGCGGTTTACGATGCGTTTGACATGATCCGCGAGAAGACCGGCCGCGAACCCGGCGAAGTGTTCGAGCAGTGCATGAACAACATCATGCCGGTGCTCGAAGTCAAAGCCCGCCGCGTCGGCGGCGCCACCTATCAGGTGCCGATCGAGATCCGCGCCGAGCGCCGCCAGACGCTCGCGTTGCGTTGGCTCGTGTCGTTTGCGCGCAAGCGCAGCGAGCGCACCATCAGCGCGCGCCTTGCCGGTGAAATCATGGATGCCGCCAACAGCCAGGGCAACTCCTTCAAGAAGAAGGAAGACACCCACAAGATGGCCGAGGCGAACAAGGCGTTCGCGCACTATCGCTGGTAAGCTGGTTTTGTCCGCATGTTTTTTGCGGAGGACGGCCTGAGCTATGACGGAATCGTCCCGACCCGGCGCGCGAAAGCGGCGCGGGATACGGGAAGCAACCAAGGAATCAACAGCCACGGGCCTGCGGTTCGGAGCAGTCAATCCGAACCGCAGACCCGCGCAATACTGTAAGGAACAAATTTTTTAGTACGAGTAAAGGGACACGATTTTGCCTAGAGATACTTCACTGGAAATGACCCGCAACATCGGGATCATGGCGCATATCGATGCCGGCAAAACCACGACGACCGAACGAATCCTGTACTATACGGGCAAGATTCACAAGATCGGCGAGGTACACGAAGGCGCGGCCGCCATGGATTATATGATTCAGGAGCAGGAGCGCGGTATCACGATTACGTCCGCCGCGACGACCGCTTACTGGCGTTCGCACCGCATCAACATCATCGATACGCCCGGCCACGTGGATTTTACCGTCGAGGTTGAGCGTTCGCTTCGCGTTCTCGACGGTGCGGTCGCTGTTTTCTGCGCCAAGGGTGGCGTTGAGCCGCAGTCCGAGACGGTCTGGCGGCAGGCGAGAAAGTACGGCGTGCCGTGCATCGCCTATGTCAACAAGATGGACATCACCGGCGCGAACTTCGAAAACGTCTGCAGCATGATGCGCGAGCGCCTCGGCGCAAATGCGCTGCCCATCCAGCTTCCCATCGGCGCGGAGGCGGATTTCCGCGGCATCATCGATCTCGTGTCGATGAAGGCGGAGGTCTACTACAACGACGACGGTACGGACATACGCGAGGAAGAAATCCCCGCGGATATGCTGCAGATGGCCAAGGAACAGCGCGCAAAGCTGCTGGATTCCATCATCGAAGAAGACGAAGGCCTGATGGAGCGGTATTTCAACGGCGAATGGTTCAAGGCAGAAGAGCTGATCCCCTGCATCCGCAAGGCGACGCTTTCCGGTCGGGTTGTGCCCGTTACCTGCGGCACGTCCTACCGCAACAAAGGCGTTCAGCCGCTGCTCAACGCGATTGTCGACTATCTGCCGAGTCCGCTGGACATCGAACCCGCCAAGGGCACGGACAAGAGCGGCGAGAAAGAGATCACCGTTGAACCGCGGGACGACGGCCCGTTTGCCGCGCTGGCGTTCAAGATCCTTTCAGATCCGTTTGTGGGCAAGCTCTCGTTTATTCGCGTCTATGGCGGCACGCTCAAGAGCGGCTCCTATGTGTATAACGCGAGCAAGAACAAGCGCGAGCGCGTCGGCCGCATCCTGATGATGCATGCCGATACGCGTACGGAGATCGACGAAGCGCACGCGGGCGATATCGTGGCGCTCGTCGGCATGAAAGACACCGGCACGGGCGATACGCTCTGTGTGGAAAACCACCAGCTGCTGCTCGAGAGCATGGAGTTCCCCGATCCCGTCATTCAGGTCGCCATCGAGCCCAAGACGAAGGCTGGCCAGGAGAAGATGGGACTCGCGCTGGTGAAACTGGCGGAGGAAGACCCGACGTTCCGTACCTATACGGATGCGGAGACAGGGCAGACCATTATCGCCGGTATGGGCGAGCTGCATCTCGAAATTATCGTGGACCGGCTCATCCGTGAGTTCCATGTAGAGGCGCGCGTGGGTAACCCGCAGGTTTCCTACAAGGAGAGCATCAAGGCGCCCGTCAAGGTGGAGTCCCGTTATGTTCGCCAGTCCGGCGGCCGCGGCCAGTATGGTCATGTCGTCATCGAGCTTGCCCCGCGTGAACCGGGCGCAGGTTACGAGTTTGTGGACAAGATCGTCGGCGGCGTTATCCCGCGCGAGTATATCCCCGCAGTGGACAAAGGCATGCGTGAAGCGCTCAAGAGCGGCAAGCTCGGCGGCTACGAAGTGGTCGACGTGCAGGCGACGCTGCTTGACGGTTCCTACCACGAGGTGGACTCCTCTGAAATGGCGTTCACCATCGCCGGTTCGCTCGCCGTCAAGGAAGCGCTGGAGAAAGCGCACTGTGCGCTGCTCGAGCCGATGATGAAGGTCGAAGTGCTGGTGCCTGAGGATTACCTTGGCGACGTCATGGGCAACCTCACGGCGCGCCGCGGCAAACTCAGCGGCATGGAGACGCGTCAGAATGTTCAGGTAATCGACGCGCTCGTACCGCTTTCGGAGATGTTCGGCTACGCGACGGATCTTCGCAGCCGCACGCAGGGACGCGGAACGTTTACCATGCAGTTTGCGCATTACGAAGAAGTACCGAAGTCGATCGCCGATACGGTGGTTGGAAAGAATAATTACCGGCTGTAACGGACCGGACCGCCGCGAGGCGGAATAAGCGAGATTACCATTTTGGTAACAATAGTTGTGAAAGAGAAAAAAGGAGAGTTTTTATGGCAAAGGCAAAATTCGAACGGAATAAGCCGCACGTAAACATCGGCACGATCGGGCACGTAGATCACGGCAAGACGACGCTGACGGCGGCGATCACGATGGCTCTGGCACAGCAGGGCGAAGCCAAGGCGATGAAGTATGACGAAATCGACAAGGCGCCGGAAGAGAAAGCGCGTGGAATCACGATCAACACGGCGCACGTCGAGTACGAAACGAAAGCGCGTCACTACGCGCATGTCGACTGCCCAGGCCACGCGGACTATGTTAAGAACATGATCACGGGCGCGGCGCAGATGGACGGCGCGATTCTGGTTGTGAGCGCGGCGGACGGCCCGATGCCGCAGACCCGCGAGCACATTCTGCTTGCGCGTCAGGTCGGCGTGCCGTACATCATCGTATTCATGAACAAGACCGATCAGGTCGACGATCCGGAACTGCTTGAGCTGGTCGAGATGGAAATCCGCGAGCTGCTGAGCACGTATGAGTTCCCGGGCGACGATATTCCGATCATCAAAGGCAGCGCGCTGCTGGCGATGGAAGCGCTGATTGCGGGCAAGGTAGCGAAGGAAACGCCGGAGTGCCAGTGCCTGTTTGAGCTGATGGACGCGGTGGACAGCTACATTCCGACGCCGGAGCGCGCGGTAGACAAGCCGTTTTTGATGCCGGTGGAAGACGTCTTCACAATCACGGGTCGCGGCACGGTCGCAACGGGCCGCGTCGAGCGCGGAACGGTGAAGGTAAGCGACACGGTCGAGATCGTCGGTCTGACGGACGAAACGCGTTCCGTGGTTGTCACGGGCGTAGAAATGTTCCGCAAGCAGCTGGATCAGGCGATTGCGGGCGACAACATCGGCGCGCTTCTGCGCGGCGTGCAGCGCGCGGACATCGAACGCGGGCAGGTTCTGGCGAAGCCGAACTCGATCCATCCGCACACGCACTTTCTGGGCCGCGTGTACGTGTTGACGAAAGAGGAGGGCGGCCGTCACACGCCGTTTTTCACGGGCTATCGTCCGCAGTTCTACTTCCGCACGACGGACGTGACGGGCTCCATCGAGCTGCCGCAGGGCGTTGAGATGGTTATGCCTGGCGACCACATCGACATGACGATCAAGCTGATCACGCCGATCGCGATTGAGACGGGACTGCGCTTCGCGATTCGCGAAGGCGGCCGCACGGTAGCGTCGGGCGTCGTCACGGAGATCATGGA
>CAYLIG010000016.1:0-56148 GCA_964383635.1 uncultured Christensenella sp. | reverse complement strand
TGTCGAGGTCTTCGAGCGTGCCGTTTCCTTCGGTGATCTTGTTGAGCATCTCCAGCAGGCGACGCGTGCCGATGCGGCAGGGGGTGCATTTGCCGCAGCTCTCGTCCACGGTGAATTCGAGGAAAAAGCGCGCAACGTCGACCATGCAGTTGTCTTCATCCATAACGATGAGACCGCCGCTGCCCATCATGGAACCGATCGCCTTGAGGTTGTCGTAGTCGATCGGCGTATCGAGGTGCTCCGCGGGAATGCAGCCGCCCGAAGGACCGCCGGTCTGCGCGGCCTTGAACTTCTTGCCGTTGGGAATGCCGCCGCCGATTTCAAAGAGGATCTGGCGCAGCGTCGTGCCCATCGGGATTTCGACGAGGCCGGTGTTGTTGATCTTGCCGCCGAGGGCGAACACTTTCGTGCCCTTCGAGCAGTCCGTGCCCATCGACGCGAACCATTCCGGTCCTCTGACGATGATCTGCGGGATGTTGGCGAGCGTCTCGACGTTGTTGATGATGGTCGGCTTTGCAAAGAGACCCTTGACCGCCGGGAACGGGGGCTTGTTGCGCGGCTCGCCGCGGTTGCCCTCGATGCTGGTGAGCAGCGCCGTCTCTTCGCCGCAGACAAACGCGCCCGCGCCGAGGCGGATGTCGATGTCAAAGTCGAAGTTGGTGCCAAAGATGTTCTTGCCGAGCAGGCCGTACGCACGCGCCTGATCGATTGCGATCTTGAGGCGCTTAACCGCGATGGGGTACTCCGCGCGGACGTAGATGTATCCGTGCGTTCCGCCGATGGCATAGCCGGCAATGGCCATTGCCTCGAGCACCGCGTGCGGGTCGCCTTCAAGCACGGAGCGATCCATGAACGCGCCGGGGTCGCCCTCGTCCGCGTTGCAGACCACAAACTTTTCGTCTGCCGCGTTGTTGGCCGCAAACTGCCATTTCGTGCCGGTCGGGAATCCCGCGCCGCCGCGGCCGCGCAGGCCGCTGGCCTTGATCATGTCGATGACTTCCTGTGGGGTCATCTCGGTGAGCACCTTGCCCAGCGCGAGATAGCCGTCGAGCGCGATGTATTCGTCGATCTCTTCGGGGTTGATCACGCCGCAGTTGCGAAGCGCGATGCGCATCTGGCTTTTATAAAACGGCGTCTCGGAGAGCGAGGTTACGCCGTGGGGCGCTTCTTCGGTCTTGGGGTTATAGATCAGGCGCTCGACGGGACGGCCCTTGAGCAGATGCTCGCTGACGATCTCCGTCACGTCCTCTTCCGTCACGCGGCTGTAGAACGTGCCTTCGGGGTAAACGATCATGATGGGGCCAAGCGCGCAGAGGCCGAAGCATCCGGTCTGGACAACCTTGATCTCCTCGTCGAGTCCCTGTTTTTTGAGCTCGGTTTCAAGGTGCTCGCGAATGGCAGGACTGCCGCTGGATGTGCAGCCTGTGCCGCCGCAGATTAGTACGTGTGAACGAATCATGGTTTCTCCTCCCGCTTATTTCTCACCGATCGTATATTCGTAAACGGGCCTGCCGCCCTTGATGTGCTCACTGACCACCTGCTTGGCCTTTTCGGGGGTCATCTTGACATAGGTGACCTTTTCCTTGCCCGGTTCAAAGACCTCTACGATCGGTTCGAGCCGGCAGATGCCGATGCAGCCCGTCTGGGAGACGGTCGCCTTCTCGCTCAACCCCTGCTTTTCCACTTCTTCCACAAGCGTATTCAGCACCGGGCGCGCGCCCGCGGCGATGCCGCAGGTTGCCATGCCGACGACGACGCGAATGCTGCTGTGCCCTTCGCGCAGCGAAACTTTGCCCTTCGCTTTCTCGCGGATCTCCGCCAATTCCTGCAATGATTTCATGTTGTTCGTTCCTTCCTCACTGAAAATGATTCAACTGTTCTGCATTTCGGCCGCGCCGCAGGGCGCCGCCCTGTTTATTTCAAAAAAGCAATTCTGCTTGTTTTTGACAACTTCAACGCTATCCTTCGAGAAACTCCTTCGCCCATGCCAGCACTTCCGGGCTGTTCAGCGGCACGTCCTCTCCGAGGATCTCCCGCATCTCGTCCGTGCTCAGACGAACTTCGCCCTGTTCGCCGGCATATAGATAGGTAAGCGAGAGGTCGGGATTGCCCTGAATCAGCGTGGTGACGGTAGACGCGACGTCTCCCAGCGGCTCGCAGTCCACATGGTTTGTGTCAAACGACGCGGTTACAACCGTGCCGTGCCCGTCCCCTTCCCGCGCCGCCTGCCGGGACTCGATGGAAAACGTCCCGCCGGTTTGCTCCGCCGCCAGTTTGAAGAGCGGCAGACCCATGCCGACCTTTCGGGTCGTGCGCGTCGTGGTGAAAGGATTTGCCGCTTCGGCGGCAAACGCCGGGCTCATGCCCACGCCGTCGTCCGAAATGGAGACGGTCAGCCAGCTTCCGCGCCGCGTGAGCGCGATGGTCAGGTGTTTCGCGCCCGCCTTAATCGAATTCTGCGCGATGTCGAGGATGTTGAGCGAAAGCTCCTTCATGCGCAACCTCCGTTCGGCATGCCGTTGAGACAGGCAATCAGCGCGGTTCGCACCGCCTGCGTATCCGCCTTATCCGAACAAGGCAGTTCGATCGAAAATCCGGGATCCGCAATCTGCCAAAGGCTGTGCGCGTCCGAGGAAACAATCCATCGCTTTCCGCTCAGGCCGGGATGCTCGCCCACAAGAGCGGGAATCCTCCCCTCGTCGTACACTTCAAACGCACGGAACGCCGGCCTGTCTGGTATGCCGCCCAGCATCGCGAGCAGCCCGTTCGCCTCCCGGTCGATATGCGCGGGAAGCGCCGCGCCATGATGCCGCAAAACAAGATTCGCCGCGTCTTCCAGCGAAATGTCGGTCGCGTTGACCAGAAGACAGTCTTCCTCGCCAAGCGGCTCGTCGTCCGTTCCCATGAGCAGCTGTCTGCCGAATATCTCCGGACGATTCTTAATCCGAACTCGCTTTTGCCCAACCGCCGCGGAAAACGCTTCCGCATCCGCCAGCGTCGGAAACAAACAAAGCAGATGCACATCCTCGCTCGTGGTCAATTCCATCCCCGCAACGGGCACAACGCCATAATGCTCGCAGGCGGCGAAAAACGATGCGCAGTTGCCGCAGGTGTTGTGGTCGGTCAGCGCGGCGACGTCCAGTCCGTTCAGCTTTGCGATTCCGGCGATCGACCCCGGCGTCATGTCCTCGTCCCCACAGGGCGAGAGGCAGGAGTGGATGTGCAGGTCGCATCGGAACGCGCTCATAACAGCTGTTTCACCAGCGCGGAAAGCTCAAATACCGAAACGCGACTGCCAAGCAGATTGACGCCCTTCTCGGCGGCGAGCGCTGCCACGCCCGAATCGGGCTCCACCCCTTCGCAGAGGATAACGCAGCCGACATCCGCAAGCGTCGCGACAGCGACGATATTGCCGTTGCTCATAATAGTGAGCCACGCGTCGCCTTCCTGCGCCCGACCCATGACCCAGCTCAGAAGATCGCCCGCATATCCGCCGCGCACGTCCCTGCCGCTTTCCGGCATGGCAAACGCAGTCAAACCAAGCGCATCTTTCAGGCCGAGAACGGTCATTTCTTCTCCTCCTCGGGGCATTTGGCAAGTTCCTGTATCCGTTCGCGCATGTAGACGATGCATTCGTCCACATTGCGCCCGCCGAGCACGACATCCTCGGCAAACGCGCGGCACGTCGGCGCGCCACAGGAACCGCAGTCCAGCGCGGGCAGTGAACTCGCGAGCGATTCGATTTCGCTCATCTTTTGCATCGCCGCGCCCAAATCTTCGTCAAACTTACCGACCGGTCGATATTCCAGGTCTTTTGGGAAGAGTAAATCTTCCGGATAGCCGTCGATATCGTCCTTTTCCAATCGATTCTGCGATACCGGCAAATACCGTCTCAGAGCCTGCAGACGTACCCGCGCGATATAGGGGTTTTCCACCGTCGCGACCCCGCCGACACACCCGCCGGGGCAGGCGTTGAGCTCGACAAACTGCAGCATGGGAAAGTGCCCGGTCTCAATTTCGTCCAGCACGCGGATGACGTTTTCAATGCCGTCCGCCGCGAGATACTTGTCGTTGAAGAGCGCGCTGGCCTCGCCGCCGGTACTCGCCCAGCTCATGCCGATCATGCCACTCTGACTCGCTGTTCTGGGCGCAATGTTTTTCTTCATCACGCCGATGAGCTTGAAGTAGATGTCGCTCATCGAAACGACATAGTCGACATGGCTCTTCTCGCCTAAAAATCCGTTCTTGACATAGCTCGCCTTGGCGGGACACGGGGAGACGAACACCACCGCGATATCCTCCGGCTTGAGCTCCGGATGCTTTTTCAGGGCCTCTTCACGCGCCATCTTCCCCGCCAGCTCGATCGGCGGCATCAGCGGAATCACATGGTCGCAAAGGTACGGAAAGCGCAGTGTAATGAGGCGCACGACCACAGGACAGGCGGAGTTGATGACGGGATAGTTCACGTTTTCCCGGTTCATATACCGGCGCGTGTACTCGGTTACAATCTCCGCCGCTCGGGCCACCTCGAATACGTCGTCAAAGCCGATATCCAGAAGGCCCTGGAGCACATAGTCCACATCGTCCAGATCCACAAATTGTCCGTAGAACGAAGGCGCGGGCAGGGCGATACGGTATTTATCGGGGCTGATGTCCTCAAAGCGGTCGAAGTTCGCCTTTTTCGCCTGATAGGGACAGCGGCGGATACACTCGCCGCAGTCGATGCAGACGTCCGAATTGATCACCGCGTGGCCGTCACGGATGCGAATGGCTTCTGTCGGGCAGCGTTTGAGACAGTTGGTGCAGCCCTTGCATTTTTCAATGTCAAGCGAAACCGAGTGTTGATATTGCTTCATGCGCGGTGTCATTCGCCTTTCCGCCGGCCGTCCCCCTGCGGCGCCGTTGCCGCGGGATGCCGTCGTATTTTTCCGGCACGCTGTCCTGTTCTACCGCGTGCCTGTCAATATCGGCAGAAATTTAAGTTGTGCTTTGCACGTTTGCCGGTCGGATGAATACCTTCATCGTCACCGTCGTCCCCTGCCCCAGCACGGTGTCGATCTTCATCTCATCCGTATAGCGCTTCATGTTCGGCAGGCCCATGCCCGCCCCGAAGCCCAGCGCGCGGATATTGTCCGGCGCGGTGGAATATCCCTCCTGCATGGCAAGATCGATATCCGGAATGCCCGGCCCCTGATCCGCAAGCGTAATCGTGATGCAATCCTTGTCCACCCGCACGTCGGCGCTGCCGCCGCGCGCATGCACGACCATGTTGATCTCGCCTTCGTACATCGCGATGGAAACGCGGCGAATGGTCTCCGCGTCGAATCCGAGCTGACGCAGCTTTCTCTTGACCTCCACCGAAGCGGCGCCGGCGGAGGTGAAGTTATCCCCGTCGACATCGTAGTGAAACTTCAGCGCTTCCGGCATTATCGGCAAACCCCGTTGCCCAGACCGCCCGTGTAAAGTTTCCCGCAGGCTTCATACATGCGCGACGCGCTTGCAAGAACGGCAATGTGATGCTCTTTGGCCAGGTCCACCATGTCCGGCGTCGGACGCTTGTTGCGGACAAACACGACGCAGCGCATGTCCATCATCATAGCGGTCCGGATCACCTGCGGGTTGACAAGCCCCGTAACAAGCACGCCCTGGTCTTTGACAAAGGCGAGCACGTCGCTCATCATGTCGCTTCCGCAGGCGCTCTGCACTTCGTCGTCGAGCATCTGCTCTCCGCAGAGCACATCGGCGCCGAGCAGCGATGCGATTTCACGAATCTTCATTCGAATCCGTCCCTTCGTCCTCTTCCGTCAGGCGAATGCCGGTCCGCCCTGAACGGGGCGGATGCATCGGGCCACACCGGTCAGTTATACTTGGCAAGAATCCCTTTGATGTCCGCGGGTACGAGGCGGCCGTATACTTCGTCATCCACAACGATGACGGGCGCCAGACCGCAGCAGCCGAGGCAGCGCGTCGCTTCCAGCGTAAACACGCCGTCCGGCGTGGTTGCGCCGGCTTTGACGCCGAGCTCTTTTTCGAGTTCTTCAAGGATGTTCTGCGAACCCTTGACATAGCACGCCGTACCAAGGCACACCGCTACGCGATGCTTGCCCGTGGGATTGAGCGAGAACTGCGCGTAAAACGTAACCACCTGATAGACTTCCTCGATCGAAATGCCGAGCCCCTGCGCGATCTTGGTCTGCACTTCGATCGGCAGATAGCCATACAGTTCCTGCGCCTGCTGAAGCACCGGCATCAGTGCACCGGGAACATCCTTGTGGTCCGCAATGATCTTTAAAAGCTGTTTTTCCTGCTCCTGCGTTCCGTGAAAGGGAACGACAGTTTTCTGCTTAGCCATATTCTTCCTCCTCGGTGTGATTCAAACCAGCCGTCCGGCTGGTACAAGCCAGATTGAATTATAGCATAGCAATATTATTTAGGAAAGCTGAAAATCACTTTTTTTGGATAAATCATTATCTATTTATCGATTTCAGAGTATTTATATACGTCTTTGACAGACTTTCCCTGTATGCCTATAATAGAGATGCGCAGCTTTGTTCAATTGTACAATAAACAATGCGATGGATGCTCATATGCCGCCAAACCCGCGTTGTATCGACAACCGTAAGCTGCCGGAATTGGAGACGCTCTCTTCCTTTACCGATTTAACTTCGAAAGGGGATCATCAGTTTCATGCGAATTCTCGTTACCGGCGGCGCCGGATATATCGGCAGCCATACCGTTCTGGAACTGCTCTCAGCCGGATACGACGTGGTGATTGCGGACAATTTTGTAAACAGCAAGCCTGCCGCACTCAAGCGTCTTCGACAGCTTTCGGACAAGCCGTTTGATTTTGAACAGGCGGATCTGACGGACGTCTTTGCAACCGAAAAAATCTTCGATCGCTACAATATCGACGCGGTGATCCACTTCGCCGGACTCAAAGCCGTCGGCGAGAGCGTCCGGATGCCGCTGGAATACTATCGCAACAACCTTGTCTCCACGCTCAACCTGCTGCGCTCCATGAAACGCCACGGTGTAGAGCAGCTCGTTTTTTCTTCCAGCGCAACGGTATACGGCGATCCCGTCAGCGTTCCCATTCGCGAGGACTTCGCCTTGTCGGCAACCAATCCGTACGGTCGCACAAAACTCATGATTGAAGAAATGCTCCGGGACGTTGCCGCAGCCGAACCGTCTCTTCGCGTCTGTCTGCTGCGGTATTTCAACCCCGTAGGCGCGCATATCTCCGGCTTGATCGGCGAAGACCCGGACGGCATCCCCAACAACCTCATGCCCTACATCGCGCAGGTCGCGGTGGGCCGCCTTGCCGCGCTCAATATCTTTGGCAGCGATTACCCGACGCCGGACGGAACGGGCGTGCGGGACTATATCCATGTTGTGGATCTGGCGAAAGGCCATGTCGCCGCCCTGAAAAAGCTGGAGAGCGGCGCTGGAATCTACACATACAATCTTGGCACGGGCATCGGATATTCCGTGCTGGATGTATTGCACGCTTTTGAAAAAGCATGCGGAAAAACGCTTCCCTATGTACTCGCGCCGCGCCGCCCCGGAGATGTTGCCGCCTGTTACGCGGATCCTGAAAAGGCCGCGCGCGAACTTGGCTGGCGCGCGGAATATGGCATTGAACGCATGTGTGAAGACGCATGGCGCTGGCAATCCAAAAATCCCGACGGATATCTGGATTAACGAACTCGACCTCGAATTCCCAACATTCACGAAGGAGAATGAACGATATGCAGAAACCCTCTCTTGTTGTCATGGCCGCAGGAATGGGCAGCCGCTACGGCGGACTCAAACAGATCGATCCGATCGGCCGGCATGGCGAAATCATCATGGACTATTCGCTCCACGACGCGATGGAGGCAGGCTTTGAAAAGGTCGTCTTTATCATCAACCGTAAGATCGAGCAGGATTTCATCGAAATCGTCGGCCGCCGCGCCGAAAAGCACATGGAAGTCCATTATGTGTTTCAGCAGCCGGAAACCATGCTCCCCGCAGGGTTCGCCGTTCCCGAAGGCCGCGTCAAGCCCTGGGGCACCGCGCACGCCATCCTCTGCTGCAAAGACGTCGTCCACGAACCATTCGCCGCGATCAACGCGGACGACTACTATGGAAAGCATGCGTTTGCGGTTCTCTACGACTATCTCAAAACCGCAAAAGACGGCGATAAAGCGGATTTTTCGATGGTCGGTTACCTTGCTAAGAACACGCTGACCGAGCACGGTTCCGTCGCACGCGGAGTGTGCGAAGTGGACGCCAACGGCGAGCTGGTCAACATCGTCGAGCGGCTTAAAATTTTCAAAACGCCCGAAGGCCCCGCCTACACCGAAGACGACGGCAAGACATTCATACACTTTCCGGGAGAAAACCTTGTCTCCATGAATTTCTTCGGCTTCACGCCGTCGCTCTTTGGCCTGCTGGAAGACCGTTTCCCCGAGTTCCTGACGGAATCAATTGAAACTAATCCGCTTAAGAGCGAATTTCTGATTCCGCAGGAAGTCGGCCTTATGCTCCGAAAGGGAATCGCGAGCGTTCGCGTGTTATCCTCTCCGGATCGCTGGTATGGCGTGACCTACCACGAAGATAAGCCGGAAGTGCAGCGCGCGCTCAACGAGCTCACCGACAAAGGCGCCTATCCGGACACAAAGCTGATGGGCTGATTCCATCATCAAAAACCAAGGGTGTGGTCAAAGCCACACCCTTGGTTTTTTCATCCGAACCTGCGCCTCCCGAGCACAGCTTCATTTATCCATGAACTCCATGTGTTTTTTCAGCCCGCGTTACCCGAGCTGACGATCACCGTGCCGTTGCCCCCGGACACCATGCCGTTGCCATAGGTGGTCAACGCGTTGCCGTCGGAAGCGACGCCCTGCGGACCGCAGGCGGTAAAGAAGATTGCGCTGAACACCACCAGCGCCAGAAGAATGAGACTTTTTTTCATAATGGAACCTCCTGTACATCTTGGTACTTGATTTCTTCGGTTACTAAGTGTACTATATGTGTTAGTACACATGAATAATAATCGATCGTGTCCGATTTGTCAAACCAAATCGCCCGAATATGATAAAATTCATAAAAGGGTCACAGTTTATCCATCCGTCCGACACGCAGCGAGGAAAGTCCCAATGAACCAAACGACCACCCAGCAACGATTTCTCTACGCGGTTTCCCTTCTGACCGCCGCATATCTAAGCGCGGTCTTTTTTGTTCTGCCGCTGATTTTCAGCAATTTCTACTTTAATATTACGGAAACCAAACAGGCGTTTTTTCTGACTTCGAGCGGGATCTATCTTTTACTGCTGCTGTTTGCACGCATCGCATTTCCGGTCGACTTTGGACTGGCCAAACCGCGAACGACTCTTCATCCCGCAGGGCTGGCTCTTAGCGGCCTGTTCGTTATCAGCGTTGTCGGCGGGCTGTTCAGCCGCTATCCCGACGAAGTATTTTGGGGCCCGAACAACCGCTATCAGGGTTTACTGACGCTGTTTTGTTATGCGCTTGTCGTGCTTGCGCTCTCGCGCCGAACCATCGAGCTTCGCTGGCCGGAGCGCGCGCTGGCGCTGGCTGCGACGATGGTCGGGCTGCTTGGGCTTTTGAACCACTTCGGCGTCGATCCGTTCGGCTTCTACGCAAATCTGCGGGAGGCGGATCTCGGTCGGTTCCTGTCCACGCTTGGCAACGCGGATTTTTACGGCAGTTATATCGTAATGGCTTTGCCGGCGGCGCTCGGTATTTTTTTGCATGTGCGAACCAAACTTGCAACGGTATGTTCCGCGCTCGCGATTGTGTGCGTATCGTTCGGCGCTCTGGCTGCGGGCAGCGACAGCGTCGCTCTCGGGCTGATCCCCGTCGCTGTCGTATTCCCGTTTTTGCTGTTTTCCGACAACTCCGCCATGCGCCGGTTTCTGCTGGGAGGCGCAATCTTTTTCCTCTGCGCTTTTGTGTTCGGGCTGCTGTCCGATCGACTGCCCGCGGCGACCTATCTTTCTTACTTTTCAAAGCGCGTCAGTCGGGCGGCGGTCGCGCTGCCGGTTGCGGCAATTCTGCTGCTTCTCCGGCTGGCCTTGCGCCAAGCGGGGACGACGCGCCTGCTTCGGCTGAAAAGGCCGTACGGAATTGTAATTGCCGCATCGCTTGCGCTGGGCGTTCTCGCGCTCGTACTGCTCAACACCGTGCTGCGGAGTCTGCCGCTCGGCAGTCTGGAGCGCTATCTGCGGTTTTCCGAAAGCTGGGGAACCGATCGCGGAAAGATATGGATGTTTGTCTCTCGCTTCTATCATTCGCTGCCAGCCGTGCAAAAGCTATTCGGCGCCGGTTCCGGCGCGCTGTTTCACGCGGACGCGATCAAGCCGCTGTTTTTGGATGCGTCGCTCGATACGGCGCACAATGAATATCTGCAGTATCTTGTGACAAACGGCGCGTTGGGGCTTATCTGCTATCTAGCGGCGCTGGTGTTTGCCATCCGCTCCGGCCTTAACAAATGCGCCTCTCTTCCCGCGTACCGCGGCCTTACTATCGCCGTGATTGCCTACGCCGTGCAAGCCGCCGTTAACATTGCCCAGCCGGCGAGTACACCGCTGTTTTTCGTCCTGCTCGGCGTGCTTGTCAGCCGCGTCCCGCCCTTGACGAATACGGGCGAGCCGGTTTCGTAAGCCTTATCTAGCCGCATCAAAAAACCGTCCCGCAGAGATTGCGGGACGGTTTTGCGTTTTGATCAGTTTATGATCAGTTTATGGAACCGGTGTGCCGGTTGGAACCGTGGTACTCGCCGTGATGTACTTTGCCGCGGCATAAGCCTTCACGCCGGTATCGACCACCTGGATATAGTAGAAATCGCCCGTCTTAAAGAAGATCAGAACCGAATCGCCCTTGACTACTTCGCCGATGGGCGTGTTGTCAACGGTGGACGGCACGGTACGCAGCGCCAGCTTGCTGGCGGACACGGTTCCGGGAATCGTCCCCGCGATGGCTTTGGGCGTCGGCGTCGCGTTTTCGCCGGGCAGCAGGCCCGCCTTATCGACAAACTTGGACGCGACATAGCCATACAGGTTTTCTTTTACAATTTTAACGAAGTAATACTCGCCGTCGACTTCATATACCTTCAGCTGCGTGCCGGAGGAATATTTCCCGAGCATCGCATACGTCGCGTTCGGTCCGCCACGCAGCGCAACGCCGCTGGCATTGAGCGTGCCATCCACAGCCGAGGCAACCTGCGCCGGGCTCGGCGTTTTCACCGCCGGTTCGGGCGTGTCGTCCTGTTTCGGCGTCATTGTCGGCGTTCCCGTCGGCGTGTTTGTCAGCGGGGAAGGCGTTGCAACCGGTGTAGCCGTAACCGAGCCGGAGGGGATGAGCGGCGGCGTCGCCGTCATCTGGACGGAGGCACTGTTGAGATTGCCCTGTGCATTATCGCTCTTCGCGCTGTTCATCGACCAGATGATGAAGTAGATACCGACCAGCATCACCAGAATGATGATGCTCAGCACGATATACCCCAGCGGTGTGATGCGCACGGTCCTTCTTCTCATGTGATCCTCCCCGAAATACTAAAACACGTTGTGCGTTACAACGCGGTGATACCCTGAAATGCAGCCTATGGACAGTATATTGTTTTTCTAAATCTTTTCAAGGGGTTTGTAACAAAAAGATAAAAGAGTTACAACCTTTTCCAAAAGTGTTCACTTTTTGTTTGATTCCTGCTCGTCCGCCCTTTATCAATTATACCAAATTTTACCGATTCCGACAAAATCGAATTGACGCTTCGTAAAAATCTCGCCATAAAAAATGGCGGGCCTACGAGTTTTCTCCGTTTTTTACCGCGATTTTTGCAGTTCAAAATAGATCGTCGAAACAGCTTGATCGCCCTCTCGCAGTTCCTGCGGATACGGCTTTTCCACAAAACGCAGCCTTCGGTAGAGCGCGAGGGCTTTCTCGTTTTCCGGGTTTGGATCGACCCAAACGCACGATGCGCCGTTGGCAAACGCCCGCTCCATGGCAAACGCCAGCGCGGCGGAAGCAATCCCCCGCCCGCGCGCGGCCGGTAACAGCTTGATGTCCATCGCCGCCTTATGTTCGCGCTGCGGGTCGATGCGATAAAAAGTTTCCCCGCAGTATCCGATTTCGTCGGCGTAAACGGAGTAGTGGTTGATCAGCGGCCTGCCGCTTTCAATCCATTTCAGCCAGCGATCCAGATAGGGCAAATCCACGCCGAGTCCGTCCGGAAAGCCGACGTAGCGCATGACCTCTCCGTCGTTCCACAGTTTGAGAATGTTCCCTAAATCCGCCCTGGTCGTTTCGCGAATCGAGACAGGTTCTTGTAACATCGGTCTGCTCTCCTTGCTTTGCATTGCGAAGGTTTGTTTCGGTGCGTCTTGGCCGCACACAGACTTCATCGCGTCAAAACAAGCGCAGCTGCCGTTCACCATTCCAGCGACAGTCCAACGCCGACTTCAACCGTATCAAACGCGCGCACAAACGCGCTCTTCACCGCAAGCGACGTACAGTGTCCGGGATATACCCGCTCCACGCCGAGCATACGGAGCGTGTCGATGGTCTGATCGAGCGCCGTGCCCGTTTCAAACAGATGGAACCCGCCCAGCACGCCGGGTACGCGGCTTTTCGCGGTTTGCTCTTTTGCCCACGCAACGGTGTTGCAAACGCCCGCGTGCGCGCAGCCGGTGACGACGAACACGCCGTCCTCCAGCACCAGCGCAAGGGACGTGTCGTCCGTCAGTTCGTCCGGCTCCCAGCAACAGCCGCACGCGGACGTCGTCTCCCCCACCGCGCGATCCGCCTCAAACTCATAGACGCGCGGAATCCCGCCCAGGAACACCACATGCTCGCTCACGGCGCGGGGCTTGGTCCAAAGCCTGACCTCCGCCCGACGCGGCAGCTGTTCCAGCGCGAGCGGCGATCCGACGTCCAATCCCTCCGCTCTTTTTGGGGAAAACGCGTTCGGATGCGCAATCAGACGCACAGGCTGTGAAAACCGCGAGAAGAACGCGGGCAGGCCGCCCGTGTGGTCGTTATGCCCGTGTGAGAGCACGACATCCGTCACGCGGCTTAAATCAATTTCCATGCGCTCGGCGTTTTCGATGAAGATATCCGAATACCCCGTATCGAACAGGATCACATGCGCGCCGTCCTCGATCAGATAGCACGCCGCGGGTTCGCCGAGGTAGTAGCGGTCGATATAGGTATGGTTGTCCACAAGCAGGGTGAGTTTCACGCATTCGCCTCCCAGACGCTTCTTGTGCCGTCCAACAACGAGCGCAGCATGTCATATTGATACTGCATTCCAAGTACAAGCGCGCTTTCATCCATGCGATAACGCGGATTATGGTGCGGCAAGTCGCAGTGCAGTTCGCTGTTTTTGGTGCCGAGCTCCACAAAAAACCCCGGCCTTCCCTCCAGCATATACGAAAAATCTTCGCCCGGCATGATCACGCCGATTTGCCGGATCTGTTCTGTCCCGAACCGCCTCGCAATCACCCGCTCCGCGCGCGCGCACAGCGCTTCGTCGTTGACCACGCTCGGATATCCCTCGTACCAGTCCAGCCGGGCCGTGCAACCGTGCGCGGCGGCGACATGCTCGCAGATCAGGCGCGCTTGTGTTTCGATCAACTGCCGCGTCTTTGCGCCAAACGAGCGCACGGATGCGTTGAGCAGCGCTTCCGAGGGAATGATATTGTAAGCCGTGCCCGCGTGAAATTCGCAGACGGACACCACGGCGGGCTCAGCCGCCGGGATATGCCGCGAGACGATGCTCTGCAGCGCCATTACAAGTTCGCTTGCCGCAAGCAGCGGATCGGCACACTGCTCGGGAAACGCGCAGTGTCCGCCCCGCCCCGTCACCGTTACGGAAAAGCGATCCACATTCGAGGTCAGCACGCCGCTTTTCAGCGCGAACACGCCCGTATCGAAGTTGCTGGAAAGATGCAGTCCCAGCGCCGCGTCCGCGCCGTCCAGCGCGCCCGCGCGCACGAGCTCGATGGCGCCGCCGGGCGGCAGTTCCTCCGCGTGCTGAAAGATCAGCCGCGCCTCGCCGCAAAAGCTCTCGCGGTGCGCCGCGAGCAGCGACGCAAGTCCAAGCAGCATGGCCGCGTGCCCGTCGTGTCCGCAGGCATGCATCACGCCCGGCCGCTCGGAGCGGTATGGCAGGTCGTTTTCCTCCTGCATGGGCAGCGCGTCGATATCCGCGCGGACGGCGACAACGGCGGGCTTTCCCGCCTTTGTCCCGACGATGTGCGCGACCAGCCCCGTATCCGTCGGCCGGTCGATCGAATCCGAGCCGACGCCGCGCAGCTGCGCTTCCAGCCAGACGGTGGTTTCAGTCTCCTCAAACGACACCTCGGGATAGCGGTGCATATGCCTGCGCCAACCGATGATTTGATCTTCCAGCGCGCGCACTTCGGGATCCAGATTCATAGCGTTTGCAGCGTCCTTTCCCTAAAACTGTTCCGCCGGTACGGGTTTGTCCGGCTCATATGGCGTGACGACCCACTTGATGCAGCCGTCTTTCTGGCCGGAAAACGTTTCATAACCTGTGATGATATCGTTTAACGGCGCGCGGTGCGTGATCATGAGGCTCGTGTCGAGCCGTCCCGCCTCGATGAGGCGCATGATGTCCTCGCATTGGCTCGCGTCCACGCCGCCGGTTTTAAATGTCAGATTCTTGCCGTACATCTGGTGCAGCGGCAGCTGCTGCGCCTCTTCGTAGAGCGCGACGACGACCACGACCGCGTTCGGCCGCGCCGCCCGCCATGCCAGCTCAAACGTGTTTTTCGCGCCCGCTACTTCAAACACCACGTCCGCGCCGCGTCCTGCGGTCAACGCGCGCACCGTATCGATGACGTCCGTCTTCAGCGGGTTGACCGTTATGTCGCAAAGCCCCCGCTCTCTGGCGAGCGAGAGACGCGCTTCGTTTACGTCCGCCGCGACGATGACGGCGGGGCCGTACAGCCGCGCGGACATCATGGTGGTCAGTCCCGTCGGGCCCGCGCCGAGCACGAGCACCACATCCGCGGGTTTGATTTCGCCGATGCCCGCCGCCCAGTAGCCGGTTGCCAGCACATCGCCGACGAACAGCGCCTGTTCATAGGAGATGGCATCCGGAATGCGCGTGCAACTCATGTCCGCGGTCGGCACGCGCACATACTCCGCCTGCCCGCCGTCGATGCGGCAGCCAAGCTCCCAGCCGCCCTCGACGCAGTTGTTGACGTATCCCCTGCGGCAGAAAAAGCACTCGCCGCAGAAGCTCTCCACATTGACCGCCACCCGCTCGCCCGGCGAAAACTTCTTTACACCGGCGCCGATTTCAACAATCTCCCCGACAAACTCGTGCCCCAGCACGACGCCTTCGCGCGCGCGCGGTACGCCGCCGTTTCGAATATGCAGATCGCTCGAGCAGATGGACGCGCGCATGACCTTCACGATTGCGTCCCTTGGCTCCCGTATCGTCGGCATAGGAATGTCCGTCAAACGCACCGTGCCTTTTTTTTCGTAAACTACCGCTTTCATACGTGTTCCTTTCCCCTGCCGAACGGTTAAAACGTTTCGGCGATCTCCTTCGCGCGCGCGACGGCGCGCGATAGGATGTCCTCCACCGGCTCCAACCCAAGATCGAGTCCGTCCGCGGCGACGGCGTCAAACCGCGGGATGCCGAAGAATTTCGCCAGATCGCCGAGATATTTCGTGCCGTTGTCCATCGGGTCTCCCTCCAGCGCGCCGCCGCGTGTGGTGAAAAACAGCAGTTTCTCCGCCCGGCAGATGCCGTAGCAGCCGTTTTTTTCGTCGCAGTCAAACGTGATGCCCTGCACGCTGATGTTTTCAATATATACCTTCAGCAGCGCCGGAAAGCTCAAATCCCAAAGCGGGGCGGCAATCACGATCCGGTCTGCCTGCTGAAACTGGTGCGCATAGCGAAAGCGCGGGTGGTTCAATTCGCCCGCTTCGATCAAACGCTCCCGCTGCCAGAAAAAACCATTTTGAAACGGAATCAACGGCTCGTCCATCAGCGTCAGCCGCTCGATTGCGACGCCGCCGCACCGGTTCAGCGCGGCCAGAAACGCCTCCGCAAGCGTCCGCGTTCTGGACTGCTCGCCGCGAACGCAGCAGTCGATGTATAAAACATTGGTCATCGCCAGCCGCCCCACTCTCCGCGTTCGCCCAGCGCGCCGGTCTTTATGGCGTTCAGCGCGTCCGCCCGCATCGGCACGGAGTCCGCCGCGCCCATCACCTGCACGCACATGGAGGATGCGACGGTGGCCAGCGCCAACGCGTCGTCCAGGCTCTTGCCGTCCAGCGCTTCGGTTAGAAAATACCCCAAAAATGTATCGCCCGCAGCCGTTGTATCCGTCACCTTCACGTTATAAATGCCGCTTTTCGCGCTTTCTTCGCCGCGCACGCAGATTGCGCCGCGCTTGCCGAGCGTGAGCAGCACGTTCATCCTGGGATACCGCCGCTTCAGCGCGGGCAGGATATCCGCCTCGCTGTCGCATTTCGCAATCGCCGCGCCTTCGATTTCGTTGACGATCAGCCAGTCCACATACTCCAGCGGATAGGAAAACACCTTGTCGTTCATCGGCGCGGCGTTGATGGCGACCATAAGTCCCTTTTGATGCGCGCGTTCTATGATGGGTCCGACAAGATTCGTCTCATTTTGCACCAGCACAAGTCCGTCGCCGCCAAACGCTTCCAGCGCGCGGTCGATATACGGCTCCGTCATCGCCTGGTTCGTTCCGCCGTAGAGCAGAATGCAGTTTTGGCCGCTGTTATCCACCTGTATGATCGCATGGCCGGAGACATTTTCCGAGCGCTCCAGCAGCGTCAGGTTTACGCCGTTTTCCGCGAGCTTGTCATGGAGCATGCCTCCGTCGCAGCCGATCATGCCGGCGTGCCAGACCTCCGCACCGGCGCGTGCCGCCGCAACGGACTGGTTCAGGCCCTTGCCGCCGCAGTGCGTCTCAAGGGACAGGCTGGACTTCGTTTCGCCGGGCTGGACAAACGCGTCCACACGATAGACCTGGTCGAGATTAAGCGAACCAAAGTTAAGAATTTTTGCCATAGTCGTTGCCTCCGTAAAAAAAGTGGATTCAATCTGTGATAAAATACCGGTGTCAGGAATTACATGGCAAAGGAATTACATGGTAAAAGGAGCTTCGCTTATGCCGCAGTTACAGCCACACATCCGTCTGGATGAAAACCACGGCGCGTCCTGCGCGCTGCTGCCGGGCGATCCCGCGCGGCTCGAGCGCATCCGTCCGTTCTTGGAAAACGCGGAAGAACTGACGTACAATCGCGAATACCGCAGCATGGTCGGCAGTTACCGGGGCGTTCGGGTGCTCGCCGTCTCCACGGGCATCGGCGGCGCGTCCGCCGGCATCGCCGTGGAGGAACTGCATAACCTCGGCGTGAAAAACATGATCCGCACCGGCAGCTGCGGCGCGCTGCAGCCGCAGGTAAAGATCGGCGATCTGATCCTGGTCAGCGGCGCGGTACGCGACGATGGCGCGAGCAAGACGTATATCGACCCGATCTTTCCCGCCGTGCCGAACAGCGAACTGCTCTTTGCCTGCGTCGGCGCCGCGAAAAAACGCGGATACCGCTGCCACACCGGCATCGCCCGCAGCCACGACAGCTTTTATACCGACCGCGAGGACGAGATTGACGCCTACTGGTCCCGCCGCGGCGTACTTGGATCGGACATGGAGACCGCCGCACTCTATACCATCGGCCACCTTCGCGGCATCAGCACCATGAGCATCCTCAACAATGTCGTCGCCTTCGAAACCGACACGCTCGACGCCATCGGCAGCTATGTCGACGGCGAAAGCGCCGCCATGCTGGGCGAGGAACACGAGATACTGATCGCGTTGGACGCGTTTGCGGATATTTTGGGGGTTGGCTAAACTATATTGTAACGGGTAGTACGTTAAAACTCAAACAACCGGCCTTTGCCATGCTGGCAAAGGCCGGTTTATTTACGCGTCGTACTTTGCCATGATCCCAAACACGCGCTTTTTGAATTCCTCGCGATCCACCTTGGTGACGACATAGGCGTTGTGTTCCATCTGTTTATCGCTGTAGAGGTCGGTAACGGTCTTTCCGCGCGTGAGCATGCCTTTCGTCTCCACGCGTACGCCCGCGTGGTCGGTCTGAAAATACGACTCATCGTCGGCATACAGCACCGTCACGGGGTCGTGAAAACACACCCCGGGCAGATGATACCCTCGGTAAAACTTCAGGATTCCCTGCAGTACATCCCGCGCGAACACCGCCTGCTTCGAACCGAGCGCGGCGAGTTCTTCCAGCTCTTCCGCCGTAAAATACGCGGGCACCGTCACGTCCAGCCCACACATATAGACCGGCGCGCCGCAGGTGAACACCATGTCCGCCGCCTCTGGATCGGCATAGATGTTAAACTCCGCGCTGGGCGTGGCGTTGCCGCCGACCGCAGCGCCGCCCATGATGACGATTCGCCTGATCAGCTTCGGCAGTTCCTTGTATTTCGCAATCGCAAGCGCGAGGTTTGTCAGCGGGCCGACCGCAACGACGACCAGCTCCCCGTCGCACTGCTTTGCGTATTCATAGATCGCGTCCCAGGCGCGGATGTCCTCCGGCTGACGTTTCGGCTGCGGCAGATCGACGCCGCCGAGGCCGTCCTCCCCGTGAACATGGTAAGCGGTGTGCCGTTCGCCAAAGAGCGGCCCCTGTGCACCGGGATAGACCGGGATGTGCTCCATACCGGCAAGTTCCAGCACGCGCAGAGAATTGATCGTGGTCTTCTCCACCTCGACATTGCCCGCAACGCTCGTCACCGCGACCAGCTCGAGCGTATTCAGGTATTTCGTCAAAAGGATGGCGACCGCGTCGTCCACGCCGGTGTCGCAGTCCAGCAGCATCGGAAATTTTTTCATGCACGCTCGCCCCCTTTATTGTAAAATTCCGCCGCTTCAACGAGCAGATCGACAAACGCCTGTCTGTCGATGCCCATGATCACGCGCGCGTTGGCCGGCTGATGCAGCACGCCGAGCCGGTCTCCGACCGTCGCGCCGCGGCAGTAATCGCCCGTGGTTTCGATGGCGACATACATCTCCTCCATGGTCATAATCTCCGGCCGGATCAGCGCCGCGACGGCGACCGCATCGTGTACGGGCGCGCCGGGATAGCCGATGCTGCGGTGAAACCCATAAAAGAAGTCCAGCCACTCGGCGACGACCTTTGCAACGGGATTGCCCACCGCGCGGATGCGCTCAAAATCCTCTGGAAAGACCAGCGCCTGTTCGGTTACGTCCAGCCCCGCCATGGTGATCGGCACCCCGCTGGTGAATACGACCTGCGCCGCTTCGGGATCGACGAGGATGTTAAACTCGGCCGCGGGCGTCCAGTTGCCGAACTGGATGCCGCCGCCCATCAGATAGATATGCCGTATTTTCGGCTTGAGCTGCGGATACAACAGCAGCAGCGCTGCAACGTTTGTCAGCGGCCCGGTCGGAATGAGCGCGACGGGCTCGTCGCTCGCCTCCAGCACCTGAGCCATAAGCGTGCAGGCGTCCTTGTCGACTGGCTGGTTCTTCGGCTCCGGAAGCGCCGGGCCGTCCAGACCGGAGTTGCCGTGCACCGTCGGCGCAATAATCGGGTCCGCCACAAGCGGCTTGACGCGCCCCATAGCAAGCGGGACATCCAGACCGATCAGCGTCATGATGCGGCCCGCGTTATAGGTCGTTTTCTGGATCGTCTGATTGCCGCAGACCGAGGTTACGGCTTTGATGTCCAGCAACTCGCTGGCGTTGGCCAGCACCCAGGCGATGGCGTCGTCGTGTCCCGGATCGCCGTCCAGAATCACGGGAATTCGTTTTGTCATATTGTTACCTCGGATTTCGCCGTATATCGTATCTTCACGGGAAACGTCATGATTTCACCTCAGGCCGGGATGCGCGGATTTTCTTCACGCGCTTGAGCGTGCTCGCCGCGTAGATCACAAGGCCGAGAATGGTCACCACATACGGAATCAGCGACACAAGATAGCTCGACACGCCCTGCAGACCGCTTACCTTTGTGCGCAACGCCTGCGCCAGGCCAAACAGCAGCGAACTGAACATCGCCCCGACCGGTTCGCTGCGACCCATGGCCTGCGCGGCCAGCGCGATGAACCCGCGTCCGGCAACCATGCCACTGTTCCAGCCCTGCGAATAGTACATGGACATAAACGCGCCGCCGAGACCCGCCATCGCACCGGAAAGCGAGATGGCGATGTATTTGATTCGAAGCACGCTCACGCCGACGCTCGAAGCCGCGTTCGGGTTTTCACCCACCGCGCGGATATTCAGCCCCAGCGGCGTGCGATAGAGCAACAGCCAGATGAGCCACACGAGCAGGAACGCGACATACGTCAGCACCGAATGGCCGGATAGAATTTCCCCGAGAATGGGAATGTTCTGGAGCAGCGGGATGTTCACGGTCGGAATCAGAATATTCGCGCTCACCAGCGCGCCGGTGTTGCCGCGCATGCCTGTGAACATATACAGAAGAAAGATCGTTCCGCCCGCGCCAAGCATGTTGACCGCGATGCCCGCGAGGATGATGTCCGTCTTGAGCTTGAGCGCGAAGAACCCCATCATAAGCCCCAGCAGTACGCCGACGAGCATCGCGCCGATCACGCCGACCAGCCAGCTCTGCGTCCAGTAGCTGAAGAGCACCCCGAACAGCGCCGAGATCATCATGATGCCCTCGAGGCCGATGTTGACCACGCCCGCTTTGTCCGCAATCACCGCGCCCATCGCCGCAAACAAAATCGGCGCCGTGATGCGGATGACGGAAAACAGAAACTCCGCCTTAAATATGGTGTCAAACAGCTGTCCCCACATTATTCGGCACCCCCTTCAACGCTCGCGGCAGCCTTGGCAAGATCCGCGCGGGTGTTTTTGACTACGATCCTCTGGCGATAGCCGGAGAGGAACTGCTCCGCGGCAAAGAAGAGGAAGATCGCCGCCTGAATGATATCGATCATCTCGCTCGGCACGTCGCTGTATGTCGCCATGAGCTGACAGCCCTTATTGAGGTAGGCGATGAAGAACGCGGCAAGCGGAACGAGCAGCGGATTGTTCTTTGCCAGGATGGCGATGGTGATGCCCGTCCAGCCGTAGCCCGGCAGCTCCTTCCAGAGGAAGGTGGAGTAGCGCCCCAGCACCTCGACGCCGCCGCCGATGCCGCTGAGCGCGCCGCCGATCACCTGCGCCAGAACGATCGTGCCGCCGACCTTCATGCCGGAATACTTGGAAAACGCCTGATTCACGCCGATCATGCGGATGGCATAGCCCCAGCGCGTGCGATACATCAATAATCCGATGATTACGACAAACACCAGCGCCGCCACAAACCCCCAGGTTAGCTTGCTGCCGCCCTCCACCATGGAGCCGATCTTTGCCGTATCCGCAAAAGCGTAGGTCTGCGTCGAGCCCTTGCTGCGGTCGGCAAAGTTATAGTTGAGAAAATGCAGCACGAGGTACATGCAGACATAGTTGAGCATGAGGCTCGTGACCATTTCGCTTGCGCCGAGCTTCACCTTGAGCAGCGCCGGAATGAGCATGATCGCGCCGCCGACCGCCGCCGCGATGAGCACGCAGACCACCGCGTGCAATCCGGTGTTCATATGGATATAGATTCCGGCAAGCGCGGCGACAAACCCGCCGACCATGACGATGCCCTCGCCGGCAAGGTTGAACTGATTGCTCGAGAACATCACACAGACGGCAAGGCCCGTGAAGATGGTCGGGATCATCGCCGCAAGTATGGTGTAGAGCCCCTGCGTGTTGAAACTCGTTACGCCGCCCTTGATCGAGACAAGCGGGCCGATCAGCAGATACCGCAGCGCGTTGAGCGGCTCCTTCGAACTCAGAAAGATGAATATCGTCCCCACCGCGAGCGCAACCGCGATGGCCGCGGCGCCCCGGACGAGTTCAAACATAAACATTCGTCTATCTTTCATGACACACCCTCCCGATCTCCTCGTCGCTCTGCCGCTTTAATCCCAGCATGTATTCGCCCATCATCGCGTCGTCGAGCTGGCTCGTATCCTCAAAATAGGCCGCGATCTTACCGCCGTAGAGTACGATCAGGCTGTCGGAAAGCTCCATGACCTCGTTGAGGTCGGCGGAGACGAGCAGCACAGCCGTTCCCGCGCGGGAGAGATCGACGAGCTTTTTTCGAATGAACTCCGTCGCGCCGACGTCGATGCCGCGCGTCGGCTGGTCGGCGATGATCAACGTCGGATCGCTGGAAAACTCGCGCGCGACGACGACCTTCTGAATGTTACCGCCGGAGAGCATCTTCACCTTCTGACTGCGCGACTTGCACAGCACGGTGTAATCCTCGATCAGCCGGTCGCTCTCGGCATGGATGGCTTTCATGTTGAACAGGGGGCCGTTATTAAATCGCTTCTCTTCAAATCGGTCGGAGATGAGGTTTTCCTCGATCGTCGCCGCGTCCGCAATGCCGTAGGTCATGCGATCCTCCGGCACGAGCGCAACGCCCATGGCGCGGATGCGCGCCTGCGAGGCGTTGATGACGTCCCTGCCGTTCACCGTCGCCGTGCCCGCGTCCGGCTCGGTCAAATCGAAGAGCATATCGACAAGCTCACGCTGACCGTTGCCCTCCACGCCCGCGATGCCGAGAATCTCGCCTTTGCGCACGTCGAAGGACACGCCGTCGAGCATCTTCTTGTTCCACTCGTTTGTATACTGCAAATCCCGCACCCGGAGCACCACGTCCGTCGGCTGCGCTTCGTCCTTCTGCACATCCAGCACGACGTCGCGGCCCACCATGAGGCGGGAGATCTCCTGCTCGCTGATGGACGCCGTTTCATATACACCCATGCTCTTGCCACCGCGCATGATGGTCAGCCGGTCGGTGATCTGTTTGATTTCGTTGAGTTTGTGGGAGATGAATATGATCGTGTAGCCCTGCTCCTTGAGATGAACGAGTTCCTTAAACAGCTCCGTCGTCTCCTGCGTGGTCAGAACCGCCGTCGGTTCGTCCAGAATCAGGATCTTCGCGCCGCGGATGAGCGCCTTGAGGATCTCCACCTTCTGCTTCATGCCGACGGGGATATCCACGACCTTTGCGTCCGGATTGACCGCGAGGTTGAATCGTTCCGAATACTCCTTTGTCAGCTCAACCGCTTTTTTCGCGTCGACAAACATGCCGCTCTTTTTCGGCACCATGCCGAGCACGATATTTTCCGCAACCGTGAGGCTCGGAACAAGCATGAAATGCTGGTGCACCATGCCGATGCCGTGCGAAATTGCCACCGTCGGCGAGGTGAGCGACACCTTTTCGCCGTTAACGATAATCTCGCCCTCGGTCGGCTGCTCCAGACCGAAGAGCATTTTCATGAGCGTGCTCTTTCCCGCGCCGTTTTCTCCCATGAGCGCGTGGATTTCTCCTCGCTTAACGGAAAAATCGACGCTTTGGTTCGCGGCTATCCCGTTTGGATATACCTTTGTGATGCCCTTCATTTGGACGACCAGATCGCTTTGCTCCATAATAATGGGCTCCCCCTTTATGGTGTATGGTTTATAAACCGCCGCGCAGGCGGCAAATCGTCAATCTTAAACACAAGCTTAAACACAAGAAATGGAGAAATGCGTTTTCGCATACTTAAATATAATATAAATGATTGAATGAATGCAATGCCGGATCGAACGGTCAAACTATGAGTGGAACAAACCGGGGGAGCGCTTATGCCCTCCCCCGGTGATTGTATAAGCCTAGCTTACAGTGGTTCGCGTTTCTTTGCGCATGCTTTACGGCTGCATAGAGTCGCGCAGCGTGATGACGCCGTTGGTGTCGTCACCAATGGCGGACGGAACAACGATTGTGCCGTCCTTGATCGCGGCTTCGGCTGCCAGAACCTTGTCCTGCACGGCCTGCGGCGCGAGAGCGGCGAAGTTCTTGTCGGTCACGATGCCTACGCCGCCTTCGGTGAGGCCGAGATTGACCAGCTTGCCCCAGTAGGTGCGGCCGGCATCCCACTCATCAAAGATCCAGACGATGGAGTTGCCGACGTTCTTGAGGCCGGAGGTCAGCGTGATGGCAGCGAGGTCGGCCGAAAGCGTCAGCTCCTGGTCGGAGTCCACGCCGATGAACCAGGCTTTGCCAGACTCAAGAGCCGCTTCCGCAGCGCCGTTGCCGGAAAGGCCCGCAACACCCCAGATGATGTCCGCTTTGTTGTCGTTGATCATGGAAAGACCCATTTCCTTGGCCGTCGCGGTGTCGACATAGCTGTTGACATAGCGGGTATCGACCTTGACTTCCGGATCGGTCGCTTTCACGCCTTCGAGGAAGCCATAGAGGAAGTCGTTGATGACGGGGCTGTCCACGCCGCCGACGAAGCCGACGACTTTGTCCGCGTTGATGTTGGCGACCGAGGTTTCGGAGGTCATGCTCGCGGCAAATACGCCGATGAGATAGCCCATGTCGTTCTGCTTATAGCTGATGTTGACGACGTTGTCGTTCTCGCCGACATAGGTGGTGTCGTCATAGATAAGGAACTTCTGATCCGGATACGCCGTGGCGACTTCCTTCACATTGTCCGGCATCTGATATGTGCCGCAAATGATCAGGTCGTACTCGCCGGATTTGGCTACTTCGTAGAGCGTCTCAAGCCATTTCGGCTGATCCTGATCCGTGCCGCCCATCTCGATGGTCTTGTAGGTGATGCGCCCGGCATCCTGAAGGGCCTTCAGGCCGGACTCGGCGGAGTCGAAGAACGATTTGTCGCCCAAATTGCCGTTGACGAGACTGACGACGTTGTACACCTTTTTGTCTCCCGCCGCGGTTGTATCGGTGGCCGCCTTTTTGCAGGCGAACATCGAAAACGCCACCAGCACGGTCAGCAGGATCGCTACAAGTTTTTTCATTTGATTTTCCTCTCTTCTCCTTGTTTTCTCGGCGGACTTGCCAAGTGCTGCGATATGCTGTTTCATGCCGCAAATCGGCAAATCCACACTCATCAGTTTAAATGGTATCAAATAGAAAGTCAACACACCGAAATTTCTTTTATGCACGTGGAGATCGCTCCAAACGCCCGGATTTGATACGGTTTTCCCGATTTTCAACCATAGAGCCGCACGCAAAATATACTATTCTTTTTCACGTATGCAGCCTGATTTTTGCTCGTTTCAATGCCTCGGCGTTGATTCAATATAGGGCCTTTTGATAGACAGCGCGCGCGATTTGCTTGACTTTTTGCAAGCGGATGCGTAATGTTATTGTGATTTGTATGTGTTATGAATAGAAGGAGAATGTTCATGAAACGGATGCTACTCGCGTCTGCAGCGGTTATTTTTACGTTCATCACGGCAGCCTGCGCCGCCGCCCCTGTTGCCGCGGCAACCCCGACGCCGACGGCGGTGATCACGGCGACCCCCGAACCGACGCAGGAGCCGACGCCGGAACCCACCCCCTCGCCGACGCCGGAACCCGCTTTTACACAGACAGCGCTTTCGGAAACGCTCTTTTCCAGCGGAAAAGTGTCCGTTTCGGCGACCGGCCTGCGCTTTAGCGAAAACTACATCACCTATATCGATCTTACGATTACAAACGCGTCCGCCGCGAGCGTCACGCTCGTGCTTGACGGCTTCTGCCTCAACGACTGGCAGGTAGACGGCGCGCTGCAGGACGCCGAGAGCATCGCTCCCGGCGAAACGCGGACGGCGACCGCCGTGGTCAGCTTTATGGACGACCCATTTGCCGTTTACATGTGTATCACCCATATCGTCAGCTTTTCTCTCGATCTCAGCGTCGTAAGCGACGAAACCGGCAAGACGATTGCCAAACAGCAAGGAATCACCGTTTCTCTGCCGGGCGCCGAACCCGTTGGCTCGCCAATCGACGGCGCAACGCTTGTCTATGAAGATAACGGCCTTGCCGTCTATCTGCAGGGAATCGACGGTTCGCTGCAAAACACGCGCGTGCTGCTCTATAAAAAGCCCGGCGCAAAATGGATGCGCGTTACCGTTGACCCGGTTTATGCCGGATATACGAATATTTTGAACCGCACGTATACGCTCGACGCCGGGAAATATCGGCTGCTCACGCTCGACGGCACGGATGTGATGACGCGAGAGAACATTTCCAAGCTCTCCGAATTGAATCTGTATCTTTCGCTGACGCTCTACGACGGCCGGCTGAACCGTCCCGTCGTCGCCGTCATTACGGATCCGAACGTTTCCGAAACCGTGCTCGACGCACCGGAGGCCGGATCGATCGTTTACCAAAGCGAGCTTTCCTATTTCATTCTGCGGAATATGGGCGTGACGGAATACGACGGCCATGAGGCGCTGCTGCTCGACTTTGAAAACATCACGCAGAACTATATCAAGACCCTTGATCTGACGGCGTACGCTTCCAGCCCCAACATTGTAATCGACGGGGTGTCCTATCGTCTCTCCACCTACTGCACCAACAGCTTTCCCGGCACGCACGGGTATATCCTGCTCTGGCCGGAAGGCGCGCCGGACGACGCGCTGTCCACCGCAAAAAGCGTCGACGTCCGCCTGAAAATCTCCCGCATCAACGGCGGGCATCTGGATCCGATCGTGGATACCGGCATATTCACCATCGATCTGGCCAACTGATCAGCACCTGGTATTGAGCAGCGGGGCAATGTCCCGCTGCTTTTTTATGTGCCATAATGCTGCCCAAATTCAACAAACATTCTTCAAATGTGTACTATTGAAAGTTCAAATTGATTTCCTATACTGAAAGCACACCAGAAAAGGAGCGACCTACTATGGATCAAAACAACGATTGGTATGAACGGTATTCCACCCCCTCTTCGGACAGCGACGTGCATACGCCAAAGCGCCGCGGGGGAAAGGGCGTACGCATCTCAACGCTGATCGTATTTACGATGGTCGCGGTCCTGCTCGGCGGCCTACTGGGCGGCCTCTATACACGCCAATACGTCGGGGAGCAGATTGCAGCGCTGACAGCGCAGCAATCGCAGGCGGCGGCGAAAAGCGCGTTAAACGATACCACAACCAGCAGCTCGAGCGAGCTGACGACCGCTTCAACCAGCGGATTTGCGAGCACATTCAGCAAAGCACAAATCATCGAACTGACAGCACCTTCCGTCGTTGGCATCGACACATATTACACCGCCAGCGGCTATGCCTTTGGCAACGGAAACAACAGCACGGACAACAGCCAGCAGGTGCAGGTTGGCAGCGGCAGCGGCATCATCCTCACGAGCGACGGCTATATCGTTACCTGCAAACACGTCGTCGACGGCGCGGAAACGATCAAGGTCATCCTCAACGACGACTCGGAGCATGACGCGACGCTTGTAGGGTCCGACTCGCGCAGCGATCTGGCGGTACTCAAAATCGACGCGACAGGCCTGACCTCCGCAACGCTCGGCGACTCCGACATGCTCACCGTCGGCGAGGACGTCATTGCAATCGGCAACCCGCTCGGCGAACTGCGCGGAACGGCGACCAGCGGCATCATCAGCGCGCTGAGCCGCGAGGTGACGGTGGAAAACAACACCATGTCGCTGATTCAGACTGACGCAGCCATCAGCCCGGGTAACTCCGGCGGCGGGCTCTTCAACGCAAGCGGCTCGCTCGTCGGCATCGTAAACGCGAAAGCCAGCAGCAGCAACGCGGAAGGTTTGGGCTTTGCCATTCCGGTGAGCAGCGTGAAGACTATCATCGCAAACCTCATCGACCACGGTTACGTACTCGGCAGAGCGTACCTCGGCGTATACACGCAGAACGTCACGCTCTCTCCGGGCACGAGCGACTGGGGCAGCGGTCTGTTCGGCAACTACTTCAGCAGCGAATCGAGCAGTGTCCAGATCGCGCAGATCGTCTCCGGCAGCGCGGCGGAAGCAGCGGGGCTGAAGGTTGGCGATCTGATCCTTAAAGTGGACGACACCGACGTTTCCTCCAACACTGCGCTGGCCTCCATCATCGCGGGATACAACGCAGGCGACACCGCAACGCTGACGATTCAGCGGGACGGCCAGGAGCAGGCCGTAACGGTCACGTTTGGCGAGTATACGCCCACGGACAAATAGCCTGACGGTCATCGCGTCCGAATCCAGGACGATGACATAACGCATCGGAGGGGCTCTCCTCCGACAATCCCCGCTTCACATGCGCGCGAGCCCGTCCATCCCCCCCGGACGGTTCGCGCGCGGGGGATCGAATCCTCCTCTCGTTCAGTCTCCCTATTCCTCCTGATTGGGCGAGTTTAGAAAAAAATCAGCCCTCCGCAGCGGCGGAGGGCTGATTTTATCTGTTTGTTTCGACTCAAATCGAATAGGCTGCAAGCACTTCGCCAACGTATAGCATATGCGGATCTCCGTCCGAAGTGGCTTGGTTATCGCCATAAAACCTTGCGCGGGCTTCCTGATCGAGCGTGTTCAAATCAAGCATCTGTTTCTGGACGATGCGGCATTCGAATACCGTGCCGCACTGGCTCACGCCGTCCGCGCCGCCTGCGCGCGCGGCCAGCCGCGTCAGTCCGGACGACTGCTCCTTGTTGACGTCCCTGCCGGAGCGGGAGCCGCAGAAGCCCAGTTCCTTTCCGAGTTCCTTTGTGCGCGGAATGCTGACGGTGAATACGTCCGCCTGTTCCATCAAGCCATAGGTGAAGCGGCTTTTTCTAACCATCACCGTCACGACCGGCCGCGACCACACCACGCCAAACTGCGCCCAGCCGATGGTCATCGGATTCCAGACGCTTCTGCCCGCCGTTAAAAACGCGCCGCGCGGCAGTTGCTGCGCCGCCTGCGGTACGAGGCCGAAGATTTCCTGTAATTCCATGCTTCCGTCCTCCTGAATGAATTTTGCTGCTATTCCGCCTTTGGTATCTTTCCCGTCCGCGCGTTTCGCGTTTCAAGCGAATCTGGGGCCGGATCAATCCTCGCCGAAGACATAGTCCACGGTTTTCTTTTTTTCCGGGAATATCTCCAGTTCAAAACGGTCAAATGAAACGCTTTCGATAAAATCCGCCGGAAAGAACACCGTGCGCGAAAACCGCGCCAGCTCCTGCACATGCTTGTTCAACAGCACGGGGCAGGCCAGATCGAGCGGTTTGACCAGTTCCGTGATAACGGAATTCCAGCCCTTGGCATCCGAAGGCCGCACGGGAAATTCCCGCACGGCCTCCGAGGTGATTTTATGATGCTTGAGTACCTTAGCCCAAATCTTCACGTCTTATTTGTTCCAGATAAACCAACCCCAGATATACGGGGTCGTACCGTCGGTGTAGAGGCCCTTGAGCGTACCGGCGATCTGTTTTTTCGCCTTGATGTCGGCGGTGTTGATCGTCGATTTCGTGCTGCGGTTGACGACGATCACATCTACGCCATCCGAAATATGCACGCGGAAGATGGTGTACGGATCGGTGGCGATAATGTCCGTCACCCTTCCTGTGAACACAAAGTCCCCGCTTGTCGTCGCGCCGGACACGATCTTGTCGTAATTCTTGGTCAGATCGAGCGCGGTCTTTTTAAACGCGCTGGAAGAGACCGACGGCGGACGCTCAACGATCACGCTCGTCGTGCCGTCGTAATAGCCGTCCATCTTACCGGTGAGGCTGACGTCAAACGCGCCGACCTTCGCAATGGAAACCACCATCGTGAACGTACCGGTATCGGTTACCGTCGCCTGGCCAAACGTAACGTCGGAAGACGGGCTTGTCGCGGTGATGGTAGCGCCCGGCGTCACCGTACCGGTGAGCGTTACGCTGCCCTCCGTCGAGGAGAGGCTGGCCGTGTCATTGCCCAACAGGAACGACATGGTCTGCACGACATAAGGCTCGACGGTGATGACCTTGCGCGCGGTGACGTAGTTATTCTTGCGCGCCTCTATGGTGATGGTCTCGGGCTCGCCGGTCACAGTTGTGGTTTCGTCGGCGGTGGACTCCGCTGGTTCCTGCGTCGCGTCTGCCGTTGCGGCGGGATCCGGCGTAGCGTTGGGATCCACTGTTGCATTGGGATCCGCGGTTGCGTTGGGATCCGCGGTCACGTCCGGCGTTGCCGTCGACGCAGTGGGTACGGCAACAGTCGCTTTGGGCGTATAGCTCGCGGTAAAGAGGCCCGTGCTGTCCACATAGACCTGTTCGCCGTTGACAAACACGGCGACTTTGTCGTCATAATCGTTAACCTGTCCCACGATCGGGATTGCGCTGTTGTCAAACGTGGCGTTCACGGTGTCCATTGCGGGCTCCGTAATGGTCATGGAAAGCGACGGGACGGTAACCGTAATCTCGGGCACGGTCAGTTGCGTGGTGGTGCCGTCCGGCGAAACCACCTGAATATTCGGCGTAATGTTGACAACCTCGCTGTCCACCGGCGCATTGGGCATGAATACATCCCGCTGGATATGGAGGATGATGTGGTTGTTCGCGGGAACCGTCGCCGTGTCGGTCGTCAGCGTTGCATCCGTAATGACGCGAATGACGCTGCCGGTCGGAGCGGCGATATCGATGTCATACCAGACGGAACCCGTTGACTGATCGGTGGACTCGGTGATGGTCGCCGTATACATCTGTGCCTCGGTGTCAGTCGTTGTGCCCGTGCCGTCCGCGTTAACGTCCTCGGAACCGTTCTTGTTGAAAATGCCGCCGATCGAGGCAAACATTTTGCCGTAATCCCCGCCGAAATTCTTCTTTGCGATGTACATTCCGAAAATCGCAATCAACGCAAGCAGCAGCGCAATCAGACTCCAGAAAATGATGGTAGTCGCCTTGCCGCGCTTGGGCGGAATGTCGTCGTATTCTTCGTCATAGTCGTCCTCGTCGTCGAATTCGTCGAGATCGTTCGCCTCATTACGGCGCGCGAGTTTCCCGCCACGCTTCGTCTGTTTGGACGGCTGATATTCTTCGTCCTCTTCCTCGTCGTCAAACTCTTCGTCGTCGTCAAAATCATAGTCGGCGTAAGAGTTCTGCGTCCGGGGCAGCTGCTGCGCCGGCTTTTCGGCGGCGCGAACAGGCGCGCTGACTTCTTCCGGTTCTTCGTCGACACGCTGCCCGCAGTAGGCACAGAAAGGCGCGTCGGACAAAAGCGGTTTCCCGCAGTGCGGGCAAGTAGCCTCCGGTGCGCCCGCCGCCGCGCGCGGCGGAATCGTCGGGCGAAACGCGCCGGAAGACACTGGCGCTTCCGCTGCAGACGAACTGATCGTCGTCTCCGGCGCGCCGCTGTAAGCGGTTTTCGGCCAGGAGGGCGCTTTGACAAAATCACGCGCAGGCTTGCCGTCCTCCACGGAATTCACAACCTCCGCGCTGCCGGTTTCCATATCGTCATCCCGCAGCTTTGCGCCGCAAACCTTACACACGCTCAGGTTTTCAGCGTTGTATGAGCCGCATTCTTTGCATACCATCTATCCACTTCCTCCGTTCTGAAGCGAGAATGATTCCTGTTTGCATAGTCCATCCAATATAACGCAATCATTATACAACCCGTGTCAGGAGAGTGCAAAGAACATTTCGTGAACTTTTCGCCACAGAAAATTCCAAAACAGCACGTTTTTTGACCGGAAAGATGCGTAAGCCGCGCGTAATTTTCCTTGACAATATATTATCTATTATTTTATACTGCATATTAATCGCATATGAAACAAGCTATGACTGCGAAGAAGTAGCAGGGAAAACGCACGGATTGTGCGATTGCCCTTTCCCGAAAGAGAGCTGCCGGATGGTGCAAGGCAGACGGGAACCCCCTGTGAATACGCGCAACCAGCCGCCGCCTGAACAAAGCGCATCTATGTCTTGAGTAGGGCTCGCCGGGAACTCCGCCCGTTATTTCGGATCAGGGTATGCGCTTTTTATGTGCCCATACCCGACGAGGCCGTCTTCCGTGAGGAACCGGCAAACCGAGGTGGTACCGCGACTCATCGCCCTCTTGCAGAAATGCAGGAGGCGTTTTTATTTATCGGGAGCTGTTTGCAAAAGCAGCGCAAAAAAGGCCAATCATTTCCCACTTGAACATTTTAAAAAAGAGAAGAAGTATCGGAGGACAAACGGCATGAGCGAAGTCAGGCTCTACTCGGGGGCGAAGCTCCCACTGGAAATGCACAAGGTTCGCGTGGTGCAGAAACTGAATCTTCTGCCCGTCGAGGCGCGCCAGAAAGCGATGGCCGCGGCAGGGAACAATACGTTTTTATTGAAGAATGAAGACGTGTATCTGGACATGCTCACCGACAGCGGCGTCAACGCCATGAGCGACCGCCAGGTCTCCGCCATGATGGTTGCGGACGACAGCTATGCGGGCAGCGCCACCTACTATCGCCTCGAGGAAAAGGTCTGCGAGCTCTTCGGAACGACCTATTTTCTCCCCGCGCATCAGGGCCGCGCCTGCGAAAGCATCCTGGCCGAAGCGTTTGTCAAGCCGGGAGACGTGGTACCGATGAATTTCCACTTCACCACCAGCAAGGCGCACATTACCCGCGTCGGCGGGCGCGTGGAGGAGCTCGTCATCGACGAAGGCCTCAACCCCGAGAGCGAGTGCCTCTTTAAAGGCAACATCGATCTCGATAAGCTGAAGGAATGCATCGCGCGAAACGGCGCGGAGCATATTCCGTTTATCCGCCTTGAAGCGGGCACAAACCTCATCGGCGGCCAGCCGTTCTCGCTCGAAAACATGACCGCGACGGCGGCGCTTGCGCACCGGCACGGCATCCCGATCGTGTTTGACATCAGCCTTTTACAGGACAACCTGTATTTCATCAAAACGCGCGAAACCGCCTGCAAAGACATGAGCATTCGCGAAATCACACGCGCGCTCTGCGCCAACGCGGACATCCTGTATTTCTCCGCCCGTAAGCTCGGCTTTGCGCGCGGCGGCGGCATTGCGATGAACAGCAAAGAGTATTATGAACGCATGAAAGATTTTATCCCGCTGTTCGAAGGCTTTTTGACCTACGGCGGCATGAGCGTGCGCGAAATGGAGGCCATGACCGTCGGCCTTGAGGAAACCATGGACGAAACCGTCATCTCCCAGGGCCCGCAGTTCATCGAATTCATGGCAAGCGAACTGATCAAACGCGGCGTGCCCGTCGTCACCCCTGCCGGCGGCCTCGGCTGCCACGTCAACGCCAGAAAGTTCCTCTCGCATGTGGACGCTCATGCCTACCCCGCGGCGGCTCTGGCAACGGCCGTTTACATCGCGGGCGGCGTGCGCGGCATGGAACGCGGCACGCTCTCCGAGCAGCGCGAGCCGGACGGCACCGAGCCCATCGCCAGCATGGAACTGCTGCGCCTCGCGCTTCCGCGGCGCGTGTTCACCATGAGCCAGGTGCTCTATGCCGTAGACCGCATCAGCTGGCTCTATGAAAACCGGGCGCTCATCGGCGGCCTGAACTTTGTGGAAGAGCCCGCGACGCTGCGCTTCTTCTTCGGACGGCTGGAGCCGATCGGAGACTGGCAGGAGAAACTTGTCGCCAAGTTCCGCAAGGACTTAGGAGACAGTCTGTAAGAAAAGAAAACAAATACGCCGCGCAAACGCGCGGCGTATTTGTTTGGAAAAAACGCATCCCCGATACGCGGAAAATCCGGTAAAGCTGAAAAGCAGCGACTCAGGCTGCCGGGAAGGGACGTTCAGCATCGTCCCCTTTAAATCCCTGCCGCAGCCTTCATCACCCGACGTTGACGCCGAGCAGATGCTTGGCCGCGAGGCCGATGCCGAACGAAAGCGCCGCCACGCCGAGGCTGATGAGCACCATCTCCCCGAAACGCCGCCAGAACGGCAGTCCCTGCGCAATGGAAACGTAATAGTTAAACGAAAGGATGATGAGCACCACCGCAGCGATCATGATGACAAACGCCGCGACATACCACCCGTTCGGCAGCAGCAGATATGGCAGCACGATGACCACAACCGTGAGAAGATACGCAATGCCGGTATAGGCGCTGGATTTGAGCGCCTTGCTGTTTCCGTCCGCGCGCTGGGCCAGATAGTTGCTCGCGGCCATGGACAGCGTCGCCGCAACGCCGGTGATGATGCCGGAGAGCGCGATGAGACGGTTATTCGCCAACGCGAACGTCAGCCCCGCGATGGTGCCGGTCAGTTCCACCAGCGCGTCGTTGAGTCCCAGCACGACGGAGCCGACGTAATGCAGCCGCTCCTCGTCGATCATCCCCATCAGCGTATCCTCGTGCGCTTCCTCGTCGGCTATGATCCCCTTCGCCTCGGGGATCTGCTGCTCAACATAGCGAAGATCCGTAATTCCCGCATCTTCGCTCTTTTCGAAGAACTTGATCGTAAACGTGATGCCGAGCAGGCGGCTCAATATCAGAAACAGCGCGATGCGCCTGCGGTTGGGCGCAACGTCCCGACCGGTATACGATCTCCATGTTTCATAATGCGACCGCTCCGCGCGGGAGATCTCCTCAAAGACTTTTTTATTATTCGCGTCTTTCTGGCGCGCGGCGATCTTTCCATACAGAATACTTCCGGTCAACTCGTCCCTTTGCATCTTGATCAGCATTTTTTCAAGTTCCGGCGTCGTCTGTCTTTCCATATTCCATCCATCCTTTCCCTGCTACTCCATAGGTTTTTGAAATGTTCCCGTTTATTATACGACTCTGGTGCAGTGACGTTCAACCCAAAACGGGCGAAAGCAAAACGAGAAAACCCGCTCCGACATTCGCCGAAACGGGTTTTTGTTTAATCTGTCATATCCGTCGGCAAACAGCCGGAATCAGAACTCGTCGTCGATGTCGTCCCGCTGCTCATCACGGTTTTTCGTGTAGAGCCAGATGCCGCCGACGATCAGCGCAACCGCGATGAGTACGATTGCCGCGATAAACCAGCCATCCTTGATCATGCTGCCGGAATTCTGCTCGGGCGAAGCCGTCGGCGTGGCCGTCGGGGTTACGGCCGCGCTTGCCGTCGGCGTAGGCGTTACGCCCAACGTCGCATAATCGCTGCTGAGGAAGACATAGTCCGAGCAGTGCGACTGCGTGACGCTGACCCAGCCCGTGCTGTCCACAACCGCCGTCTGCATAAAGGTAAGCGAGTTGTCGTCCCCGAGCAGGTAATAATACAGCGTCTTGCCCGCGTGCGCCGCGCCGAGCCAGAAGCGGATATTCGCCTCGCCCGGCAGTTCGCCGCTGTAGTTGAAATGGATGGTCGCCACATAGGCGTCGCCCGCCAGCTGCTTTGCTGTCTGCTCGGCGATGGAGTTGTTAATCGTCGTACCAAAGTCGTACCAAAGCTGCGTATACGTGTCCGTCATCGTTCCTTTCGGGAACGTGAACTCCACGTTGCTCTGCTTAATCGTGACGTCCTGCGTCTTGTTTCCGTTGGCGAGGCTCTTCATGGTCGAGTAGAGAATGCGCGTATTGTCCTGCGTCAGCGTATAGGTATAGAGCGTTGTGGATCCGCTGTCCGTGCCGCTCGGCGTCGGCGTTGCGGAAGAATCGTCCGAAGTCGAACTCGAAGCGGTCGATGTGGACGTCTTGTAAGCGGCGCTCTTCTCGGAAGCCTCGGTCGTGGCCGTCGCCTTATAGCGCTGGTAGAACGTATAGCTCGTGCCGGAGCTTAGACCGCTGAACGTCGTGCTGTCCTGCCAGGTTGTGCCGCCGCGAGAATATTCGCAGCCGTCCACCGCGGTAAGCACGATCTTTGTGGTCGTGCGGCTGGCGCGCGTCGGCGCGGCCGGCGGATCGCCGATGTAATACGCCTTTTGTACCGTACCGAACGAGCGCGTCACGCTGCCGCCCTGTACGGAACTCGTTACCTCGACGGAGAGCTGGTTGCCGACGTCCACCGCGCTCACGGCATACGCCGTGCCGGTGCCGACGGCGACGGTTCCGCGCTTCCATGTATAGGTCAGCGCGCCGGTATTGTTGGAGCCTTCCAGACTGACGGTGATCGTGATGCCGTATCGCGCTTCGCCGCTGGACATGACGGTACCCGTCAGCGCGGGCAGCGTGGAGAAGTCCGCTTTCGCGCTCGGCGCGGATGTAAAGACGGTATCCGTCTGAGCCACGCGCTGATAGAAAGAATAGGCCGCTCCCGCAACGAGATTGCGGAACGTCGTCGTGTCCTGCCAATATACGCCGCCGAGCGAGTACTGATAGCCGGCCACCTCGTTGAGCGTGATGCTCGTCGCCGTCGCACTCGCCATGGTCGGCGGGTCGGGAATCGTGCTGTTTACCGCCCTGAGCACGGCGGAGGTGGTATTGCTGATCGAGCCGCTCTGCTCATCCGTCGTAATCACGAGCGTCAGCATTTTGCCGACGTCGTCCGCGCCGGGCGTATAGCTCGCCCCGGCAGCAATGTCGATTCCGTCGCGCTGCCAGGTATAGGTAATCGTGCCGGATGCGTTTGAGCCGTTCGCCGCGCCGGTGAGCGCCACGCCGGACTGCGCCGCGCCGCTGAAGCCCACCGTGCCGGTCAGCATGGGCAGCGTGCTGATTGCAACCTTTTCACTCGAACCAGAAGCGAACGTGGTTGTCGTTTCCTGGACGCGCTGATAAAAATTATAGCTCACGCCCTCCGTCAGGCCGGTAAACGAGGGGCTGCCCTGCCAGGCCTCGCCTTCGCGCATGTATTCATAGCCGCTGACGGTCTGTAATGTAATCGACGTGCCCGTCGTGGCCTCCACAACGGGAATCGCTACGTCGCCGGTGTACGGTGCTTTTTCAATTGCCGCAGTCGTCTTGCTGAGCGTACCGCTCAGCGTCGAATCGATCACATCCAGCCGGATGATCTTTCCGATATCAGCCTCAACGAGCGTATAGGTCGTCGTGCTGCCGCCGCGGATCAGTTCGGTGTCCGTCGTGCCGTTCTGCCGAACCCAGATAAACGTAATCCCTGCCGTATCCGGCTGGTTTGAATTTGTCAGCGTACCGGAAAGCGTGCCGCCGAAATGCGTATCGCTGGAAATCGACACCGTGCCGGTCAGCGTACCGTCCGTGCGCGCATAGTACACTTCCAGATCGCCCGTGAGCGTATAATCCGAAAGATCGACGCCGGATGTCGCCGCCCCATCGACTTTAACGGTCTTAACGAGCGTATACGTCCCGTCGGCGGGCGTGGTAAACATCAGGTGCGATCCGCTTGAAACCGCCTGTCCGCTGACGACGGCGGATGCTCCCGCCGTAACCGTCTGATTTGTGTTGGTGATGGTATAGATCACGGCAACGGGATTGGTCACCGCTCCGCTGGTCGTGGTAAAATAGTCGGTCAGCACGGCGTTTTTGTTGTTGGCGGCGTCAAGAAACGCGCCTTCTTCCGCATCGACCCGATATGTCGCCCCTGCGCTCAGGGATAACTGCGCGCTTCCGCTGACAAATTGCTTCACGCCGTAGCTGACATACCAGGGGCCTTCCGTCGGATTGCCGATCCGCTCACCGGCGGAAGCGGACACGGTATAGACGCTTTCCCCGACCGTGATCTTAATCGAACTATCGCTCGCCAGCGTAACCGGCTCGTTGAGCGAAAAGATGATTTTCTGGTTGTCCGAGACGGCGGCGTTCACCGTCGGCGAATACAGCGTCGCGACCGGCGCGGTTTCATCCGCGGCAAGCGCGGCGGCCGGAACAAGAAGCCCCAGCGCCAGCGTCAATAGAAGCGCCGTCACTCTCCTGTGCTTAAAAATATTGATCATATGCTCTCCTTTTTGCGCCCGCAGCAAAAGCGCAGCTGCGGGCGTCGGTCGCATGGGTTGGGCGTTCGTCGGGAGGCGTTCGCTGCGGATTTGCGTTGTCCGCAGCAACAGTATGCCATAATCGTTTTTGGATTGCAAACCGCCAAACCTGCTTCTATAGACAACACCGCGCAAAACCGCAAATCGTTGCAGATCGTTTTCAATTTCGTTTATTTTTCTTAAAAAAGCGTTCATGCGTTATTCCCGGCACAGCGCAACGATAGAAAAAACATGCGCCGGAAGGAACCCCCTCCGGCGCATGTCAGTAGCCCTGACGAATTCAGAGCGATTTTTTCAATTCGAGAAACCGGCGGTAAAGCGCGTCATATTCGCAGCTGCAGCTGCCGCACTCCTCGTTTGCCTGTTCTACGGCGGCAATGAGCTCCTCTTTGCAATCCTCCCCGCTCAGATACGCGTTTGCAGGAACGCTGATCAGCTCCCAGCCGGAGTCGGCAAAGCGTTTGAGTATCGAAGTCAGTTCGTATTCTTCCATGGGTTTGCCCTCCCCTAAAACAATGCCGTTGCGTGCCGATGCGTCGTATCGGATTATGCGTCGCCTTTCTGCTCCAGCTTCGCGCGGATCTTTTCGCGCGCCTCTTCATCTTTTTGTTCGGAATAGCGAATCGCGCTGTCGGATTCGTCCCAAAGGCGTTCCATATTGTAATATTTGCGCTCCTCCGGATAGAAGATATGCACGAGGATATCGGCATAGTCGAGCACGATCCATTTTCCCTCGCCGTAGCCTTCGCTGCGGCGCAGCGTTAGGCCGAGCGATTCCGATTTTTCGTCCAGCTCGTCCGCCAGCGCCTTGACCTGCTGCACCGCGCGGCCGCTGCAAATGACGAACCAGTCCGCAACGATGGTCTTGTCCGCGACGTGGATGGCGATGATGTCCGCTGCCTTTTTGTTGTACAGAACCTCGCAGATGCCGAGCGCTTTTTGCTTGATGCTTTCGTTCAATTGATTCCCTCCATCATTACTTTTCTATAATAGTTACTTTACTATGATTTGGATACTTTGCGCTTTTTGCGCGTTTTCTCTTCGTAATATGAGATTGCCCGCAGGGAGGCGGGATGTCTTTCCCAGCCCTTTTTCTCGATGAGCCCGCAAACGCGCGCCAGAGAATACTGCATAAACGCGTCGATATCCTCCGAAATCTGTGCGCGGTACTGCTCCACACCGGGGAACGTGCGCGTCGGCTCTATCAGATCCGCCGCATAGACCAGCGCGTCAAAATCCGACATTCCCCAATCGCCTGTGGTATGCAGGCGGATGGCGCGCAGAATGGTCTCGTCGGTCACGCCATAGCCCATCTTGGCAAGCACCGCGCCGGCAAACGCATGGTGTACGGGCGCAATGCCCGACTCGTCGCCGGAGAGCAATTCCTGCGTACGCGCGTCCAGGCACTTCGCGCAGTCGTGCAGCAGCGCCGCAATCCGCGCTTTCCTTTCGTCCTGCTTCCAGAGGACGGCGAGCTGCGCCGCCGCACGCATCGTTCCGCAAACATGCCTGAATCGTTTGGCGGAAAGCGCCGCGCGGCACTTTTCCTGCAATACCCGAACATCCGGCGGAAAATATTCGCCGCCTTCGAATATCGCCTGTTCCACGGCGTCCGTCATCCATCCGTTTGTCGGCAGTCCGTCAAAAAGCTGTCGGCGAATCTTTGAAGAGGAGATCATGTCCGCCCTTGCGGACAGAATCCGCACGCGCGCGCCGTATCGCTGCCTGAGCATTTGCGCGGTTTCCGCGTCGTGCGTTTCGATGCCGATGCGCGGCACGCAGAGCACGTCCGCAAGCGAGAGCACCTCTTCGGGGTGATACCAGTTGGGCAGATCCGCAAGCGTATCGCTGCCGATGATAATGGAAATTGAGTCGCCCGGATAACGCTCCCGGAGCTCCTGCAGCGTCAGCAGCGTATAGCTCTTGCCCCCGCGCCGAATCTCAAGATCGCTCGCCTGCATCCGTTCCTCGCCCACCAGCGCGAGCTTTGCCAGGCGGAGGCGCTCGTCCGCCGGGACTTCCCCGTCCACGCGCTTATGCGGCGGATCCGCTGCAACCATGAGCAGAACCAGATCCAGCCCGGCTTCATCGCGCGCGATGCGGGCCATCTGCACATGCGCGTTGTGAATGGGATTGAATGTTCCGCCGAGTAGTCCGATCCGCATGATGTGCGCCTGCATGTCCCTTCAGTTTCTGTCTTTAGGATACCATGTTTTTACGCATGGTGAAAGAGCGTGTTTTCCCGCCCGAAGGCCGCGGCGCAATTGACAAACGGGGGACGGAATGCGACAATTACTTTGTATAAATATTAAGCGAAAGACCGGTGTCGCGCGGATGTTTTCCGTCCGTCCCGGTTCGAGTTGTGCGGAAAGCGGGGTTAAAAAAATTGAGTATCGAATATCGCAAGCTGCAAAACGGCAGCGACGTGCGCGGCGTCGCCATGGAGGGCATCGAGGGTCAGCCTGTCACGCTGACGGCGGAGGCCGTCACCAACATTGCAAAAGCGTTTGTGCTCTATCTGCAGGAAAAGCTCCACAAAAGCGAGCTTCGCCTCTCGATCGGGCGGGATTCCCGCCTCTCCGGCGAGCAATTGCTCTCCGCCGCCGCGGACGGCATCCTCGCCATGGGCGCGGATGCCGCGAATTTCGGCCTTGCCAGCACGCCCAGCATGTTCATGAGCACCGTGACGAAGGGCTATGAATACGACGGCGCAATCATGCTCACCGCAAGCCACCTGCCCTGGAATCGCAACGGCATGAAGTTCTTCACAAAATTCGGCGGGTTGGAGAAGCGCGACATCGCGGGCATCCTCGCCAGCGCGCAAGCGGACGCGTTCATTCCCGCCGCCGTGCCCGGCAAGCTCAAGCAGGTCGATTTTCTCTCCGTCTACGCAGCGGGGCTCGTCGAGCGCATCCGCAGCGGCGTGAACGCCGAAGACTACGATCACCCGCTCAAGGGGTTTCGCATCGTCGTCGACGCGGGCAACGGCGCGGGCGGATTCTTTGTGGATCAAGTGCTCCGGCCGCTCGGTGCGGACACGACCGGCAGTCAGTTTCTGGAGCCGGACGGACACTTTCCCAACCACCAGCCCAACCCGGAGGATAAGGCGGCGATGGATTCCATCGCGGAATGCGTGCTGAACAATCACGCGGACATGGGCATCATCTTCGACACGGACGTCGACCGCGCGGGCGCGGTTGCCGACGACGGCAAGGAGATCAACCGGAACCGCCTGATCGCGCTTATCTCCGCCGTTCTGCTTGAAGAATACCCGGGCACGACCATCGTGACGGATTCGATCACCTCCAGCGGGCTTGCGGCGTTCATCGCGGAAAAGGGCGGCGTGCACCATCGCTTCAAGCGCGGTTACAAAAACGTCATCGACGAGTCCATCCGCATCAACGAAAGCGGAAAGGACAGCCAGCTCGCCATCGAAACCTCCGGCCACGGTGCGCTCAAAGAAAACTATTTTCTCGACGACGGCGCATATCTGATCACCAAGCTGCTCATCAAAATGGCGCAGCTTCGCAAAGAGGGGCGCACGCTGTTTTCGCTGATCGACTCTCTCGCGGAGCCCGCCGAAAGCACGGAGGTGCGCATGAACATCACCGTGCCGGAGTTCGCGGCCTATGGCGGCGGCGTTCTGACGGACCTCGGCGAGTACGCCGCAAAGCAGGGCTGGGATGTTGCGAAAGAAAACTACGAAGGGCTTCGCGTGTCGTTCGGTGCGGACGACGGCGACGGCTGGTTTTTGCTTCGCATGTCGCTGCACGATCCGCTCATGCCGCTGAACATCGAAAGCAACTCCGCCGGCGGCGTGCATAAGATCGCCCAGAAGCTCTACGCTTTCCTCTCGGCCTACGACAAGCTGGACACGAGCAAGCTCAAGACTGTTTAAAAAAATACGGGCAATATAAAGCGGGAGCCGTCAAAGTGCGGCTTCCGTTTTTTATGGAAATTTCTATTAAAATCTGCCAATAAAGCGCTGAATTTCAGTATGTTTTCAGTGTAACATAGTCACTGTATACACATGTGGCATTTTGTAGAATAATACCATCAACAGCAAAGGAGCAAGCGCTATGGCCACGAAAGTCATCACGAAGGATAACTTCGATGCGGAAGTTTTAAAAGAGAGCAAAACGGTACTTCTCGATTTCTGGGCAAGCTGGTGCGGTCCCTGCCGCATGGTTTCTCCCATCATCGACGAAATCGCAAACGAGAGGGCGGATCTCAAGGTCGGCAAAGTGAACGTCGACGAACAGCCCGAACTCGCGGCAAAGTTTGGCGTCATGAGCATACCCACGCTCATCGTCATGAAGGACGGTAAGGTCGTCAATCAGACGGCCGGTGCCCGTCCCAAACCCCAAATTCTTTCCTTGATCCCGTAAACCCCTGCAAGCAAGACGAAGACGCCGTCCGGCTCCACCCGGACGGCGTCTTCGTTATATCGTTGAAAATTGTCGTATTTCGTTTTACCCCTATGATCGGACGTTGCGGATATCCGGCCCGTCAGCCCGCCATCGCGTCGAGTTTGGCGCGGTTTGTGAGCGTCACGCCGCCGCGGGCGAGGGAAACCATATCCTCTTCCTGAAAATACTTGAGCATCCTGGTCACGACCTCGCGAGCCGTGCCCATATGATTTGCGATTTTCTCGTGCGTGATTTCGAGCGTGTCGCTGTCCTCAATCGTGCTCTCTTCCAGCAGAAACGTCGCAAGGCGCGCGTCAAAGCGCTTGAAGAGAATCTGATCCATCAGCCACATCACCTCGGAAAAACGCGAAGCAAGCACCTGGCAGGTGTAGTTCGCCAGCGGCGCGCTGCGTTCCATCACCGCGTGATACGCCTCCGTCGGAATCAGCCAAACCTCGGAATCCTTTTCCGTCTCAATGGTCACCTCAAAGCGAATGCTGGACATCATGCACGCCGCCGAAAACAGGCAGATATCCCGCTCGAGAAGGCGATAGAGCGTTACCTCTTTGCCCTCGTCGGAAACGATATAGGCCCGAAGCTGTCCGCTCTTGATGACGAGCACGCCCACGCAGTCCGCGGAGCCGTTGTGCAAAATCGTTCCTTTCGGCGCGTTTCGGATGACCGCCGCTTCCGCAAGCGCGCGTTGATCCTCCGGCGTCAGTTGTTTCCAGATCGGCAAATATGTGTCGAATGACATGGGCGTGCCTCCGTAAAAAAGAATCTTGTAAGATTATACCTTGTTTTGAAAAATTCTGCTGACTTTTCTAGTTTTTTTTCGAAATTCAATATAGAATAGAGGTACGGTAGACCGCTCTGCTAACAGGAATTATTATCAAATAGTGACATTATCACGGTTTTGGTGTATGATGCATGTTAGTATCATAAAGTCGAACAGGGAGCCGTTCGGGCTCAATCAGTATTTCTTATATCCGGATGCATCCGCCCGGCAGACGCCGCGCAGATTAATTCCATAGAACGACCAAATGAACAAATTGATTTAGGAGGAACTACATCATGATGTGTGAAACCCGTTTCTTCCGCTGCGATATCTGCGGCAATCTCGTTGGTATGATCCACTCTTCCGGCGCACCCATGAGCTGCTGCGGCCAGCACATGACCGAGCTCATTCCCGGCAGCGTCGATGCCAGCCAAGAAAAGCACGTCCCCGTGATCAAAGTTGAGGGCGACACCGCGACCGTTCACGTCGGCAGCGTCGACCATCCGATGCTCGAGGAGCACCACATCGCCTGGATCTATCTGCAGACCACCGACGGCGGACAGCGCAAGTGCCTCGAAATCGGCGGCGCGCCCGAAGCCAAGTTTGCGCTCGGCGGCGCGAAAGTAGTCGCGGCCTACGAGTACTGCAATCTGCACGGGCTCTGGAAAGCCAGCGTGTAATCAACCTCCGAGTAAAGCATCCATTCACCAAAGACGATCCTCGCGCAATATGTGCGAGGATCGTTTTAGCGATAGCGCTTTTATCCGCTCGGCACGGCGCTTCACATCATCGCCGCGAGGGGAAAACAATCGACCTTAAACACTCATCATGCTAAAGCTAATTTGATTTTTTGCAAGGAGATCCGCCATGTTATTCGATTTTGAGAGCTGGAAATCGTCCTTTCTGTCTGCGGCAACGCGCACCTTTGGCGAACGCGCGGTCTGCGTCGGCGTACAGGGCAGCCGCGCGCGCGGCGAAGCGCGCCCCGACAGCGACATAGACACGGTTCTGGTGCTGGATTCTCTCTCGCCGGAGGATCTTGCGGACTATCGCATGTTGCTCTCGTCGCTTCCCTTTGCAGACCTCGTCTGCGGATTTATCTCCAGTAAGGCCGTTCTCGAGCAATGGGACGAGGGCGAGCTGGTCGGGTTCTATTTCGATACGGAATGTCTTCTGGGCAGCCTTGATTTTCTTCTTCCGCATATAAAGCGCGAGGCGGCGCGAAACAGCGCGCATCAGGCCGCCTGCGGCTTGTATCACGCGCTTTGCCACGCAGCTGTATTCGAACCTGTTCCGCTTTCCGCCCGCGCATTTGCCAAAAGCGCCTTTTTTCTGCTGCGCGCGAGAAATTATGCCCAAACAGGCATTTTTCCTCTTCGGTTAACTGATCTTCTCCCAATGCTGACTCAATCCGAACGCGCGCTTCTCGCGCCGCTGTCCGGCGCGGATACGGGCGCGTCGAATCAGGCGGCGGATCTGCCGGTTGCGCTTGCAGCCTGCGGAAGCTGGATGACCGACCTCGCCGACGCAGCCGTTACTCCGCCGCTCGTATAAGCCGTGGTTACAATTTATTTGCGTGACAGATGCGCGCCAAGTAACGCATCACGAAATTATATTGAGATCGATTCTTTCGCTCTTATCAAATAATTTAACATATTATTCAAACTTTTTCCCAAAACCGGCCTGAAATGGCGCGCCTCTATTGTATAGGCAGGTTGCCACTGTTATAATCTGTAATATAGGCGCATTCTATGATTTGATTATTTGCAATCGTAATTTGCGCATACCGGAAGGAAAGAAACTCCATGCTGCCGCTGATTGCCATCCTACTGTTTTTCGGCTGCGCCACAGAAGCAGTGTTTATCATGCTGGAGCATAAAAAGAAATTTCTTGCCGCCCTTCTATGCAAGAGTGCGGCTTCCCTGGCGTTTGTCATCTCAGGCCTTCTTGCGCTAAAGTTTTCGACACTGCCGCTTTATGCAAGGCTCGTCCTATTCGGTCTTGCGCTCGGCGCCATCGGGGACATTTGCCTGAATCTGCGCTTTGTCGTGTCTTCGCGCGCAAAGCCGATCTTTCTCGCCGGCATCGCCGCGTTTCTGCTTGGACATATCGCCTATCTCATCGCACTGGCAACGCGCGCGCCTTCTGCGCTGCTTTACGCGCTGCCCGCGGCGGCGGTTGCGGCGGTATTGATATTACGCTTTGTACTCGCGCGCGTCGATGCAACCGGAACCATCCGGATATTCGGCATCGTGTATCTGTGCATCGTCATACTGATGGCGGCCTGTGCGCTCGCGCTCTTCGTGCTTGAGCCGCAAAATCCCGGCGGCGCGCTGTTTGCCGTCGGCGGACTGCTCTTTGCCGCAAGCGACGTGCTGTTGATCCTCAATCAGTTTGGGAAATGTCCTTATCCCGCGTTTCGCGCGCTGAACCTCTCGCTCTATTATCTGGGTCAGGTGTGCATTGCGCTGACCATCGCATTTATGCGCTGACTTTACTTCCCCACAAGCGCTTGTCGCGCTTGCCTGTATATATCCCTGCGACGCAAAGCCGAACCGTTCAGGCCCTGCCTGAAACGCTGCGCCGTGCCAAAGAATCAGGAAGGAAGCCAACCGGCCAACAGAAAACTTTATGAAACAAGAAGGATTGAAAAAGTCGTTCGTCCATACTATGCAGCAGAAGATATTCTCCGGCGAATATCAGATCGGTCAGCAACTGCCGCCGGAGCGGGAGCTCGCACAGGAGCTCGGCGTTAGCCGCTCGCTGGTCAACACTGGGATTCTGGAGCTGGCAAATCAGGGATTTATCCGAATCATCCCGCGGCAGGGAAGCATCGTTGCAGACTATAAGCGTAACGGCACTTTGCAGGTGCTCAGCGCGCTGATGAGCTGCGACAGTTTCCGTCTCGACTATCCGTTGTTTTGCAACCTTGTCGACTTTCGCGTGCTTGTCGAGTGCGAATGCGCTAGGTTGGCGAGCATACACGCAACAAGCGAAGAACTCGAGGCCATGCGCGTTTTGGCGCATTGCATCAAAAACGCGGCGCATCCGCTCGACGCGGCGGAACCGATGGTGCGATTCCATTATCTGCTTACGCAGTGTTCCGGCAACGCGGTTTACGCGATGACGTATAAGAGTTTTGAACCCACCATTTCACGGCTGATTCGGCAGCATCTTACGCTCGCACCGGATATTCCAAAGTCCGCCAAGCTGCATGAATCCCTTGTCCGTTCGCTCGAGCTGCACGATCCCGAAGCAAGCGCGCAGAATGTTCGCCTGTGCATTCTGCATGGAACAAGCGCGCTGAAAAAACTCTACCACACGTAATACACGACTTTTTCAGGCAAACAGCCCGCGTCATCTGACCGCCTGTCCAAACGATACAGGCGGTTTGTTTTACCCCGCGGTTTGGGCGCACGCTTTACTTTCATGCGTCAAGCGTGTATCGTAAGAATGAATCTAACGATCGATTGCACCTGCCAAGCTCACCGTTGTGCCAGCGGCATGAAACGCCTCCGCGCAGAAGAAATGGATAAGCAAAACACGCACATGAAACTGAAAGCCCTGGTCATATCCGACCACGAAAGTGAATTCATCTGGGATTATTTCGACGCAAAGGCCTTTGCCGGCGTAGATGTTGTCATCTCCTGCGGCGACCTGAAGGCTGAGTATCTCTCGTTCATCGCAACCATGATACCGGTTCCGCTTCTATATGTGCGCGGCAATCACGACACGCGATACGAGCAAACCCCGCCGGATGGGTGCATCGACCTGGAAGAGAAGCCCGTGGAAATCAAGGGCGTCCGCTTTGTCGGGTTTGGCGGCTGTAAAAGCAGCCACTCCATGCCAAATCAATACTCCGAACGTGAGATGAATCTGCGCGTACTGAAGGCCACACTCGCGCTTTCACTGAAAAAAGGCATCGACGTACTTGTAACCCATGCTCCGGCAGCCGGCCTTGGCGACGGCGACGACCGGTTCCACGAAGGATTTGAAACATTTGTCAAGCTCATCGACAAATACAAACCGCGCTATCACCTGCACGGCCACCAGCACCTGACCTACTCCATCGGCTCCAAGCGCGTGCTGCAATACAACGATACGACCGTCGTCAACGCGTATAACTATTATATTCTGGACATGGAGTTCCCGGATCAATGATGCATCCGGCCCCTGAATGCAACGGGTTGATACAAAGCGTCTCCGCCCGATAAACAAACCGGCGCTGCGGCGATCGACCAAACAACCGAACCAGAGTCTCCCGAGGAATGCAATATGAGCGCTATCAGCGAAGGATATGAAGAATATGACCGCGCGAGAAAACGCGCGCTGAAGGAATTCTCCACGCGCCGCGCGCGCGGAGAAAGCGGGTTGATTCCCGTTTTAAACGCAAAACGGGAGGAGAACGGCGTTCTCGCCGTCATCGCACAGCCGATGCGCGCCATCTCGCTCAACCGCGTGATCGGCACCTATCAGGCAAGCCGCGCAAACTCTTTCGCGGCGAATTTCATGCCGCTGCTCAGTTCCGACACAGAGTTTGCCTCAAAGTGGATCAACCTTTGCAACGCGCACCTGCAGAGCGGCATTCGCGACCCGATCCGCGTCTACGAATACCTCTGGCGATATTATGTTGCCGAGGGAAATAAGCGCGTGAGCGTGCTGAAATATTTCGACGCCACCTCGTTCGAGGCCGAGATTATCCGCCTTGTGCCGCAGTGGGACGAAACCGACCCGGATATCGAGCGGTATTACACGTTTCTTGCGTACAGCAAAAAGGGCGTGTTTTCCGATATCGAACTATCGGAGTCGCGTAAATACGAACGGCTTTACCGAGTTGAACAAAAATTGATCGCCGAGCTCGACCCGGAAACGGATCGGGTGGATTATAACGCGCTCTACACGCGGTTTGAATCCGCATATTTAAAAAGCAGCTGCACGCTTTCGCTTGGGGACGCGTTTCTTGAGTATCTGCATATCTACGGCTTTCCGACCAACATCCTGCCGGACGAGCTGACCGGACGCATCCTTACGCTGAAACCGCAGCTGGATATTCTCGAACACCCGCCCGAGCCGCGTCTCGTTCTGGAGGAGGACGCGGAGGCCGCGGAAGCGCCTTTGTTTGCGCGTCTACTGCCCACGCACCGAAATCCCAAGATCGTATTTGCCTACTCCGGCGAGCGAGCGCAGAACAACTGGCTTGGCGCGCACGAGCAGGGACGGCTGGCCATGCAGGCTGAGCTGGGCGAAAAGGTTGATTCCCGCGTGCTGGATTTGCCGGACCGCGACGAGGCCTATGAGCTGCTCTGTCAGGAAGCGGGCGACGCGGGACTTCTGTTTGTCACCACGCCGTCGCTGATGAACCACGTCCTTCGGTTTGCGCTCGAACACCCGGCCTGCCAGACGCTCGTCTACTCCCGTATGCAGCATCATTACCGGCTGCACACCTATTTCGGGCGGTATTACGAGGCGGTCTTCCTCTGCGGCGTCGCCGCGGGACAGCATACAAGCACCGGCGTGGTCGCCTACATAACGCCGAAGCTCAACTATGCGCGTTTCACCTCGGATATCAACGCGTTTGCCATAGGCGTGCATTCCGTGCGCCCGGACGCGCGCGTGCTGCTGGTTACCAGGGGCGTGGATCCGAGGGACACCGCAACCTGCAAACAAGGCGTTGTTACGGCGGCGCAATTGAACGCCGACACGGTCTTTACGCCGAATTATCCCACCTTATCACTGCCGGAGTTGCCATACAGCGTGTTTTCCTCGCTGATTTCCGTCGATCCGGACGGCAATCCGACGCGCTATCTCGCGGCGCCGGACTGGAACTGGGAGCGCTTTTATACCGCGATTGTCAAGAGCTATCTCAACGGCAGCCTCGGCGCGCTGCTGAGCATGGATCAGGACGAATCGCCGATTGCAAGTTTCTGGTGGGGTCTCGGCGGCGGCGTGGTGGACATCCGTCTTGGCAGCTGGTCGAAAGGGACGCCGAACAACCTGATCCGCTATCTGCGCGGCAGCATCTCGCGCAACCTCTATAGCCCATTCCACGGGCCCGTAACGGATACCGAGGGAATTGTGCGCGTTCCCGCACATACGGACGCACCGCCCGCGGATATCATCAAGATGCGGTATCTGGTAGAGGGTGTGGAGTTGATTGAATAGATCTCTTCGCGTTTGCTTTTTGACATGAATCCGGCTAAAATAATCTCTGTTGCTTGAAAGGCGTCGCTCGTTCGACGCAATGATGAAGGAGATTTTCTATGCAAAAAAAAGACCCGCCGATATTGGTGACGCGTCCGTCGCTGCCGCCGGTGGAAGAATATGAAGCGCTCGTACGAGAAATTTTCTCCTCGCGCTATCTCACAAACGGCGGCGCGCAGCACCGGCGTCTTGAGGCGGCGTTGCAGGAAATGCTCGGCACGGCGCATCTAAAACTCTTTACCAACGGGCACCTCGCGCTCGAGTGCGCCATATCCGCTTTCGGGTTCGACGGCGGCGAGGTCATCACCACACCGTTTACGTTTATCTCCACCACGCATGCGATCGCGCGCTGCGGGTTGGATCCCGTGTTCTGCGACGTCGAACCAACCTATTACACGATCGACCCGCGGCAAATCGAGGAAAAGATTACGCCGCGCACGCGCGCCATCTTGCCCGTACATGTCTATGGCAACCCCTGCGACATGGAAGCCATTGACCGCATCGCAAAAAAGCATCATCTTCCCGTGCTCTACGATGCCGCGCACGCTTTTGGCGTAACAATATACGGACGCCCTGTCGCAAGTTTTGGCGACGCTTCTATGTTCAGCTTTCACGCGACAAAATGCTACCACACGATTGAAGGCGGCGCGATCGCCTGCCGCGACGCGGACTATGCAGAGCGTCTCAACGGCTATAGAAACTTCGGGTTCCATGCAAACGAAGAAGTCCGCGAAGTCGGCGGCAACGCCAAGATGAACGAGTTCCAGGCGGCAATGGGCCTGCTGAACCTGAAATATTTTGACCGCGAGATCGAGAAACGCGGACTCGTCGCCGCGCGATACCGCAAAAATCTGTCAAACATCGAGGGACTCGCGTTCCGGCCGATACTTGACGGGCTTCGGCCCAACCACGCCTATCTGCCCGTGACGTTTGACCCGGACGCATTTGGTTCCACGCGGGACGAAGTGGACGAAACGCTGAAACGGTACGGCGTGTTTGCGCGCAAGTATTTCTATCCTCTGCCGAGCGAAGCCGCGTGCTATGCGGGCAGATTCCGTCCGGAAGAAACGCCGGTTGCTCTTAAAGTAAGCAGGCGCGTGCTGACCCTTCCGATGTATGCGGATCTCGCTCTGAGCGATGTGGACGATATCTGTGAGATCATCGCCTCGTGCAAACGATAAAATAACCGTAACACCCCCAAGCCAGTCTCCTGCTTTATCAAGCAACCATAATACTAAAAAAAGAAGCAAGTTGTTTGCCCCATAAAATAAGCGCTACATTAAAAAAGAAGCAAGTTGTTTGCTTCTTTTTGATTGCTATAAAAATGCCGGTGCGCCGTATCTTCGCGCTACTCCACCAGGTGAATTTCACTGCCGGGGAGACAGTCAAGATCGCCGGAACCGGAGATTACCTGAATGCTGCTGCCGTTGAGCTGCACCTGATTTCCGATTACGCGGCCGTTGATGACGATGTTTGAACCGTTTACCTGTATATAGCCGTTCGGTGCGTACAAAATGCCGTCAATCTGGATATTCGATCCGTTGATCTGGATGTTGCCGTTCTCGGAATACACACAAACGGAGGTTGACGCGCTGTTTTCAATGCAACTTCCGTTGAATTGAATGTTGCCTGTCGCCATCATCGTGCCCGTTCCTTTAAACGTGCTGCCGGCCACGGTGATATCGCCGACAACGTATACCGACCCGTCCACATTGATGTTCGAACCGTTAAAGAGCGTATTGCCCGTATATTTTGTTCCCGCCGATGTCGCTTCCGCAATGACCGTATCCGAAAAGTCCGGCATACTGACGACAGAAGCCGCCACAGCCAGCTTGTTGCCGATATTGATGCTGCTGCCGTGCGTGGTGACAGACGAGCCCTGCACTGTGCCCGAGATATTGATGCTTGAGCCCGCCGCAGTGTAGGAATTCACGGCCTCTACGTTTCCGTTGACCGTCTGGCTGGAACCGTTCATCTGCACGGCATTGTTGCTGTGAATGCTGCCTGTTACGTTCAGACTGCTCGTGTGCAAGCCAAGCAAGCTGGAATCGCTGCCGGAAAATATGGCGTAACCAAACGCGCCGCCGCTCAGGCCCGTTTTCTCCGCGACAGCGCGGGCGGTGACGACCTGGGACTGAAATCCCAGGATCCGCGCAAACGTATAGTTGACCGTTTGCGAGCAAACTACTTCAATTTTCTTTGAGTCCCCGTTATAAGGGGTCGTAACGGTTACCCCGGCGGATTCCACGCCGTTGATCCCCGCGTATTGCACCGCCTTGCTTCGCGCGGAGGAAGCGCTTGGCAGTTCAAATGCCCCGGCCATCGCCGCCGCGTCGGCAGCCGTCTGCAGCTGCCCTTTGTCTACAGCCGCAGTGCCGAAATCAACAACCAGAGCCGCAAATCCGCACAGTACCACAATTGAAAGTACGATTAATATCGTAGACTGGCCCGATTCATTTTTCCATCGTTTTAAAAATGACAGCATAAGACTTTCTCCTGCTCCAGTTGTTGGGTCCGCAATGATCAAACTTTCGCACCTGGCGTTTCCATCGCATGAAAATCCGCGGTTGTTTCAAGATTTCGTTATTTTTTATATACTATCACGAGTATATTCATTTCACAACAAATGTCAAGAAGTTACAATGTAATATTTTTGCTGATCCTCCAAATACAACAAAAGCGATCACAAGTCTTAGGTGTACTTTCCATTCAATTTTAGCCCATTGTCTAGGAAAAAGCATCTACACAGAAACACCGCCGTTGTTTGGCGGTGTTCGTTTCTTCATTCAACTTTTTCGTTCAGCTCAATCCGTCAGCGGAACTCCTTCAACGAACACGGTATATCCGTTTGTGACGATACTGCCGATGCGACCGGAAAACGCGCTAAGATACACATCGCCCGTCAGCGTCCAGGTGCTGTCGTCTTCCAGCGTTACGCTTGCCGCGCGGGCGGTGTTTGCCGGGTTGACGGCGCCGGTATAGGTGGAGCTGCCCTTCAGCGTGATCGCAACGGACGAGAGTTCATCCGCAAATATATCGCCATACAGGGTTTGATCCTTTGCCGTCAGCGTACAATTCGCCCCGTTTTGACCCACGATTCCCCTGCCAAGCGAACCGTCGTTTCCGACCGCGCGCAGAAGCACAGACCCCTCGCTCATCGACAGCGCCACGCCTTCCAGCACAATGTCGGCGTCCGTATTGGTCGCAAAAAACAGATTCGCTTTCGTCGCGGTGAGCGCGCCGCCCGTCATGGTAAACGCGCTCCCCTCCCCGCTCGCAAATGCATTGCGATAGAGCGCAACGCAATAGGCGGCGTCCGCTCCCGTTTGCGCGCTTCCGGTCACAGCGCAGTCGGTCAGCTCGACGGTTCCGCCGTTGACTTCCACCGCGCCGGCGTTGTTTGCGCGGATGGTCGCGCCAGTCGCTTCGAGGCTTCCTGCGGCGATCAACGCCGGAGATCTTTCTCCGCCGGTGACAACGGTTCCGCCTTCCATATTGATATCACCGTCCGCCGCGGCATAGACCGCGGGCGAATCCGCTCCGTTTGTCATGACATTACAATCCTGCGCGGAAACGCTCCCCCCGGCAACGGCGGCAAGCCCAAACGCGAAAGCTCCCGCGGTGCGAATCCCGCCGCCCTGCAGCCGCAGAACGCCGCCGTAGACAAACGCCCCGCCCGCGCCGAGCGGGACGGCGGATGTTTCGCTGTTGTTCAGCAGCAGCTGTGCGTTTTGGTGTACAAGAATGGCTGCGTTCAGTCCATAGGCCGTCGCATCATCAAGGCTCGACGCATCTCCCGTCCGCTTCTCGACGGCCGCCCCGTCGATGCTGGCAATCGCGCCGTTCTCCACGCGGAGCGCGTTTTCGTCGGGCGATTCGGAATAGTAGGTCTTTTGGCTTTCGCCGGTGTCCGCCGTAATCGTATATGCGCCGGATCCGTTTCCTTCCGCCGTCGGTTGCGCGCTTGGCGCGACGGTTACCAGCGGCGTTTCGGATGGAGCGGCGGTCGGCGTTTCCGGCAGAGGAGTGGCTTCGGTCTGTACCGCGGTCTGTGTCGTATCCGGCAGAGGCGAACCGACGCTGACGACCGGATCAAACGGGTCGCAGCCGGCGCCGAACGCCAGCGCAAAGAGGATCAGCAGCGCCGCGAGTCCCCTCCGGGCAATTCGCCGCACATGGTTCATATCACATGCCTCCTTGATGAGAGTAACGTTTAAAGGATGCAAACAACGATTTTCGCATTCATATTTGGCAAGTATATCCCATCCGTTTGAATTCACTGTAGAACAAATGTGAACTCACTCGTTCCTTACAAATCGCCGCCCCAAACAGAAAAGCTGGCCCTTTCGTTACGTTCGAATCCATCGGTCGATAAATTCCCGGCGATTCGATCGCCGTGCTTGTACCGGTTTTCGAAACGTGATATGCTCATGTCAGTATAAATAGAAAGAAAAGAAGCAGAAAAGAAGAAAGGAACTCAATGGATACCTTACGAGGAAAAAAAGGGTACATCTGCGACATGGACGGCGTCATCTATCATGGCGAACGGCTCCTGCCGGGTGTTAAAGAATTTGTCGACTGGCTCTATCGTGAGAATAAAAAATTTCTATTCCTCACCAACGCCAGCGGCAAAACGCCAAAGGAACTGCAGAGCAAACTTGCCCGCATGGGGCTGGATGTCGACGAGAGTCACTTCTATACCAGCGCGCTGGCAACCGCAAACTTTATTCGCATGCAGGCGCCTAGCAGCACGGCATATGTCATCGGCGCGCCGGGGCTTTTCAACGCGCTGTATGAAGTCGGCATCATGACCAACGGCATCGACCCGGACTATGTCATCGTCGGCGAGACGAACAACTACAACTACGAAAGCATCTTAAAAGCCGTGCAGCTCGTGCGAAACGGCGCGAAGCTCATCGGCACCAACACCGACCTGACCGGCCCGTCCGAAAGCGGAATCATCCCCGCCTGCCGCGCGCTGATCGCGCCAATTGAGCTTGCAACCGGAAAATCCGCCTACTTTGTAGGCAAGCCCAATCCGCTGATGATGCGTACGGGCCTTCGGATGCTGGGCGTGCACTCCAGCGAGGCGGCGATGATCGGCGACCGGATGGATACGGACATCGTCGCGGGCGTAGAAAGCGGCTTGGACACCGTGCTCGTGCTCTCTGGCGTAACGACAAGAGAAGAGATGGATCGCTTCCCCTACTGTCCGCGGCTGGTGCTGGACGGTGTCGGAGACATCCCCGGCTAAAGCAAACCAAAAACACAAACTCCCCGCCAAGCAGCGGGGAGTTTGTTTGTAACAGGCTCAGATCGCGCGCTTGTAGATCGCGAAGGCGTCTTCCTCGTAGATCTTCTTCAGCCCGCCAACCGGACGCTCGCTGCCATCCGGCAGATGCGTCACCACGCGCGCCATATCGGCAATCTGGTCGGCATCCACGCCGAGTTTCATCAGGCGGCTCGGCAGTCCCATGCGCGCAAAAAACGTCTCCAGCGCAGAGATGCCGCTCTCTATGGTCGCCGCGACCGCCTGCGGCTGCGCTTCCTCGCCCATGATGCGCACCGCAAAATCGTAGAAGCGCTTGGGATTGACGCGCCAGACATGGCGCATCCATGCGGGCGTAAGCACCGCGAGTCCCGCGCCGTGCGTCACGCCAAAGCGCGCGGTGAGTTCGTGATCCAGCTTATGGCAAGCCCAGTCCTGTTCCCTGCCCACGCCGAGCATGTTGTTATGCGCAATATTGCCGCAAAGCGAAACCTGGCACCAGGCATCGTAGTCCGCCGGATTCTGCACGACCTTCGGCCCAAACGCCAGAAGCGTGCGCAGCGTCGCCTCGCTCAGCGCGTCCGAAAGCTCGGTATGTTCGGTGTTGGAAAAATAACGCTCAAAGATGTGGCTCATCATATCCGCAACGCCGGACGCGATCTGAAATTTCGGAATCGATTCGAACAGCGTCGGGTCGATCACGGACAGGACGGGTCGGTTCCATTCGCGGTTGTAGCCGCATTTTTTCCGCAGCTGATAATTGCTTAAAACGGTGCTGTTGCTCCCCTCGCTGCCCGCCGCCGGAAAGGTGAGCACGCAGGCGACGGGATATGCGCCGACGGTTTCTATCTGTTTTTCATACACGTCCCAGATATCGACATCCGGATTCTTCAATCCCAGCGCGATGCCTTTTCCGGAGTCGATGACCGAACCGCCGCCGACGCAAAGCACGAGCTCCACGCCCTCTTTGCGCGCAAGTTCAATTCCCCGCTTCACCAGCTCCACGTCGGGATTCGGCCGAACGCCGCCAAGCGTGACGGCAGAAACGCCCGCCGCGCTCAACGAATCGGTGACGCGCTTGAGCAGTCCGCTTTTTTCGATGCGATCGCTGCCGTAATGCACCAGTACTTTTTTTGCCAGGGGCGCGATATGGGCGCCGATTTGATCCGCCGTACCTTTTCCGAAAATCAGGCGCGTCGGGCTGTAGAATTCGAAATTCAACATAGACTTATCTGTTCCTCCGAAGATGTGTTGAGATGGGATTCCGACGTCCGCTTCCTTGTTCGCTCCCGATGGATAGTAACTGTATGGACGTCGTGTATTTATTATACCAGCCGAGCGAAAAAACCGCCAGCAGAACGACTTTGCCGAGGCGGAGTTATTGCAAACGATATTGGTTATTGTTATACTGTAACCAATACTTGTATTGATCGTGGAGGTAATAAATGGAAAAGAAACCGACTGTGTCCGACGCAGCCAAAGCGGAGGCCGCAAAGAAAGCCGCCGCCGCAAAAAAGGCCGCGGAAGCGAAAAAAGCCGCGACGAAATCCTCCGGCACAAAGCAGGCTCCCGTAAAAGCGCCCACGAAAGCGGCCGTCAAGGCGCCTGTAAAAGCCGAGGAAGTTGAAGAATCCGTCGATCAGACGGTCGAAACCCCCGCGTCCGGCGGCAGCGGTTCCGTCAAGGGGCTGCGCATTGCGGCAATCATCCTCTGGGTGCTCGCTATTGCGGCGGAAGTCGGTGCGTTTTTCGCGTTCAGTTATGCGATTCGCAACGGCGCGCAGAACTGGAACGATCCGGAATTTCTCCTTA
>CAYLIG010000015.1:41450-61118 GCA_964383635.1 uncultured Christensenella sp. | reverse complement strand
CCAACAAACAGAACGCCCATGCATCTGCATGGGCGTTCTGTTTGTCAAATTCTGGTAAATGCGTATGCTTCCGAGCTTGCACTGGCCGGCGCGGAAGCAAAGCAGGCGGTAAGGTTATCTTCAGGAAGCACTTGGTTGGAAATATATATGAAAGATCGTGTTTTCTTCGACGCATGAGAGTGCATTCCGAATGGAATAAAATTCATTATAGGTAAAATGTTACAAATACAGAGAACTAAGGCGAAAATTAAACGCATCTTTTATGATTGTGTAAACGTTGACACAAGATATTGCGTTCTAACCTCGTATCGCATATACTAATAGCGTTATTTAAGAAAACCGATAACGGTAAATTATTGTTACAACGCGTGAGGCTTTATGCAAGAACTGCTAAAAAAGATTAATTTTGATCGTGTGACGCGCATTGTTGTGATGGTGATTGTTGATGTGGTGTTGATCACATTTTCACTCATCATTGCCACATGGATACTATTTTCGGGCGGGGGATATCATTATGCGTTTCCATTCTATATCAATGGAGTGGCTGCTTTTTCTTACATCAGAATATTTCTTTATACAATAGCATATATTTTAAGTTTTGCGTTGTTCCGCATGTACGGGAAATCTTGGTTTGACGGTCTGAGCCCGGAGAACATTTATATTCTTGCAGCGGTCGGCGTAGGAACCGCTCTGTCGTTTTTAATTAACCTGTTTTTCGGAAACGAGTATAAGTTTCTGCTGTTCATGGCGGGTATCATTCTGATTCCTACGCTATTTATAGAGCGTTTTGCATTCCGCGCGCTGCTGCGTGCACGCCGTCTCGTGATCAACCGTCAAAGCAGCGGGAAATCGGCGCTGCTGATTGTTGGAGCGGGGTTCTTTGGCCGGTATGTTCAGGCGCAGATCATGTCTGGCATCGTAAAAGGCGGTATGTATGTCGCCGCGTTTGCGGACGACGATCCGAAAAAGATTGGCACGCGTATTCGCGGCGTTAAAGTCGTAGGGAAAACGTCCGATATTCCTGCGATTGTCAACCGGCTGGGAATTCGGGAGATCATTCTTGCAATTCCGTCTATCAGCGAATCGCGGCAGATCGAACTCGTAGCGTTGTGCAAGTCCACCAAATGCCGTGTACGCATCGTGTCGCCGCTGCGTGATCTGGACACACAGCCAACCATGCGCGATATACGTGAAATCAGCGTCGACGATATCCTGTTTCGCCCTGAGGTGAAGCTCGACAAGGAGAGCATCGCCGAATATATTCAGCAAAAGACAGTACTCGTTACAGGCGGCGGCGGTTCTATCGGCTCGGAAATCTGTCGGCAAGCGGCGATGTTCTATCCGAGCCGGCTGATCATATTCGATATCTATGAAAACAACGCTTATGAGCTTCTTATGGAGTTTCAGCGAAAATTTCCCTGGCTGAGTGTTTGTATCCGTATTGGATCGGTGCGTGATAAAGCGCGTGTGGACGAAGTGATGGCGGAGTTTTCACCGGATCTCGTGATACACTGCGCGGCGCACAAACACGTCCCGCTGATGGAGGAGAGCCCTGCAGAGGCGATCAAGAACAACGTCATCGGTACCTACAACGTCGTTCACAGCGCTGGCGAGCATGGCGTGGAGCGGTTTGTACAGCTGTCCACCGACAAGGCGGTCAACCCGACCAACGTCATGGGCGCGAGCAAACGCGTCACCGAGCTGATCCTGCAGGACTATGCAAAACGCAATACGATGAAGTGCATGACGGTTCGCTTTGGCAACGTGCTCGGTTCCTACGGCAGCGTAATTCCGCTTTTTGAGAGCCAGATCCGCGCTGGCGGCCCTGTGCAGGTGACGCATCCGGATATTACACGGTATTTCATGACGATTCCTGAGGCGGCGCAATTGGTTTTACAGGCGGGGGCGTTCGGCGAGAGCGGCGCGCTGTATGTGCTGAACATGGGTTCGCCGGTGCGCATTATGGATCTGGCGGAAAAACTGATTCGGTATTACGGATACACGCCGAACGAGGACATGCCGATTGAAATAGTCGGTCTGCGTCCCGGCGAGAAGATGTATGAAGAGCTCACGCTGGACGAGGAGGAACAGCATCTGCTGGAGACCACGCATAACCGCATCTACCGCACGCAGCCGATCCTGATAGACGACGCAGCGTTTTCCGAAAAACTATCCGCGTTGATGCGCGCCGCGGACAGCCAGTCGCCGCAGATGCTGGATCTGCTGCTGGAGCTGGTTCCGAACTACTGCTGCGCGAAGAAAAAGCACGAGCAGAACTGAGAGTACACCGCAAACAAAAAAGCGCTTCAAGCGCTTTTTTTGATTGATTGTACAGGTTCAATTACGGCCGTTTGGCGCCGCAGGCGGTGCAGAACGCATCCTCGCTGCCAAGCTTCGCGCCGCAGGCGGGACAGGTCCAGCCATCGACAACCTCCGTCTCGTCGTCCGCGGGCTCCTCGGACTCCGGATCAGACTGCGGCTGTGCCGCGCCGCACTTGGAACAGAATGAAGAACCCAGCGGGATCTGTTCGCCGCAGGAAACGCACTTCTTACTTCCGCGCTGCTCGAGTATTTGCTCCTGAAGAATGGAAATCTCCGCCTCCAGTTCTTTCGCGCGTCCGGCCAGCTCGGCAAATTCGTCCGCTGCCTGTCCGGGATGCTTTTCACAGAACTGTTTGCCGATGTCCGCGTATACGCCTTTGAGTTCACGTGCTTTGTTTGCCGCTTCAGCGCTCTTTCCGATCGAACCGACGGCATCCGTCGTCTTTTTCCAGATGTCCTGACCAAAGCGCTCAATTTTCTTTCCAAAGTCTTCTGCCATATGCGCCGCCTCCGTTTGTCAGATGATTTCTTATCGATATTGAGAGTATACCACATGGTTCGTCGTACGAAAGGATTCCTCCGTTTTTTTAACGAAAACATTGCATTCTCATCAAGATTTCAGTATAATCATCCTTGCGCGAGCATTTACGGAGGGTTGTCAGAGTGGTCGATCGTGCGGCACTCGAAATGCCGTGTCCCGAAAGGGACCCAGGGTTCGAATCCCTGGCCCTCCGCCAACAAAACAGAGAACTTGAACGGATGTCCAGGTTCTCTTGTTTTTTTCTGAGGGCAGAACAGTGGGAAAGGAGCGCGGTGTATTGAGAACGAAAGCGTCCAAACTGGCCCCGATTGACCGGCTTTTATTGCTTGGGATCATATTCGTAACGGTTAACCTTCGCGCGCCGATCACGGCGGTCGGCCCGCTGATTGCGGGCATGAAGACGGAGCTTCCGTTTTCAAACGGCGTGTTCGGACTGCTCACAACGATTCCGCTGATCATGTTCGCGCTGTTTTCACCGTTGGTGCGGCGAATCAGCGATCGACTCGGTGCGGGCCGAACGCTGCTTGCCAGCGTCGCGACCATCGCGCTGGGAATCGCGCTTCGTTCCTATGCGGGCGGCACCGGCCTGTTTGCCGGAACGGTACTGCTTGGCGCGGGCATCGCGATTGGAAACGTTCTGATTCCCGGCATCATCAAGGCGCGCTTTCCCGAGCGGATCGGCCTCGCCACCGGCGCGTTTACGATCTCCATGACGTCTTTTGCGGCGATCTCGTCGGGCGTAAGCTATCCTCTCTCCATGCTTCCCGGCATGGGCTGGCGAAACTCGCTCGCGGTATGGCTGTTGTTTGCCATAATCGGCATGCTCGTTTGGCTGCCGCAGCGGCGGCTGACGCTCGCGTCGGCGACTGCGGCGCAACTGCCGGAAGAGCCGCGTCCGTCCGTCTGGCGGTCCGGCATCGCGTGGTGGCTGACGATTCTGATGGGCGCGCAGTCGTTTTTGTTTTACTTTTTTACGGCGTGGTTGCCGACTATTGCGCTGTCCAAGGGGCTTTCGTCCGCTTCGGCGGGGTATATCGCGCTTGCGTTTCAGCTTTCCAGCATTCCCGCCGCGTTCGTCATTCCCGCCGTCGGAGTGCGCCTGAAGGATCAGCGCGGGCTGCTCGGCGTCGTTTCGGCAACCTATCTGCTCTCGTTGATTCTTGTGGTATTTGTGCGCGCCTTTGTGCCGCTCGCCGTTGCGGTGATGCTCTACGGCTTCTCTACCGGCGCGTGCTTCAACCTCTGCCTGCTGCTTGTCAGCCTGCGGACGCGCTCCGCCGAACGGGCGACGAGTCTTTCCGGCATGATGCAGTCGCTCGGCTATGGCGTCGGCGCGCTCGGGCCGATTCTCGGCGGCTGGCTTCTCGACGCCACGGGAAGTTGGAATGCTTCGTTTGTCTGCGCCGCCATACTGATCGTCATTATCTTTTTTGCGGGCAGACAGGTCGGGCAGGATCGGTGCATCTGACCAGAATACAAACTACAACAAAAGCCGCCGTCAGACGACTTTTGCTATGCAGTTCAGTTGAATTTTACTAAGACGGTGCTTTTTCGCCGTGGATCGCGGCCGTCGCGCAGGCGGCGTAAATCCTGCCCGCACCGGCGGACCGGAGCGCGGCGGCGCACGCCAGCAGAGTGCTGTGCGTGGTCGTCACGTCGTCGATCAGCAGGATGTTCCTGTCCTTCACGGCGGGGGAGGCCAGAAATGCTTTGGCGACGTTTTTTGCGCGCTCGAACTCGTTGAGCGTCGTTTGAGAGCGCGTGAACCGCGTGCGGCGCAGCAGCTCCGGCGCCGGCTTCAGGCCGGTGCGCGTGCAGAGCGATTGCGCGATCTGCTCGCTCTGGTTATAGGAGCGCAGCCACTTTTTCAACGGATGCAGCGGAACCGGCACGACAAGATCGATTGTCCACTCCGGCGGAATCGCAATGGCGTCTGCAAAAAACGGCGCGAGGCGCACTTGATTGCGGTATTTCAGCGCGCGGATTCCCTCTCTTGCGCCGCCGTCGTAGCGATACGCCGCCGTGATGCCGCTAAGCGGTGCGGGGCAGGTCATCTCAGGCGCGGGTGTAAGCGAAGTACGGCACGACGGGCAGAGCTTTTGTTCGTCCAGCAGCGCTTCGCGGCCGCAGAGCGCGCAGGCGACGCGGCTCGGGTAGAGCGCGTCAAGCAGGGCTTCGACCCATGCAGGACGATATTTGCCGCTCATACGCCGAGCGCGCGCAGCTCGCCAAGGCGGCTGCAGAGCGCGGTATAGCGCCGGTCGGTGCGGTTGTTGTTCACCATGCTCATCATCGCGTCCCTGCGCCCGATGCAGACCACCTGACGCTTGGCGCGCGTCACGGCGGTGTAGAGGAGGTTTCGCGTCATCATGGGCGAGGCCGCGCCGAACATCGGCAGGATCACGATCGGAAACTCGCTGCCCTGGCTTTTGTGAATCGAGATGCAGTAGGCAAGCTCCAGCTCGTCGATATGCGTAAAGTCGAACACCGCGAGGCGCTCGTCGTCGAAGATCACGCTGATGGAGCGGTCGAGCTCGTGAATTTGGTGGACGGTGCCGAGGTCGCCGTTAAACGCGCCGCAGCCGTCCTCAAAGCTGCCGTTTGGCAGGCGTTTCTTCCATTCCACCTTGTAGTTATTCTTCATCTGCATGATGCGATCGCCCTCGCGGAAGATCGTATCCCCGCTGATGTGCTCGCGCTTGCCCGGTTCGGGCGGATTGAGCGCGGCTTGCAGCTTTGCGTTGATGTTGTATACGCCGAGCACGCCCTTTTTCATCGGCGCGAGCACCTGCACGTCCAGAAGCGGCTCATTTGTGGAGAGCACGCCGCGCGGATGGGTGCAGACCTGTAAAATACGATCCAGAATGCGATCCTGCGAGGCGACGTCCTCAAAGAGGAAGTCGGACTCCGGCACGTCCAAAAGCGGCGCGAATCCCATGTTGATGCGGTGCGCGTTGGTCACGATCATGCTCGACTGCGCCTGACGGAAGATCTCGTCCAGCCGCACGACGCGAATGGTCTCGCTGCTGATGATGTCCCGCAGCACGTCCCCCGCGCCGACGGAGGGCAGCTGATCCGCGTCCCCGACCATGATGAGCCGTGTGCCGACGGTGACCGCCTTGAGCAGCGCGCGCATTAAGGACGCGTCCACCATGGACATCTCGTCCACGATGACCATGTCGCAATACAGCGGGTCGTCCGCGTTTCGTAAAAAGCCTTCGCCCGGGATGTATTCCAGCAGGCGGTGGATGGTCTTGGCTTCGTGTCCGGTCGCGTCGCTCATGCGTTTGGCCGCGCGGCCGGTCGGGGCGGTCAGCGCGACCTCCAGCCCCATGCCCTCCACGATGGCGGTGATGAAGCGGATGATGGTCGTCTTACCAGTGCCGGGGCCGCCGGTGATGACCAGCGCGCCCTCGCCGAGCGCGGCCATGACCGCGCCGCGCTGCTGGCCTGAGAGCTCCAGCTGCTGCGCGGACTGCACGGCGGCAAAGTCGAAAAACGGGTTCTCGACCGGCTTTTCGGAGAGCTTGAGCAGCTTTTCCGCGATATACGACTCCATGCGGTCGTAATACGGCAGAAACACGGCCTCCGTCTCGCCGACGAATTGCTGCACCGCCTCGCCGCGGGAAACCAGCGTGTCGAGCGTGTCGGTCAGCCGTTCTTCGGCTGCGCCGAGCAGCTTGCCCGCGTAGTTGAGCAGGGACGCTTTCGGCAGATAGGTGTGGCCGTATTCGTTTGCCGCCATGGAGAGCGCGTAGAGCAGCCCCGCGCGAAGGCGGGACTCCGAGTCTTCGGAAAAGCCGGAGACGTTCTGTGCGATCTTGTCGGCGGTTATAAAGCCGATGCCGTCCACATCGTTGATGATCTGATACGGATCCTCCTCGACGCGGGCAAGGCACAGCTCGCCATAGATCTTGTAGAGCTTGTATGCCTGGTTCACCGTGATGCCGTAGGGTTCGAGCGCGAGCAGGATGTCCCGCATCATGCGGTTTTCCGTGTAGCTGGCGATGATCATATCCCGCCGCTTCGGGCCGATGCCGGAGATCTCCGAAAGCCGCAGCGGGTCTTCGTCCAGCACGCGCAGGGTCTCCATGCCAAACGCGGCCACGATGGCGCGCGCGGTCGCCGCGCCGACGCCCTTGATCAGACCGCTGCCGAGATACGTCTCGATTGCGGAGAGCGTCGCGGGCGCGACGGTGCGGTAGTTGACCGCCTTGAACTGGCTGCCGTATTTCGGGTGCGAGGCGTAGTCGCCCGTCAACTCCAGCCGCTCGCCGACGTTTGCCAGCGGCAGCGCGCCGACGACGGTCAGCCGCTCTCCCTCGTCGAGGGCGAGCTCCAGCACCGTCCAGCCGTTTTCGGCATTGCGGTAGATGATGGAGTTGACGACGCCGGTGAGTTCAGCCATGTTGCACCCTTTGCAGTTCGGTTTTGATCATGAGTTGGAATGCCCGCAAATAACAACGGCCCCCGCGCTCAGGCGGGGGCGTTTTGTGCTTGATCAGAAGTCGAGACGCGCTTCGATGTAGGCGGAAAGCTCGCCGATGGGCAGACGCACCTGCTCCATCGTGTCGCGATCGCGCACGGTTACGCAGCCGTCCGTCTCGGTGTCGAAGTCCACGGTCACGCAGTATGGCGTGCCGATTTCGTCCTCGCGGCGGTAGCGTTTGCCGATGGAGCCCGTCTCGTCGAAGTCCACCATGAACTTCCTGGAAAGCGCGGCATACACGGTCTGCGCCTGCTCGCTGAGCTTTTTGCTCAGCGGAAGAACGGCGCACTTAAACGGCGCGAGCGCGGGGTGGAGGTGCAGCACGGTGCGCACGTCTCCGCCTTCGAGTTCCTGCTCCTCATAGGCGTTGCAGAGGAACGCAAGCGCGACGCGATCCGCGCCGAGCGACGGCTCCACGCAGTAGGGGATGAACTTCTCATTGGTATAGGGATCGAGGTATTCAAAGTTTTCGCCGCTGTGGTCGGCGTGGCTCTTGAGGTCAAAGTCCGTGCGGTCCGCGATGCCCCAGAGCTCGCCCCAGCCGAACGGGAACATGAACTCGATGTCCGTCGTGCCCTTGCTGTAGTGCGAAAGCTCCTCCTTGGCGTGCTCGCGCAGGCGGATGCTCTCGTCCTTCATGCCGAGGGCGAGCAGGAAGTTATGGCAGTAGTTTTTCCAGTAGGCGTACCATTCGAGGTCCGTGCCCGGCGTGCAGAAAAACTCCAGCTCCATCTGCTCAAACTCGCGGATGCGGAAGATGAAGTTGCCCGGCGTAATTTCGTTTCGGAAGGACTTGCCGACCTGCGCGATGCCGAAGGGCAGTTTTTTGCGCGTGGTGCGCAGTACGTTTTTAAAGTTGACGAAGATGCCCTGCGCGGTTTCGGGGCGGAGGTACAGCTCCGAAGCGGAGTCCTCGGTCACGCCCTGAAAGGTTTTGAACATCAGGTTAAACTTGCGGATGCCGGTGAACTCCGTCTTTCCGCATTCCGGGCAGGCGATGCCCTTTTCCTTGATGAATTCCTCCATCTGCGCGTTCGTCCAGCCGTCCGGGCGGACGTCGTCGAGCTTGTTTTCCGCCGCGTAATCTTCGATAAGCTTGTCCGCGCGAAAGCGCGCGCGGCAGCTCTTGCAGTCCATCAGCGGGTCGGAAAAGCCGCCCACGTGGCCGCTGGCCACCCAGGTTTCGGGGTTCATGAGGATCGCAGCGTCCATGCCGACGTTGTATGGCGACTCCTGCACAAATTTTCTCCACCAGGCGCGCTTGATGTTGTTCTTAAACTCCACGCCCAGCGGGCCGTAGTCCCAGCTGTTGGCGAGGCCGCCGTAGATCTCGCTGCCGGGATAGACAAAGCCGCGCCCCTTGCAGAGCGCAACGATCTGATCCATCGTATACCAGGAAGGTTTCTCCGTTTGAGCTGCCATGTTGCAATATGCTCCTTATTCTTCAGTCAACGCATATTATCGCAGGAATACGGCGTATTTGTCAAGGCGAACGGCGGCGGCGCCGCCCGAAAAAAGGCATGTTTTGTCCATCCAAAAGCAGGAGATTTGCGCGGCGGGTCGAAACTTGATAACGCGGGTGATTTTAAAAGCGATGCGGCTCATGCCGATGAGAAGTTTCCGGCAAATTGCCCGGGGAACTGTGATAAAGTCATCGAAGCGCTTGTATCGACATGATATAATTCAAACTAACAAATCTAGGAGGTTGTTTCCATGAACACGTATCGGCTGAAAATTGATGGAATGAATTGCTCGCACTGCGTCAGCAAAGTAACCAAAATATTGAAGGAGTCCGGCATTGAGGTTGTCTCCGTGGATCTGGGCGACGCAAAGATCAAGTCCGACATGACCCCCGCAAACGTACTCAAAACCGTCGGCGTCGTGCTTGAGGACGAAGGATATATGCTCACGACCGTTCTGGCAGACTGAGCAAAAGATAAAACAAAAAACCGGCAGGGTTGAGGATTTGGAATGGGTGACCTGCATACCGGGCATGTCGTAGTCGGCATGTCCGGCGGCGTGGACAGCGCCGTTGCTGCGCTCCTGCTCAAGCGGCAGGGGCGCGACGTTGTCGGCGTATTCATGAAAAACTGGGAAGAGGACGACGAGGAAACCGGCGTCTGCACCGCTGCGAGCGACTTTGAGGACGTGAAAAACGTCTGTGCCGCGATCGGCATTCCTTACTATACCGTGAATTTCGCGCGGGAGTATCGCGACCGCGTGTTTTCTTATTTTCTGGACGAATATTCCCGCGGGCGCACGCCGAATCCGGATGTGCTCTGCAACTGCGAAATCAAATTTCGTGCGTTTCTGGACTTTGCGGTGTCGACCGGCGCCGGCGCGCTGGCGACGGGGCACTATGCGCGGCTTGACAAAACGGACGGTGTAAAGCTGCTCCGCGCGCGGGACGCGGGAAAAGATCAGACGTATTTTCTCGCCGGATTGAAGCAGGAACAGCTGAAAAACGCGGAGTTTCCCATCGGCGGGCTTCCAAAGAGTGAGGTGCGCCGCATCGCCGCCGAATCGGGCCTGAGCAACGCGGCAAAAAAAGACTCCACAGGCATCTGTTTTATCGGCGAGCGCAACTTCAAGCAGTTTCTGATGCAGTATCTGCCCGCGCAGCCGGGGGAGATGGTGGACGAAGCGGGTCGCGTAATCGGCAAACACGACGGACTGATGTACTATACGCTCGGCCAGCGCAAAGGCCTCGGCATCGGCGGTCGCAGCGACGGCAGCGGCGAGAGCTGGTTCGTCATCGGCAAAGATTTAGCGCGCAATTTGCTAATCGTCCAGCAGGGCGAGCACGACGAGCTGTTTTCGCTTTCGCTCGATGCGGAGCAGATCAACTGGATCGCGGGCGCGCCGCCGGAGCGGGTGTTTGCCTGCACGGCGAAGTTTCGCTATCGTCAGCCGGACCAGCCGGTACAGGTTTCAATCGACGGCGCGGGCGCGCATGTCGCGTTCGACGCGCCGCAGCGCGCGGTGACCCCCGGTCAGTGGGTCGTGTTCTATCGGGGGGACGTCTGCCTCGGCGGCGGCCCGATCGACCGCGTGGAGCCGAAGAAAGCGATATCGCTCTAGCACGGGTTCAGCGCAAAGAAGACGCCGGATTGTTCCGGCTTTTTTTGCGGAAAACGCGGCGTCTGGGGTGGTTCTCTTTTGCAGAAATGACACAATATGCGGTGGTATGCGGTTTGCAATTATACAAAAATTTCCATATAATATTGATGTATGCAAATAGACGGGCAGAGGATTCACCCGCGGGAGCGGCTGTCCTGCGCAATTGAACTGTTGAGCGGCGCGCGCGTCGTCGCGGACGTCGGCTGTGATCACGGGCGGCTGAGTTGCGCATTGATTCAGCAGGGCGCGGCAAAGCGTTGCATCGCAATTGACATCAGCGAACCTTCGCTGAAAAAAGCCGAGCGGCTTGCGCGGCAGATCGGCGCTGAGGATCGAATCGAAACGCGCCTTGGCGACGGGCTGACCCCACTGAAAACGGGCGAGGCGGATGCGCTGGCCATTCTCGGCATGGGCGGCACGCTCATGACGCGGATATTGGACGTTGCTCCGCCGTTGGCGGGCGCAAAGACGTGTGTACTTCAGCCCATGCGCGGGGCGGAGGATATCCGGCGCTGGCTGTATGCGCATCACTATCCTGTGCTGGCCGATCGCGTGGTGCTGGATACCGGGCGGTATTATCAGGTGTTTTCGGTGGGACAGCCGCAAAAAACGCCGCAGCCGCTACCGACAGGCTGGCCTGAGGATTGTTTTTTGGTTGGCTACGCCGCGTTTGCAAACTGCGAGCCGCTGCTCCTGCCGCTGGCACAGCGGATGCTGGCGACGGTGAACCGAAAGAGAAAGACGCAGCGCGCCGGAGAGCTGGAGCGGCAGGCGGCGCAGCTGGAGCAGATCATTCAAAACTGGGAGAACGAGAGATGAAGCTGAAAGAATTCGCCGCCGCCATGGAGCGCATCGCGCCGCGCGAGCTGGCGATGGAGTTTGACAACCCCGGCCTGCTCGTCGAGCCGGATCATCAGGAGATCCGCCGTGTGCTTGTCGCGCTCGATTGTACAAAAGCGGTTGCCGAGGAAGCGGCGGCGCTGGGCGCGGACCTCGTGCTGACGCATCATCCGCTCTTCTTTCACGCGGTTAAACGCATGTCGTATGACGATCCCGAGACGGCGGCGGCCTGCGTGCTGCTTCGAAACGGCATCGGCCTCTTCGCGGCGCATACGAATCTGGACGCGGCGCTCGGCGGCGTGAACGATACGCTCTGTGAGCTGCTCGGCGTTCGGAACACGACGCCGATCGACGAAGGCGTCGGCCGGGTCGGCTCGCTTTCGGAAGAGGAGACGCTCGGCGGCTTTGCGCGGCGCGTGGAGGAACTGCTCGGCGCGCGCGTGAGCGCCGCGGGAAATCCCGCGGCTGCGGTGCGGCGCGTCGCCGTGCTCGGCGGCAGCGGGGCAAGCGCCATCCGTCCCGCGGCGGAGGAGTGTGCGGACGTACTGCTCACGGGGGAAGTGAAGCATTCCGACGCGATCGACGCGAATACGCTGGGGCTTGGGCTGATCGTCGCGGGGCACTATGAGACGGAGTGCGTGGTGCTCGAGCCGCTGATCAGACGTTTACAGAACGAATGTTTTGGTGTACAATATCAGTTATCGCGTGCAGACGGGAGTCCGTTTGTGCGCCTTTGAGGAGGAAACGCCATGAGAAAAATGGATGCATTATGGGCCTATCAGGAGGCGGAAATCGCGAAGAACGCGGTGGAGACGGAAATCCGCTCCACGCCCGCGAGGCAGCAGCTGGGCAAACTGCACAAGCAGCTCAAAACCCAGCAGACTGCGATTGCGAAGCTCTCCGAAGACCTCGACGCATATGAATTGCAGCTGGCCAAGCTGGCGGATCAGGTTGAAAAACTGGAAGAGCGGCTTCAGGTGGAGAGTTCCGAACTCGTCACCATCCGGCAGGACGACGAGAGCACCGCGGAGGAGATGACCGAGCTCAAGGGCGACATCGAGCGGCTCAACCGCGAGGTGTCCAAGAGCGTGCGGGAGACCAACGCGCTGCTGAACGAAATTGAGAAAGCGACGGAGGAATACACCGCGACCATCCGCGCCGCGAGCAAGGCCAAGAAGGAATATGACGCGCTGCGCATACAGTGTGAGGAGGAGAGGGACGCGCGCGCGGGCGAACTGGCGCAGCACGACAAAACCCTCGCCGGTCTGGCAAAGAGTGTGGATCCCGTGCTTCTGGAACGCTATGAGAAAGTGAAGTTGCATCACGCGGTGCCGATTGCAAAGATCGTCAACAGCAAGTGCGGCGGGTGCAATATGTCGCTACCGATGGTAATGCTCAAAAAGATCGCCACGACGGACGGCATTGTGGAATGCGAAAACTGCGGAAGGATTCTGTATTCCGGAAACGAGTGACGAACCTTAACAAGTGAATAACAGTTTGAGTAAGAAAGGCGACCGCGCCCGCGCAAGCGGGTGAGGAAAGTCCGAGCACCACAGGGCAGGGTGCCGGGTAACACCCGGCGGAGGCGACTCCAGGGAAAGTGCAACAGAAATAAACCGCCCGTTTTTCGGGTAAGGATGGAAAGGCGAGGTAAGAGCTCACCCGCGCTCCGGCGACGGAAGCGCGCTGTAAACCCCACTTGGTGCAAGATTGGTATGGGAGCATTCAATAGCGGCCCGCTACGCTCCCGGGAATCGCATGAGCCTCTCGGCGACGATTGGCCTTAGATAGATGGTCGCACACGACAGAACTCGGCTTATTTCTTACTCAATATTTTTTATTTGGAGTGAGCACGAAAAAAGCGAAACGCTCATTTTCAGGAATGATTCGGAAGATGGTCGCACACGACAGAACTCGGCTTATTTCTTACTCAATACATTTTAAAAATCAGACACGCCTACGGGCGTGTTTGACAAAACGGACGGAAGCCCGCGCGACGCGGATTAATTTGGGAGACGGGACAGACATGGAAACGACAGCAACGACAAAAAAACATGCGGTGCTCAGCGGCATTCAGCCGACGAGCGTACTGACCATAGGCAATTACTTCGGCGCGCTGAAAAATTTCGTCGCCATGCAGGACGAATTCGACGCGTACTACATGGTTGCCAATCTTCACGCGCAGACGGTGCGCATGGATCCGGGTGAACTGCGCAGGCGCGGCGTCGAAACGTTCGCGCTGTTTCTTGCAGCGGGAATCGATCCGAACCGCTCGACAATCTTTATCCAGAGCCATGTGCCGGAGCACACGCAGCTCACCTGGGCGCTCATGTGCAACGCCTACATGGGCGAGCTTTCGCGCATGACGCAGTTTAAGGAAAAGAGCGCGAAGAGCTCGGAAAACATCAACGCCGGACTGTTCACCTATCCCGTGCTCATGGCGGCGGACATCCTGATCTATCAGGCGAAGTATATCCCCGTCGGCGCGGATCAGAAGCAGCATGTGGAGCTCACGCGCGACATCGCGATTCGTTTCAACAACACATACGGCGAAACGTTCGTCGTGCCGGAACCGTATATCCCCAAGGTCGGCGCGCGCATTATGAGCCTCCAGGAGCCGGAGAAAAAGATGAGCAAGTCCGATCCCAATCCGAATGGTTATATCCGCATCCTCGACGAACCGGATGCGATTGTGAAAAAGCTCAAGCGTGCGGTGACGGACAGTGAGGGCGAAATTACGGCTAGCCCCGAGCGTGCGGGCGTCTACAATCTGCTCTCGATCTACTCCGCCTGCACGGGCGGCAGCATCGAGGACGCGGCGGCGCACTTTGCGGGTAAGGGCTACGGCGATCTCAAGCGCGGCGTTGCCGAGGCGGTCGTGGAGACACTTTCGCCCATCCGCACCGAGTATGCGCGCCTGATGGCGGACAAAGCGTACCTGAGCGATATGATGAAGCTTGGCGCGGAGCGCGCGCAGGCGACCGCCCGCAAGACCGTGCGCAAGGTCTACCACAAGATGGGGTTCGATTCCTGATCGTTACAATAAACCAACAGAAAACGCCGCGCCCGGCTGACCGGAAGCGGCGTTTTTGCGTTGCTTGAGTGGGGCTATGCCAGCAGTTTTTCGAGCGCCGCGATCTTGACGCAGGTACAGAAGACGTCCATCGCCTGCTTTACCTCCGAAATCGGCGGATAGGACGGCGCAATGCGAAGGTTCGTGTCCTCGGGATCTACGCCGCCGGGATAGGTTGCGCCCGCGCCCGTGAGCGCAACGCCGACGTCCTTACTCAGCGCCACGACGCGCTTTGCCGTGCCGGGCATAACGTTGATGCTCACGAAGTAGCCGCCCCTGGGCCGGTGCCAGCTTGCGATCTCCAGCGGGTCGATCTCGCGCTCCAGCGCCTCGCAGACAAGGTCAAACTTCGGCTTCATGAACGCCGCATGCTTTTTCATATGCTCCAGCGTATGCGCGCGGTCCTTGAGAAATCGCACGTGCATGAGTTCGTTGACCTTGTTCGGGCCGATGGTCTGGAAGGTCATGAGCGAGAGAATATGTTTTACGTTGTCCACGCTTGTGGCCATGCAGGAAACACCGGCGCCCGCATAGGTGACCTTGCTCGTGGAGGCAAACTCATATACCAGATCGGGATTGCCTGCCTCGCGGCAGAGACCGATGATGTCCGGAAACGCGGTTTCTTCACCTTCGAACGCGTGGATGCAGTATGCGTTGTCCCACATCAGCGCGAAGTCCGGCGCTGCGGGACGCAGCGCGGCGATGCGTTTGCAGGTTTCGAGCGGATAGACGTATCCGTCCGGGTTGGAAAATTTCGGAACGCACCACATGCCCTTGACGGCGGGATCCTTCACCAACTCTTCAACGAGATCCATATCCGGCCCGTTTTCACTAAGCGGGACGGGGACGAGCTGCATGCCAAAAGACTTACTGACGTTAAAGTGCCGGTCGTAGCCGGGGAAGGGGCAGAGGAACTTGACCGTCTCCTCCTTTGCCCAGGGACGCGCGCTGTGCAAAAGTCCGTGCGTATAAGCTTTCGCGATAAGGTCATACATCAGATTCAGGCTCGCGTTGTTGCCGAGGATGACCTCCTCGGGTTTGCAGAAGAGGATGTCCGCAAACAGTCTGCGGCAGGCCGGAAGACCGGCCAGCTCGCCATAGTTGCGCGCGTCGACGCCGTCGGTTACAAAATTGCCGTCGTCGAGCGTATGGAACATTTCATCCGAGAGCGCGAGCTGCGCGGTTTCGGGTTTGCCGCGCGTCAGGTTGAGGTTGAGTTTGCGGCCGCGCAGGGTTTCATAGTCCTGCTGTACGCGGTTCAGCTCCGCCCGGAGAGCCGCCTTGTCCAAATCCGAATAGCGCATTGTCGTTTTGTTTCCTTTCGTGCGGGTATAAAACCGCCCGAAACCGTCGTTTCGCGGCTCCGGGCGGCGAGGATGGTTTGTGTTTTATGCTACTTCAAACAAGTGCGATTTGCAAATGCTTTTTTGGCATATCCACAAGATTTATTTGCAATATTATGCATTTACGCTTTCCCGAGTCGCTTCTTCATCGTCTTTTCGACGGCGTTCAGGATATTCTCATACCCTGTGCAGCGGCAGAGGTGCCCGGAGAGGAGCTTTCTCAGTTCGTCCCGCGTATACTCCTTGCCGGTTTCGAGGATCTCGACCGCGGTCATGATGAAGCCCGGCGTGCAGAAGCCGCACTGTACCGCCGCCTCGTCCACAAACGCCTGCTGAATGTCGCTCAGCTCGCCGCCAGGCCCGAGCAAACCCTCGAGCGTGCGGATGCGTTTACCCTCCGCCCAGACCGCGAGATAGATGCAGGAGTTGAAGCATTCCCCGTCGATGATGACGTTGCAGGCGCCGCACTCGCCGACCTCGCAGCCTTTTTTGACGGAGGTCAGGCGGTAGTCGTTGCGGAGCATGTCCGTCAGCGAGGCGCGGACGTCCACATACGTTTCCACGTCCTTGCCGTTGATGTTGCATTTGACCAGTTTCTTTTCCATGGGTTAGAACACACCTCCTGCGCGCTCGATTGCGGCCCGCAGTCCGCGGCGGGCGGTTTCGCTGATGATTTGCTTACGGAAGTCTGCGCTTGCGCGCCAGCTGGTGCGCGGGTTGACGTCGTTCAGCACTTCGCGGCCGACGATCTCTATGGCGCCTTCGCCGACCGGCTGGTCGACAAGCGCCGCCTCCGCGGTTCTCGCGCGCATGGGCACGGGGCCCGCGACGCCGAAGGCGATGCGCGCGCGCTGGATCGTCTTCTTGTCCGCGCTGAGCACGACGTTGACCGAACAGCCGATGGTTGCGATGTCCATCGCGTTTCGCATGGCGTACTTGATGTAGTAGCCAAAGCAGTTTTCATAGCTCTCTTTGGGAATCAGAATCGCCGTGAGCAGTTCGCCTTTTTCCAGCGCGACCTTGCCCGGACCCTTGTAAAAGTCGTGAATGCTCATCTTCCGAACGCCGTTTGCGCCGGTAATTTCGAGCACCGCGTCGTAGGCCACCTCGGTGGAGGCTGTGTCCGCGCTGGTCACGCCGTTGCAGATGTTGCCGCCGACGGTACCGACGTTGCGCAGCTGCGGGCCGCCGACGGTGTCCGCCGCCTCGCCGAGCACGGGCATATACTGCTGCAGAACGGGGCTCTTCGTCGCGTGTGAAAAGCTGGTCATGGGGCCGATGCGCAGCGCGCCGTCGGGATCGACCGTTACCTCGCGCAGCTCGTCGAGCTTATAGATACTGATGAGCTCTGCGCCGGCGAGCTTGCCTTCGCGCAACTTGATCAAAACGTCGCTGCCGCCAGCGATGAGCACCGCGTCCGGGTGCTCCTGCATGAGCTGTACGGCATGCGCAACGCTCGTCGCTTCATATAAAGCGGAAAAATCGTACATGGTTGGCTCCTTTCCTTAGAGCAGGCCTTCCTCTTTGAAGCGCTCAAAGAGGATATGCGGCGTGACGGGCGTCTGGTTGACGGAGACGCCGGTCGCGTTGAGGATCGCGTTGCGGATGGCTGGCGCGCCGGGGCAGGTCGGCGGTTCGCCGAGCGCCTTGGTGCCAAACGGGCTCGTCGGCTCGAAGTTCTCCACAAACTCTGCCTTGAGATCCGGGTGATCCATCATGGTGCAGAGCTTGTAGTCGAGCAGATTGTTGTTCAGCGGTCTGCCGGTCTTGGGGTCGAACAGCAGCTGCTCGCCCAGGCCGTAACCGATGGCCATGCTCATGCCGCCGTGCACCTGCGCTTCGGCAAGCTGCGGGTTGATGAGCCTGCCGCAATCGTGCACGTTGATCATCTTGGTCAGCTTCACCTTGCACATCGGGACATCCACCTCGACCTCCGCAAAGGCGCAGCCAAAGGAATAGGCGTTGCTCTTGATCTGCGTGGTGCCTTCGGCGCTGAACTGCTCCGCCTGATCCAGGGAATAAAGCGCGCTGGTTGCGAGCTCATCGATGGTCATGAGCTGTTCCTTCGTCTCTTTTTCAAAGACGATGCCCTCCGCCATGTCGAGCGTTTCGGCGGGCTTGCCGGTCATGTACTCGGCATATTTGAGCACCTTGTTTTTCAGCTGCGTGCCGATGTTGTGAATCGCAAAGCCTGCAACATAGGTCTGGCGCGAGGCATACGCGCCCGTGCCGAACGGTGAAACGTCCGTGTCCTGCGTGGTGAGCACGTGCACCTTGTCGAACGGAACGCCGACGGTGTCCGCAACCATCTGCGCAAAGGCGGTGTCGGAGCCCTGCCCGATTTCGGTTTCGCCGATTTCAAACTGCACGGAGCCGTCCTGATTCATGACCATGCGGCAGCTCGAGGCTTCAAGCGCGATGGGCCAGACGGCGGTGTTATACCAGAAGATCGCCATGCCGACGCCGTGGCGGATGGGACCCGTTTCTTTGGCGTATTCTTCGTGCTTGCGCTCGTAGTCGATATACGCCTTGCCCTTGGCGATGCATTGATTCAAGCTGTCGAAATAGTTGACGTTCTTGGAGAACGCGTCCGTATAGCCGACGGGCATCATGTTCATCTGGCGCAGCTTGAGCGAGTCGATGCCGAGCACCTTCGCCGCGTCCTCAACGTTGCTTTCGATGGCAAACGATACCTGCGGAATGCCGTAGGCACGCATTGCGCCCGCCGCAGGCATGTTGGTGTAAACGGTGTAGGCGTCTACCTTGGTGGCTTTGTCGTCCACATAGATCTGCTTAAACGCGCCCGCGCCTTTGGCGTTGACGCCGTGGCCGTGGCTCGCGTATGCGCCCTGGTTGGAGAAAGCTTCCAGCCGCCGCGCGACGAAGCGTCCGTCCGGGCGGGCGTAGGTGATGATGTGGTAACGGATGGCATGGCGCACGCGGTTGCTGACAAACGTCTCCTCGCGGCTGACGTCCAGCTTCACGAGCCGGCCGCCGACCTGCTGGGAGCAGTAGCCACAGAGCGGTTCGTAGAGCGCGTCCTGCTTGTTGCCGAATCCACCGCCGATATAGGGCTTGATCAGGCGAACCTTGCCCCAGGGCAGGCCGAGCGCCTGACCGCAGATGCGGCGCACGATGTGCGGAATCTGCGTGCTCGAAACGATCACCATCTTGCCAAACTGCTCTTCGGCAAAGCAGATGTGGTTTTCAATGTGGCAGTGCTGCACGACGGGCGTGTTGTACCAGCCCTCGATCTTGACAAGGCCCGGTTCCTGAATCGCTTCTTCGTAGTTGCCGACCTCATAGTTTGTGTGGGCGAGGATGTTGTTTTTGAATTCTTCATGCAGCTGCGGCGCGCCGTCCTGCATGGCTTCCTGCACGTCCAGAACGAACGGCAGCTCGTCATACTCCACCTTGAGCGCGCGCACGCCCTGTTCCGCCGCAACCTCGTCCTCGGCGATGACGGCTGCGACGTCGTCGCCATAATAGCGCACGTGCCGGTTGAGCAGCATGCGGTCGGCGACGTCCTGATGGTGCGGGTCGGTCGACCAGGGGTGACCGGCCGTGGGGAATGGGCGATTTGGCACGTCGAAGCACGTGATGACCTTGACGACGCCGGGAATCTGTTCCGCGGCGCTCGTGTCGACGGACCGAACCATGCCGTGGGCGATGGTCGAATGATAGATCTTGACGATCAGCGCGCTTTTATCGGCAAGGTCGTCCGTATACCGGGCGCGCCCTGTTACCTTGTCGACTGCGTCTACGCGTTTGACGCTTTTTCCAACTACCATAGTACCCTCCTGTGATTTGCGGAAAACCGCGGCGGCAGAGTCTGCCTGTCGCGGGGAATATTAAGCCGCGGGGTTCGCTCTCCCCGCCGGATGGATGATCCGTGCAAAACGGCATAGATTCATCCATGCTTATCATACAAATTGGCGAT
>CAYLIG010000015.1:0-41350 GCA_964383635.1 uncultured Christensenella sp. | reverse complement strand
GGCATAAATTCATCCATACTTATCATACAATAGGAAACGCGCCGGGATAAGGGGTTCATCAAAACGCTACCGGAATATCACAAAATAAACAACATATCATATATGATTCGTTTGTTTTTCATATGCCTGACAATTATGGATTGATCTTGTTGAAAAACTCCATGTGCTTTACGTCAAACAGCCCCATATCCGTCAGCCGCACGTCCGGAATGACCGGCAGCGCGATAAACGAGAGCGTGATAAACGGGTCGGAATCCGTGTGGATGCCGAGCTGCTGCGCCGCGGCAAGCAGTTCGCGCTGGTGCTTGAGGATGCTCTCCAGCGGCGCGTCGCTCATCAGCCCCGCAACGGAGAGCACAAGCTTTGCAAGAATTTCGCCCTTGCTGACAACGACATATCCGCCGCCGCATTCTTCAAGCGCGTCCACCGCCGCGAGCATGTCCGCGTCGTTGTCGCCAACGACGACGAGGTTGTGCGAGTCGTGCCCGACCGTGGTGGCGATTGCGCCGTTTTTGATATCAAATCCGCGCAGGATGCCGAGGCCGACGCGGCCGGAGGCGTGATGCCGCTCCAGCACGGCGAGCTTGAGCAGCCCGTTTTTCGGCACAAAATTGCCGTCTTCGGTGTAGACTTCCTCTACGTCCAGCGCGGTGACGAGTTCTTTGGGAATCAGGCGGATGATGTTCGCTTTGCCGGAGACCGGCAGCTTCAGGATGTCCGGTTTGCGCGGGGCAAGATGGACGCTGTTGTAGATCTTCGGGTCGGGCTTGATGTGCGTGTCCACGCTCGGCTCAAACACCTTGCCGTCCGTAATGACAAACTGCGGGTTGAAGTCCGTAAGGTTATCGAACAGCACGAGATCCGCGCGGTACCCCGGCGCGACCGCCCCGTAGTGGCGGATGCCATAGGTGTTGGCGGTGTTGATGGTTGCCATCTGGATTGCCTTGATCGGCGGGATGCCGTTTGCAACGGCGCGGCGCACGATATAGTTGATGTGCCCCTCCTCGCGGATGTCGGCAAGGTGCTTGTCGTCCGTGCAGAAGGACATCCGGCGCGTCGGCAGATGGTTGTCCGCAATTTGCTTCATGATCTCTTCCACGTTCCGGTTCGCCGAACCGAGACGCAGATGGATGCGAAGGCCGTTCCGGAGTTTTTCGAGCACTTCGGCATAGGTGATGCATTCATGATCGGTGTGCGGCCCCGCGACGCAGTAGGCATTCAGCGCGTCGCCGGTCAGCGTCGGCGCGTGTCCGTCGATCGGATGATGGCGGAAGAGATGCAGCTTGTCGAGCATCTCGCCGTCGCCTTCAACGGTTGCGACATAGTCCATCACTTCGCCGAGGCCGAGCACGCGCGGATGGTCGATGAATGCCTCGAGGTCGCGTGCGGTCAGCTTTGCGCCGCTGGTTTCAAACGCCGTAGCCGGAACGCAGGACGGAACCATAATAAAAACGGAAAGGGGAAGCCATTCCGTTTGATCGAGCATATATTGAATTCCGTCCGAGCCGCAGACGTTGGCGATCTCATGCGGGTCGGCGATGATGGAGGTGGTGCCTTTTTCGAGAATGACATTGGCAAAGCGGGAAGGATGCGCCATCGAGGATTCGATGTGCACATGCCCGTCGATGAGCCCGGGGCAGAGATATCCGCCCTTTGCGTCGATCTCCACGCGGCCGGAATACGAGCCTACGCCGATGATGATTCCATCGCGCATGGCGACGTCCGCTTCTATGATTTCTTCCGTGAAAACATTGACGATCTTTGCGTTTTTGATGACCAATGCAGCGTTTCGATTGGCCGCGTTCAGGATGGCGGCGCGAAGACGTGACTTTTGCATAAAAGATCACCCACCTTTTTGTTAGTATAGCACAAAGATTGTTAGATGCAAATACTTTGCAAGAAGTTTTTCCTGTGCTAAAATAATGGCAGGTATCATTTTTATACGGAAAGTCCCAATACATATTGCGTTTTGCAGTCGATCATGAACCGGCTGAAGAACGCCGGAACACCAAGATAAACGGAACAATTGTATGACACATCGTGCATAAGGAGGCGAAACGCCGTGCGGACACTCATTCAAAACGGAACGCTTGTGAAAAGCCAGTGCGTGGAACAGGCGGATATCCTCGTTGAAGACGGCATCATCAAACGCATCGCGCCGAAGATTGATAAGCCAGCGGATTGCGTCATCGAAGCCGGGGGTAAGCTCGTGTTCGCGGGGTTTATCGATACGCACACGCACTTTGACCTCGACCTTGGCGTCACCGTCACGGCGGACAATTTCGCAACCGGCACGCGCGCGGCCATACTTGGCGGGACGACCGCCGTGCTGGACTTTGCCACGCAGGATCACGGCATGACCATGCAGGACGCGCTGGATCTCTGGCACAAAAAAGCAGCAGGCTCGAGCTGCAACTACGGCTTCCATATGGCCATATCGGAATGGAACGGCGAGCGCGCCGCCGAGGTGGAACGCATGATTGCGCAGGGGGTCACGTCCTTTAAGATGTATATGGTATACGACGCCATGCGCTTAAACGACGGCGAAATCTATGCCGCGCTCAAGCACATGAACGCGCTGAACTGCATCAGCGGCGTACACTGCGAAAATTACGACGTGCTCAACGAGCGCATCCGCGAGCTCAACAGCATCGGTATGCATTCTCCGCTGGGGCATCCGATCTCCAGACCGAACGCCGTGGAGGCGGAGGCTGTCGCGCGGCTGATGCGCATCGGCCAGCTGGCGAACGCGCCATTGTGGGTTGTGCATCTCTCCACCCATGAGGGGCTGGAGGAGGCGCGCCGCGCGCGGGCAAGGGGGCAGGAGGTCTATCTTGAAACCTGCCCGCAGTATCTGGTGCTGGACGAGTCCCGCTATGGCGAGCCGGACGCGGAGAAGTTCATCATGTCCCCGCCGTTGCGAAAGCCGGAGGACGAGGACGCGCTGCTTTCGGCGATGGCCTCGGGGGAGATCGATGTCATCGGCACCGACCACTGTTCGTTTACAATGCGCCAGAAAGCGCTCGGCGGCGGAGAGTTTTCAAAGACGCCAAACGGCGGCGCAGGCGTGCAAAACCGCGCGCAGCTCGTCTACACCTACGCCGTGCGGCCGGGGCGCATCACGCTTTCGCAGATGGCGGCGCTTTTAAGCGAAAACGCCGCGCGAATGTTCGGCATGTATCCGCAGCGCGGCGTGCTGCAGGAAGGCGCGGAGGCGGACATCACAGTCTACGATCCGGCGGGCGAAAGCACGATTTCCTACAGGACCAACGCGCACAACTGCGACAATTCGCCCTATGAGGGCATGAAGGTATACGGCTCGATTTCCGATGTTCTGCTCGGCGGGCGGCATGTTGTTCAAGGCGGTCGGCTGGCAAAAGAGGGCGAGGGCAAATTTGTGTTTCGTAAGCCCTCCGGCAGGTATCGGGCGTGAAAATCGTCTGCGCGCTGCTCGCGGCGGGCGCCGGCAAACGTTTTGGCGGCGGCAAACTGCTCTACAAGATAGACGGCGAGCCGATGATAAAACGGGCGCTGCGGCTGTACGCGCCCCTGCCGTTTTCGGCGCGTGTCTGTGTCACGCGGGCGGAGGCAATGGAGATTCGGACGCTTGCGCGGCAAGACGGCTTTGCAGTTGCGCTCAACCCGGCTCCGGAGCGCGGTGTCGGTACCAGTGTGGCCATTGCGACGCGGGAGCTGCTGTTGATGGAACCGGAACTCGACGGTATTCTGTATGCCGTGTCCGATCAGCCATATCTGACGCAAGACAGCGTAAAGCGCCTGCTGGACGCGTTTATGAAATCTCCGGAACGCATCGTCTCGCTCGGTTTTGGCAAACGGCGCGGAAACCCCGCGATCTTTCCGCGGGAGCTGCTTTCGGAACTCTCCGCGCTGTCGGAGGACGTCGGCGGCGGCGCAGTCATTCGGCGGCATCCCGATCTGCTGACGCTTGTGGATGCGGAAGATGAAAAAGAACTGGAAGACATCGACACGCGGAAACACATAACGCAGTGGGATACATTTGAACAGTGCGCACTGAACGCAGGGCTTACAAGGACCGATATTGTTGGGTATCAACGTCGAGCGGATCAGGAAGACGTCGATGCAATTGAAACATGTTTGGATATTTTACTAAATGAATTCTCAAAAAACGGGTTGGATGAGAACTCCGAGCCAAATGCGTGGGGATTTACGATTGAGGAAGCTGTATCCGTGTTTGTCAGAATGCTACAACGCGTTAACGACAAAGAAAATGACTAAGAAACTGGATCGATTAAAAATGAGGGAATCAAGTGCAATAGAACTTATCAAGGGCCACATTATAGAAGCCAAAACATTTTCGGACCCTGTGATAACCGAAAACGGATATCTCGCTGTCGAGGACGGCGTGGTGCGCGGCGTGTTTGCCGCGCTGCCGGAGCGGTATGCGGGCGCGCCGGTAACGGATTTTTCGGACAAGCTGATTCTGCAGGGATTTTCAGATATGCACCTGCACGCGCCGCAGTATCCGATGCTCGGCATGGGTATGGATCTGCCGCTGATGGACTGGCTGAAGACCTACACCTTCAAGACCGAGGCGCGCTTTTCGGACAACGATTTTGCGCGGAATGTTTACCGCCGCCTTGCGTCCGAACTGATGAAAAACGGAACCACGCGCGTGTGCATCTATTCCTCGGCGCACGCGGAGGCGACGCTGATTTTGATGGAGGAACTCGAGCGCGCGGGCGTCGGCGGGTACGTTGGCAAGGTGAACATGGATCGCGGCAGCGGAGAGTGCCAGGAGACCACGGAGCAGAGTAAGCGCGAAACGCTGCGCTGGCTGGACGGCTGCGACCGTTTTTCGCTCGTGCGCCCGATTCTGACGCCGCGCTTTACGCCGAGCTGCACGGACGAACTGTTACGCTGGCTCGGAGAAACCGCGAAGGAGCGCGGGCTGTTTGTGCAGTCCCACCTGAGCGAAAATAAAAAAGAGATCGAGCTGGTGAAGCAGCTGCACCCGGACTGCGAGCAATACTGGCAGACCTACGATAAATTCGGGCTCTGGACGGATCATACGATCATGGCGCACTGCGTGCATTCCGACGAACGGGAGCAGCAGGCGATGATCGACCACAATGTGCTCTGCGCGCATTGCCCGGACTCCAACATCAACATCTGCAGCGGGTTTGCGCCCGTGCGGCAGATGAAAGAGCGCGGCGTCTGGGTCGCGCTGGGGTCGGATATCGCGGGCGGCGCGCAGCTGCCCATGCTGCAGGTGCTCACGGGCTGCCTTCGCATGTCGAAGGCGCGCGCCATCGCAACCGAGGGGCGGGAGCCGTTTTTGACCGTCGGGGAGGCGTATTATCTTGCAACCAGCGCGGGTTCGCGTTATTTTGGGGACGGGGATGGATTCGCGCCGGGCAATCCGCTTCACGCGGTGGTGCTCGACGACGCGTCGCTGCCGCCGAGCGCGCGGGAGCTGACGGTGAAGGAGCGCTTTGAACGCGCGGTGTATCTGGCGGACGATCGCGCGATCACGGCGGTATACGGCGCGGGCAGACGGCTGAAATAACGAAAAACGGCGGGCTGGGCTCGCCGTTTTCTGTAATTTTAAGCCTTGCGTGATTCTATTACAGAAGAAAATGTCAAATCATTATAAAATTCGTTCACAAGGATGGCAGGGAAACTCCATCATTGTATCGAATAATAAAAGCAGGCAGAGTACAAGATAGTTTGCCGAAGAAGGAGTGGTATCATGCGTATATCGATTACAGGGAAAAATCTCGAGATCTCCGATTACCTCAGCGACCTTGTCAACAAAAAGGTCGGCAAGCTCGAGCGCTATTTTCCGCAGGATGCCGAGGTGTTTGTAACCCTCGCCGTGGAGAAGAATCGCCACATCGTCGAGGTAACCATCCCCTATGACGGCGGCATTATCCGCGGGGAAGAGATCACCGGTGACATGTACGCCTCCATCGACAACGTGCTCGACAAGCTCGAAAAGCAGATCATCCGCCACCGCACAAAGCTCGAAAAGTGCCTGCGCTCCGGCGCGCTGCGTGAGATGGAATCCGATCTCGGCGAAGACGAAGCGGAGGAAGAGGGCCCGAGCATCGTGCGCGTCAAGCGCTTTGCGATCAAGCCCATGAGCGAGGAGGAGGCCATGCTCCAGATTGAGATGATCGGGCATTCGTTCTATGTGTTCCTCAACGCGGACACCAATCAGATGAACGTGCTCTATAAGCGCAAGGACGGCAACTACGGCCTCATCGAGCCGGAGAATTGACCAGGCCTCGCCCAAAGAATCTGTCTTTTAAAAACGAACAACAGCCCGGCGCTTCTGCGCCGGGCTGTTTTGCACGCGGGGGCCGTTTTACTTCAGGTTTTCGGGGTTGAGGCAATCCAGCTCCGGCAGGACGAAGCGGCCGTCCTTGCGGATGAGCACGTCGTCAAACCAGAGCTCGCCGCCGCCGTATTCCGGCGTCTGGATCAGCACGATGTCCCAGTGCTGGCTGGATTTGTTGCCGTTGTTGCAGTCGTCATAGCAACTGCCGGGCGTGAAATGGATGCTGCCGGCGATCTTCTCGTCGAACAGCGTGTCCTTCATCGGGAATGTGATATAGGGGTTCACGCCGATGGCAAACTCGCCGACATAGCGCGCGCCCTCGTCGATGTCCAGCTGCTTGTTGATGCGCCCGGTGTCGTTTGCGCTTGCTTCAACAATCTTACCGTCCTTGAAGGTGAACTTGATGTCCGTATACGTAAAGCCGCCTTCCAGGGAGGGCGTGTTGTAGGCGATGGTGCCGTTGACGCTGGTTTTGACCGGGGCCGTGTAGACTTCGCCGTCCGGGATGTTCATGTGCCCCGCGCACTTGATGGCGGGCAGTCCCTTGATGGAGAACGTCAGGTCGGTGCCGGGGGCAACGAGGCGCACCTTGTCCGTGCGCTCCATGAGCGCCTTGAGCGAATCCATGGCCTTGTCCATCTTGCCGTAGTCCAGCGTGCAGACGCTGAAGTAATAGTCTTCGAACGCTTCGGTGCTCATGTCCGCCAGCTGCGCCATGCCGGGCGAGGGATAGCGGAGCACGACCCACTTCGTCTTGGGCACGCGGATTTTGCCGTGCACGGGCGTCCAGTAATACTTCATGTAGTCGTTGAACTTATCGCCCGGTACGTCGGACATCTCGCTCGCGTTCGCGCCGCCGCGCACGCCGATATACGCCTGCATCTGTTCCATGAGCGACGCGTCAACCTTTGCGCGGCGCTCCAGCTGCGCGGGTGTGCAGCCGAGCAGGATCTCGCGGTCAAAGCTTTTGTCCCCGAGCCAGAGGAACGGAACGCCGCCCGCCTTGTAGACTTCCTTGATGAGCGCTCGTGCGAGGTCGTCGTTGCCGCCGATGCTCTCGATGAGCACGTTTTCGCCGGGCTTCACCGAGCAGGAAAAGTTGACCAGACCGCTGGCCAGCTTGATGATTCTGGGATCGAACATAGATAAGCCTCCTGATTGGCAAAATTTGTTTGATGGCGATGTCTTGCTTGTTTCGACACCGATCTCATTATGGCATAATTCAAAATAAAACGCCAGCGATCATGCCGGCGTTTTGGGATGATATATTGTATATTTTCCGGCAATATGCAGGTTGCCGTGCTATACGTTGACGTTGTAGATCTTTTTCACATGCTCTTTGTTTGGCAGCAGGATGACGAATACGGAAAGCAGCGTGATGGACATGCTCGCCGCGATCACCCAGCGGATCGGCAGAGAGTCGCCGACCGCGCCGGCGATGAGCTGGCCGATGATCGTTCCAAATATGACGAGCATCTGAAACAGCCCGTTGAAGCGTCCGCGCATCGAATCCGGCAGATAATTCTGCGTGCTGGAGATGCGGATGTTGTAGCTCGTTACCCCGAGCATGCCGTCGATGAGCATAAACACAAGCATGATCCAGAACGGGAAGAAGAGGTATGCGCCGTCGAGAAACGCGATGGATATATAGACAAACAGTGCAATTGCAAATTTCTTATGCGCGGGATAGCGAAAGAAATAGTGCACACCTCCGCCGATGAGCCGCCCGATCGTGTTCGCGCCCATGACAAACGTATACTGCATCACGCCGTCCACGCCGGTCAGTCCCTTAAAGTACGGCAGCGCGAGCGTCATGCAGACGGAGCTGGCGAGCATCATGACAAAGAAAAACCATGTGATGGCATTCAGGCCACGCTCCCGCTTGAGATAAGCGAAGCCATCCTTCAGATCCCGCACAAACCGCGCGCCGTCAAAGCGCTCGCCCGTCCGCTCTTCCGCATGGTGCTCCGCGGCCTTGATCTGCGTCTCCGCGACGGCGGCGACGAGGAACGTTGCAGCGTTGAACAAAAACAGCGGTGCCAGCCCGATCGTTTTATAGCAAAGCCCGGCAATCGGCACCATGATGGCGCTGCTGAGCGGGTAAATCAGGCTGGAAACCGAATAGGCGCGGGTATAGTTGCCCTCGCTGATGAGCAGCGGATAGAAGCTGTCGTATGCCACGCTGTAGACGCTGTCGATGGAACCGATGACCATAGAGAGCGCCAGATATACTGTATAGTTAAAAAATCCCTTCGCAAGAAACAGGAAAAACACAACATAAAGCCCGGCGGAGAGAAAATCCAGAGAGTATATGACGCGCTTTCTGGAGAACCGGTCGAGATACGGTCCCGCGAACATGGGCAGCACGATGCGCGGCAGGCTGTAGAAAATCATGAACAGGGCGTAGAGCAGAACGGAATCTGTCTTATCCAGAACGAGCAGGCCAATGGCAAAGCCGGCGACGGCGTTTCCGAGCATGGAGACAACCGTGCCGAGCGTCAGGATCGTAAAGTCCTTTGTCCAGAGTTTGTTTTTCACCGCGTTCATCGCGGGTAATATATCATGCACCGACGGGGCTTGTAAAGAGATCAAAGAATCTTATATTATTTTGCCCGCGGTTGAACGCTGCGCCTGCGAGGGCATACGCCGCGCATGGAAAACATATGTTGAAATATATTGGTGAAACGGGTGGGTTGACGTTCGCCTCGCGGTCTTTTATCATAAAGGAAGACAAAGGATGACAGGCAGATGCTCCGGCGCCGCGTCAACGGCGAGCGGAAGGGGCTGTCTGTGTGAAATTCCGAGAAGGAGGCAAACGGATTTGATTCGTGAGGAAACGGCGCGCGCTGTGCTGTTTGAGGCGCAAAAGAGCGGCGCGGACTACGCCGAACTGTTTTTAGAGGACAACGAGAGCACACGCATCGAGATGATCGACGGTAAGGTGGAGTCCGCCAACTATGCGCGCATCTGCGGCGCGGGCGTGCGCGTGCTGCTCGGCACAAAGAGCGCCTACGCATACGGTGCGGATACGAGCGAGCAGGCGCTAATGGAGACGGCGCGCGCGGCTGCCGCCGCGCTGGGCGAGGCGAAGCACGCGCCGGACGGCGAAATCACGCTTCCGATGACGCGGTTTACCACGCCGGTGAAGAAGCCTTTCGATACAATTGGCAACGCGGCGCGCGTGGAAGTCATGAAAAAGGGCGCGCGCGTGATGAAAGCGACTTCCAAAGAAGTGACGCAGGCAGTGGTGCGGTATCTCGACCAGGTGCAGCGCGTGACCATCGCTTCGACGGACGGCGTATTCGTGACCGACGAACGCCCGCGCACGCGTATCTTCCTGCAGGCGGTCGCCATGAACGGCGCGGAGGCGCAGACGGGCTATTCCGGCCCCGGCTGCTGCCGCGGGTTTGAGGCATATGAAGATGTGATCGACGTAGAGCAGCACGCGAAGATCGCGGCCGACATGGCGGTGACCATGCTGCACGCGCCGGAATGCCCGGCGGGAAATTTGCCTGTCGTGATAGACGGCGGGTTCGGCGGGGTCATCTTCCACGAGGCCTGCGGGCATTCGCTGGAGGCGACGGCGGTCGGGCGGAACAACTCGGTCTTCTGCGGGAAGCTGAACACAAAGATCGCTGCGGACTGCGTCAGCGCCGTGGACGACGGCACGCTCCCCGGCGAATGGGGATCGATCAATGTGGACGACGAGGGCGGAGCGCCGAGACGCAATGTTCTGATCGAAAACGGCGTGCTCAAAGGGTATCTTATCGACAAGCTCGGCTCGCGCCGCATGAACATGCCGAGCACAGGCTCCTCGCGGCGGCAGGGCTATATGTTCGCGCCGACGTCGCGCATGACAAACACCTTCATCTGCCCGGGCACGGATGACGACGACGAAATGATCTCCGGCATGGCGGAGGGGCTTTACGCAAAGAAGATGGGCGGCGGCTCGGTGAACCCGCCGACCGGTGAATTTAACTTCAGCGTGGCCGAGGGTTACTGGGTGAAAAACGGGCGGATCGTTTCGCCCGTGCGCGGGGCGACGCTGATCGGCAAGGGCAGCGAGGTGCTGCTTAAAATCGACCGCGTCGGAAAAGAGATGACAATGGCGCCGGGTATGTGCGGGTCGCTCTCCGGCTCGGTGCCGACGAATGTCGGCCAGCCGCGCATCCGCGTATCCGGCATGACCATCGGCGGCAAGGGAGGCGCGATCGAATGACGTATCATGAATTTTCCAAGGCGGCGATGGCGTATTCCGCGTCGATCGGCTGCACGGCCTGCGAACTGTATTACGCAAACGGCGAATCCTTCGAGGTGAACGCAAACGGCGGCGAGATCGACCGCTACAGCGTCAGCCGCGAGGCGGGCGTGTCCGTTCGCGTGTCGCTGAATGGACACGAAGGGTATGCCTATACCGAGCGCATCGACGAACCGGAGAAGCTCGTCGACCACGCGGCGGACAACGCAAGATGCATCGAAAGCGAAGACGAACACCCCATGCAGACGCGGCAGACGTATGAAACCGTTTCGCGCGAAGATTCCGCGCTGAAAGCGCTGAGCGAATCGGAGCGCATTGCTCTGGCAAAGCGCATGGAGGAACTTTGCCTCGCGGCGGATCCGCGCGTCAAGCGCGTGGTCTACTGCGCCGCGGCCTACGACGCGGGCGGCGTGATCATGGAAAACTCGCTCGGCCTGAAGGCGGAGCGCTCGTTTGACGTGTCTGTCGTCTATGTTGTGCCATCCGTGCAGGAAGGTGACGAGGTACAGACCGGCGTTGCGTTTCGCATGGGGCGGGACGCGGCGGACGTCGAGGGCTGCGCGAAAGAGGCGGTGGAGGATGCGCTCGGCCGGCTCGGCGGCGCGCCCGTACCCTCGGGCTGCTATCGCGTCCTGTTCAAACCCTTTGCCATGGGCGACCTGCTCGCCGCGTTTTCGTCCATGTTTTCTGCGGACGAAGCGCAGAAGGGCTGCTCGCTGCTTGCCGGCAAGGAAGGACAGGCCGTCGCCAGCGAACTTGTTACGCTCTGGGACGATCCATTCGACCCGGTCGCGCCGCGCGCGTTCGACGGCGAAGGCACGCCCTGCGTGAAGAAGGCGGTCATCGACCGCGGCGAGCTCAAAACGCTGCTGCATAACCTCAAAACCGCGAAGAAGGCGGGCGCGCGGAGCACAGGCAACGCCAGCCGCAAAAGCGCGGCGTCGGCGGTCGGCGTCTCGCCGGCGGTCTTCCGCATTCAGCCGGGCGAAAAGGGATACGACGAACTGCTCAGAGAGCTTGGCGACGGGCTGGTGATTGCGGATCTGGAAGGCTTGCACGCCGGCGTGGACGCCGTATCGGGCGACTTCTCGCTCAAGGCCTCCGGCTTTCTCGCAGAGGGCGGCAAAGTCGTCCGCCCGGTGTCCAACATTACGGTGGCAGGCAACTTTATCACCATGATGAAGGACGTTCTGGCGGTTGGAAGCGACCTGCGATTCGGCATGCCTCGCGGCGGATTTTACGGTTCGCCGAGCATCCTCGTTTCCGGCCTTACCGTAGCGGGAAACTGAAACGCCCGCGCGCCGCGGCGCTCCGCTAAAAAAAGCACGACAAATCAAAAGATTTGATTGACACGGCCCCTTTGTTATGGTATCTTTTGAAGGTGCCCCGCAAAGGGGCTCGCTTTATGATGTTTTGACCGAATAACGGAGGATTTCACCATGGCAGCAGATGCACGCGTAAAGATCACCCTGGCCTGCACGGAGTGCAAGCAGAGGAACTACAACACCTACAAAAACAAGAAAAACGACCCGGAGAGGCTCGAGTTCAGCAAGTACTGCCGGTTCTGCCGCAAGCACACCACGCATCGCGAATCCAAGTAACGGACGCGACGAAAGAGGAACGATATGGCACAGAATCTCAGCAAACCGAATCAGGATGCTAAGGCCGCGGACAAGAAAGTTGTCAAGGCCGACCCGCATGCGCGCGTAGCGCATAAGAAGCCGTTCTGGATTGCAAACTCCAAGAAATTCCTTGTCCCCGTGAGCATTCTGTTCACGCTGGCAGGGCTTTTCCTCGCGGCTTATAACATCCTGCAGATGGTCACTCCCGACGAAGCGTATTTGCTCTCGACCGGACTGAAGGTAGCCAGCGCGCTGCTCGGGCTGCTCATCGCGGCCAGCGGCGTATTTGCGCTTCTCAAAGTCAAAGGCAAAACGCTCATGACGCTCGGCTCGCTTGCGCTGGTATACGCGATCATTATTCTGACCGCGACGGCCAAGATGGGCATCGTTGCGTTGGTATCCGGCATCGTCGCCGTCGTGCTCTCGCTGATGTTCGTCATCGCGGTGGACGGCATGTACGACACCGGCCTGATCCGCTTTATGCGCGAGATGATCGGCGAAGTGAAAAAGCTCACCTGGCTTTCGCGCAAAGAGCTTTTCAGCCACACACTGGCGGTTCTCGTTTTCGTACTCGGCATGGCGCTGATCATCTACGTTCTCGACCTCACGTTCTCGAGCGGGTTCGGTGCGCTGAGCAACATCAAAATCGGGTAAGGAGTTTTGAGCGTGCAGGAAGCAAAATGGTACGTGGTTCATACCTATTCCGGGTATGAAAACAAGGTCAAGGAAGACCTTGAAAAATCCGTGGAAAACGCAGGACTTCAGGAAATCATCCTTGAGGTGAAATACCCCACGGAGGAAACCATCGAGATTTTGCCCAACGGAAAACGCAAAGTAACCCAGCGTAAAGTTTTTCCCGGTTATGTCATGGTCAAAATGCTCGTGGATGTCGTCGAAAAAGAACGTCCCGCGGAGCAGGGCGGCGGAAAGTCCGTCGATCTCGTCATGAATCCGCGCGCTTGGTATGTTGTTCGCAACACCCGCGGCGTCACGGGATTCGTTGGCCCAGGAAGCAAGCCCGTGCCGCTTTCGGACGAGGAAGTTACCGCCATGGGCGTGGAACGGATTCCGATCGTGCTCAATATCGAGGTTGGCGAAACCGTCCGCGTCGTCTCCGGCCCGCTGGAAAACTTCACCGGCCGCGTCGAGGCGCTGGATGTCGAACGCCAGAAGATCAAGCTGACGGTATCCATGTTCGGAAGAGAAACACCCGTCGAGCTGGACTTTGTGCAGGTGCAGAGACTGTAATCATCCTTTGCCGTACGATACGGCACAACATCGTCTGTAACGCAGAAACTGCGTATATAGAATGTGGGAGGGGGAGGCACCCCGCTGACCACAACCAAATTAAATGGAGGGAACCGCAATGGCAAAGAAAATTCAAGGCTATGTAAAGCTGCAAATTCCTGCGGGCAAAGCGACGCCCGCGCCGCCGGTCGGCCCGGCTCTGGGCCAACAGGGCGTCAACATCATGGGGTTCTGCAAAGAGTTCAATGAGCGCACGCAGAAGTCCGCCGGGCTTATCATCCCGGTCGTTATCACCGTTTATCAGGATCGTTCGTTCTCGTTCATCACCAAGACGCCTCCCGCGGCCGTTCTGATCAAGAAGGCCTGCGGCATCGAAACCGCGTCCGGCGTGCCGAACAAGACCAAGGTCGCCACCATCTCCAAAGCGCAGATCCGCGAGATCGCCGAGCTGAAAATGCCCGACCTCAACGCGGGCAGCGTGGAGACCGCCATGTCCATGATCGCTGGCACCGCCCGCAGCATGGGCGTCATCGTCGGAGACTGAGGAGGAACGGGAATATGAAACACGGCAAGAAGTATACCGAAAGCAAGAACAGCATCGAGGCGCAGAAAGCCTACGATGTTCGCGAAGGGCTCGATCTCGTTCTGACCACAGCCAAGGCGAAGTTTGACGAAACCATCGAAGCCTCCGTCCGCCTCGGCGTCGATCCCCGCCACGCAGACCAGCAGGTCCGCGGCGCGGTCGTCCTCCCGCATGGCACGGGCAAAAAGGTTCGCGTCCTCGTGTTCGCCAAGGCCGATAAGGCTCGCGAAGCACAGGAAGCCGGCGCCGATTATGTTGGCGACGAAGACCTCGTCAAGAAGATTCAGACCGAGAACTGGTTTGATTTCGACGTTTGCGTCGCGACCCCGGACATGATGGGCGTCGTCGGCCGCATCGGCCGCGTGCTCGGCCCGAAAGGCCTCATGCCGAACCCGAAGTCCGGCACGGTTACCATGGACGTCGCCAAAGCCGTTGCCGACATCAAAGCCGGTAAGGTGGAGTACCGCGTGGACAAGACCAGCATCGTGCACTGCCCGATCGGCAAGGCTTCCTTCGGCGCGGACAAGCTCGAAGAAAACCTCACCACGCTGATGGACGCAATTGTCAAGGCCAAGCCGTCCGCCGCGAAGGGCACCTACCTCAAGAGCGTTGTCATCAGCGCCACGATGGGCCCCGGGATCAAGTTCAACACGCTCAAGTTCTAAAGCAGTCAATCGTTTCGGGAGGGCCGTTTCACCGGCCTTCCCGGACGAAACCATCCGCCGGGAATTTGTTGACAAACGCATGCGCGTATGGTAATATTCTCTGCGGTAACAAAATCGCCCAAGACAGCCGGCAGCGGGAGACCGCATAAGTCCTGCCGAGGTGATGCGTACAAAGACCAATGATTTGTATGTCATCCTTTCGTCTTGTTTCGGGCGGAAGGATTTTTATTTTTCTGGTAACAGATACAAGGAGGTGAAACAGTAAAATGGCAAACGTTCAGAACATCGAACGCAAAGCGGAACAGGTTTCTCTCGTCGCCGAGAAAGTTGCAAAAGCGCAGAGCATCGTCGTGTTTGACTACCGCGGTATCACCGTTGCGGAGGACACCGAGCTGCGCGCGGAAATGCGCAAAAACGGCGTGGAGTATGTGGTCATCAAAAATCACATTGTGGAGCGTGCCTGCGAAGTCGTCGGCATCGACGCCAAGGATCTTCAGATGCTCAAAGGGCCCAGCGCATTCGCGTTTGGCTATGAAGATGTCGCCGCTCCGGCGCGCATCCTCAAGGCTTTCATCAAGAAGGCGAAGAAGTGCGAGTTCAAGGGCGGTATCGTCGAGAAGACAATTCTCAACGCGTCGCAGGTGGAGGCAATCGCCGACCTGCCGAGCCGCGAGGTGCTGATTGCAAGGATGCTGGGTTCCATGATGACCCCGATTTCCAAGTTCGCAATCGTGCTCAACGAGATCGTAAAGAAACAGGGCGGAGCGGAAGCGTAACCCGCAGAGAACAACAACGACAAATATGCGGGACTTCCGCAATAAAAATGTATGGAGGAAATTATGGATAAGGAAAAATTGATCGCTGATATCAAAGCGATGTCCGTTCTGGAGCTCAGCGAGCTCGTTAAGGCCCTCGAAGAGGAATTCGGCGTATCCGCAGCTGCGACCGCCGTTGCCGTTGCCGGCCCCGCCGCTGGCGCAGCCGAGGAAGTGGAAGAGAAGACCGAATTCGACGTCGTGCTCAAGGAAGTCGGCGCCGAGAAGATCAAGGTTATCAAAGTCGTCCGCGAGCTGACCGGCCTCGGCCTCAAGGAAGCCAAGGATGTCGTCGACGGCGCGCCGAGCAAAGTCAAGGAAGGCATCAACAAAGAAGAAGCCGAGAAGATCGTCGCGGCGTTCAAAGAAGTGGGTGCTACCTGCGAAATCAAATAAGGGATTTCTCACTTATAAACCAGCCCGAATCTCCGGGCTGGTTTTTTGATGCGCGCATTTCAGGCTTCGATGACGGTGTGGGTGCTACCTGCGAAATCAAATAAGAGATTTTTCTCTTATAAACCAGCCCGAATCTCCGGGCTGGTTTTTGATGCAATCTTTGACCGCAACGGATGTTTGCGGACACTGGCACATTGCCAACGACCTGCATTTCATGATAAACTGACACAAATCAGAGTAATGGACCGATCGGTCGTAACACATTTTATATTTTTATGGAGTGATTGCCATGATCATCGTCGGCATCTGCGGCGCGAGCGGCAGCGGAAAGAGCACGCTCGCAAAGCGCATCAAAGACTCGCTGGCCTGCAGCTGCACCATCATCGGGCAGGACTGCTATTATCGAAATTTTCCGGATATGCCGTTTGCCGAGCGCATCAAGCTCAACTACGACGAACCGAACATCTTCGATTTTGACGAGCTGCTGCACGATATCGAACTGCTGGGAAGCGGGCAGCCGATCACCACGAAAGGCTACGACTATGTCAATTACCTTCGCGCGGATACGCCCGATATACTGATTCCGCCGCCGGAGGTGCTTGTGCTCGAAGGCATCCATATGTTCTACGACAAGCGCCTCTGTGAGCGCATGTCCCTTAAGGTGTATCTGCATGTGGATGTGGACGTCTGCCTGCTTCGCCGCATCAAGCGGGACATCAAGGCGCGCGGACGCTCGATCGACAACATCGCCGAGCAATACATGGAGACGGTTAAGCCGGTGTATGAAAAATACATCGCGAATTACATCAACGACGCGGACTTCGCGGTCATGCGCGGCGGCAAGAACAAGATGGCCATCGACGCCATCTCCGCCTACCTGACCACCAAGGTGCTTGCCGAGCGGTTTGTGGAGCCGGAGCAAAAGCCGGAATTGACGCCGCCGTCCGCCGACGGACTGGAGCCGGAAGAATAGGCAAACCCGTGCAAACCGAATCACGAAAGGAACTATACCATGGAACACAGAGAAGACATGCAGTCACCACCGCCGGAGCACGGCGGACGCCACGGGCACGGCTCGCACGACGAGCCCCGCTGCGGAGCGGGCAGGACGGTCGCCTATTTTATCGCGCTGATCGTTCTCAACGGTTTGCTCGCGGTATACGCGCTGTATATGCTCGGCTTGGCGCTTGCGTTCGACTGGTCGATTCTTCGAAGCGGAACGCTGCAGGTGATTCTCGAAAGCGCGCTGCAGCTGCTCTTGTTTTTCTCGCCGGTGATATTGACGATTTTGCTCAACCGTCTTCTGTATCGCGCGTTTCGCGGGCGGAGGCGCTTTCCGCGCGGAACATGGTTTTTCGCGTTGCTGGCGATTATCGTCGTCCAGATCGCGACGGTCACGGCCATCTTCAGCTATGGGTATGTGGACGGTGTAAACGGGGTGAACTTTGAGTCGATCTCCGCGGAACCGGTCGACTGAACTGCGATCGATCCAGTAACAGACAAAAACGATGCGAATCCTCATGTGCAGGGGAATGTGGCTTCTCCTGCACATTATTCTTTTTTTGCATTGTTCCGTGCGTTATGTTACAATACTTTTACTATTACTTGACGGAGTTCCTGCATGAAACTGCTTTTAAGCAACGACGACGGGGTGTTTGCAAAAGGGATTCGGGCGCTTTCCGAAGAGCTTTGCAAAACCCATGACATATATGTTTCCGCGCCCGACCGCGAACGAAGTGCTGTCAGCCGCGCAATGACGCTGATGGAACCGCTCCGCGCGGATGTCGCGCATATCGAAGGGCTGCCGGACATACCCGCCTATGCGGTCAGCGGCACGCCCGTTGATTGCGTACGCCTCGCGCTGGGAAATCTCTTTCCCGAGCCGGACATCGTCGTCTCCGGCATCAACCACGGACCAAACCTTGGAACGGACGTGCTCTACAGCGGCACGGTCGCCGCGGCGCATGAAGCGGCGCTGCTGGGTTATCAGGCCGTTGCGGTGTCCTCTGTTTCCTACAGGGCGGAGCACTTGGACACCGCCGCACGCATCGCGGCTATGGCGGTGGAGTATGTTTCGAAACATCCGATGGACTTTGGCATGGTGCTCAATATCAACGTACCCGCCGTGCCGTTTGAATCGCTCAAGGGCGTGAAGATCACGCCGCTGTGCGTTGAACAGTACGCGCTGAAATATGAAGAGCGCGAGGATCCGTTCGGGCGCACCTATTACTGGACGCCGCGCGGCTGCACGACCTGCTCGGACGGCATGGACGTGGACGACCGCTGGGCGCGCGAGGGGTATGTCACCGTCACGCCGCTGACCTACGACCTGACGCATTTCGGCTTTCTGCGCGGGATGGACGCCGCCGAGCTGGACTGGATCAAATAACAAACAATGTGCGGATCACCGCCGCGCATCAATTTTTTCGGGGAGGAACGAAGCCGAATGGACGCATTGTTTTCGATGATGGAAAAGCAGTATTCCACCTTTTCCAAGGGACAACGGCGCATCGCGGAATACATCTTCAATTCCTATGACGACGCGGCGTTTATGACGGCCGCGAAGCTCGGCGAGCGCGTCGGCGTCTCGGAATCCACCGTTGTGCGGTTTGCCTACATGCTTGGTCTGGATGGATACCCCGCGCTGCAGGAGGCGCTTCAGGATCTCATCCGGCATAGGCTGACCAGTGTGCAGCGCATTCGCCTTGCGGCGAATATTCCGCAGCAGGACGTACTCAAAACCGTGCTGTCCTCGGATATGAACAACATCCGCGCGACGATCGATATGATCGACAACGAGAGCTTTGACGGCGCGATCAACGCGATTCTGCGCGCGCGCCGCATCTATGTGCTCGGCATTCGCAGCGCGATGTCGCTTGCGCAGTTTCTGACGTATTATCTGGACTACGTTTGCGACAACGTGATGTTTGTCAACGGCGCGGTTCAGGATATCCACGAGCGCATGCTGCGCGTAGACTCGACGGACGTCTGCTTCGGCATCAGCTTTCCGCGCTACAGCGCGCGCACCGTGGACGCGATGAAATACGCAAAGTCCAAGGGTGCTACGCTGATTGCGCTGACCGACATGCCGACCTCGCCCGTGGCGCGCATTTCGGACTTCTCGCTCTGTGCCCGCAGCGACATGGCGTCGTTTGCGGACTCGCTCGTCGCGCCGCTGTCGCTGATCAACGCGATCATCGTCGCCATCGGCCACGCGCGCAAGGACGAGGCGTATCAGCACCTGACGCAGCTCGAGGAGGTCTGGCACGCGGAGGGCGTGTATCTCAACGAGACGATCAAAGAGGAGCGCGCATGACCGTATTCGTCATCGGCGGCGGGCCGGCGGGCATGATCGCCGCGGCAAACGCCGCGCGCGCCGGGCACGACGTGACGCTGTTTGAGCGCAACGAAAAACTCGGCAAAAAGCTCTACATCACCGGCAAGGGCCGCTGCAATGTGACGAACATCGCCGAGCGGGATGAATTTTTTGCGCATGTGCTGAAGAACCCGCGCTTTCTCTACAGTGCGTTTTCGCATTTTGACAACAGGGCGATCATGGAGCGTATCGAACTGGCAGGCGTTCCGCTCAAGACGGAGCGCGGCGGGCGCGTGTTCCCGGTTTCGGACAAATCGAGCGACATCCTGCGTGCGCTGGAGCGCATCGTGCGTGAATCGGGCGTAACCGTGCGTCTTAATACGCGTGTGGACGGGCTGATCGTGATGGACGGCGCGGTCTCCGGCGTTCGCCTCGGCGGCGAAACAGTCGCTTGCGACGCGGTCGTCGTTGCGACCGGCGGCGTGTCCTATCCGCAGACGGGCTCCACGGGGGACGGCTATGCCTTCGCCCGCGAAACGGGGCACGCGGTGGAGGAGCCGCTGGCCTCGCTCGTTCCGCTGGAAACGGAGGAGCTTTGGCCGCGCGAGCTTGCGGGGCTGACGCTGAAAAACGTTACGCTTTCCGCAGAAAAGCGCGGGAAAACGGTATTTTCCGAGCTGGGCGAACTACTCTTTACGCACTTTGGCGTGAGCGGTCCGCTCGTGCTTTCGCTTTCGGGCGCGATTGCGGGACAGCCCGAGGGCACGAAGCTTTCGATCGATCTGAAACCCGCGCTGACGAATGAACAGCTGGACGCACGGCTGCTGCGGGATTTGCAGGCGGGCGCGCGGCAGCAGGTGAAGACCGCGCTGCACGCGCTTTTGCCGCAGCGTCTGCTTGAAAGCGTGCTGACGCTTGCGCAGATCGACGGCGCGCTGCCGGTCGGCGAGTTCAGTAAAGCCATGCGAACGCGACTGGTGGATACACTCAAAGCCCTGCCGCTGACGGTCAGCGGCGCGCGCGGGCTCAAAGAAGCGGTGATCACGCGCGGCGGCGTGAGCGTGAAGGACGTCAATGCCTCCACGATGGAGAGCAAACGCGTCAAAGGATTGTATTTTGCGGGCGAGGTGCTGGACGTCGACGCGACGACCGGCGGATACAACCTCCAGATCGCATGGTCGACGGGCGCGCTCGCGGGCGACAGTATCCAATAAAAATATAAAAACATCCTATTAAATATAGAGGCGGACTACACACATGGGCGAACACCTCAATATTGCGATCGACGGCCCCTCCGGCGCGGGTAAATCCACGCTGGCAAAGGGCGTTGCAAGCAAGCTGCATATCCGGTATCTGGACACGGGCGCGATGTACCGCGCCATGGCGCTCTTTGCCATGCGAAACGGTGTGAGCGTGACGGACGAACAGGGCCTTAAGGGCATTCTGGACGATGCGGATATTCGCGTGGAATACGACGAACGCGGACAGCGCGTGCTGCTTGGCGACGAGGACGTGACGGACGGACTTCGCACGCCGGAACTGTCCATGGGCGCCTCCACGGTCAGCGCGCATCCCTGCGTCCGGCAGAAGCTTGCGGAACTGCAGCGCGAGGTCGGGCGAAATTACGACGTGGTCATGGACGGGCGGGACATCACCACAAACGTGCTCCCGCATGCGCAATATAAGTTTTATGTAACGGCGACGCCGGAGATTCGCGCCGAGCGGCGTCTTGCCGAGATCCGCCTGCGCGGCAACATGACGGAGACCTACGAGTCGGTGCTGGCCGGTATCAAAGCGCGCGATCTTCAGGACAGCACGCGCGCCTACATGCCGCTGACCAGGACGGAGGACTCCGTTCTGATCGACACGTCGGAGCTGGAACCCGAGGAGTCTCTTCAAAAAGTGCTAAACGTTATTTCGGAAAAGAGAAGCCGCTGAACCATGCTGTACATCATCGTAAAATATCTGCTGACGCCGTTTTTCTGGCTGATCTACCGCCCAAAGGTGCAAAACTTCGGTCGGTTGTTCTTCCGCGGGCGCGCGATTCTGATTTCAAACCATTTTACGCTTGGCGATCCCATTCGGCTTGCGTTCATCGCGCCGCGTCCGCTGCACTTCATGGCCAAGCAGGAGCTGTTCGATAAACCCATCAAACGCTTTTTCCTGAAAGGGCTGCTCGCTTTCCCCGTCTATCGCAAGCAGGCGGACATGCTCTCGCTCAAGCAGGCGATGGCGGTGCTGGAGCACAACCACATCTTCGGTATCTTTCCGGAAGGACGGCGTTCGATCACCGGCGAGCTGGACTCGTTTGAAAAAGGGGCCGCGTTCCTCGCGCTGCGCTGCGCAGCGCCGATTGTACCGATCTACGCCGACCCGGACTGGAAGAAGCGCGGACGTATTCGCGCAATCGTCGGCGAACCGATCGACCCGAATGCCGTGGCAAATTCGTTTGCGGGGCGGAGCGTTGACGCGGTGACGGAGGCGATTCGCGACCGCATGCAGCTTTTAAAAAACGAACTGGAGCTCATGCCGTGAAATCGACGGCGCTCATAAGATGAAGATACTGATTGCAAAAAACAGCGGGTTCTGCTTCGGGGTGCGCCGCGCGGTCGATATGGCCGAACAGTGCGCTTTGGAGCGGGGGCACGTCTATACCTACGGCAACATCATTCACAACGAAAGCGTCGTCGCCGAACTGTGTGAAAAGGGCGTGTGTTCCGTGGACGGGCTGGACCGGCTCAAGGCGGGGGATACGCTGATTATCCGTGCTCACGGCGCGCCGCCGGATGTATACGAATCGAGCGAGGCGCGCGGCATTCGGCTGGTTGATGCGACGTGCCCGTATGTCAAGCGAATCCATCAGATTGTGCAGCAGGCTGCGCAGCAGGGGCGTACGGTGCTCATCGCGGGAAAGGCGAACCATCCTGAGGTAATCGGTATCCGCGGCTGGGCGGGTGAAAACGCTTTTGTGCTTGAGTCGGACGCGGATGTTGTCAACTTGCCGGAGATTGGTCAAGCCACGCTTGTGGCGCAGACCACGCTGCCGGTGACGGCACTGGAAGCGATTGTCCTGGCTTTGGAGGCGGCGGGAAACGGGCCGGATACGCTCGTGATCCGAAACACCATCTGCGACACGACGCGCGCGCGGCAGAGCGAAGCGAAGGCAATTTCGCGCCGCGCGGACGCGATGCTCGTGCTCGGCTCAAAATCCAGCGCCAATACACAGAAACTGGTGGAAATATGTAAAAAACACTGTAAAAATACAGTAAACGTCGAATCGAGCGACAAACTTTTTCTTGATAAATTGTCATCCGATGATATAATAGGTATTGTTGCGGGCGCATCGACGCCGGACCGGATGATTAGGGAGGTACTACGAGGAATGAGCGAACAGGAAAAAACGACGATCGAAACCATTGAAGCGGAAGCTCCCGCCGAGGAAGTCGTCGTGCCCCAGGCTACCCAGGTAACCGAAGAGGCCGTGGCGGCTGTGGAAGCGCCCGAAGCCACAGTTGAGGCCCCCGAAGCGGCAGCGGAAGAAGTCGTGGAAACGGCAGCAGCCGTTCAGGAACCCGAAGCTGCCGCAGAGAAAGCCGAAGAGAAGCCGGAACACGAAGACAGCTCCGACTTTGCCGCCGCGTTTGAAAAGACCATGACGCGTATTCATAACGGCCAGGTTCTTGAAGGAACGGTCATCTCCATTGTAGACGGCGAAGTGTTCGTCAACATTGGATACAAGTCCGACGGCGTGATCCCCGCGAGTGAACTCTCCGGAGACTCCGACGTCAAGGCCGAGGATCTCTTCAAGGAAGGCGATTCCATCGAAGTCGAAGTCACCAAGGTGAACGACGGAGACGGCAACGTCCTGCTCTCCCGCAAAAATGTAGAGAGCAAGAAGCTTTGGGACGAACTGCTCAATCAGGAAGACATCGAAGAGAAGATCTTCGACGCGGTCGGCAAGGAAGTCGTCAAGGGCGGCCTCATTGCGGACATCAGCGGCATCCGCGCATTCGTTCCCGCTTCGCATGTATCCACCAGATATATCGAGAATCTCAGCGAGTTCGTCGGCAAGCCGATGCGCCTCAAGGTTCTGGAAGTGGATCGCCAGAGGAAGCGTATCGTCGCTTCCCAGAAGCAGGTGCTTCTTACGGAAGCCGCCGCCGAGAAACACAAGAAGTGGGAATCTCTGGTGGTTGGCAGTAAGGTCAACGGCATCGTCCGCCGGATCGCCGATTTCGGCGCTTTCGTGGACATTGGCGGGATCGACGGCCTTGTTCATGTGACAGACGCCGCCTGGGGTCGCGTCAAGCATCCTTCGGACGTTTTCTCCATCGGCCAGGAGATCGAAGTGCTGATTCTCAACGTGGACGTTGAGAAAGAGCGCGTATCCCTCGGATACAAGCAGCTCCAGCCCAAGCCCTGGATGACCGCGGGAGAGAAGTATCCGGTCGGCTCCATCGTGGAAGGCAAAGTCGTTCGCATCGTACCCTTTGGCGCGTTTGTCGCGCTGGAGAGCACGATCGACGGGCTTATCCATATTTCGCAGGTTTCCGTCCATCGCATCGCGAAGGTCGAAGACGAACTCAAAGTCGGTGATACCGTCCGCTGCAAGGTACTCGAGGTCAGCCCCGAAGCCAAGCGCATCAGCCTCAGCCGCAAAGAAGCACTCCTTGAAGAGGATCCGGAACTGGCAGAGCAGCTTCGCGCCGAAAAAGCCGAGCGCGATCGCCAGTATGCCGAGCGGCAGGAACAGCGCCAGCAGCAGCGTGATTCGCAGCAGGCGCAGCAGCGCGACCGCCGCGAGAGCGCGCCGCGCTCAGCAAGCAGCGAGCGTGCACCCTCTTCCGATCGTGGTGACCGCGGAGACCGCCGCCGTCGCAACAATGAGGACGGCGAATATGAACTCCCACCGGTGCAGGAGGCAACGACTTCTCTGGCGTCCCTCTTTGAAGGACTCAAAGTAGACGACGAGAAGTAAAAAACGCATTGCAAAGAGAGCCATTCGTTATGAATGGCTCTCTTTTTTTGCCGTACGCGGCAGTTTGTCGTTGTGCGGCGTTGCGCGGCTTGTTATACTGATGCCATGCGAAAACGAATGAATCAAACTTCGGCGCGGAATGACGCGCGGCTGTTCTATCAGGCGCTGCGGTATGGAGCCGCGGCGTTCGGCGGTTTTGCCGCGGACTATGGCTCGCTTCTTCTTCTCAAGGAACTTGCCGGGCTGCATTATCTCATTGCCGTACCGATTGCCTTTCTCGTCGGAATTGGCGTAAACTACCTCATTGGCATTGTGTTTGTGTTTCGCAGAGGCGGCTTGCCGCTGCACCGGGAGATCGTGTTCTTTGTCGTCATCTCAATGCTGGCGCTGGCACTGACCGAGGGATGCATGTATTGCTTCACCGATTTACTGCGCGTGGACTATCGCGTTTCTCGCGTATTCTCCGGTGTAATTACCTATCTGTTTAACTTTTTCTCGAGAAGGCTTCTGCTTTACCGCACGCCGAAAAGCGACGGGGAAGTGTAGCGTCGAACAGCAAGAAAATAAGAGGCGAAAGCAAATTTGCTTTCGCCTCTTGTATGCGTGTGTTACGACCCTTCCGTATGTGTTGGCGTCGGGGAAGGAACCGGCGTTGGCGTTGGTTCCAGCGTCGGCGTCGGCTTGACGCCGACCTGCTTGCGCAACGGGTTGCCGGGGTAGGTATCCTCATAAAGGAAAATTTCTTCGATTTTCACGTTATTCACGTAATGGTCGATGTAAACGTCCACAACAAACTTGTCGCGCGCCTCGGCGAGGATATTTTCTTCCCCGATGTAGAGCTTGCTGCTTTCGGTAATGATGTCGTCGCCGGGGGATTCCTGGGAGACAAGCACGGTGCGGGGCTTATATTCGGTGCCCTCCGGCATCGCCTGACCATAGATGACGACGGTGATATCGCGTTTGCGGCTCTTGTACATCTTGTTTTCCGTGTAGTACGCGAAAATGTGCAACGGATATTCGGATGTATTGGTAAACGCAAAGTCGATATGGCCGGTATCTACCGTCGCGTCCAGCCCCATTTCAACATAGGTTGACGGGATGGAATGCCTCGAGCGCTGGTTGATTTTGATGTTGGGATACGCTTCCAGAAGCGCGTTGTAGAGCGTCGTGCTGACCTGACAGACACCGCCGCCATACTGTCTTGTCATCGTATCGCCGCCGAAGATACCGTTCGCTTCTTTCCAGCCGTTCTTCTCGTTGCGGTCGCCGACCACATCGTTGAAGCTCCATTTTTCGCCCGGCTGCACGACTTGACCGTTGATGAGATCCGCGGCTTTTTCAACGTTGAACGCACGGTTGGGGATCAACTCCCGCTGCAGTTCGCTGTCTTCCGCCGTGCCTTTAAACGAATATGTTGTCGTGGCCTGCCCGATGAGCGTCGTTTCATTCTGCACGTCCGCTATGGTTCTGGTCGGTTCTATGGTCGTCAGCGTCGGCGTCAGCGTCGCTTTCATTTGATTGGACTTGAACTCGTCGGATTCCATCGTCTGCTTGACCAGCGCGATGGTGGACTCCACGTCGAGCCCAAACCCCGCCTGCCCCTCGACGTACTGGAGCGTGGGTTTGCCGCTGCTGGAGACGTCTATAGTAAATGTTGCGTCCACCGGCGCTTTGCTGGAGGTCGCGTTGATCTCCTGAATCCGTGTGGCGAGCGCTTCGTCGTCGATACTCACCACGGAGTAATAATCCTGATTGGCGCCGCCGTTCAACGCCTGCTGAATCACCTCGTTGAGGTTGGACGAAGCGCCCATATCCGCGCCGGTGATGGTCGCATTCAGTTCCGCGCTGGAGAGCGTGATGGCGATGGCGTTGAGTCTGCTGGTTTCGTTGGATTCCAGAAGGCCGCGCACCTCGTCGACGGTCTTGCCGGAGACGTCCGTCCAGTTGATATAAACGCCGCTGCGAAACTTTCCGGTCTCCGTGTCCACGACCGTCGGAGCGGCGCAGCTTTTGGCGAGCACCACGATGGCAACGATGATGAGCGCGAGAAAAGAAAGGCTCATCAGGCCGACGATGAGTTTGCGCTTGCGAGCCTTGGCGCGCCGCGCGCTCGCGCGTTTTGCGGAGGCCGCGCCGTTGGCGCGGTTCGGTGCCTGATAATATTCCAGAGCGCCGCTGCCGGAAGAATATGCGCTTTTACCGGCGGAACGACCGTTATTCCGGCCGCCGCCGTTCGATGCGGACTTGGTTGTGTCGGGCAATCCCGAGTATTTTTCGTACATGAATATTCCCTAACAGTAAACTGCATTTTGTATGCCATAACTGGCAGATACACAATATTATACACATTTCGGGGGACACTGGCAACTGTTCCAACGGTGCGCATGGGCGCGCGGCATTACGCAATCGTGAACAATTCGTGTGATTTATGGTACGCGCGTACATTTACACTTTTAAGGAAGTCCTTGACAATCGAACGAATGCAGCTATAATATAAATGAACGTGTTCATTAATAATTTGGTTGGCGAGGTTTCGACTATGCGCAGAAAGACACAGGGAAGAAAACAGGCGCTATTGGACTGCGCGCATACAATCGAGCGCGTCGAGGGCGTGGATGCCATCAGCATTCGAAGGCTGGCGGACGATGCCGGCGTCGCCGTCGGTACGGTGTATAACTATTTTGAAAACAAGCAGGACGTACTCTTTGCGCTGACGGAGGATTACTGGAAAAATGCACTCGGGGAAATGCCCGCGCTTGCTGTGGCGGAGCGATTTCCCGACCAGATTGCGCTGATACTGGCATTTCTCAGATCAAAGATGAATGACTGCGCCGAGATACTCATGCAAAGCCTGCACGAGAATGAGGAAGCGGGCAGAAGCCGCATGGCGGATATGCAGCGCGCGCTGCGCGCGATGATGCTGGAGCGGCTGAACGCGGATCAGGCGGTTCGTACCGGGCTATGGGACGATGTTTTGACAAAAGAAGCGTTCACCGATTTTGTGCTGGTCAATGTCCTCGCGCTGCTGCGCCAGAAGACGGACGACCCGAGCGCGTTTCTGGAAATACTGAATAGAATTTTATACTAAGGAGATCTGTTAAATGGCACAGGCATTGGCGGAGACAGCATTCGATGTGCTGTATCTGACGTTTGTGATTGTCGCAGGTGTCGTTCTGCTGACAAAGGGCGGCAAGGGATCGCTCGTTCGAAAATTTGGCGCAATGGCCATCATACTCGGCGGCGGGGATGCGTTTCACCTTGTTCCGCGCGCGGTTGCTCTCTGGACGACGGGGCTGGAGGCAAACGCGGCCGCGCTCGGCGTTGGCAAACTGATCACGTCGGTCACCATGACGGTGTTTTATCTGATTTTGTACTACATCTGGCGAGAGAGATACGGCATTCAGGGCAGAAACGGACTGACACGAGCCATATGGGTGCTGACGGCAGCGCACATCGTGCTTTGCCTGCTTCCTCAGAACCAGTGGCTTGTCTACCAGCCGCCGCTTCTTTGGGGAATTCTGCGCAATATTCCGTTTGCGATGATGGGCGTTCTGCTCATCGTGCTCTTCGCGCAGGAAGCCGGGCGCGTCAGGGACGCCGTGTTTGGGTATGTATGGCTGGCAATTACGCTGTCGTTCGCGTTTTACCTGCCCGTCGTGCTCTTTGCGGAGGCGGTTCCGGCCATCGGCATGCTCATGATACCAAAGACGCTCGCGTATGTCTGGATCGTCGTCATGGGTCTGAACCTTTACCGGCAGACAAAAAAAGGAGGAAGTTTGATATGTTGAAGCGCTTTTTCAATTCCGCAATCGTCTACGCATCCCTCGCCATGGCGGGCGGCGTGTTTTACCGCGAGTTTACCAAGGCCGTCGGCTATACGGACGCGACGAACCTTTCGTTCGTGCATACGCACTATTTTGTACTCGGCATGTTCTTTTTCCTTGTGCTGGCGCTGCTGGACAAGGCGTTTGCGTTTTCCGGGCAAAAGGGTGCGCGCGGATGGGTCGCGGTCTACCACGTCGGATTAAACATAACGACAGCGTGTCTATTTTTGCGCGGGCTTGCGCAGACGACGAACGCGGCGCTTTCCCGCGGGCTTGACGCGTCGCTTTCCGGAGTGTCCGGCATCGGGCATATCCTGCTCGGCGCATCCATGCTCGCGCTGCTGATTCTGATTCGTCGGAGCGCGGTTCAGAAAAAGCAAGCGGCACAATAGCCGCCAATATAAAAAACGCGGCAAGCCGCCGCGCCAAATGCGATGCTTTTTCTATAGATGCGTCAAATGAATGAAACACTAAACAGGTGAATCGCCCGCTGCATTCGGCATACGGCGCAGAAGCAGCAGCACGGCGATCATCAACGTACAGGGGATCCAAACGGCGCGCACACCCATCGCATTGGAGGCGAAGAAGCCCGCCGCCGCGCCGAGGATGAAGACGGCGATAATTCCGTAGTATTTTATCGCACTGTTGAGCAGGCGGTTGTCGCACTCTTTTAGATAGCAAAACAACAGCTCCGTGCCGCTGCGGAGATTTCCCGTGCACATGGTCGAAGCAAAGCTCAGGCCATGGACGGTGCGAAAACTCTCTACCTGCAGCGCGCAGACGAACGAAACCGCGATGTTGACGCCGGAATTCCATAGCCCTTCCGGAACGAAACCGATGCCGAACAGGATTGCGCACTCCAGGGCGAGCACGAGCTGCCGCCAGTGAAACGCGCGGCTTTGCTTGAACGCGTGCTGTATCCATTCCGCCAGCAGAACGCCCGCTGCAAACGCGAGCACAGGGACAAGATAGCGAAGCACGTCGCTCCAGCGTCCCTCCGAAAGGCGCAGGCCGAGTAAAACCATGTTTCCCGTCTGCGCGTTGGCAAACACCCCGCCGCGCGTGAGGTAGGTATACGCGTCGAGAAACCCGCCCGAAAGCGCGAGCAGCGCGCCGACGGGGAAGGAGTCCGAACGCTGTATGATGGAATTGCCGCCTTGCCGTGCCATGCTTTGCCTGCCTTTTGCGTAACATCGTCCCATGAGGATTGCGTTTAATATAGCATAACGGCGTCAAAAAGAAAACCGTGCGCCGCTGAACGTTGAAATCACTGGGCGTTCATCAAAAATTCAATATTCATAATCGATATTGTTATCCGCGTTTGGTATACTGATATCAAACATATTAGGGAGGAAATGTCGATGAAGGGACGAATCATTTGTCTGGCTGTCGCTGCACTGCTGCTGACCGGCTGCGCCGTGGCGACAGAACCGGCGACGGAAACGACTTCGCCCGCGCAGGATGCGGTTTCCGCCGCGACGATGGAGCGATATCGGGACGGCGAGCTGCGCGAGTATGACGGCGAACGGCTCGACCCCGCCGTCGGCCCGAGGGATAATTCCATCAAGGGCGTGCAGTACGTCGATATCTCCACCTACCGGCTGACGATTGACGGGCTGGCGGACGACCCGCAGACGTATACCTACGATGAGGTGACCGCGCTGCCAAGTGAAGAACGCCTGATCCGGATCTACTGCGTGGAAGGCTGGAACGCAAACATCCTCTGGAAAGGCGTGCCCATGAAGACGCTGCTTGAGGCGGCCAGCCCGCAGGCGGACGCGAACACCGTGATTTTCCACGCTGTGGACGGGTATACGACGTCCCTGCCGCTTTCGGAGATACTGGATAACGATCTGATGCTGGCCTACGATGCAAACGGCATCGCTCTGCCGCCGGAGATGGGTTATCCATTCATCTTCGTTGCGGAGGATAAGTGGGGCTACAAATGGGCGCGCTGGGTCGACCGCATCGAGCTTTCCTCGGACGACTCTTATGAGGGATACTGGGAAGGCTACGGCTACAGCAACGAGGCGGATCTCGGCAGGCCGTCGCGCTGAAGAAAAGAATAGACAAAAAAAAGACAGAGTAAAAATCGCTTCCGCTCAACAAACAGGCGGAAGCGATTTTGTGTGTAATAGATGATTTGTTTTAATTCAGCGGCTGGCAGGCGGGGCAGTAGTACACCGCGCCGCCCATATACGCTTCTTTGACGATTGGCCCGCCGCAATGGGGACAGCCGGTCGGCAGCGTGTTTTTAGAGAGCTTCGTGCGGTATCCGCCCGGCGTGCCGAAGAGGTCCTTCTCCGTGTCCCGTCCGCCGCGATCGGTCATCTCTTGAAGTGTGGATACGACACAAGACAGCAGGCGCGCTTGCGCCGGTTTATCCAGCGTAATGACTTTGCGTTTCGGGTGGACGCCGGCGTTGAGGAGGATGTCCTGCAACACGCCGTTGCCGAGGCCGGGGAAGCGCTGTTCGGTAGCCAGAAACGCCTTTGCGCTGAGTGTCGGTTTGCTCTCAAAGAGCGTCCGCTTGAAATGCGCCGGAAACCCTTCCGAAAACGGAGAGACGGCAGCGCGGCTCTTTTGATAATACGGGTTGTCGTATGTTTCGTCGTGCAGCACAATCCCGCCGTACATCGCAACGGACACAGCCAATGCGGTTCCGTCCGAAAATTCGACGAGCAGCTGATAGTCCTTCGGCGCGTCGGCCGCGGATGCATACAGCCGCGGGGATGCGCCGTCGCTGAAGCTGAGCAGAAGGCCGTTGTCCAGCGCAAGCTCCGCGTTGCTGCCAAAGCCCTCGCCGGAACGCACGCGGCTCTGCTTCATGCGCGCGTCGTAGTCCGCCGGATCGCCGCCAAACCAAGTGAACTTATGCGGCTTTGTTGGCGGCAGCACGCGAAGGATGGTTTTTCCGGCCAGCGCCGCATCCATCTGTTTTCCGATTGTGATGGTTTCGGGGAGTTCGAGCATATCGACGGCCTGCCTTTCGCTGAATCATTCTTGTGGTTGAATGGTGAAGAAGCGTGTCGACTGATTCGAGCGGGATATTCGGATTGTTCATGTTCTAAGCCGCTTCTGCTTTCGATGGATGTTACCGACAAAAGAGACTACGAGACTTTCCACCGTTTCCCGCAGTTTTGGCATACGGCAATCGTGTTGATTTTCGTTACGATCTTTTTCTTTCTGCTGAATATGACCACAAGCAGCTTAAATATCCCGAACAGCAGCCATGAGATGGGTTCCCACCACCAGCCGATCAAAAGCCAGTACAGCCACCCCTTTTTGCGTTTCTCTTTTACTTCGCTGACTGCCTGAACCAATACATCGCTGCTTCCGCATCTTGGACACTTCATTGACAACCTCCGTCTATTTACAGCTTGCGCTTATTTTCACATGATATAAAAAGGTCATACCGGCACGGGGAGAACATCATTGAGAAACGATCTGCCTTTCGCATATGGATAGTTTATCGGATTTGAGGGAATAGTCAACACGGTGGGGATTCGACGAGTAGAATATGGGTTATTTGGTATTCATAAACAGAAGGAATGATCTGTAACGTTACTAGGCTAAGATGGGAATTATCTCGGACTTAATAAAAATAACGATGTAACAACTGAACTGCGAGTAGAAGTATTGGCATGGAATCCTCAAATTGTCGGATGTAACAATGTATCAATAACAAATGTATAGCCTGTAAAAGTGTTATTCTTTTGTAAACACTTAAATAATCTAAAATTAGGGCTTTTCTGATTGAATGAATCATATTATAATAATGAAAAGTAATTTCAATGCAACAGAAATGTAACTAATTAACGGACAAAAGAAACGGCGTCGATTTTAATCCGTGTAATGGATCAAGCGGAAACAGTACAGCATCAGGCGAGAGCGCCTTTTTATACATTTAGTTGTTACATAACAATGTAAATATTCGTTTAAATTAGAAACTTTCACCCGAAATGCTGTTACACTGAAATACGGCCGGCCACTCGCATTCTCTTTGGTGAAATCGAATTCTATTCAACAGAACATCGGAGGCAACAATGGCATTGCAGAGAAGTAAACGAACGATCGGAAAAATCGCGAACAGAATACTGCACATAATGATTTGCCTGCTGATGGTGTTCCAAACGCTTTTTGTCCCAAGATCAGCTCTAGCGGCAAGCGCGTTCTATTTTCGCGGATTCAATGAAGAGAACGTAACGTCCAATACCTTCGCTTATGCGACCAGCGACGCGAGCGTAAGTGGAAGGACCGTGACCGTTTCGCCTGACTCCGGCGAGGGCATGGCGGTGGGGTTGATCAATCTGAATGAAACCGGATATGATATCTCCGAATCCGTTGACCTCGGCGGGCTGGAGATTGACTTTTCAACCCTGACCACGGTTTCCCTGGAGGGGACGGACGGCGCGGAAAACGATGTGCCTACCGTTGATATCGACTTTTGCAGTTCCAGCGACATCGGCAGCAGCTTCTCATCCGTGCATCTCGCGAAATCGGACCTTACGGTATCGGGTGACGTAACGCTCTCTTCCGGCGCGCGGATTCCGACGGGAACACGCTCCATATTTATCACACTGACAGGGAAAAGTACAACCGGCAGCAACACGGTTGTATTTTCAAATATAAGCCTGGTGATTCATGATTCCTCTGCGCCGAGCTGCAGCGTGGATTATAACACGGACTGGACGAACGAGGATGTGACCGTTACCATTACGGCGGCGGATGACGACGCCGGGTTGGAGGGGATCTATCTCAACGACGCGTTCGTTTCGGCAAGCTCGCCATATACGTTTGTCGTATCAAGCAACGATACGAGCTTCACAGCCTATTCCAAGGATCTTGCGGGAAAGCAATCGGATACTGTTTCCGAAACCGTGGACAATATCGATAAAAACACGCCCGGCGCACCGACCAGCCTGCCGTTGAGCAGCAGCGACTGGAGCAATACGAATGTGACGGTGCTCATGCCGGTGCTTGGTGAGAGCAGCGGTTCACCGGAGCGCTATGTGTATCAAACGGGAACATCCGCATGGGCGGATTTGCCGGACGAATGTGTGATTTCGGCGAACGGGTACACAACCGTTCGTGTCGCTGTTGAAGATGCGGCGGGCAACCGATCCTCTTCTGTTGAGGCGACTGCAAAAATCGACACGCTCGCGCCGGTCATCGGCACGCCGACAATCACAACCGGCAGCGGATCCACGCGCGTGGATATCACCGTTTCCGAACAAGGACTCAGCGGGCTGAAGAAGTTTGCATATGCCGCGGGAGAACAGGCGGCGGACTACTTCACCGCCGCGGGCATCGACATTGTCGGCGGCACGTTCACGGTAGACGCCGGGGGAACCTACACGGTATTCGCCTCCGATAACGCGGGAAACGTTGCGTTGCAGACACTTTTACTGACGACGGCTCCGACGCTGGATGCTATTTCGGATGTTACCATCGATGAGGACAAAACGAAAAACATACCGTTGACGGTATCTGACGCAGAGAGCGCATTGAGCGAACTGAGCGTAACCGTAACCACGACGAACGACGATCTGCTGAGCACCATAAACGTCAACAAAGCGGATTCCGGCATCAGCATTGACATTACGCCGAATACGAACCAGTTTGGCGGGCCGGTTACCGTAACGGTAGAAGTCATGGATCCGGGCGGGCTCAAGGTAACACGCTCTTTCGACGTCACCGTAAATGCGGTTAACGATTCTCCCTTGGCGCAGGACGACACAGGAATCCTGCTGGACGAAGACACCGCGGTGACGATCGATGTCCTCGCAAACGACAGCGACCCGGCGGACGGAGACACTTTGAGCATTTCCGCGGCGGGGGCTCCGGCACACGGCACGACGCTCATTGTGCTCGGGAAAATCCGCTACACTCCGGACGCGTACTATGCCGGATCGGACAGCTTTACGTATACCATATCCGACGGGAATGGCGGCACCGCCGAAGCAACCGTTTATATTTCGGTAAGCAACGTAAACAACGCGCCGTTTGCCGAAGATGACACCGCGCTCACGCGTGAGGACGTTCAGGCGACAATCGATGTTTTAAGCAACGACACGGACGTTGACATTGCATACGTAGGGGAAGAAGAAAGTATCTCCCTGGTGTCCTGCACCGACGGAAGTCATGGCACAACAGCCATCTCGGAAGGGATGATCGTCTATACCCCTGCGGCAAACTTTAACGGGACGGACATATTCACCTACACGATTCGGGATCGCCTCGGCCTCACCGCCGAAGCCAGCGTAACGGTAAGCGTTACGCCGGAACCGGACGACCCGGTCTACAACGGGCTAGAGAATGAATACACCATCGACGAGGACGCGAAGAATCAGGAGATTGCGTTTGAAATCAGCGATGTGGAAACGCCCCTCGACAGCCTGATGCTGCAGGCGGCCTCGCTCAATACCGATCTGCTGGAGCAGAGCGGCATCACCATTGACGGGCTTGGCGACAGCGCTGCCGAAGTCAAACTGCTGCTTTCGCCCCTTGCGGATCAATTCGGGGACGTAGAGATCCTGCTTACGCTGGGAGACGGATTCAGCACGGTTGAACGCACGATTTTGGTGCATGTGCAAAATATTAACGACGCGCCGCGCGTTGGTGCGGACACGGTCACGTATACCGAAGGCGCGGAGTATGTCGATATTTCTATCGATACCCTGCTTGCAAACGACAGCGACATCGAAGGCGATTCGCTCTTCTTTGACGGCCTTGTGACGCAGCCGACTGCCGGAAGCGTTGAGCAGCTCGACGGCGAAACACTTCGGTATACGCCTGCGTCGGACAACTCCGGCACGGACAGCTTTACATATTATGTAAGCGACGGGACGGCACGAACGATTGCAACCTGCACAATCAAAGTGACGAATGTGAACGACGCGCCTCGTATTACGGTTGAGGGAACTGCGTTTGATACCGACGAGGATTTACAAATCGTCGTTCCGTTTTCCATCTATGACCAGGAGAGCAGCGCCGCGAGCCTTTCTGTGATAGCGGCGACCAGCGACGACAGGATCGTTACGACGGATGGCATAGAAGTTGTCAATCACGATGACGGCACGGGTGAAGTGCGGATTACACCGGTTGACGACGCAAACGGCACTCTGACAATTTCACTGACGGTCAGCGACGGGGAGGCGCAAACCAGCGTTAGCTTTTCACTTGTGGTCAACCCGGTACAGGATGCGCCCATCGCGGTGGCAGACAAGGTCTATGTTCTCTACAGCGGCCGTACGTTCAGCGTGCTGTCAAACGATCACGACGTGGATAACGATACGCTTGTGGTCGACTCCTTTGCGGGGGATCTGCCGGGGACGCTCACGTTTGACGAGGAAACGCAGCTGTTTACCTATCAGCCCGCGATCGGTGAAAACGGTACGGGTACATTTACGTATACCATCTCCGACGGAACGGACTCGGCCACCGCGACGGTGACGCTCGTTATCTCGACCGTGACACACGCACCCGTCATTACCGCGATCGATACCAAATATGTCGATGAAGACGACAGCATCAGCGGAATTTCATTTTACGTGACGGATGAAGACGTAGGAGACACGGCAAACATAATCGTAACGTCCTCAAATACCAGCCTGCTGCCCAGCGATGCGGGCCATATTCTCGTGACGGATCTGGGCGGCGGGGAATATTCGCTTGCCCTGATTCCGCGGGCGGATCAGTTTGGCACCACTGTGATTACGCTGACGGCAGAGGACAGTACGCATTTAAAGGACACTACGTCCTTTACGCTGTTTGTCATCGCTCAAAATGATGCGCCGACGGCAGAAGACGATGCGTTTACAATCGACGAGGATCATTCTCTGACGCTCACGCTTCTGGACAACGACACAGATCCCGACGGAGACGACATCTGGCTTTCAAGCATATCGTCCGCTTCCCACGGATATATTGAAAGCAACGGGCGCGTGTATACCTATCATCCATACGGCGATTGGAACGGTACCGATACGCTGACATACAGCGTATCCGACGGACGTACAACCTCTCAGGCGAGCGTGACCATCACCGTCAATCCGGTGAATGACAGACCCGTCGCCTGGGACGACTGGCGCGAGCTGCCGAATAATGTTGCGAATGAGAGCGCAACGATTCATGTGCTTTCGAATGATTACGATGTAGACGCCGGCGATGTGATTCACACCTACCAAATAGTAAGCCAGCCGCGCTACGGCACGGCGGTCATTGAAGAGGACGGCACCATCACCTATACGCGTTCCAGCGCTTCGCCGGAGGCAAACGGCGCAGATTCGTTTGTATACCGCATTATCGACCGCGAATTGTCGACGGGAGATTACAGCTATGACGACGCAACGGTACACATTGGCATCGAGTTCATAAGCTCGCTCTACACCTACGGCCGCTCGGTTACCTGCCTTGAGGACGCAGCGCCTTTCGACATTGATCTGTCAATCAGCAATCCCAACGGCGTATCCTATTCACTGTCGATCGACACGACAACGACACTCGGCACATTTACCGTAATTGACAACAACACGGTGCGCTTTACGCCTGCGGCGGATCAAAACGGATATGCCAGCATCACCTACACGGTGGAGCAGACCGATGGCACAGAGAAGGATACCGGCATCATTTGGCTAAGGGTATATCCGGTCAATGATCTGCCCGTGATCGACAGCGCGCCCGCAAGCGTAACGATGGACGAGGACGCGAGCGGCGGCAGCACATTCGACGTAACGTTCCACGATCCGGACTGCGCGAATGACGATCTTAGCTTTTATGTATATACGAAGGATGCAACAACCTCCGCGCCGATTCCGTTCCAGGCACATTATACGGTCTCTCGTGACGGCGGCACAGCAACGCTCACCGTTACGACCGCCGAAAACGTAAACGGCACCGGGAAAATCGTGGTTGGCGTGAGCGACGGAATCGACTATGACGAAACGGTGATCGACCTGACGGTCACGCCGGTTGACGATGCGCCTGTTGTGAGCAATGTAGAAAAAATGATCTATGAAGACTCTTCCGTAACGTTTGCGTCTCCCGGTTCGGACAGCGAGGTGGATGGAGACACGGCGATCGAATCGATTTTACCGGCAGACGCGCCGCAGCACGGCAGCGCCACCATTCAGCCCGGCCGCAAGATCGCCTATGTGCCGGATGCAAACTATTACGGGACGGACAGCTTTTATGTCACGATTACGGATCAAACCGCAGCCGCGCTTTCCAGCCGCGCAAAAGTGACGATTACGGTTACGCCGATCAACGACCAGCCGGAGATATCCGACCTAAACTACTATCAGACCACGCTGGAAGATACGGCAAAGGATGTGACCCTCACCGTTGCAGACGTGGATAACGATCTCTCCAGTGCAGACAGTTATACCCTCGAATCGAGCGACCAAACGCTGGTCAAGGACGAGAATATCTCGATCAGTCAGGTATCCGGCAATCAGATGCAGATCCACCTTGTGCCGGAAGCGAACGCATACGGCACGGTGGTGGTCAACATTGTTGCAAGCGACGGAGAACTGACGGCGGAAGGCGCGTTTGAACTTAAAATTGTGCCCGTCAACGATATCCCCATTGCGGGAAACGACCAAACCAGCATGGACGAGGTTGTCTCGACAGGTTCGGAATCAACGCCGCCGAAGACGACGACCACATTCTACCTGCTAGGCAATGATTCGGATGTTGAGGACGGAAAACCCAAGATCGTTTCGATTACAAACGTCGTTAACGGAACTGTTACCAACCTCGGCAGCGGCAGCGTATTTGTAAGCGCGGACGGGGACTCGAATGAGGACGTAACGTTTACCTATACCGTCATGGACCGCGCGGGCGCAACAGCCAGCGCCACCGGTACGGTTACGATCAATCCTCAAAATGATCCGCCTCGCGCCAAGGATGATTCGCTGACGATTGATGAAGATGCGACTCCGTCTATCAGCGTGTTGAGGAACGACACGGATCCGGAGGGAGACACACTGGCCATCACCGCCGTTTCCATGCCGGGACACGGTACGGCCGTGATCAACGGCACACAGATAGATTATGTCCCGACCAAGGACTATTATGGGACGGACTCGTTTTCCTATACGGTTTCCGACGGAAACGGTGGTGCGGCGAGCGCAACGGTGCGCATCACCATCAAACCCGTCAACGACGCGCCGACCATCGCGCAAATCACATCCGGCTCAGAAGGCTGGACGATGGAGGAGGATCAGGCCGCTTCGTTTGACTTCGTGGTTGCTGACGCTGAGAGCGCGGTGAGCAGCCTGATCATCAAGATTACTTCCCAGGATGAATCGCTGATCAAGACCTCGCAGATTGCTCTTTCAACAAATGAAGCGGGCGAGAAGACCATAACGGTGATTCCTCAAGCGGATGCGCATGGTGTTGTGCCTGTCAAATTCTGGGTGAGCGACGGCTTACTCTACACTCAAGCGATCTACAACATCACAATTTCGGGCGTGAACGACGCACCCGTCGTGACCGCTGAAAAGCAGAAGACAAAAGAAGATAATGCGCTGTCTGCTTCCGCGTCCGCGACCGACATAGATGGCGACAGCGTGACGTTCAGTAAGGCGAGCGATCCTTCTCACGGCACGGTTGTCGTCGAAGAGAATGGAACATATCTCTATACGCCCGCAAAGGACTTCAGCGGGGAAGACTCTTTTCTCATTGCAGCTGACGACGGAAACGCGCTGAACCATGTCGGTTATGCGACGGTTTATATCACCGTTCAGCCGGTTGGCGACCCGCCCGTTGCCGGAGATGATTTCATTGAGATCGATGAAGATACGTTAACCGTGATTCCCGTGCTGGAAAATGACAGCGACCCGGACAAGGAATATGGCGACGAGATTTCCATTTACGCAATTGCAGCTCCGGTGCACGGAACCGCAATCGAGGACGACGGCGGTATTCTCTATACGCCCGCCGCGGACTACAACGGTGAAGATTCCTTCACCTACACGATTACGGATAAAGACGGAAAGCTGGATACGGCGAGAGTCAGCATTCAGATTCGCCCGGTCAACGACGCGCCGCGCGACGGCGACGACACCGCTGTTGTGCAGGAGGATCACGCAATTACCATTGCAGCGGCGGCAAACGACGATATCGACGAGACGACGAATCCCGATCTTGAAGACGTCACGATCACACAGGTGGATGATCCGGCGCATGGTACCGCCGTGGTCGATGCGGGCGCAAAGACCATCACCTATACGCCGGACGCAAACTGGTTCAGTCCCACAGATGAACCGGAGGTGTTTTACTATACCGCCAAGGACAGCAGCAATCAGACCGCGCGCTTTGCAATCCGCGTAACCGTGATATCGGTAAACGATCTTCCCGTGATTACACCGGACGATCTGCCAAACGTAGTCACCAATGAGGACACGGCAACTGCCGCGATTGAATTTACGGTGAGCGACGTGGAGACCGCCGCAGGTTCGTTGAGCGTGACGGTAACGCACAACAACAGTACGCTTTTGCCGGACGTGACGGTAACCCCGGATGCAAACGGAGCGTGCAGCTTTACCATAAAACCAAATGAGAACAAAGTTGGAAGCGCTACCATTACCGTCACGGTTTCGGACGGCAACGGCGGAACAGACAGCGACAGCTTTACGCTGACGGTCAGCCCGGTCAACGATTTACCGGTTGCCGGAGACGATGCGTTCCAGGTTTCGGAAAATGGTACGCGTTTGTTTAACGTGCTGCTCAATGACGACGTGGATACCCTGTCCGGAAACGGGGGAGACACGCTGACGCTGCTCTCCATTTCAACGCCGCAGTATGGAACGGCGAAGATTGAGAGCAATCAACTGCTCTATACGCCGAACGCTGACCTTCCGAACACGGCGAACTACACCGATGTGTTCACTTATAGAATGAAAGACGCGTTGGGCAACGAATCCACGGCGACGGTGAGAGCCACCGTTATCCCGGTAAACGACGCGCCGACCATGTCCGAAATTGCGGATGTTGCGGAAATTCAGGAAGATGCGCCGGAGGGAACGGGTGAAATTTCGTTTACTGTAACGGACGAAGAGGACAACGACGATACGCTGCAGATTACAGCTGAAAGCAGCAATCCGACGCTCTTCCCGCTGGGACAGATTACCATTACGAATCCGACGGATGATCCGAGCGGATCTGAACGAACGGTAAAGGCGGTTCCCGCGGCCAACCAGTTTGGCACGGGATCCATCACGCTGACGGTAAAAGATTCCAACGGACTGACCTATAGCAGGACTTTCTCTGTTACGGTCAAGTCGGTCAACGATATACCGACCAATGGCAACAAGTCGTTTACGGTTTACGAAGATGTGGCAACGAATCTGGATGTGCTGAAGGACATCGATGTGGACTATGACAGCGTGCCTGCCGATTTCTCAATCACGGGCATCGCTACCCAGGCATCCCATGGCGAGGCGCAGGTTGCGGAGGACGGCAAGTCGATCTATTATCAGACGGCGCTGAACAGCAATGAGGCGGATTCGTTTGAGTATACGATCCATGATGCGTTTGGCGACGCGAACTATACCTTTACCGTGTCCATTACAGTGATCCCTGTCAACGATGCGCCCGTCATCACCTACAACGGCAAAGCATTGTATGAGACCTATCAGGGTACGGCGGTGAACGATATTCCGTTTACCGTTACTGACGTTGACAACATAACCTATGCCGACGGCGCGGATACCGTTGAAGTGACGCTGAGCGCCAAGAGCAGCAACTCCATTCTGCTCAGGAACGGCATCCACATAGACACGCTGACGGGAAACGACCGAAATATCGATTTACAGCCATATCTGAAATGGAACGGCTCAACCACGGTCACGATCACCGCAGAGGATCCCGACGGACTTACGGACACCGCGAGCTTTACGCTGATCGTCAATAACATCAACGACACGCCGGTTGCCGTAAATGACACGGGGATCATTCAAGAGGATCGAACGACGGCGGTATACGTTCTGGCAAACGATACGGATGATGATTTACTGACCAACCCCGATACGGAAGTAATCAAGGTTAAAACCGTGACGGATAACGATCCGAACGCAACCATCGTTCCCTCCAGCGACGGCTTGAGCGTTCTGGTTACTCCGAATGCGAACTATAACGGCCCGGTGAGCTTTAGCTATACCATTGCCGACGCGCTGAATGCGGAAAGCAACAGCGCAGACGTTTCGCTTACCGTGCAGCAGGTCAATGACGCGCCGGTGACGGAGGACGACACCGCGACCACAGAGGAAGACCTGGCGGTCGAAATCGACGTTCTGTCGAACGACAGCGACGTGGATA
>CAYLIG010000014.1:18876-66837 GCA_964383635.1 uncultured Christensenella sp. | reverse complement strand
CATCGACGGGGAGGTTTGGCACCTCGATGTCGGCTCGTCGCATCCTGGGGCTGGATTAGGTCCCAAGGGTTTGGCTGTTCGCCAATTAAAGCGGCACGCGAGCTGGGTTCAGAACGTCGTGAGACAGTTCGGTCCCTATCCATCGTGGGCGCAGGAGATTTGAGAGGAGCTGTCCTTAGTACGAGAGGACCGGGATGGACGCACCAAGGGTGAATCAGTTGTCGTGCCAACGGCATAGCTGGGTAGCCACGTGCGGAGCGGATAAACGCTGAAGGCATCTAAGCGTGAAGCCGACCTCAAGATAAGATCTCCCATTCGGTTAACGAAGTAAGACCCCTTGTAGACGACAAGGTTGATAGGTCGGAGGTGGAAGCGCGGTAACGCGTGAAGCTGACCGATACTAATCGGTCGAGGGCTTGATCAAAGTGAATTACGCTCTATGCAGTTTTCAAGGTGTTTAGAAGACACCGCAGCTTTCCGGTGGTTTAGCTGAAGGGATCCACCTGTTCCCATTCCGAACACAGCAGTTAAGCCTTCATACGCCGATGGTACTTGGCTGGAAACGGCCCGGGAGAGTAGGTAGCCGCCGGGATCCAACAAAATAAAAGAGGTTGCCATTTCTGGACAGCCTCTTTTATTTTGTCTGCATCTAACGTTTACCTACTCCCCGGGCCTGAATAGCCAACGCGCGCGGCGCACTTGGTTGGAAACATGACGAAGCCGAGCGCCCGCAGTGCGGGATGAAGCGAGGCGGAGGAACGGTGAGCAGCGAGCGATGCAAGCGATAGCTTGGAAGCGCGACGACTGCGAACCGGGCGAGGAGAGTAGGTAGCCGCCGGGATCCAACAAACAGAACGCCCATGCAGATGCATGGGCGTTCTGTTTGTCAAATTCTGGCAAATGCGTATGCTTCCGAGCTTGCACTGGTCGGCGCGGAAGCAAAGCAGGCGGTAAGGTTATCTTCAGGAAGCGCTTGGTTGGGAACATGACGAAGCCGAGCGCCCGCAGTGCGGGATGAAGCGAGGCGAAAGCCCGGTAGGGGTGATTACATTGTCATTTTATAATATAATTTTGCACCCAAACTCACCATTAACTCAAACAAGGCAGCCGTGATCAGCACGATAAATGCCGTTTCGTTAAAGTATCCGATGATCATGCCGCCGAGCACCAGCGCCAGCGAGAGAAACAACACCATTGGTAATCCTGCTTTGGCGCGAATGGCGGACATGCGCTCGTCGTTTTCCTGATTTGACAGTCTGTGCAGCTTTGCTTCGCTTTGAAGCGCGGCGCGATACTTCGCGAGCCAGAATATGAGCACCAGCGAACCCGCCGCGGAAAATCCGCACTGGAAAGAGAACGCGAGACTTTCCCTCAGCTCGATTGGTGCGCCAAACTGGTTGTAAACGAGTATTGCAACAAAAGCGAGCAGCAACGTGCAAAGCAGAATGATTCGTGTTTTGAGTTTCTTTCTAAAGAGTTCCATCAGGAATCCATCCTTTCTATATCCGACAAATAAAATACGGCAAATGAGATATCGTATGATGTTAGAATGCGGTTTCCGAATCGACTTGCGAAAAATCGAACACGTCCTCAATCGTCAGGCCGAAGTAATGCGCAATCTTATACGCCAGCGCGAGCGATGCGGTATACTTTCCCACCTCGATGGAAGTGATGGTCTGGCGTGTTGTGCCAACGGCAAACGCCAGCTGCTCCTGGGATATCTTTCGTTCTCTTCGCAGCTCTTTAATCCGGGAATTCACATAGATCACCTTCCAATTATGCAAAGCTAGCTTTGCAAATAAAATATCACTGACGCGATAAAATGTCAAGCGCGCTTTGCAAAGAAACATTTTCGGATAGCGTCGATCTCAAAGACCGACATCAGAGTATCGTGGAGTACAAGCCGGATTTTCTTTTTGGTTCAAAGCGTGCTGAATTGAACGAAAAACACTTTAATGACGCGCCTTTTTTGCTTCCCTGTGCGTATGTTAAAAGACCAAAAAGCAGGCAGCCAAACCGTGCTTTCATAAACGAGACATATAGCCGAAACATACTGTTAACACAAAATAATAGAATTTTCATTTTGAAATAAAAGTCTGTTCACATATATGTTGTATGATACCAGCATAGAAGAAACAAGATGTACGAAAGAGAGAGTGAAAGACATGTTAGACAGACTTTACATCGCCGCTTACCTGCTTAAGATGAAGTTTCGTCATCCGATTGCGAAAGTTGCCTGCTAAGCGCCGCTGAACAAAACCGATAAATCTATGCCTGAGCCGGAGAATATCCGGTGAAAAGGCATCTGATCTTTGCTTCCTCCGAAGTTCTTCGGGGGATTTTTTTATGCCTGAACGCGAGGGTATCGCATCTTTTAGGGCGAAACGGGACTTGTTTTGACCGAACAGACTAATTTAGAGCGATCGCGTAAAAGTAAATTGTGCATTTTGTAAAAACGGTTTGTTCTTTGCTTCGACTGTGTTAGAATAATCGGAATGGAAAGGATTGGATTATGAAGGAACGTAATATCGGATTGATCAGCACACTGACCTGTTATATCCTTTGGGGATTGCTGCCGCTTTACTGGCATGCGCTGGAGGAGCTGGATGCGGTCTTTATCCTTTCGAATCGAATCATATGGTCCGCGCTGTTCACCGTGACACTACTGCTGGCACAGAAGCGGCTTGGTGAAATCAAGGCGGTTTTACGCGACAAAAAGAAAATGCGCTTCATGATTCCCGCCGCAATCACGATTACCATCAACTGGGGGGTCTACATCTGGGCGGTCAACGCCGGACATCTGCTTGACTCCAGTTTGGGATATTACATGAACCCGCTGGTCGTGTTCGCTATCGGTATTGCTCTCTTTCATGAAACCTGCGGCGCAATCGAGTGGGGTTCGCTTGGGTTTGCAATCGTCGGCGTATTGCTTGCGACCGTCGCGTACGGCGCGTTTCCCTGGATTGCGATCGCGCTGGCGTTGAGCTTCGGCCTCTACGGTACGCTAAAAAAACTTGCGGGCGTCGGCGGGGTGACCAGCATCGCGGTAGAGACGTTGCTGGTTGGGCCGTTCGCTCTGGCGTTTCTCCTGTTTGCCCCGGCAAGCCGCGCTTCGATTGCCATGCTTGACCCGCTGAAAATTGTGCTGCTGCTTCTCACCGGCATCGTAACCGCAAGTCCGCTGATCCTGTTTACATTTGGGGTCAACCGCCTCCCGTTGTCTACGGTCGGTTTTTTGCAGTACGTCAGCCCGACATTGCAGATGGTCATCGGCGTTCTGGTTTTTCGCGAAGTGCTTACGCATGATCGCATCATCGCGTTTGCGTTCATCGGCGTGGCGCTGGTGCTCTATACCATCGGAATGGTACGGCGCGCCAGACATTCCAGGCTGGAAGCGTAGTGGCTTGCCGTTCAGACGATGCATGGCGCTGTGAACGCCGTATTCTGAACACAGTTGAATACACATTGTGAAGCCCTCGTGGATTCGGGGGCTTTTTGTTGCGGATCGGACGGTTTTCTGCTATACTGCAACATTAGGGTATTATGCGGACGAATGCCGTTTTGATCGCCGCGCTCGAAGCAAATCGCTGCATCAGAGCGCGGGAAAATCCTGAAAAATCGCACTCGCCCACGGAATTGAACACCAAAGGAGCTTCCGAATGGGATTATTGGATACATTGCTCGGCAATACGAGTGCAAGCCGGCTGAAAAAGCTGCAGCCGTATGTCAGAAAAATCAACGAACTCGAACCGCAGATGAAGGCGATGACGGACGAACGGCTCCGCGCGCAGACTGCGCTGTTTCGTGACCGCCTGAAAAACGGCGCAACACTGGACGACATCATGGTGGAGGCCTTTGCAACCGTGCGTGAGGCGGCGGTGCGAACGGTCGACATGCGGCACTTCGACGTGCAGCTGCTCGGCGGCATGGTGCTTCATCAGGGACGTATCGCCGAGATGAAGACGGGCGAAGGCAAGACGCTTGTCGCCACGCTGCCGGCCTACCTCAACGCGCTGACCGGCGAGGGCGTGCATATCGTAACGGTTAACGACTACCTCGCCAAACGCGACGCGCAGTGGATGGGCAAGATCTATCGCTTCCTCGGCATGAGCGTCGGCTGCGTGATCAACGGCATGGAACGCAACGAAAAGCAGGAAGCGTATCGCTCGGACATCACCTACGGCACAAACAACGAGTTTGGCTTTGACTATCTGCGCGACAACATGGTGGTATTCCGCGAGCAAATGGTGCAGCGGGATATGAGCTATGCCATCATCGACGAGGTGGACTCCATTCTCATTGACGAGGCGCGTACGCCGCTCATCATCAGCGGCGAGGGCGAAGAGTCGAGCGAGATGTATATTGAGGCAAATCGCTTTGTGCGCGGGCTCACGCGCGGATCCGACCTGACGCCGCAGTCTAGCTCAGACCGCATCCTCGGCGAGGAAACGCCCGAGGACGGCGACTACCAGTGCGACATCAAAAAGCGCACCGTACAGCTCACCGCGGAAGGTATTCAAAAGGCGGAGGCGCGCTTTGGTCTGGATAACCTCGGCGATCCGGCCAATATGGAGATCAACCACCACATCGTGCAGGCGCTGCGCGCCAACGCGCTCTTTACGCTGGACAAGGACTATGTCGTGCAGAACGGCGAGGTGCTCATCGTAGACGAGTTCACGGGCCGCCTCATGATCGGCCGTCGCTACAGCGAAGGCCTGCATCAGGCGCTGGAGGCAAAGGAAGGCGTCAAGGTTGAAAAAGAAAACCAGACGCTTGCGACCATCACGCTGCAGAACTATTTCCGTATGTATAAAAAGCTCGCGGGCATGACGGGTACCGCCAAGACCGAAGAGAGCGAGTTTATGAGCATCTACGATTTGGATGTTCTGGAGATTCCAACCAATAAGCCGCTGCGCCGCACCGACCTGGACGACGCGATTTTCCCGACGGAAAAGGGAAAATTTGACGCTATTGTAGAGGGCATCAAGCGCATCCACGCGACCGGTCAGCCGGTGCTGGTCGGCACCATCAGCGTTGAGCGCAGCGAGTATTTGAGCAGCCGCCTGACGCGAATCGGCATTGCGCACGAGGTGCTCAACGCCAAACAGCACGCGAAAGAGGCCGAGATCGTCGCGCAGGCCGGTAAAAAAGGACAGGTCACCATTGCGACAAACATGGCAGGCCGCGGCACGGACATTCTGCTCGGCGGCAACCCGGATTTTCTTGCCCGCCGCGACATGCGAAACGACGGCATGGAGGACTGGCTCATCGAGGAAGCCGTCGGCCACGCAGACACGGACGATCAGGAGATTCTGACCGCGCGCGCGCGCTACAAGGAGCTTTACGATACGCATAAAGCCGTTACATCGAAGGAACACGACGAGGTGGAAGCCCTCGGAGGCCTGTTCATCATGGGTACGGAGCGGCACGAGAGCCGCCGCATCGACAATCAGCTGCGCGGTCGTTCCGGCCGCCAGGGCGACCGCGGTTCCACGCAGTTCTATGTTTCGTTTGAGGACGAACTCATGCGCAGATTCGGCGGCGAGCGCGTGACCAACATGCTCAACCGCTTCACCTCCGAGGACGAGCAGGGCGAGATCCGTCTCGAAATGCGCATGCTCACCAAGCAGATCGAGGCTGCGCAAAAGCGCGTGGAAGCAATGAACTTTGAAACGCGCAAAAACGTTCTGCGCTTTGACGACGTCATGAACAAGCAGCGCGAAATCATCTATGGCCAACGCCGCCGCGTGCTCATGGGCGAGGACCTCTCCGAGAGCATCAAGACGATGGTTTACGGCACCATCGACGGCATTCTGGAGGCGAAATGTAATCCCCACGCGCCAAAGGAAACCTGGGATCTCACCGCGCTGTCGCAGGATATCTGCAAGCTCACGCTGCAGCCGGTCAAGCCGCTGTTTTCCGAAGAGGACAGAAAGAAGCTGGACTACGAAGAGATGCGACAGCGCCTCTATGATTTTGCGGACGCGGCATATGAGCAGACCGAGACGCGGCTCAAGCAGGCGGAGATCGACATGCGCGAAAACGAACGCGTGCTGCTTTTAAGAACCGTCGACGAACACTGGATGGAACACATCGACGCGATGGATCAGCTCAAGCAGGGCATCGGTCTGCGCTCCTATGGGCAGAAAGACCCCGTGTTTGCCTACACGAGCGAAGGGTTTGAGATGTTTGACGCAATGGTCGCGGAGATTCGCGAGCAAACCGTGCGCCGCCTGTATATGATGCAGGTCACCGGCGGCCCGCTGCACCGCGTGCAGCTGGCAAAGCCGATCGAACCCAAGGCCGACGGCGCGGCGGCAACGTTCTCGCGCGGCGAAAAAAAGGTCGGCAGAAACGATCCGTGCCCCTGCGGCAGCGGCAAGAAATATAAAAACTGCTGCGGCAAAAACGGCTGACTCGACACGGCGCAGCCCGCTTCGCTTTCGGGCGGATAGCGCGCCAAGACCGCACTGAAGCAAATATCAACCAGTACGATCGAGAGGAGTCAACAAACGATTATGATCCCATTGGACGAATATAAAATGAGCCTCGGCGAGTTTGAGGAGCGGCTGGAGGAATGCCGCGCGGCCCTCAACCCCGAGAATATGCAGCAGGAGATCCATGCGCTGGACGAACAGATGGCCGCGCCGGACTTCTGGAACGACGTGGACAGCGCCAACAAGCTCAACCAGCGCGCGCGTCAGCTGCAAAACAAGCTGGAACGCTATACCAAGCTCAAAAACCGCGTAGACGACCTCGGCGCGCTCATCGAGATGGCGGAAGAGGAAGACGACGACAGCCTGACGGACGAGATCAAGTCCGAGTCGGCGGCGGTGGATGCCGCGCTGTCCGCCATGCGGCTGGAGCAGATGCTCAAAGGCCAGTATGACAACTCCAACGCCGTGCTCTCGCTGCACGCGGGCGCGGGCGGCACGGAGGCGCAGGACTGGACGGAGATGCTCTACCGCATGTACACGCGCTACTGCGAAAGCAGGGGCTGGGTCGTGCGCGAGCTGGATGTGCTGGACGGCGACGAGGCGGGCATCAAGTCCGTCACGTTCGAGGTGGACGGCGAGAACGCCTATGGCTATCTCAAGGCGGAAAAAGGCGTGCACCGGCTGGTGCGCATTTCGCCTTTCGACGCGAGCGGGCGGCGGCACACGTCGTTTTCCTCGCTGGACGTTACGCCGATCTTTGACGACGACACGGGAGATCTCAAGATCGACCCGGACGACCTGCGCGTGGACACATACCGCTCGAGCGGCGCAGGCGGCCAGCACGTCAACAAGACGAGCTCGGCAATCCGCATTACGCACCTGCCGACGGGCATCGTCGTGCAGTGCCAGAACGAGCGCAGCCAAATTCAAAACCGCGAGACGGCCATGCGCATGCTGCGCGGCAAGCTGCTGGAGCTGCAGGAGCGCGAGCGCGAAGAGCAGATGGCGCAGATCAAGGGCGAGATGAAAAAGATCGAGTGGGGCAGCCAGATTCGAAGCTATGTCTTCCAGCCGTATACGCTGGTGAAGGATCACCGCACGGGCTTTGAAAACGGCAATATCCAGGCGGTGATGGACGGCGAGCTCGACCCCTTTATCCACGCGTATCTCGTGCAGTCCTGAATGCGTCGGGCTTCTTTGGAGCAAGAATATAAGGGATAAGTTCTTTTGTTTCTTTTCTTACGCGAAAGGGAAACGTTCTCATGAAATTTGACTACGAACTCGTCGGCAAGATCGGCTCCATGGCGCTGATTCGCAAGGCCGAAAACGACATCGACTACAACATCTTCTCCCGTCTCGGCGCGGAGCTTCGGCCCGGCATGATCTGGGTCAGCAGCGGCGCGACCGAGATCGGGCGGCTGGATTATATCCGCCGTAACGGAAAAGAGCTCGCGGGCGATATCGAGGAAATCAAGGCGGATTACGCGGCGCAGGGGCAGACGATTCTGATGATGGAATACCGCCGCTACATTCCGGATCGCTACAGCGTGCGCCAGCTCTTAGTGGAGCACACGCACTTTAACGACGAGGAAAAACGCAAGCACATCCGTTCGTTTTTGCTGCGCGCTGCAAAGCAGAACGCAATCCCGATTGTGAACTACAACGATCCCGTGAGTATTGAGGAAGTGCGCAAGATGGAACTCGCCAACCTGCGCAACCAGGGCGAGCATGTCGTGGAATGCGTCGATAACGACGAGACGGCCTCGGTCATCTGTTCGCTCGTACACGCGAGATATCTGGTGATATTCACCAGCACGGACGGAATCTATCGCGACCCGAACGACCCGAACACGCTGGTAACCGCCGTGGAGGGCAAAAACGCGGACGAAATCCTGCAGCAGATTGACGAGCTGACGAACAGCTGTGTCGGCGCAAGCCGCGTCGGCGCGAACGGCGCGCGCGCGAAGCTGGATTTCATCCGCCAGCCGATCCGCGAAGGGACTACCGTCTACATCGCGAGCGCACAGCAGCGGATTCAGGATCTGCTCAACGGCACCGGACGCTGTACGGTATTCCGTACACGATAGGTAAATTGCCGTAAAACGATAATTATTTATTGACAAACGATAAATTCAATGATAGACTGTCGCTAATTCCAGCGGCAGTCTGTTTTTATCCGGCCGTCGCAACAAAGCGGAGGAGAGCGAATGAAGGCCAAAAACCGGTTTTTGAACAGTTTTGTACAGGCTTGCATTGTTTTGGGCATGGCTGCGGGCGTCGCGCTGACGGTGGACATTTTTGCCGTTGAAATGCCCATCGTAACGGACTTTTTTATTCGGGAGGGAAAACCGCAAGGATATGCTGTGATCTCGGGCGTGATCGCGACGCTGTGCATCCTCGGCGGAGAGTATATCGCCTTTACGCTGCTTGGCATGATGCGCACGGTGAGCAGAGACCCGTTTGTGGAAAGAAACGTAAAAGCGCTCCGGCGCATGGGGCTTGTCGCGCTTGTCATCGCGCTGCTTGGGATAAGCACGCTGCTGCTCCATCCCGTGCCGCTGGCGGTAATCGCGGCGTTGCCGGTCGCCATGTGCGGGTTGTTTTCTCTTGTGCTCAGCCGCGTGTTTGCGCAGGCGGTTGCGTACAAGCAGGAAAACGACCTGACGGTTTAGCGGGGTGGCGGCGATGATTCAAGTAAACCTCGATGTAATGATGGCAAAGCGCAAGATCGGCCTGAACGAGCTGGCAAAGCGTATGGACATCTCTCTGGCAAATCTTTCGATCCTGAAGAACAACAAGTGCAGGGCAATTCGTTTTTCAACGCTGAGCAGCCTGTGTGAAATTCTCGACTGTGAGGCGGGGGACATCCTCGTGTATGTGAAAGGAGACGAATCCGATGGAACAGATTCCAATGGAGAATAATCAACCGCTCTTGACGCAAAAACATCCCGCGCCGACAAAGCCGCAGCTTTGTCTGCTCGGCGGCGCGCTGGCTATAGGCGTGGCATATGAACTGATGATGGAACACGGCTTGGAGAACTGGTATTCTATTTTCTGGCACACGGCGCTTGGCGTGTTTGCCGCCTTCAACTGGAAACGGATGCTGGCGAACAAAACGGTGCTTGCGCTGCTCGTGCCGACGCTGGTGCTCATAGGCGCGCTGCTGTTCGATGATATGGACGAAGAGCTGATTGCGTTCACCATGCTCGCGATTCCCGCGCTGCTGTTGACCATCGGCGTATTCACCACGCAGGAAATCGCATACAAGCGCGAGGGCAAGGCTGTGCTCGGCGTGCTGCGCGCGGTGTTCGTCAAGCCGTTTACGGCCATCGGCGCCTATTTCCGCGCATACGCCGGCTTGTTTGGCGACAAAAAAAGCGCAAACGCGCGGCACGGCTGGATTGGCGTTGCCGTCGGTCTGCCGTTGATGATCGTCGTGCTCGCGCTGCTGGCCGGGGCGGACGAAGGCACGGCAAAGCTGCTTGGCGGACTGTTTGAGCGCTTTGACGTCTGGGAATGGCTCTGGCGCGTCGTCGCCGTGTTTCTTTCGAGCATGTTGTTTTACTCGCTGTTTTTCAATCTCACCTGGGGAAAGACGGATGCTGACCGCATGCCTGTCCGGCAGAGCTGGAAGTTTGCTGGTCCCGGGGTGGTCGTGGGACTCCTGCTGGTTGCATACGCGCTGTTTACCTATGTGCAGTTTACATATCTGTTCGGCGGAACGCTGCCGGTGGACCTGACCTACAGCGAATATGCGCGGGAAGGGTTCGGGCAGTTTCTCACCGTGACGCTGATCAACTTTACCGTGCTGGGTGTGAGCCTGGTTAAAAGCGAGCCGGGACGCGGGATCAAGGCAATGGAAACGCTGCTGATTGCCGCAAGCCTCATCGTGCTCGCGTCCGCGGCCTGGCGGATGCTGCTGTATGTCGGCGCATACGGCCTGACCATCCGGCGCGTGCTGCCGCTGTGGCTGATGGTGTATTTCGTATTTCTTGCTGCGGTCGGCGCGGTTCGGGTGCATCGCGAGACGGTGCCGTTTCTGCGCATCGGCGCGTTCGCGCTGGTGTATTGGTACGCGGCGTTCATCTGCATCGACTGGAATACGGTCATGTCCGCGTATAATCTTGCCCGTGGGTTTGGCGGCTAGCAAAAAGAGCTTTTGAATCAAAAGCCCAAAGTGAAAATTTTTTTTAGCTGGGTTTTTTAGAAAACTTTTGAATCAAAAGCGCAAAGCAGAAAATTCTTTTGCCTACTTTTCATTTAAGAAAAGTAGGTTCTTTTATGAAAAGCAGTTTGTTTAAGAAGCCGATTCTTTTAAAAAGCAGGTTCTTTTATGAGAAATTATTTTTATAAGAAGCCGACTCTTTTAAGAAAAGTAGGTTTTGTTTAGTTCTAGCGCTTTGGCGTACGCTTCTTTTTTGGGCACGCCGCAAAGCTCCGCCGCTTCGGCGGCGGCGTCGCGCACGGATGCGCCAGAGGAGAGAAGCTGCTGAAGCGTTTCTTCCAGATCGGGGGCGTCGTCCTGTTCTTTCCCGGCGCGGCAGAGGACGCAGAGCACGCACTCCCCGCGCGGCGGGGTTTCGGCATAGCGCGCGGCAAGCTCGCCAAGGGAGCCGCGCACGACCTCCTCGTGCAGCTTGGTCAGCTCGCGCAGCAACGCGGCGTCGAGCTTGCCCAGCGCGTCTTGGAGCGCGGAGAGCGTCGCGTGGACACGGTTCGGGCTTTCGTAGAAGATTGCTAAGTGATCGAGACGCTTGAGCTGGGCAAGCAGCGGCTTCTGCGCTTTCTTTTCGCGCGGGAAAAAGCCGAAGAATGTAAACGGCATGGCGGGCAGCCCGCTCATGATCGCCGCCATGAGCACGGCGGAGGCGCCGGGCAGAACGCTGTAGGGCAGGCTGTGTTCAATGCAGGCGGCAACCAGCGCTTCGCCGGGGTCGGAGACGCCCGGCATGCCCGCGTCCGAAACGTATACGACCGTCTCGCCCGCCTGCAGCCGCAAAACGACCTCCTGCGCGCGCTGGCGCTCGTTTTCGCGATAGCAGGAGATCAGCGGTTTTTTCACGCCGATGTGGTTGAGCAGCGTCAGCGTCCTGCGCGTGTCCTCGCAGTAGACCGCGTCGCAGGAGCAGAGCGCCTCGCGCACGCGAGGGGTGAGGTCGCCGAGGTTTCCGATTGGGGTCGCGCACAACAGCAGCATAGGCGTCACTTCGCCGTCCGCAGGTTGTCGCCCGTGAGGTGGAGCACCTGCGTGGTGTTTTTGTCGCAAAGGCGGCTCATAAACCGGTCGTCATAGCGCTGCTGCAGCTGCGCAAGCGAGAGGTTGGTGCTGCATACGGTGGCGAGCCCCGCAAGCGTGCGTTCGTTGACGACCGCAAAGAGCCACTCGAAGGAAACGTTTGGAATCACCGGCTCGCTGCCGAGGTCGTCCAGCACCAGAAGCGGTACGTTCTGATATCGCGCGGCGTGCTGCGTCTGCTCCCGGATGTCGCGCAGAATGGTCTGAATAAACGCATAGGCGGTTACGCGTTCCGCGTCGATGCCGCGGGAGAGCGCGTCGTAGGCGATGGCGTTGCCGAGAAACGATTTGCCAAGTCCCGGCATGCCAAAGAGCAGAATGCTCGGCTTTTCGGGCGTTGGCAGAGAGGCGGCGAACAGCTCGCAGATGCGCTTTGCGTTCACGGTACGCTTTTTCTGCTCCGCCGTGGGAAATAGATCCGTGGAAAAGTTTGCAAACGTTTCGCGCGCGTTAACGCCGTCCGCGCCCCGCAGCTGCTCGCGCAGCAGCAACCGGCAGGCGCAGGGCCTGCTGTTGACACCGACATAGCCCGTGTCGTTGCAGACCTTGCAGCGGACGTGCAGCTCCAGCGCGTCCTCCGGCAGGCCGAGCGAGGCAAGCAGCGATTTTTCTTCGGCGAAGATTTCGGACAGCCGGGCTTTGCTTTGCTCCGGCGTGATGGCGCGCTTTCCAAGGTCGATGAAAAGCCGGGCGCGCTCTTCGTCCAGAGATTTCAGGCGCGGGGCGCGCGCATACGCGTCGGCGACGCGCGCTTCACGCGCGCTTCGCTCCGCCGCGCGGATGCCTGCATAATGGTTGTCGAGTTGGTCGTTGATCATGCGTCATCCTGTTTCTTATTCACTGTATTATTCGATATCCCGATCCAGATCGACAAGCAGATGTTCAAGCTGGTCGTCGGTCAGGTCGTGCTGCGCAAGCTGCGGGCGTTTCGCTTTGTGCGCTCCGCTGTCGGCGCGCGACTCCATCTTTGCGCGCGCGCCTTCGATGGTTGTGATGCCCGCGTCGTGCCAGTCGTTCCAGAGCTTTTTCATCATGCCGAACGGCTCGTTTGCCCCGCGGCATTGTTCCGCGCCGAAGAGCAGCAGCTCGCGCGGCATGGCGTAGTCCTTCAGATACATGCTGATCTGCGCGCGCTGGGTGCGCGTCGCGGGCTCGAGCTTGCCCGCGCGCTCGAAGACGAGCCGCGCAAACGCCTGCTCCTCCGCGCTCTTTGCGTCCGCCAGCTCGATCTTGGGGCGGCTTGTCTGCCCCTCTTTGCGGAGGCTGTCAAGCAGCTCGTCGAGATAGACAAAGTTTGGCGTGCCGCTGACGGCGAGCTTTGGCAGCGCGGCAAGAATCGCCTCCTGCGAAAAGCCCCACTCGCCCGTCCATTTTTCATAGAGCGCGGTTTCGGTTTTGGTGGGCTTTCGCAGCTTGTTCCACTGCCGCAGGATTTCGCTCGCGCCGTGTTTTTTGAGCTCGTATTTGGCAAGGTGCGCGCGCGCCGCGTCGCGCGTGACGACGCCCGCCTCGGACCATGTGCGCGCGACCGCGTCGATATAGTTCACCGAAACGCGGCGGCCTTTCTGGTCCATGCTGTGGGAGACGAGCTCGAGAACGGCTTCCTCGTCCAGCCCGTAAACCTCAATCCAGTCGTAGACGTGCTTGAGTTCGCGAAAATCAAACTGCCGGGGGGCGATGAGCGAGCCCAGCGCGGAGACGAGATTTGCATATTTACCCGGCACAACGCCGCCCGCTTCGCTCGGTTCGATGTCGAGATACTCCACAATCAGCGGCGCCTCGCCGCGGATGCGCACGAGCCCCTGCGCCTGCCAGTAAATATATGCCTCCGTCACCGCCGCCTCGGAAAGGCCCAGCGCGTCGGCAAGCGCGCTTTCCGCGCCCGCGCCGGCATAGCAGAGCATCAGGCCATAGAGATACACCCGGATGCAGAGTTCACTTGCATGCGGAAGATAATCGAGAATAAATCGGTTGTCGACGGGCGTAAAATTACGGCGCGTCGTCTCCAGGGAAAATCGTACGATCATGACGCAGTCTTTCTGAAGGAAAATTTATGATACTCCAAATGCAAACAGCGGAAATACCGTCCTGTTAAACCATATGTAACCGAGGTCAATTTTCGGCACATACCCGGCCGACATCAGCACGCCCGCGAGCATCCAAATCAGCAGCAGCAGAACCAGAATAAATAAAATCCGCCAAAACTTGCCGCGCTTCTTCTCTTTTTCGAGCTCTTTGCTGCGGTTATGGACAAATAGCACCTTCGTCGGTTTGCGACGGGTAATTTCGCGCTCCAGCGGCGAGAGCTCAAACGAGGCGTTTTGCCAGCTGGAAAACGCGCCGCGCGCGGAGAGTTCTTCCGGATCGAGCGTCTTCTCGTCCGGCAGCGAGATTGAGTCCGCTTCGCCGGAAATAAAGCGCGTAAGCAGCAGTTCCCGATCGGCAAGCTCGCGGATACGGACGGGGATGTCGAAATCATCCGTCTTGGCAAGGAGCTCCTCCAAAAGCAGCAAAAACGTCTGCTTCACCGCGCGCTTTGCGGCGGCCTCAGAGTGCAGCGCGTCGCAAGCGGCGGCATATACGCCGGGGCCATATTCATTGTAAACCGCGAGAAACGCCTCGCGGTCGCCAAGATGAATGCGCAGTTGCAGATCGTTTGTGATCATGAATCCGTTCCTTTTGCTCGTGTGGTTCAACAAGGTAAGCTGCGTTTAACGTGTTTATAATCATATCATGCAGGGCGAAAAAAGCAAATACGGGCGGGCGAAAAACGTCCGCGCCGAAATATGGTATACTCACGCTATGGAACGGCTGGACGATTTACAGCACAACGGGCTGATGCTCTATCAGGATACCGATTTTGCGTGCTTCAGCGCGGACGCGCTGCTGTTGACCGGGTTTTTGCAGCTTACGCCGAAGGACGAAGTCGTGGAGCTCGGTTCCGGAACGGGCGTCATATGCGTGCTTGGCGCGGACAATACCGGCGCGCGCTTCGCCGGAGTGGAGCGGCAGGCGCGGCTTGTTGAACTCTCCCAAAAGAGCGCGGCGAGAAACGGACAGGAGATCCGTTTTGTCTGCGCGGACGTGCAAACCGCACCCGAGTTATTCGGACGTGGCGCGTTCACAGCCGCTGTGACAAATCCGCCTTATTTTTGCAGCGGGGACAGGAGCGGCAACAATTCGCGTTCCGCATCGCGGCACGACGAGGGAAATACCTTGAACGTGTTCTGTAAATCGGCGTTTGCGCTGCTAAAAAATGGCGGCAAGCTGTTTTTAGTCTATCCGGCGGACGCGCTTTCGACGCTGTTTGCCGCGTTGAAGGCGGAGCGGCTCGAGCCCAAGCGCATGCGGTTCGTCTATACAAAAGACGGAGAAAACGCGTTTCGCGTGCTGGTCGAGGCGAAAAAGCACGGCAGGCCCGGTCTTGTCGTGGAGCCGCCCGCGTATATGACGGATTTGGACGCATCCAGATAAAACAAAACCCGCAGGAGCGGGTTTTGTTGTGTACGATGCGTTCTTCAGCAGGTCTGTTGTTGGATCAGGTCAAAACACACGTCGAATACGCTGTCCCGCATCTGGCTCATAACCGAGCCGATGCTGTCGTCCGTAACATAGGAAGTCATGCCGGTGGCATAGTTGGAGATGATGCCGACGGCGGCGTAATGCATGCCGAGCTCGCGCGCGAGCGGCGCTTCCGGGACGAGCGTCATGCCGATAATCTGCGCGCCGAGCATGCGAACCATGCGTACTTCCGAGGCGGTTTCAAAGCGCGGGCCTTCCGTGCAGGCATAGATGGCGCGGCCGGAATAGGGGATCTTCTTTTCGAGGATCAGATGTTCGAGTATATCGTTCAGCTCGGGGCTGCAAACGTCCTCCATGCCCGTGTGAAACGCAAGCCGATGTTCGCGGTCGAATGTATGCGGGCGAGTCTTTGTCAGGTCGATAAAGTCGTTGATCAGGCAGACCGTTCCGAGCTTGTATGCGTAGTCGCACGCGCCGACGGAGCTCAGCCCGATGATATGCGTAACCCCCAGCATATGCATGGCGTAGATATTCGCGCGGTAGTTGATGTCCGCCGGATCATGCCGGTAGAGCACGCCGTGGCGAAAACGGAAGATGACTTCCTGCCCGCACTCGAGCATTCCGCGATAGATCACCACATCTCCGTAAGGCGTTCCGATTGCCTCCTCGTGATAGGGAATGGGCAGCACTTCCATGTTGGTTCCGCCAATGATCGCATACTTCATAAACCACATCACCTCTGCTTGACTATACCACAGCAAATCGAAAAAGTGTATACTGAAAGGGCAACGTGCCGGCTGTTATTGCGGCGTGGAGTACCGGATCAGGAGGAGAAAACGATATGCAGAAAGCCGATCATGACCTCGCGTTCCTGTTTAAATTTGAAAACATCGCATGGTATGAAAACGGTCGGGTGCGGATTCTGGATCGCCGGATCTATCCCGCAAAGGAAGAATTCGTCACTTGTAATACGCATCTGGAAGTGGCAAAAGCGATCACCGATATGGTGACGCAAAGCTACGGCCCGTTTCACGCGGCGGCGATGGGCATGGCGCTGGCGGCCTACGAATGCCGCGATAAACCGGCGGCGGAGCAGAAGGCGTATCTCAAGGCGGCGGCGGACGTCATTGCCAACGCGCGCCCGACCACCGCGCGCAAGATGCGCGTCTGGACGGACGACTGCGAACACGACGCGGCTGCCGCAATCAACGCGGGAACGAGCGCATCGGACGCGATTATGACGGGCGTGCTGGCAAAATTTTCGCGCCGCTACGACCGCTTCGACCGGGAGGCGCGTTTTTTCATCGAAAAAATACCGAAAAATCCGACGATCATGACGCAGTGCTATGGCGACGTGGATTTGGGCATGCTGCTGCGCGCGCTGCGCGAGCGCGGTGATGAAGCCAGGTTTTTCACGCCGGAAACGCGCCCCTATCTGCAGGGCGCGCGGCTTACCGCAAGCGTAATCTGCGATATGGGATTCGAGGTTACGCTGATTACGGACAACATGCCGGGCTATGTGCTCGGACATAAGCATGTGGATCTTTTCACGACTTCGGCGGATGTGATCACGCTTGACGGGCACGTGGTCAACAAGGTGGGAACATTCCAGATCGCGCTCTGCGCGAATTACTACGGGGTTCCATACTATGTTGCCGGGTTCCCCGACCGCACGCATCCGGACGCCGCCTCCGTGCAGATTGAAGAGCGCAACGGCGACGAGGTTCGCCATGCGATGGGCGTGCTCACCTGCAAAGCCGGGGTCAGGGGATATTATCCCGCGTTTGACATCACGCCGCCGGAACTCGTGACCGGTGTGGCGACGGATATCGGCGTGCTCAAACCCTCGGCGCTCAAGGATTACCGCCCGGCAGAATAGTCGAACGGGCGCAAATAAACACCGGCGGGACAACCCGCCGGTGTTTTTGCAGTCTTTTGCGGTTTTAGCCGGTGTAACGGATTTTGATATCGTTTTTATTGGGCATCATCATAATCCAGGTTGTGCCCGGCTCAAGGCGCAGCAGCGTTCCGTCATAGAGCTTGTAGGTGGTCGGCTCGCCGAGCGAAGGGCGGCTCCATTTGCCGAATACGGCGCGTCCGTTGACAAAATACATGCAATCTCCGCTTCCTGTGAGCGTGATGCTGCGGTAGTTTTTGTCGTATGAGGAGACATGGACATACTGCACAATGAGGTTTTGCACGGTGATCGGCTCGATTTCATACCCGAGCACGTTGTCAGTCGGCGTTAAAGACGTGCTTTGTCCGAGCACGTTCTTGGAGTTCTTGTCGCTGCGGACGAGCAGATTTTTTACCGCGTCGTAGGTAAACACCACGCGTTCCTGATCCGAACTGGTAAACGGAATGCCGACGCTGAAAAACGATTTGCCCTTTTCATAGGTCACGCCCTCTTCAAACACAAAACGGCTGGTGCTGGACGCGACGGAAAAATTGTAGTTTGCCTCCACATAATCCCGCAGCTTGAAGAAGTTTGTGTATTCTTCTGATGAAGAGATCGTTTTATCACGGTAAAAAAAGTTTGCGGCACCGTCGCTGTTTTCCGCATGGAACCGAACGCCGCTCTGAGCAAGCAGCGGATAGGCTGCGTCGGCCAGTTCGGGATCGCCGAGCGAGACATACAGTCCGCCCCATTCGAGCGCGGCGTCCGCCAGATATGCGCGCGAAGTGCGGACGGGACCGACCCGCGCGGGCAGTTCATCTGAAAACACCGCAAGATAGCGCGTCCCGTGATCGGTGCGGTCAAGCGGAAACTCGTACACGATATCCGCAAGCATAAGCGCGGTCTGCGGGCGCGCCTGCGCGGCGTTGTCTATCGCCACGAGTACGGGACGATACACGGATCCTTCCGGCAGAGGGCGGCCGGTCGTCGTTGAAACAAGCTCGTTTTCGGGAAGTGCGTCCTCGTCCGTTTCGGAAGCGTCGGCTTCGGGCGATTGTTCCGGTGGTTGTTCGCCTTGCGGGGTTGTTTCCGGTGCGGCGCTCGTGTTCGCGTCCGCCGTGTCGGTTACGACGATGATGCTCGCGTCCGCGGGCGTGGTCTCCGGCGCGGCGGTGTTGTCCAGAATCGTATCCACGACGGAGCAGCCGCTTAGCAGCAGCACGAGTGCAAAGCAAAATATCGCCGGCACTTTGCGGGCGACGGCGGGTATTTGATTTTTCACTGCGCTAATCAATGGTCACCGGGATGTCCGACGGGTGCACGGCGATCCAGGTGTTGCCCGGCTCCAGCGTGACAAGGGATCCGTCGTCCAGTAAATAGCTTGTGTAGTCCTCGGCAGTCGGGCGCGACCAAGTACCGGTCATGTGCTGCCCGTTGATGAAATAGTCGCACTTGCCGGAGCCGATCATGTCGCAGGTGCGGCGGTGTTTGGGATCGTCTTTGACGGAGCCGTACTCGACGTATTGAACGATCAGGTTTTGCACGTTCATCTGTTCGGTGATATAGTTGTCCCCGTTTTCCGTGAGCGTCCGTGTCATGCTCGGTTCGCCGCTTTCCATGCGGTAGAGGCGGTTGCTTGCTGAATCGTAGGTAAACTGAATCCACTCGGGATTCTTGTTGTTGTCGTATGGCAGCGTAACGGTGGCAAACGATTCGCCGTTTTCGTAGGAAATGCCTTCCAGAAAATTGAACCGCTGGCAAATTTTGGATTCGTAGTCGCCGTAAAAATTGTTGACCAGCGCGGCAACGCGGTAATAGAGCGCGTGCACATCGCCGCGGCCTGTCTCCGGCGCGCGGAATTTATAGCCGTTCTTGGTTTCAAAGTCGTCAAATGCGCTTACATTGCGGCGAAACGTGGTGTTATATCCCTTGAAGTTTCCCCCGGGCAGATAGAGCGAAATCAAATCCCGCGGAATGCGGCGGTAAGGCTTCTTGAGTACGACGTATCCTTCGTGCAGATACATGCAGTCCCATTCCTGCACCATGTCTATGATGTAGTAGCGCGTGGAGCGGAGCGGACCGGCGTAGAGCGGATAGTTGTCGTTAAACACGGCCTGAAATCGCGTGATGTTCTGCTCGGCGAGAAATTCGTAGATGATGTCCGCCTCCATCAGCGAAGTCTGCGGTTTTGCGCCGCTGGCGTTGTCGATGGACATGATGAACACCTTGCTCGGCGTGCCCTCGGGAATCACACGGCCGGACGTCTGGGAGCGGTTCTTCGGCTCCGGCGTCGGGGTCGGGGTCGGTTCCGGGGTTGCGGTCGGCGTTGGTGTCGGTTCCACGACGGTGGCTGTGGGCGTGCCGGTTGGCGCGGGCGTCGGTGCGGCGGCGGGCAGAACGGAACAGCCGCCAAGCAGCGCCGTCAAAGCGACGGCTCCGGCAACGGCGGCGGATAGATGCCTGATGGAGCGGATACGGGTTTTTGGAAGTAAAGTCATTCCAGGGGTCCTTTCGGGGAAGGCTATTGACGCGGGCGGTTCTCCTGTCCGCGCTTTTTGCGTTTTGCGGCGACGAGCGAGAAGATCAGGACGATCGCGAGCAGCAGCAGCGCGCCTGCGGCAATGATTGCCTTGAGCGGGATGCTTTGCAGGGGCGAGAGCGTTTGGGTTGCCGTGGCAGCGGGGCTGGCGGTCGGCTCCGGCGTGGCGCTCGGCGTTGGAGACGGCGTAGGCGTAGGGGAGGGAATCGGCGTCGCGGGAATCCATGGCGTGGCAATCGACGCGGGCAGAGCGGCTCCGCCGACGCTGACGCCGCCGTCTTCAATGGAGACATAGGCCTCGCTCTGGACGTACGCCGCGTCCACACGCGTAACGATGCCGCTGGTGATGGTGATTGCGCTGCCTGCGTCGCTCAGCACGCGAAAGCGCAGCGTCAGGAGCGTTCCCGAATCACCCAGACCGAGCGCGCTGGCGCAGGCGATGCGGACACGACCGGGTTCGTCGATGTTGGACACGGTATACTCGGCGGGAAATAGATCTCCGGGCGTTACAGAGACGATGGAAAGCGCGGCGCTGTCGTAGTTCACATCGAATTGAACCGAGTCCACACCGGCGCAGTCGCCGAGCAGAACGGGTACGTCGACGGTGCCGTCCGCGGCGGTATCCACCGTTTCCACACGAATCAAAACGCTCCCCTCTTCGGCGAGCGCCTGTGCCGGAAACGAAATCGATATGGCGGCCAGCATTGCCGTAAAAACCAGAAGCATCCGTTTCATTCGTTGCATCCCTTCGGGAAAAACTGTAATATATATGGTACAGCAATTTCCGGGCGAAGTCAATTTCAGGCGCGCTGCCCCGCATGATCGGCAAAGAGCGGACATCGTTCTTTGCGGTGGATGGAAACAAAGAAGATCGTATGCAAATTCAACTGGATAAACCCAGTATAATCAGGTGAAGTATATGGAAAACATCGGCTATTACAACGGCGTATTCGCGCCGATAGAGGAGCTCATGATCCCCGCGTGCGACCGCGGCGTGTATTTCGGGGACGGGATTTACGAGGCGCTGCGCGTGGAGCGGCACCGGTTTTTCGCGCTGGCAGAGCACCTTGCGCGGTTTCGCGCGAGCCTGGCGTTTCTGCGCATTCCGTTTGAGATGACAAACGAAGCGCTCACGGCGATTTTGCAGGAGGCGGCGGACCGCGTGGAGAGCGATTCCCAGCAGCTCTACTTTCAGGTGACGCGCGGCTCGGCAATTCGCACGCACGCCTTTCCGGAGGGAGCCGAGCCGAACCTGCTCATTTTTTCGCGCGGCGTGCCGCTTGCGGAGCTGACGGAGCACAGGCGCGTCGTCGTGCTACCGGATACGCGCTGGGGACACTGCAACATCAAGACGCTGAACCTCATTCCGAGCGTGCTCGCCGCCGAGACGGCCAAGGAGCGCGGCTGCTGCGAGGCGGTGTTCCATCGAAACGGCGTGGTGACAGAGTGCTCCAGCTCCAATCTGCTCCTGCTCAAGGACGGCGTGCTGCGTACGGCGCCGGCGGACGAGAAAATTCTGCCCGGGGTGACGCGCGCGCATTTTCTGATGCTTGCGCGGGAACTGGGCGTACCCGTGGACGAGACGGCGTTTACGCTGGAGGAAGCATACGACGCGGACGAACTGATGATCACGAGCACGAGCGCGCACGGCCTGCCTGTCGGAGAGATGGAGGGCAGAGCCGTCTGCGGCCGGGACGACGCGCTGCTGCGTAAGTTGCAAAAAGCGTATCGGGATTATTTTTACGCTTTGGTTACAGACTGAATCTGAAAAGAAACAGAGGGGTCGTTCAAAAGGACGACCCCTCTGTGTATGTACGGCGTTTTACGATTCTTCCTCCGAAATCAATATCGCCCGGCAGGGCGCGCCCTCCGCGCCGGAGATCTTCAGCGGCGGGGCATAGAGCGTATACGTTCCGTCCGGCACGCCGCGCAGATCGAGGTTTTCCAGCACGGCAATGCCGTAGCCAAGCAGCGAAACATGCACGGATAATTCGTCCGAATACGAGCCGATGGACTGGCTGTCCGTTCCGATGAGGATGCATCCCTGGTTGAATAAATAGCCGATGGCGCTTTCGGTGAGCTGGCCTTTGCCGTGCAGCAGAATGCGCGGCGCAATCGGCCGTTTCATAAAATACATCGAGTCCAGCGGCGTTTTCGGCACCGTGAGCACGACGCATTCTCCGACAAACCGCTCGATCGGCAGCGACGCGATATCCTTTCCGTCCGCGATGAAGTGCAGCGGCGCGTCCACATGCGTGCCCGCGTGCATGCTGGTTTCCAGCCGGGTGAGGTTGTAGCTCTCGCCGTCCTTGATACGGTGTACGGCTTTCAGATGCGGCGGCTCGTCTCCGGGGTACGCCGGCGTCTTGATCAGATCCCGCGAAATATCATATATCTTCATCGATGATTGTTATCCTTAATTTCGTCTCTTGACCGCGTTTTTGCGGCAACCCTCATTATACGTTGCGTCACGGAAAAACGCAAAATTATTTTGCCGGGACCGACCCGGCACAGCGGCAAAAAAACAAAGGCTCCCTGGTATGAGAGCCTTCGCGTTGCGGTGCGAGTTACTCGTTTCGAATGGCCGCGAGCGGGGAGAGCTTCATCGCGCGGATGGCCGGGTACATACCCGCCGCAAGCGCGACAATAATGGAAAAGCCCACCGCGCCGAACGCGAGATACGCGGGGATGATGCTGCGCAGTCCGGAACTGACCAGCAGCTGATTGAGCAGCACCGAGATGCCGAAGCTCAGCCCAAGCCCCAGCGCGCCGCCAAAGAAGCCGATGTATGCCGATTCTGCAAGGAATAATCCCGCGATGTTGTCCATCCGGCAGCCAAGCACCTTGATGATGCCGATTTCCTTCGTACGCTCGAAAATGCTCATCATCATCGTGTTCATAATGCCGATGGCGGCGACGAGCAGCGCGACCCCGCCGATGGCGCCGAGCAGATACTGCACGTTCTTGGTGCTCGCTTCCGCCATCTCCACCGCGTCCTGCAGGCTGTAGGTGCCGTATCCCATCTCCGATATCGCGGTTTTGACGGGTTTTACACTTTCAATATCGTTTACCTTAACCAGCACGTTGTCGTATTTGCCGACCTCAAAACCTGTGTACTCCTTGTTCGCTTTGGCCAGCTTTTCAAGCTGCGACGCTTCCATAATGCAATAGTAGGAGAAATCATTGTTGTCCTGATCCATGACGCCCGTGACGCGGAGCTTGTAGAAAGAGCCGAGAGGGGTCTGCGCCTCGCCGCTGTCGTCGTTTTGCATGGCGATCATCGCCTGCCTGTAGACGTTGCGGTAATCGAAGGTCAGCTGCATGCGCGAATCGACCGTAACCTTCGGGTCGCCGTTTTTGTCTATGGCCTGCCGGTAAGTATCGGGATCGTAGAAGTTTTGGAGCACCCAGGCGCCGAGGGCGATTTCATAGGTGGTCGAACCGCTGGAACCCGGCAGGGTGCCCTCGGAAAGCGTAATGCCGAACTGCTCCGCCTGCTCTTTTGTAACGCCGAGGATGGATACGTCCGTCGCATAATTGCCGCTTTTGATCATGCCGTAGGTATCCACAAGCGGCATGACGGCCTCCACGCCTTCGATATGCTTGAACTCCGAAAGCGCTTTTTTGTTCAGTTCCTTCTGACGAGAGGAGCCGCCGCCGTTTCCGCTGGAAACATAGGACCACGAGCTGACGCGGATGGTGGTCAGACTGCCCGTCCCGGCGAAGCTCTCGATGGTCGCCTGCCGGATGCCGATGCCAAGAGACACCATGACCACGATGGACGCCACGCCGATTACCATGCCGAGCACGGTTAGAAACGCTCTCATTTTTCTCCGCCACAGGTTTAAAAACGCCGTGGACAGGATATCGCTGATACGCATTGTTCCTCCAGTTGCGCGCTTAAGCGCCCGATGCTTACAGGTCTTCGAGCGCGCGCTCGCGGTTTTTCTTCACGTGGATGCCAAGGAAGACAAGTCCGGTTACGACCACGATTCCGCCGAGTGCCCAGAAGATCCAGCCGATGTTTGCGCTGGTCGGGGTGTTGCCCGGAATCTCCATGCCGCCGTTGCCGGGGGATGCGACGCCGGTTGGCGAATCCTCGTTGACAAACATGTTCAGCGGCAGCAGTTCTTCGGTCGGATTGCCGTTGACGTCTTCATAGGTCACGCGTATCTGCGCGCTCACATCGCCGCCCATAGTCGGCGTGACGCTGAGATCCGCGCGCATGGTGGCGCCAGAGGAGACGTTGCCGCCAAAGTAGGATTCTTCCAGCGTGAGACCGTCGCCTACGACGTCAACCATGCAGTTGTACAGCGTGGATTTGCCGAGGTTGTAGAGCGTGACGCCGACGGATACCGTGCTGCCGATCCACGGGTCATCATAGACCACGGGATCGTTGATGCGCACGCGCGTCTTCTGCTGCACCGGAATGCTGACGGAGGCGGTCTCTTCAAAGTCCTGCCGGTTCTTTGTGCCTTCATAGGAAAACTTGATGTTCAGCAACTGGGACTTTGCCTCCGCGTCCGGCGCAATCTGCAGCTTCACGGTGAACACATAGGCGTCGTCCTTGTCGATCGTGCCGATAAACACGCTGTTGCTCCCGCCCGGTGCGGGCAGTATCACGCCTGCGTCGTTGGAAAAGTCGAGCTGCAGGTTGGTAATTGCCTCCCTGGTGGAGGTGTTGGCAACCACGAGGCGAAGCGTGATCGTATCGCCCGCGTAGATGGCGTCTTCGTTGAAATTATAGGATTCCAGGATGACCTTCGGCTTGCTCTTATAGCTTGATCCGCCGCTGCTGCCGGAAGAGGAGGTTTTTTCCCGTACGTAGATGTAGACGTTTACCGTGTCCGTCAGGGAATTGGATCCGTCGCTGTAGGTAATCGTAAACGGCAGCGTGTAACCGCCCGCCGTCAGCGTGGATAGCAGCGTTGCGTCCATCTTAAAGTAAGCCCGTTCGCCAATAGCGAGACTGCCGTCCCAGGAGACCAGCTCCTCGTTGGTTGCATCCCATTTTTTCAGGCGCGACGCGGCGAGGGCGGTGTCCGTTTCGCCTGCCGAAAACGGAAACACGCTTGTGTCCGTTGAAACGGACAGGCTGCAGTTGATATCCGTCGCGTTTTCGAGGTTTTGGTTCAGAATTGGGATGTAAACGGTGATCTTGTCCCCGGGCGCACCCGAAACCGTTTCCAGATAGGATTTTTCGGTGTCGTCCGTCACATCCGAAAACAGGACGATGTGCCCCGCGTCGGCGGCCAGCGCCGAATACAGCGGAATCGCGCTCAACGCGAGCGCCAGCGCCAGGACGATTGCATAGAGCCGGATTCTTTTTGTGTTACGCATCCAAATTTACCTCAGTTTCCCGAACATTCGGTTCGTTTTGCATGGAGAGTTCTTTCGGCGCCGGCTCGTTGAGCGCAACGTCCGTAATTCTGCCGTCGAGCAGATTGATAACCTTGTCGCCAAAGGAGGCGATGTGCGCGTCGTGTGTGACCATGACGAGCGTCTTTTTCTGCTGACGCAGGATGTCGATGATCACGCGCATGACCTCGTCGGAAGTGTTGGAGTCGAGGTTGCCTGTCGGTTCGTCGGCAAATACGATTTGAGGATTGGTCACGAGAGCGCGCGCGATACCGACGCGCTGCTGCTGCCCGCCGGAGAGTTCGCCGGGCTTGTGTTTCATGTGTGTTTCAAGGCCGACGAGCTCGAGCATGCGCTTCGCCTGCTTGAGCCGCGCAGCCGTCGGAATACCGCGAAACGAAAGCGGCAGCGCGACGTTTTCCAGCGCGGTGTAGTAAGGCATCAGATTGAACGACTGAAAAATAAAACCGATGTGCCGCTGGCGAAATACGATCAGCTCGGCCTGCGTCATGCGCTCCAGATGTTTGCCTGAGATGACGATCTCGCCGGACGTCACCTTTTCCAGCCCCGCGAGTACGTTAAGCAGCGTGGACTTGCCGGAGCCGCTCCGCCCGATGATGGAGCAGATGTCGCCGGAGTCGATTTGCAGATCGGCTCCGCGCAGCGCCTGTATGCCGACGGTGCCTACGCGATAGATCTTTTTGACGTTGCGCACGTCGATCAGCGTGTTTTCCTGCATCGTTTCTCCCCTTGTATCGCTGCGCGGCAGCGATTCCTCCGCGGTCGGATGTCATTCGACCGGCTGCGCCGCAGCGAGTGTATTATTCGTACTAATACGCATATATCATACGCTTCGCGGGTCGCGCTGTCAACGCTCCCGCAGCGGGAGAATGCAAAGCAAATGCAAACTCTGCCGAAACGCGCTGTTAATTCTAAGAAAACTACGGAAGCATATTTCTGCGGCTGAACTATGCGGCGGGTCAAACAACGCGTGCTTTTTGACAAAATACCGCCGTGGATGCTTGAAAAAACGATACATCTCTGATAGGATGTTTAAAACAATTGTAAACGCCCCGAAAGAGGAACGAACGACATGCCGAAGGCAAACCGACAGCAGAACATCCGCTGCAAGAGCGGCTCGCGCAACACATGCGCGGGTCTTACCGGGGCGCGCGCCGGTTCCGCCCATGCCGTGTTTGCCGAATATCTGCTTGCCATGCGAATGCCCGGGCACGCGGAGCAGGCGAATGCGGAGGCCGTTCTTTTATAGCAGACAGGCCGTCCCGCAAGTCTGGCAGGGTTGTTGCGCCCGCCTGCCGGGACGATTCGCTTTTTGCAGCGTGCGAATATTGATCAATCGATATCAGGGCGCCGGCGGCTGACCCGATGCTTGCGAAAAAAGCGGGCGAAGGAAGCCGGACGGCGGTTTTTTACGCCCGGGGCGGCGTTTCAGTCACCCGTTTGTCCGGATTGATTTCCATTTTTCCCGAAACAGCAGAGCGCATCGGACCGCCGCGAAGCAAACGTGCGGCTGTTTTGTGCGCGCGCGAAAAAATGAAACGAAAGCAGGATTTATCATATGCCGATTAAAATTCCGGACGGGCTGCCCGCGGGCGACTCGCTCGCGCAGGAAAACATATTCGTCATGCCGCAGCACCGCGCGGCTGAGCAGGACATCCGCCCGCTGCGCATCGCGATTCTCAACCTCATGCCGACCAAGCAGACCACGGAAACGCAGCTGCTGCGACTTTTGGCCAATTCGCCGCTGCAGGTGGAGATCACGCTGCTTCGCACCGGCAGCTACCAAAGCCAGAACACGTCTCAGGATTATCTGGACTCGTTTTACCGCACGTTTGACGAGGTAAAGGACGAACACTACGACGGACTCGTCATCACCGGCGCGCCGGTGGAAAATCTCGACTTTCAGGATGTACACTACTGGGACGAGCTCGTGCGCCTGATGGACTGGGCGGATCGCAACGTGTTTTCCACGCTGTATATCTGCTGGGCGGCGCAGGCGGCGCTGTATCATTTTTACGGGGTGGAGAAGCATCCGCTGGGGAAAAAGATGTTCGGTATCTTCCCGCATGTGGTGCTCGACCGCTCGCATAAGCTCGTGCGCGGGTTTGACGAACAGTTCATGGCGCCGCACTCGCGGCACACCACGATCTATGTTTCAGACGCGGCAAAGATCCGTGACCTGGACATTCTCGCAACCTCGCAGGAGGCGGGGCTGTATCTCGCCGCATCGCACGACGGGCGGCGCGTGTTCGTCACGGGGCACAGCGAGTATGACGCGAAGACGCTGGAGCTGGAATACCGCCGCGACCTCGCCGCGGGCAAGCCGATCGAGATGCCGAAGAATTATTATCCGAACAACGACGACACGCTCCAGCCGATGATTACCTGGCGCGCGCATGGATCGCTGCTGTTTGCAAACTGGCTGAACTATTTTGTGTATCAGGAGACGCCGTACGACATCGATGCGATCTCCGGAGAACACGGGGCGTAACCCAATACGGACGCAAGCGCGGCTCTCCTGAAAACGGGGGAGCCGCTGTCATCTGCCGGGTGCTATATGTCGGGCGTTATGTTAAATATGATAAAATAGAGAAACAGCATCGGGAAAGGAGCGTGCCGTATGCCGAATCTGCCGGAGGCGTATCTGACGAGGATGCGCGCACAGCTTGGAGAAGCGGAGTTTGCCGCGTATCTTCGCGCCATGGACGAACGGCCAAGGCGCGCGCTGCGCGTCAACTCGCTCAAGATTGCGCCGGAAGATTTTCTCGCGCTCGCGGATTTTCCGCTCGCACCAACCGGCATGTTGCCGGAGAGCTTCTTTTTTGAGGACGATGTCTTTATTGGCAGGCATCCGCTCAATGCCGCAGGCTTGTGCTATGTGCAGGAACCCGCCGCGCAGATGCCGGCGGCGCTGACGGGCGCGCGGCCGGGAATGGCCGTGCTGGATCTGTGCGCCGCGCCGGGGGGAAAGACCACGCAGCTCGCCGCCATGATGCAAAACGCGGGTCTGATCGTGGCAAACGAAATCGTGCGCTCCCGCGCGGAGGCGCTGGCGGGCAACCTTGAGCGGCTCGGCGTGAAAAACGCGCTGGTAACCAGCATGCGTCCCGACGCGCTGGCCGCGCAGCTCGGCGCGTGCTTCGACGTTGTGCTTGTGGACGCGCCCTGTTCGGGGGAAGGAATGTTCCGAAAGGACGAAACCGCAATCCGCGAATGGTCGGAGGAGCATGTGCTTGCCTGCGCCGCGCGGCAGGCGCAGATTCTCGAGAGCGCGGCGCTGCTGCTCAAAGGCGGCGGACGGCTCGTCTATTCCACATGCACCTTTTCACGCGAGGAGAACGAGGGCGCGATCGAATCGTTTCTTTCCGCGCATCCCGATTTTACGCTGGTCGAATCCCGGCGCATCGGTCCGCAGAGCTCTCCCGGCGAGGGGCAGTTTATGGCGGCGCTCGAGCGCGCGGCAACCGGCGGCGCATTATTCGCCGCGCTGACCGCGCCGGAAACGAAGCATATCCCAGCTTTTGAAGCATTCTGGCGGGAGACGTTTCTCGCCGAACCGCCCCGAGTCCTGCCGCTGCCGGACGGGCGTGTGATGATTCCGCCGGAGCTGCTGCCGCGGGACTTGAAAGGCCTGCGCATTCTCCGCGCGGGCGTGCTGGCGGGAGAACTCAAAAATGGACGCTTCGCGCCGGATCATGCGCTCGCGCTGGCGTATCCCGCGGACGCGTTTCGCGGCGGTGTTTCGCTGGAAAACGGCGCGCTGACGCGTTTTCTCGCGGGCGAAACCGTCGCCTGTTCACCCGGCGACTCCGGCTGGCGTCCCGCGACGGCGATGGGCTATCCGATCGGCTGGGGCAAGGCTGTGGACGGCGTGCTGAAAAATCACATCCCGAAAGGGCTGCGGATACGGTAGGGCTATTTTCCCAAACAGAAACAACAACGGCGTTTCCCCGCTGTCCGCAAGAAAAAACCAAGCATACAGGCTTGTATCTTCGAAGAAAGAGGACTGCTATGAGCTTAAATGTCTGCCGTGATGAAGCGGGTCAATTTCTTGACGCGATTCATGCCTTGGATGAGCCGATTGAGAAAAAAATGCTTTGGCTGCAGCAGGAACTCGATCTGCTTAAGGCCAATCTACAGGATGAACAAATCGTTGGACATCAGGTGTACGATCTGTTGTTCCTGCTTTTTGAAATCGCTTCCCAGTATAACGTAGATTTGGATGCGGAGTGGCTTGCGGGCCGATCCCGTAAACAGGAGAAATATCTCCAACCGCGTTGAATTGTCAACGTAAGCAAAAGAACCTCTGGTGATGCATGTGTTATGAAATTTAAAAAGGAAAAAACCAAAAGCTATGCGGCGGCGTTTTTCGATCGCGACAACACGCTGATTCATTGCGACCCCGGCGCGCAGAAGCGCCGCGCGGAGATGATTGAGCGCTGGTCGGGCAAGCCTCTGGCGGTGCCGGAAGATCTGTTTGGCCGTCTGCTGGGGGATCGCCGTCTGCTGACGGTAGAAAACGAAATCGCGTTCTGGCGCGCGTATTTTGCAGAACTGCTGCGATCACAGGGCGTGCGGGAGCAGATTGCCGCCCGCACGGACGCGCTGTTTGACGCATATTGGCTTAAAGGCATCGCGGTCTACCCGGAAACGATCGATGTGCTGGAGTGGTTTTCCGCGCGTGGCTATCGCATGGGGGTCATCAGCGATACGTTTCCTTCGCTTCGCCTCACGCTGGAGGCCGCCGGGCTGGACGGATACTTTCAGTCGTTTGTCTGTTCCGATCAGGTTGGCGTGATGAAGCCAGAGCCGCTGATCTATCAAACAGCGCTGGCCGAACTGGGTGTGAGCGCGCAGGAAAGCCTGTATGTGGACGATTACGACGTGGAAGCGGATGGCGCGCGTGCGCTGGGGTTTACGGCGTTTCACATCTGTCGCGAGGAGGAGCCAAAGGTGGACTGGGATATCTCTTCGCTTCTCGAGATGGTGGAGTTTCTTTCGTAATTTACTGTTCTGACGCAATTCGCTGTTCTGAAAAATAAACCAAAGAATTTTCGTCGCTCATTTGATTCATCATTTGTTTTCTAAAAAACAGACAAGAAATTTTGTCGCTCATTTGATGCATCATTTGGTTTTCAGAAAAAGCAGACAAAAGAAATTCTCGTCGTTCATTTGATGCAGGGCTTTGCCCGAAAAGAGCGTTTTCGTTTGAAGTAGAGAAACAATTCCAGCCGTTCCAGCATTCGGTTCATGCGTCCACGAACCATTTCGGATCCTCATAATAAAGATAGGTGTCCTTGCGACCGATGCGGCAGGTATAGCGCATGCCGCAGCCGCCGGCTTTGAGGTTCGTCGCGCGCCGCACATCCGAAATCGACGATATTTCAAACTTGCGCCCGTCCTCCCAGAGCACGCGCTGCGGGTGCATGACCCCGGCTTCGTCGGTGCGAAGCTCCACCGCAACGTAGATTTTCATATGCATTCACTCTCCAAATTTTGTTGTCCGTTCTGTTTTGCCAGCGGGAAAAACAAACAGATACGAACATACGTTCGTATTTATAGTATATCCTGTTTGTGTGCGTTGTCAAGTCTTTGCGGCGGGAATCCGACCGCAAAAAAAACACGCGGCGACAGGCTAAATTCCGGCATTTGTCGCTTTGCGGCCTGCCTTGTGCTATACTGAACCAGACGATGACAGCGAAACGTGAAAAAAGCCGCGCAAGGACGCGCGGCGCAAGAAACGATTGCGAGCGGGAGGCGATTCGCTCCGGCTGGCGGTTGTTTTCAACGTGTTTTTTCGGGCGGCTTCGCGCGTTTTATCTGCGCGGCGGACTGGCGCTGCTCGTGCTGACCACGGCGGGGATATTCCTTGCGGCGGCGTATGCCGAACCGACGCTGTTGGGCAGTGTGCGCGGGGGATACCGCGCGGATGTGGTGCTGCTCTTTGGCGGAGTCGGCGCGGCCGTTCTCGCCGGGCTGCTGTTTGCCTACCTTTTGCCTCGCGCGGTCACCGCGGCTTATGAAGATTACGCGCTTTCCTGTTTTGCTCCTCCGCGGTTTGGCGCGGTCGGGGGCGAAGCGGCGACGCGCGCGTTTTTGCGCATGAAGGGCGTGTATTGGTGGGCGCTGCTCATCCGCCTGGGGTCGGCAATTGTGCTCGGGCTTGGCGCATGGGGGGCTTCGCGCTGGCTGGGCGATCGTGTTTCATCGCAGGGCTGGGGCGCCGCCGCGATCTGGGCGCTTGCCGCCGTGCTCTTCTGGCAGAGTCGCTCGCGGGTTTCCCTCGCGCTGGCGGCCGCCGCGCATGAGCGCGTCTCGGGCGTCTTTGCGCTGCGACGCGGGCTGCGGTTGTACCGCCGCGCGCGGAATGCGGCGTCGCTTGCCGGGCTGATTACGCTCACGGCAGTGATGCTGACCTTGTCGGGCGTCCTGGCGCTTGCCATGCATCTGGCAAAGGGGAACATGCTCGTCGGACTTTCCATCGCGGCGTTTTTGGCCGCGCTGCTGGTTCCGCCGCTGAGGCTGCTGCTGGCCGCTTTCGACACGGCGGTCTACGCCGCCGCCTGCCGCGGCTGCCCCGGGGTATCGCGCTGGCACTACAGCGCGCGGGGACTCCGAACTCAAAACGAACAACGAAAGGGACAAAACGGTATGAAGACAAGGGATCAGATCGACGTTTCTCTGAAATGGAAGCTGAGCGACATCTATGCCAACGAGGATCTCTGGGAGGCGGATTATGCCGCCGCGCAGGCGCTTGTCGGCGCGTTTTCCGAACACGCGGGCAAGCTCTCCGGCAGTGCGGACGCGCTCTATGCCGCGCTTTGCGACGAAAGCCGTATCGAACAGCTCATCGATCACGTTTTCTCCTATGCGCATCTGCATAAGGACGAAGACAACGGCAGCGCGCGCTATCAAGGTATGACCGACCGCGCGATCCAGCTCTACGTCTCCGCGCAGGCGGCGGCGTCGTTTCTCGAGCCGGAGATGCTGACCATTCCCGAAGAGACCCTTCTCGGCTGGGCCGCGGAGGAGCGCTTCGCCCGCTTCCGCTTTCGCATTGCGGACGTGGATCGCCGCCGCGCGCATACGCTCTCCACAGAGGAGGAGCGGCTGCTCGCCATGGCGGAAGATCCGCTGTCCGGCGCGGACAATATCTTTACGATGCTGACGGACGTGGATCTCGACTACGGCACGGTTGTCGACGAAACCGGCGAAACGGTCAAGCTCACACACGGCAGTTATAATATGTTTCTTGTCAGCTCGGATCGCCGCGTGCGCAGGGACGCCTACGAGACGTTTTACAAAGCCTACCGCAGCATGAAAAACACGCTCAACGCGACGTATGCAACCTCCGTCAAGGCGGACGTATTCCGTGCGCGTGCGCACCGCTTTGACGGCGCGATGGAAGCCGCGCTGGATGGCAACGGCGTGCCGGTTGCGGTGTATGAACAGCTCATCGAGGCCGTGCATGAGATGCTGCCGGTGTTGAAAAAATATCTCGGCATCCGCAGGCGCGTGCTTGGCGTGGAGCAACTGGAAATGTACGACCTCTATGTGCCAATCACCGAGGGCGGCGATATCGACATGCCTTACGAGGACGCAAAGGCTCTGGTCAAAACGGCGCTCAGGCCCCTTGGCGAGGAATACGGAAAGCTGCTGGACGAGGCGTATACGCAGGGCTGGATCGACGTCTGCGAAACGCCGGGCAAGACCAGCGGCGCGTTCTGCGCGGGCATCTACGGCATACACCCGTATGTGCTGCTGAACTATCAGGGCAAGATGGACGACGCGTTTACGCTCGGCCACGAGCTCGGACATGCGATGCATTCGCACTATTCCGACACCGCGCAGCCGTTTGAAACTTCGCATTACCGCATCCTTGCGGCGGAGGTTGCGTCCACGGTGAACGAAACGCTGATGACGCACCACCTGCTGGCAAACGAAGAGGATCGCACGAAGCGCGCGTATTACATTACGCAGTTCCTCGAATCCTTCCGTACAACGTGCTTTCGGCAGACGATGTTCGCCGAGTTTGAGCTTAAGGCCCACCGCATGGCGCAGAGCGGCGAACCGCTCACGGTCGAGAGTCTTTCGGCGCTGTATCGCGCGCTGAACGAACTGTATTACGACGGCGCGCATGTGGACGACAACATCGCGCTCGAATGGATGCGCATTCCGCATTTTTACAACGCCTTCTATGTCTATCAGTACGCAACGGGGCTCTGTTCGGCGGTGAAACTTGCGGACGATATCCTGCACGGCGGCGCGGTGGAGCGGTATATCGAATTCCTCAAGAGCGGCGGAAGCGATTATCCGATTGAGGAGCTCAAGGCGGCGGGCGTGGATCTGACGAAGAAAGAAAGCATCCTCGCCTCCCTGGAAGTGTTCCGGCAGTATGTCGACGAGCTCGACGGCCTGCTGAAATAAAAAACAAGATCATAAAGGAGCGTCTTTGTATGGGGACCAAAGAGTATAATGAAGCCGAGGCAAAGGCATATATCTTGAACTGCTTTCACGAGCAGGGCGACTTTGCCGAAATCATGGATGACGCGACGCTGGATAAAATGGTGAGCGCGGTAATGGCGCACGACGCCGCTTTTATGAAGACGTCCGGCGCGGACGAGGGCGAGGTGTATGACGACGACGCGGCATACGACTACATGTATGAAAAGATGACCGCGCAGTTTTCGGAGTATAAAGCCTACATGCTCCGCCTTGTCGAGGATTATTTGGACTACAATGAACGCTATCTCGACAGCCTCGGGCTGATTGACTGGGAGTGAGAAACAGCGAACCGCACAGACAAAAAACGCTGCCATTTTGCGGCGTTTTTTCGATTTTGTGATTGAGATTACCGTCCCGGTCATGATAGAATATGCCTAATAAACCGGCAGGATGCCCAACTCTTTTTTTGCTATGATGATTAGTGGGTTGTCGGGTGGTGCGTACGCTGAATTCCAGCAAAGAGATAGTAATTAGCGGGCTGTTGGATGGCGCATGCGCTGAATTTCAGCAAAGAACACGAAAAAATTAATATCGATAAAAAAGAATCGATTTCTTCCATTTTGGAAACAAACGAAGTATAATAGGCAAGGTTATTTTTGTGTCACAATCGGAAAGGAGACCCTATGTACCGAATCGTAACGAAGCGGGCGCTGCATGAAACGGTAACGCTCATGGAAGTGGAGGCGCCGTACATCGCGAAAAAAGCGAAGCCGGGGCAGTTTATCATTCTTCGCGTGGATGAAAACGGCGAGCGTATTCCGCTGACCGTGGCGGGAACCGACCCCGCGCGCGGAACGGTGACCATCATTTACCAGAAGGTGGGCTATACCACGCGCCGCATGGACTGCCTGAACGAGGGCGACTCGTTTATCGACTTTGTCGGCCCGCTCGGCACGCCGAGCCACCTCGGCGGCATGAAGAAGGTTGCGGTCATCGGCGGCGGCTTAGGCGTTGCCATCGCGTATCCGCAGGCCAAGGCGCTGCACGACATGGGCGCGGAGGTGGACGTGATCGTGGGCTTCCGCAACACCGATCTGATGATCCTCGTCGACGAGCTAAAGGCCGCGAGCACGAACCTCTACGTGATGACGGACGACGGATCGAACGGGCACAAAGGGTTTGTCACCACCGCGCTGGAAGAACAGCTCAACGCGGGCAAGGAATATGACCACGTCATCGCCATCGGCCCGCTCGTCATGATGCGCGCGGTCGTGAATCTGACCAAGCCGCGCAATATTCCGACCGTGATCTCCATGAATCCGATCATGGTGGACGGCACGGGCATGTGCGGCAGCTGCCGCGTCACCGTCGGCGGCGAGATGAAGTTTGCCTGCGTGGACGGGCCGGATTTCGACGGTTTTGAGGTGGACTGGGACGAGGCCATTGCGCGCGGTAAAATGTACCGCACGGAAGAGGCCGAGAGCATGGAGCGCAAGGCCTGCAATCTGTTGAATGTGGATCTGCAGACCAAGCGGGGAGGAAACTGACAATGCCGAATATGAGAATGACGAAACTGCCCGCGCGCGAGCAGGCGCCGGACGTTCGCAACTGTAATTTTGAAGAGGTGTCCCAGGGCTACGACGAGGCGATGGCTATAGACGAAGCCAAGCGCTGCCTCAACTGCAAACATAAGCCCTGCGTGGACGGCTGTCCGGTCAACGTGCGCATTCCGGAGTTTATCCAGCTTGTGACGGAAGGCAAATTCCTGGAGGCCAACGACGTCATCCGCTCCACCAACGCGCTGCCCGCCGTCTGCGGGCGCGTCTGCCCGCAGGAAACGCAGTGCGAGGAAAAGTGCGTGCGCGGCATCAAGGGCGAACCCGTCGGTATCGGCCGGCTCGAGCGCTTTGTCGCGGACTATGCCATGGCGCACGGCGCCGAAACGCCAAAGCCACTGCCGGACAACGGTAAAAAGGTCGCCATCGTCGGCGGCGGCCCCGCGGGGCTGACCTGCGCGGGCGATTTGAGAAAGCTCGGCTACAGCGTTACGATTTTCGAGGCGCTCCATACCCCCGGCGGCGTGCTGGTCTACGGCATTCCCGAATTCCGTCTGCCCAAGCAGCTGGTGCGGGACGAGATCAAAATCCTCGAGGATATGGGCGTTAAGATCGAGACAAACATGGTCGTCGGCCGCAGCATCACGCTGGACGAACTGTTCGAGGAAGAGGGCTACAGCGCGGTGTTCATCGGCAGCGGCGCGGGGCTTCCGCGTTTTCAGGGTATTCCGGGCGAAAACCTCAACGGCGTATATTCCGCCAATGAATTTTTAACGCGTATCAATTTGATGAAAGCGTATCACTTCCCGGAGACGGACACGCCCGTTCAGGTCGGCAAAAACGCGGCGGTCGTCGGCGGCGGAAACGTGGCCATGGACGCGGCCAGAAGCGCCAAGCGGCTCGGCGCGGAAAACGTCTATATCGTCTACCGCCGCGGCGAAGCGGAGATGCCCGCACGTGTGGAAGAGGTGCATCACGCCAAGGAGGAAGGCATCATCTTTAAGATGCTGACAAACCCCACGGAGATCCTCGGCGACGAGAACGGCCATGTCAAGGGCATGACCTGCGTGGAGATGGAGCTCGGCGAACCCGACGCGAGCGGGCGCAGGCGTCCGATTGTCAAGGCAGGCAGCGAGCACATCATCGACGTGGACACCGTGGTCATCGCCATCGGCAACAGCCCGAACCCGCTGATTAAGAACACCACCCCGGGTCTGGAAACGCAGAAGTGGGGCGGCATCATCGTCGATGAGGCGACCGGCAGGACCAGCCGCGAGCACGTCTATGCGGGCGGAGACACCGTTACGGGCGCCGCGACGGTCATCCTCGCGATGGGCGCGGGAAAAACCGCGGCAAAAGCGATTCATGAGGAGTTAAGCAAAGGGTAAATTTCTTTTCTGAATAAAGAAGCAAAAGAACTTCTCTGTGTTGTACAATATATGTACCAAAGAGAAGTTCTTTTTTATTATTTTTTCTTTAAAAAAAATAAAAGTGTTTATGAAAATTGTTATCCCCGAAGAATTGCTTCCGCTTCTGGAAGCGTTCGCAAAAGAACATACAAAACTTTACGCCGTCGGCGGGTTGGTGCGAAACGCGCTGCTAAACCTGCCGCCGTCGGATATCGACGTCTGCTCGCGCCTTATCCCGGCAGAGGTTGTTTCGGCGATGCCGAAACACGGCATCCGCGTGATCGAAAAAGCTGCCGAGATGGGTACGGTGGAGCTGCACTTTTGCGGCGTAAGCGTCGAACACACCACCTTCCGGCGGGAGGCGTATGCAGACGGCGGCGCGCACCGTCCGAACACGGTCGCGTTTGGCGAGAGCCTGGCGCAGGACGCGCTGCGGCGGGATTTTTCGATTAATGCGCTCTATGCCGATCTGTCGACAGGAGAGGTGCAGGATCCAACGGGCGGCATCCCCGATCTGGAAAAGAGAATGATCCGTACGACCAGCGCCGACCCGGACGACATTCTCCGCTCGGACGCGCTGCGGGTGCTGCGGCTTGTGCGCTTTGCCTGCGAGCTGGGGTTTGCAATCGACGAAACCACATGGGCCGCGGCGAAGCGAAACGCGCCGAAGTTGAAAGACATCGCCGCCGAGCGAAGGCGGGCGGAATTCGTCAAGATTTTACTGACCGACGCGCGCTATCCTTCGCTGGGACAAGACGAACTTCGCTCCCCGCTGCGCGGGCTGCGGCTGTTGGACGAGCTGGACGTCTGGGATGTGCTCGTGCCGGAATTTAACCTTGCGCGCGGCATGGCGCAGCGGCCGGATCATCATCGCTACGACGTTCTGGAGCACAGCTTTCGCGTCTGCGCCGCCGCACCGGCGACGGAGAAGCTGCGCCTTGCGGCGCTGCTGCACGACGTCGGCAAGCCGGACTGCAAGCGCGAGACGGGCGTGCAGTATGAACACGACAAATACGGCGAGCGCATATCAAAGCGCGTGCTGAGCGATCTACGCTTTCCCAATCGAATGGTCGCCGAGGTGAGCCAGCTCGTTGCCGGGCACATGTACGACATTCAGCATCAGGCGAAACAGGAGACGCTCCGCGTCCGCTTTGCGACATGGGGCAGGGAGCGCACGGCGGAGCAGATTCTGCTGCGGGAGGCGGACATCCGCGGCTGCGGATACGATGTGGACTATGTGGCTGCCGACTGGCGCGCGCTCTACGAAACCATGCTGTCGGACGGCACGCCGTTTTCCGAGCGAGAGCTTGCCATCACGGGCGACGAGCTCATGGCCGCCTCCGGCCTGCCGGAAGGGAAAGAACTTGGCGAGCTGAAGAAGAAACTGTTTTTGCATTGCGTGAAACACCCGAAGGATAATAATCTTGCGAGGCTGACGCAGCTGGCAAAGAAGAAGTAGAAAATTCTTTTATGTTTTTTCTTTTAAGATTTGAGAAAAGAAGAATCGGGGGTTTTGCTTCTCTTCAAAAAAGAAAAGCAGAATCCGTTTTTCTCCCTCGAATTGACATTTCGGGGCGGGTACACGATAATGTATGAAGTAAATTTGGAGGCAAACGGCAATGGAAGAGGCAAAACGCCCGAAAAACTTCATTGAGGAGTTCATCGAAGATGACATGCGCACAAACGGGCCGCGCGTGCAGACCCGGTTTCCGCCCGAACCGAACGGTTATCTGCACATCGGCCACGCGAAAGCGCTCGCCATCGATTTCGGCATGGCCGAGCGGTACGGCGGCGTGTGCAACCTGCGCTATGACGACACCAACCCGTCCAAGGAGGACGTGGAGTATGTCGACGCGATCCAGGCGGACATCCTCTGGCTCGGGTTTCGGTGGAACCAGATTCTGTTCGGCTCTTCCTATTTTGACCAGTGCTACGATCTTGCGGTCAAACTCATCAAAAAAGGCGTCGCGTATGTCGACGAACTGACGAAGGACGAGATGCGCGCCTATCGCGGCACGCTGACGCAGCCGGGCAAAAACAGCCCGTACCGCGACCGCCCGATCGAGGAAAGCCTCGAGCTGTTCACGCGCATGCGCGCGGGCGAGTTTGAGGACGGAACGAAGACTCTCCGCGCCAAGATCGACATGGCCTCGCCGAATATCAACATGCGCGATCCCGCGCTGTATCGCATCAAGCACGTGCGCCATCATCAGACGGGTGACAAATGGTGCATCTACCCGATGTACGACTTTGCGCACCCGATTCAGGACGCGATTGAGGGCGTGACGCACTCGCTCTGCTCGCTGGAATACGAAGCGCACCGCCCGCTCTACAACTGGGTCATCGACCAGTGTGAATTCGATCCCAAGCCGCGCCAGATTGAGTTTGCGCGGCTGAACATGACGGATACCATCATGAGTAAGCGCTATCTGCGTCGCCTCGTGGAGGAAGGATTCGTCTCCGGCTGGGACGATCCGCGTATGCCGACGCTCTGCGGCATGCGTCGGCGCGGCTATACCGCGATCGCGATTCGCGACTTTCTTGAGCGCGCCGGTGTCGCCAAGGCGGACTCCGTCGTAGACGCCGCCATGCTCGAGCACTGCGTGCGCGAGGATCTCAACGAAACGGCCGCGCGCCGCATGGCGGTGCTTGATCCTGTGCTTGTGGAAATCGACAACTGGGACGAAGGCCGCGTGGAAGAGCTCGAGCTGGAAAATCACCCGAACCATCCCGAGATGGGGACGCGCAAGGTGCGTTTCGGCAGGCGCGTCTACATAGAGCGGGACGATTTTTCGGAAAACCCGCCGAATAAGTTCTTCCGCCTCAAGCCGGACGGCGAGGTGCGCCTCAAAAGCGCATACATCGTTAAATGCACCGGCTGGGAGGCCAACGACGACGGCACGATCACGAAGATCCACTGCACCTATGATCCGGAGAGCAAGAGCGGCGAATGCGCGCGCAAGGTTAAGGGCACACTGCACTGGCTCAACGCGGACGACGCGGTCGCGGCCGAATTCCGCCTCTACGACACGCTCATGAAGAGCGAAAGCGCACAGCAGGAGGACGAGGAAGAGGAAACCGCGGTCGAGAAGGACTTCGTGGACAATCTCAACCCGGACTCGCTCGTGACGCTGCGCGGCTTTGTCGAGCCCGCGCTGGACGGCGCCGCGGCGGGCGAGCGGTATCAGTTCATGCGCGAAGGATACTTCTGCGCCGACGTCGACGGCAAGCCCGGCGCGCCGGTCTTCAACCGCACGGTCGGCTTGAAAGACAGCTACAAGGCATAATTCTTTTCTTTCAAAAGAAAAGAATCAAAAGAAATTTTCACGCATATGCTTCTCATGAGAGAAACATATAATGATTGGCTTGAAAGACAGCTATAAAGCATAATTGCCAAATTCTTTTGTTTACTTTTCTTTTAAGAAAAGTAAATAAGAAAAGAAAAGTTTGGAGAAAATCTTATGGTTCGAACCCGGTTTGCCCCGTCGCCGACGGGCTATATGCACCTCGGCAACCTGCGCAGCGCGCTGTATACGTATCTATACGCGAAAAAGCACAAGGGGAAATTTATCCTCCGCATCGAGGACACCGACCAGTCCCGCTATGTCGAGGGCGCGGTGGATGTCATCTACAACACGCTTCGTGATATCGGCCTGAATTGGGACGAAGGCCCGGACGTCGGCGGCGATTACGGCCCGTATGTTCAGAGTGAGCGCAAGGACATGTATCTGCCGTATGCCGAGCAGCTTGTTAAAGTTGGCAAAGCGTACTATTGCTTCTGCACAAACGAGGAGCTGGACGCGCGGCGCGAGGCGGCGAGTAAACAGGGGGAGGTCTGGAAATACGACAAGCACTGCCTGCATCTTTCGCCGGAGGAAATTCAGCGCCGGCTGGACGCGGGCGAGCCGCATGTCATCCGCCAGAATATTCCGCTCAGCGGCGAGGCGTCGTTTGACGACGTGCTCTACGGCCACATCAGCGTGGACTGCGCGGAGCTGGACGACATGGTGCTCATCAAGGCGGACGGCATGCCGACCTATAATTTTGCAAACGTAATCGACGATCACACCATGGCGATTACGCACGTGATGCGCGGCAACGAATACCTCGCCAGCACGCCGAAGTACAACCTGCTCTACGAGGCGTTCGGCTGGGAAAAACCCGTGTATATCCACATGACGCCCATCATGCGCGACGCGACGCATAAGCTAAGCAAGCGCGACGGCGACGCGTATTACGAAGACTACCTGAAAAAGGGATACCTGCGCGAGGCGATCGTCAACTATGTCGCCCTGCTTGGCTGGAATCCCGGCGACGAGCGGGAGTTTTTCACGCTGGACGAGCTGAAGGAAGCGTTCGACGTAACGGGCATGTCCAAATCCCCCGCGATATTCGACGTGAACAAACTCACCTGGATGAACGCCGAGTATGTTCGCGCGCTCTCGCCGGAGGCGTTTACACGGCACGCTTTGCCGTATTACGAGCAGGCGGGCGTCGCCAACATGAATAAGGAAATTCTCTGCAGGATTTTGCAGCCGCGCACGGAGATCTTCACGCAGATTCCGGACATGGTGGACTTTCTGGCCGCGCTGCCCGCGTACGACGCGGAGCTCTTTACAAACAAAAAGAGCAAGACGGATTCCGCCGTATCCGCCGGAGTGCTGGATCTGGTCATCCCCGCGCTGACCGCGCTGCCGGAGTGGACGGAGAGCGCGCTGCATGAAACGCTGCTTGGCATGGCCGAGGCAAACGGCATGAAAAACGGCACGCTGCTCTGGCCGGTGCGTATTGCGCTGGCGGGAAAGACGGTTACGCCCGGCGGCGCGATCGAAATCGCCGCGCTGTTAGGCCGGGAAGAATCGCTCAGAAGACTGAACTTCGGAAGAAGCAAGCTGTAAAAGTTCTTTTGTTTTTCTTTTCTTTTAAGAAAAGTAATGCGTAAAGTTCCTTTTGCAGAAAAAATATCACGAAAATTCTTTTGTTTTACTTTTCTTTTCAGAAAAGTAAAGGAGGTATCCTTTTATGAAACTTGGAGTGATCGGCCTGCCGAACGTCGGCAAGAGCACGCTCTTTAACGCAATCACACAGGCGGGCGCGCAGGCCACGAACTACCCGTTTTGCACAATCGAACCCAACGTCGGCGTGGTCGCCGTGCCGGACGAACGGCTGGACGTGCTGGCAAAGATGTATAACCCCGAAAAATACACACCCACGACCATCGAGTTTGTGGACATCGCGGGCCTCGTGCGCGGCGCGAGCCGGGGCGAGGGCCTCGGCAACAAGTTTCTTTCGCATATCCGCGAGGTGGACGCCGTGGTGCACGTTGTCCGCTGCTTTGAGGACGAAAACGTCGTGCATGTGGATGGCAGCGTGGATCCCGTGCGGGATGTGGAGACCATCTCGCTGGAGCTGATCTTTGCGGACATGGAGACGGTGGAAAAGCGCCTCGACCGCGCGAGAAAGCTGCAGAAGGCGGGGGACAAGAAAACCCTTTCGGAAGTTGAGCTGCTCGAGCGGATTCAGCAGGCGCTGGAGGGCGGAAAGCCCGCGCGCAGCGTCGATCTGAGCGAAGAGGAAGCGGAGTTCATGCGCGGCTTTTTCCTCTTGACGAGCAAGCCTGTCATCTATGTAGCCAACGTAAGCGAGGACGAGATCGGCGCGGAGCCGAATGCGCACGTCAAAGCGCTGTATGAAATCGCCAAAGCCGAAAAGGCGGAGGCGCTGACCATCTGCTGCAAGCTCGAGGAAGAGATTGCCGAACTCGACCCGGCGGAGAAGGACGCGTTTCTGACCGAGCTTGGTATCAAAGAATCCGGCCTCGACCAGCTCGTCAAGGCCTGCTACCGCTTGCTGGGCTTAATCAGCTATCTTACGGCGGGGCCGAAAGAGGTGCGCGCCTGGACGATTTCGCGCGGCACAAAGGCGCCGCAGGCGGCGGGCAAGATCCACACCGACTTTGAGAAAGGCTTCATTCGCGCGGAGATCGTGCCGTTTGCCACGCTCGCGGAACTCGGCTCCATGGCCGCCTGCAAGGAAAAGGGACTTGTGCGCAGCGAGGGCAAGGAGTACGTCATGCAGGACGGGGACGTGACGCTGTTCCGGTTCAACGTTTAAAATTTAATACGGCATAAAACAGAGAGCCGCAAAAAGCGCGGCTCTCCAGCATATCGACAAACCTATTCTGGGGGGGGGTATGGGGGATCGACCCCCCCATTTTCCATCAAATTTGGCGATTGATTCGCCGAATTTGTGAAAAAATGGCGCGATTAGCGTCATTTTAACCCAAAGTAACATCCATCGATAAAGTCCACCGGACTTTGTCGATGGACTGAGAGCCGCAAAAAGCGCGGCTCTCTTTGCGTGCCTGCGTAAAACTTCATTCGCCCTTCATATCGATCACTTGCGCTTTTTTGTCCAGCACGTCTATGCTCAACAGCACGGACTCGCCGATGGCCGCGTCGATGTCGTCGTCGGTCACGCCAAGCGACAGGCAAGCCTCGTCTTTATCGATGAAAAGATTACTTGTCTGCATCTTTACAAACTTGGACATCAGCAGACCGCCCTCCGTGCCATTCGTCCGGTGTTGCTTCTCAATCTGGTTAGCGCTCAGGGCAAACAGCCAGTTCGGAATCGTGATGATCTTTTTATCCGGAACGCCCATGTAGTTATTCATGATGGCGATCATCTCTTTCCAGGTGAGATTGAACCAGCCGATGGGATACGCATTGCCGCCGCGTCCGCGTTCCAGCGCGCCCGCGAACGCCTGACCGACCTGTCGGACGGTGACCATCGCGGTTCCGCCGCGCGGATAGAGAATTGCGCCTTTCATGCCAAGCAGCATTTCAATGAGAAACACCCAAACGGGTTTTCTGCCCTTCTGCGCGCCGAAGATATACGGCAGTTCCAGAATGGATACGTCGAAGGTTTCGTCCGCAAACGAGAGCGCCATGTTTTCCTGGTCGATACGGCTGCGGATGTAGGGATGCCACTTGTTCAGCTCCATTTGCGGCCATTTTTTGGCGAAATAGGAGAAGTAGGATCCCGCGATGACCGTGTGCCTGACCCCGCTTTCTTTGGCGAGGCGCAGCAGGCGCTCGAGCGGCGTGATATTGTATTTTTTAAAGAAGTCGTAGATGGGCGCTGGGCCTTCGATGCGCTCGTCCACGCCTGCGGCGAAGATAAAGCCGTCTTTGCCGGTAAATAGCTGCCGGAGTTCATCGTCGCTCATCTCGTTGCTGTTTTTCAGGGTCAGTGTCATTTCCGGAGGCAAAAGCGCACCCTCGGGAAGCGGCGGCAGCGCGATGGAATGCACGCTGTGCCCGCGCGAAATGAGTTCGCGCGCAGCCTGGCTGCCCAACAGTCCCGTTCCGCCGATCATGAGTATGTTCATATAGACACCTCCTGTGTCATTTGATAATTGTATTCTAAGCAAAACATTGCCGTTTGTCAGCAAGTTTATCACGGGGCTCTTCTGGAAGCAGACGATCGGAACAAAACGCACTCTGGCAGGCGGCTTGTGAAACATGGTACAATACCTTTGATCATTTTGGACGGAGAAAGGGGCGGCGCGGCGTGAAGAAAAAAGACTGGCTCATCGTCGGCGGCGTGCTGTTGCTTGCACTGCTGACGTTTCTCGCTGTCCGCCTGAGCGCGGCGAAAAACACGGATGCGACGGTCACCGTCTATGTCCGCGGCGAGGTCTATGCCAAGGTTGACGCGGACGACTACCAGACCATCACGGTCGATCAGGGCGAAGGAAAAGTCAACGTCGTCGTGATCGACGAAAGCGGCGTGCGTATGGAATCTTCCACCTGCAAAAACCAGATCTGCGTGCACCACGGCGTGATCGATCCGCACAACGCGGACGAGCTTTTGCTCGATAACTGGATTGTCTGCCTGCCAAACGGCGTGTCGGTCGAGGTTTCGGGCGCGGGTGAAGAGCCGTGAGCCGCCGCTGGAGCGCGTCTGCCATCGCCAAACTCGGCCTGCTAACCGCCGTTGCGCTTGTGCTGGGCTATGTGGAGTATCTTCTGCCGGTCACGGGCATTCCGGGCGTCAAGCTCGGCCTTGCCAACACGGTGCTGCTCTACGGGCTGTATCTGATGGATGTTCCGAGCGCGATTGCGCTGATGGTTCTCAAAGTGGGGCTCAGCGGGCTGCTCTTCGGCGGGCCGGCCGCCATGCTCTATAGCTTTGCCGGCGGCGTGCTCAGCCTGATCGTCATGATTTTCGCGCGGCGGCTCCGGGGTGTGAGCGTCGTTGGCGTGAGCGTACTCGGCGCGGTGGCGCACAACGTCGCTCAAATGGCGGTTGCGTGCTTCGTGGTCGGTACGCGGGCCATCCTCGCGTATTTGCCCGTGCTGCTCGCGGCGGCGGCGGTGACCGGCACGCTTACGGGCCTCATTGCGCGGTATACCTTCAAGGGACTGAATCCAAAGGCACTCACCGCGCCGCCAACAAGCGCGCGGCGCGCGAAAAAAGCGGCGAAGTCTTGATAAACGTGCAAAAACATGGAATAATGCCTACAGGCGAAATCGATCATGCGTGCGCGTTAACAACTGCGCCGCGCGGGAGAATGAAACGGGAAAACGATTGACCAAGCTCAAACTTCTTACACTGAGCGCGCTGATGCTCGCGCAGGCGGCGCTCGCCGGCGGCTGCGCGGCAAGCGCCATACCGGCGCGCTACGAGCGGGTTTTTCTGGACGTGTTCGACACCGTGACCACCGTCGTTCTCTATGATACGAGCGAAAAGAGCGCGAACGCGCGGATCGATGCGCTGCACGAGCTGCTGCTGGATTACCATCGGCTCTACGATATCTACCATGCTTACGAGGGGATGAACAACCTCTATACCGTGAACGAAAGCGCGGGGGCCGCCCCCGTAAAGGTGGATGAACGAATACTCGATTTAATTGAGTATGCCAAAGAGATGGATGCGCTCACAAACGGCAGGATGAACATTGCCATGGGCGGAGTGCTCGCCATCTGGCAGAGCTATCGCGACGCGGGGCTGGACGATCCCGATCATGCCTCGCTGCCGCCGATGGAAGAGCTGCAGGCCGCCGGCCTGCATGCGGACATCGAGAGCATCGTGGTCAACCGTGCGGCGGGCACGCTCTATGTTTCCGATTCGCAGACGCGCATCGACGTCGGCGCCATCGCAAAAGGCTACGCCGCGCAGCGGGCGGTGGAGGCGATGAAGGCGGATGGCGTGAGCGCCATGCTCCTCAGCGTCGGCGGGAATGTCTGTTCCATCGGCACGCGCGCGGATGGCTCCGGCTGGAAGGTTGCCGTGCGCGACCCCTATTCGGACGGAACCCTCTGCGTGACGCAGGTGAGCGGGCAGAGCGTGGTGACGAGCGGCACCTACGAGCGGTATTACACCGTCAACGGTCAGCGTTACCACCACATCATCGATCCCGGGACGCTGATGCCGTCGACGCGGTACGACTCCGTGACGGTGATTGCCGAGGATTCCGCTCTGGCGGACGCGCTGACGACGGGGCTGTTCTGTATGCCGATTGAAGAAGGACTTTCCCTGGTTGGCTCGCTGTCCGGTGTAGAGGCGCTTTGGGTGCTGCCAGACGGAACCGAGCAAATGAGCAGCGGATTTTCCGCCTATCTGGCGCAGTAAATCGGACATCGTTTTTATTAAGATAGACAGGCACACGAAAGGAGCGGCAAAGCATGTATTGCACGCGCAAAGTAAACGAAGATATCACCTGGGTTGGCGGAAACGACCGGCGCCTCGCCATGTTCGAGGGCGTCTATTCGATCCCCGACGGCGTTTCCTACAATTCCTATCTGATATTGGACGAGAAAACCATACTGTTCGACACGGTGGATAAAGCGGTTGGAAAGGTATTCTTTGAAAATGTGGCGCATGTGCTGAACGGCCGCGATCTGGACTATGTGGTCGTGCAGCATATGGAGCCGGATCATTCGGCCACGCTGATGGATTTGCTTTGCCACTATACAAACACGAAGATCATCTGCACGAAAAAAACCAGCGAGATGATTCAGCAATTTTTTGCGCAGGATGTGTCGGACCGCGCAATCGTCGTCAAGGAAAACGACACGTTCTCGACGGGCAGGCACGAGTTCCAGTTTATCATGGCGCCCATGGTGCACTGGCCGGAGGTCATGTTTACTTACGACAAGACCGACAAAGTTCTCTTCTCGGCGGACGCGTTCGGTACGTTTAACGCGCTCAACGGCGCGCTGTTTGCCGACGAGCTGGACTTTTACAACACGCTTATCGGAGAGGCGCGGCGGTATTATGCCAACATCATCGGAAAATACGGTCCGCAGGTGCAGTCCGCGCTCAAAAAGGTCGCCAATTTCGATGTGAAGACCATCTGCCCGCTGCACGGACCCGTGCACCGCAAGGATTTTTCCGCCTATATCGATAAATATCAGCGTTGGAGCAGTTACGAGCCCGAGGAAACGGGCGTGATGCTGGCATACGCCTCGATCTACGGTAACACGGAGAACGCGGCGGAAATTCTCGCCTGCTGCCTGCGCGAGCGGGGCGTGAAGGTGGAGGTGTTCGACGTGTCGGTGGTGCCTATGTCGGAAATCGTCGCCGCGTCGTTTCGATACAGCCATCTTGTCTTCGCCGCAACCACCTATAACGCGGGCGTGTTCATTACGATGGAGGAACTCATCCATGATCTCGTGCTGCATAACATCCAGAACCGCACGCTCGCGTTCATCGAAAACGGTTCCTGGGCGCCGGTGAGCGGAAAGCTCATGCGCGAGACACTGGCCCCGCTCAAGGATATGACCGTGCTGGAGCAGACGGTGAGCCTGCGCTCCTCGTTGAAAGAAGAACAGATGGGCGAAATCAACGCGCTGGCACAGGCCATTGCGGATACGATGGTTCTGCCGAAAAACGCGGATGTGCCCGTGGGCGAAATCGACAAATCCTCGCTCTTTGCCATCAGCTACGGCCTGTTTCTGCTCACGGCCAAGGATGAAAACAAGGACAACGGCTGCATCATCAACACCGTCATTCAGGCGACGAGCGCGCCGCTTCGGGTGACGTTTACGGTCAACAAAGAAAATCTGACCCACGACATGGTGCTCAAAACCGGAAGGTTCAACCTTTCGATTCTCACCGAGAGCTCAAAGTTCGAGCTTTATCAGCGCTTTGGCATCCAGAGCGGCAAGAATGTGGACAAGTTCGAAGGGTTCACCGCTTACGAGCGCAGCGTCAACGGAATTACGTATCTGACCGAGGGCGCCAACGCGCTGCTCAGCGGAAAAGTGATCGAAACGCTCGACTGCGGAACGCACACGCTGTTTCTGGCGGATCTCACCGAAGCGCGAAAGCTCTCCAAAGAACCTTCCGTTACCTATGAATACTATCGCAAGAACATCAAGCCGAAACCCAGCGCCGAGGCGCAGAAGAAAAAAGGCTGGCTCTGCACGGTCTGCGGCTATATCTACGAGGGCGAAGTCTTGCCGCCGGACTATA
>CAYLIG010000014.1:0-18776 GCA_964383635.1 uncultured Christensenella sp. | reverse complement strand
CCGCCGGACTATACCTGCCCCGTGTGCAAGCACGGCGCCGAGGTGTTTGTGCCGATCGACGAGGACGGAAATCCCATCCCGACGGAACAATAACATTTCAATACAACACAAACAGCGCACAGCCATCCGGCTGTGCGCCCATTTTTGTAAAACATTTTTTTCAATGTGTACAGCATTGTATGCAGCATTTGGGCCGGTTGAATCGTATTCTTGGCGAAAGGAGGCGGCAATGGAGCAAAAACAGGTTCTGGATCAGAAAGATATCGTCAGAATCGTTGAAACGTATTCCGACACGCTGCTGAGAATCGCGCTCAACCGGGTGCGAAGCATGGCGGAGGCTGAGGACATCGTTCAGGCCGTTTACCTGCGGCTCATGACGAACCGTCCGCGGCTGAAGTCGGCCGAACACGAGCGCGCGTGGCTCATTCGCACGGCGATCAACCTTTGCCTCGACTACAACAAATCCGCCAGCCGACGAACCAACGTTCCGCTGGACGAACGCGACGCATCCGCGCCGGAACGGGAGACGGGCGGCGTACTCGAGGCCGTGTGGCGCCTGCCGGAGCGGGACCGCTATGTCGTTTATTTATATTATTTTGAAGATTGTTCGGTAAAAGAGATTGCCGCCCTGCTTCACGAGCAAACGGGAACGATTACATCCCGTTTGTCCCGCGCGCGCAAAAAGCTGAAACTGCTGCTGAAAGGAGACGACTATGGAACAGTATAAAGCCGCGTTTGCCGGCGTACACGCATCCGCAAACTTCAAGCGCCGCATGATCGGCATGATGCTGGAGCAAAACGAAACGCGCGCTGACCGCACGCTTCGGCAGGCGAATTCCTGCGGGATGTCCGCAAAACGCAGAGCGCTGATCATCGCGATTGCCGCCGTTTTACTGCTGCTTTCGGCTTGCGCCGCCTACGCCGTTTACTGGAGCAGCGTGCAGCTGGCAAAACAGAACGCGGCGGCGCAGATCGAGATTCCGGAGGACACGCTGCAGCGGGAGGCGGAAGCATATGCGGACGCCGATGTGCGGGCGACCACGCTGACCGCGCAGCTTTCCGGCAGCGCGACCGTTGGGGACGTGACCGTTCAACTGGTGGCGGTCGATGTGGATCAGTATGAGGACGGCGCGGAGTATCTGTTCTATTTTTCCTTGCAAAGCGACAGCGTCGGCTTCATCACGAGCTTCGAGCCGGAGTGGCTGAAAGACGATCAAGCGGCGCAGGAACGCCTCACGCAGTATGACACGTTTTGCGAAATCGGTATCGATGCGCGGGATTTCGTTTTGACCATCGATGGGCAGGCATTCCAGCCTTATGTAAAGCCGGACTACAACGGAATCAAACAGCCTACGACCGGATGGAACGCGGCGACGGAGGATGCTTCATGGACGTCGAGCTTTCTGCTTCGTCAAAACCCCGTGCCCATTACGCAGGATTCGCAGATGGTTTTCTCCGGCACGCTCTACACCTGCGACGCGGCGGGCGTACGCACGGGAACGATCGGTTCGTTTTCGATTGATTTTACCTACCGATATCCCGCCGAACAGGCGGAAGCCATCCGGCAGAACGCTATTACACGCTATCGGGAATTTCATCAGGCGACAAACGAGGCCAGGCTGGATTCGCTCGGGCAGCTGCCGGAGGCGGCGGTTCCAATCGGGTTGACACAGGACGACACAACGCTGACGGACGTTGCGGTTCTGGAAGACGGATTGTTGATTGGCACGACGCGAAACCTGCTTTGGCCGGAACCGGAAGGTACCCGGCGAACCTGGCTGCGATTCTACCTAGACGGCTACATGATGAGCCCCGAAACAATGGATCAGAGCTGGGATCTGGATACTTCCCAACAGCCGAACGAGGCGGGGGAATATCCAAGCAGGTCGACCACCTCTTTGCTCAGGATCCCGTTCTACCGGCACGCGCAGGATATGCCGGAAGACATATTGGTCTATGTGACGCAGAGGCACGAGTATTACAGCGACACCACCAAAAGCGTGGTGGTGGATTCATCGGTTCGTCCGCTCGATCTGATATGTTACGTCAACAGGTTCACCGGCGTGGTAACGCTACCGCGCGACGATGCGGAAAAAGAGAGTTGGATTACAAAACAGAAATCGCTCGCATCCGACGGACGCAATGATTCGCGGGACTATATCATCCATCAAGCACAGACGATCGGAGATATGACGGTGGTGTTGGAACGGATGCAATTCTTTCCCGAAAGCAAGACGATCCTGCTTCATGCATTTATTCCGGTGATCGATTGCGAAGTGATGCCATGGGAGATCGATCCCGCGATATTGATCGACGGCGTCGCGCTGCAGCCTCCGCCAAGGGACACCTATGATCAAATGCTCGACCCGTCGACGCCCGCTCCGTTTCAAACGGATATCGACGAGTGGATCGATATCTATGGCCTGAACGCAAACCGGTTTTGCTGGTATGACTTCACGCTTGCCGCACCGGAGAGCTTTTTCGACATGCCGGAGACATTCCGCTTGAATTTCACATGGGATGTGTATGACCTTGATCAAAACGGGGAAAGAGCATTCAAAGGAACGTTTTCGTTTGAGACAACGATTCTGAAAAACGATTCGATTGCCTTTCAACCGGAAGATCAAGTCTACGAGATGCAGTGGAGACGATCCGTGATGGGCGAATACGGAATCAAAAACTAACCAATCAGCGCACAGCCATTTGGCTGTGCGCTGATTGGTTCTGCTTGGTATCAGCAGTCAGGAAGGCGATTATGGCTCCTGTTTCGTAAATCGTATCCGAATGGCTTTGATATCGTCCGCCATATCGGTCAGCATCATAATAAATGCAATTGACACCAGTCCGACCAGAATAGCGCCGATCAAAACCAGAAGCGCGACCAGCGGTTTTTCGTCGAATAAAGCCGCGGAAGTGATGATGGCGGAGAGTACGATGACGCTGAACGATATCCAGCTCATCGTACGAATGATGCGGATCCATATGCTGGACTTATGGACGGAAGCTGCGGGCTCCTGTCTGTTTTGCGCAGTACGCGTGTCGAGAACTGAGGAGATTCTGGCCTTATCCTCCTTGCTTAGCGACGTCCACGCATCGGCTGTGTATCCCGTAAAGAGCGGGCGAGCGCCGCAGTTATGGCAGGCGTCCACGGAGGCTTCGGAATTTGTATCCGACTGCCAGTAGGACTTGCACCGGGGACAATAAAACGCATATTTCATTTGCAATCCTCCGAAAAAAGATGTGCTTGTTACGGACATTCTATGTGAAACCGAGAGCAATGTAAACCGGCGATATAAAATTATCAGACTCAATTGCGCGCGAACAAAAGGGCGAGGGAAAAAGAGACCCCATCGGCGGAAAACCGATGGGGCGGATGCGGCCGGACAATCGAAAGAACGACTTTTATTCGATCACTTCAATGGCGAGCGGGAACTTGCTCATGTATTCACAGCCGTCTTTCTGAATGAGGATCGGGTTTTCATACCGGAAGCCGATGTTCTCGTCCGGGCAGGCATACTGCATGGCGCAGATGAGCACTTCGTTTTCGACGTATTCGTGATCCGGATCCGTCCAGTAGGGGAAGGGCCCGTCGTGGCGGCCGATGCGCCATTCGTCGCCGAGCATGCCGATGCCGTGCTCAAAGCCGGGCACCATAAAGTCCGCAAACCCGCGGGACTCGGCGAAGTCCATCATCTCGGCGGCGAGCGACGCGGGGGAAACGCCCGCGCGGTAGGTTTTGAGCGTGAGGGCGACCATATCCACGAAGTTGTTCGCGTGCCAGAGCTGGCGCTCGCTCGCGGGGGCGATCAGGTAGTTGTGGCTGTGGTCGCCGCAGGCGAGCGCAAAGAGCGCGTGAATGTCCACCATCAGCGGTTCGCCCGCTTCCACTTTTTTCGTGGTGGCGGGGGTGCAGGCGCCGCCCGCGAGGCCCGTGCGGTATCCCGCGGCGATTTCGTTCCCGCCGGTGAAGGACCATTCAAACGTGCTGCCCGCCTTGCGCATGGCGTAACCCGCAAGACCCGCGATCTCCGTTTCGGTCATGCCTTTCCAGCCGCCGTTTCGGATGGCTGCGAGCACGGCCTCGTGCCCGACGTCCACGATGCGGGACGCCTCACGAAAGCGGTTGATCGTGCCGATATCCTTGATCATCTGCAGGCGGTCGACGATCGGGTGCGCGTTGACGAGCGTGCAGTCCGGCAGCGCGGCTTCGAACGCCTTGTATTCGTAATAGGTCAGGTATCCTTCCGGCAGATAGTTGCTCATGCCGGCCTCCACGCCGACGCGCCCGCCGAGCGGCAGATATTCCTTGATGAGGTCGGAGATCTGCGTGATCTGATCCTGGCCGCCCATCGGCGCAAAACCCAGCACGTGATCTTCGTCCAGCCAGCTGTCGTCCGCCGCGCGCGCCGCGTCGATGACGAAGGTGAACGCCGTCGGCATGCCGTCCGCGGGGATAACGATGAAGCTGCGCCAGGGGAAGAACGCGTCCGTCGTCCAGCTCAGCGTACGCAGACGCGAGCCGAGGTAGAGGTCGATTTTTTCCTCCGCCATCCTCGCCTGAATGGCTTTGATGCGGCCGGGAAAGTTGATGTAATAGGGACTGGATTGATCAAACATAACGCATTCCCTCCCTTAATACTCGGTTTCTATGGTGGCGATGATCTTGTTGAGCCGGTCGCTCAGCGAGGCGAGCTTGAGTGCCTTGACCATATTGCCCTTGAGCTTGAGCAGGCCGCCCATCAGCGCCCGCTGGGAACCCAGCTCCGCGCGGCTGATTTTGGCGAACACTTCGTAGTCGCCGGAGATGACGAACTCCGCCTTGGGGCCGTCGCCCTCGCCGACCTGCACGCTGTCCACTTTGCCCGCTGCAAAGCCGACAAAGAAATAGTGGCTCTTGCCGTCCGGGCAGTTGGCATAGAGATTGTTCATGGAGGAGGTAAGGTTGTTCATCTTCTCCGGGGTGAGCTGCTCGCGCAGGCGCTTTTCCACCTCGGCGCGCCATTCTTCTGATAGATATTTGACCATGTGTACAGATATGCTCCTTTCAGATTTGATTTGCTGTTGCAGGGAGAGAATCTTCTCCCGATTTGCCGAATAAAAAAGGATAATTGATGTATACAAGGAAAAATGCGGTTGAAAAGCCATGTTGCAATCAGGCGTTCTTAATCCCGTTTAAAATCAGTTCCATCGTGATGGGCAGATATTTGCTCGTATAATCCTCCTCGCTGTTGATGTAGGTGTGTATGATGAAGTTTTTATAGATGGAGAAGAGCACCTCGCTCACCGCCGCCTCGTCCACGGTGCGGAACTCGCCCGTTTCGCGCCCGTAGGCCAGCACGCGCCCGATCATGCGCACGGAGTCGCGGTTGATCTCCTCGTAGGGGTCGACGGTCGGAAACATTGGAAAAATCGAAGGATCGTTGCTCAGCAGCGCGCAGAATTCCGTGTCCCGCGCGAGGTAATACAGCGCGCTTTCGCAAAGCGCGGTCATCTTTTCCATCGCGGTCGTCTTTTCACCGACCGCCTGTTCCACGCCGGACTGCCAGCGCTTCATGACATAGCGCACGGTGCGCTCGTAGAGGTCGCGCTTGCTTGCGGCGTAGGCGTACATGGCGGTGTTGGTCATGTTCAACTCGCCCGCGATGTCCTCCAGCGTGGACTTTTTGTAGCCGTAGCGGGAAAACACCTTGAGCGCCGCGTCGAGTATGATCTGTTCGTCCAGCTTGTTTCGCATATTCGATTCCTTTTTTGAGAATAACAGTGTGTTGAGAAGAGAAGTTTAAATAAATAATTTAATGAATGATTAAATTATAACACGAAACAACGTGAATGCAAGCGCCTTTTTCACACATAAAAAACTCCAGTTTATTTAAGCGCGAAATAAAAAATTGTCTCAAATCATCAAAAAACTCCCCTGTTTCAAGAGGGGGAGCAAAGTATCGCCGTATCGTTGCCGATCTTTAGCTGAGTGTATTTCCCGCCATGCTGCCGCAGCTGTTCCAGAACTCGTCCGCGCGTTTGACCCATGCGTCATAGCCCGCTTCGTCGGCGGGATACTGCGCGTAGAGCGCTTCCGCACTTGAGCCGTTTTTCATGCCGCCGAGCAGGGAACGAATGGTGGAAATTCGCAGCTGCCCCGAGATGACGCCCCAGAGCATCTTCAGCGCCATGACAGCCATTTCGCCCGTCGTAAACGTCAGCGGGTCGCCGTGGCTGAACGCGGTAAACGTTTTTTTACTGAAGATCACGTCGTGCCGGAAGAAAAAGTCGTTTTCCTTCGCGCTGGTGGACATGGCGCCGATCAGCGTCGCAAGCTGGCCGGCAAACATTTTACCCTGCGCCGCGACATAGCGCGTGTTGATCGGCCAGAGCCGCGCGCGGGTGAGGACTCCGCCTTCGCTGAGCAGGCGGCCGACCACCTCCGCCGCGATTTCAAGCTGCACCATGCTCGCGGTTACGCCCTCGCCCGCGGAAGGCTTTGTCAGGCAGGCGGCGTCGCCGGAGGCGAGAAACCCGTCCGCAACGAAAGAGTACGGCGGACGGCGATAGGGCGTTGTGCCGCGCTCTATGTGTTTTACCGTATAGCGCGGCAGCTTCACAGCACGCTCAAACGCGGCGAATACCTTTTCGCCCTCGTCATAGGAGAAGTTTGCGCCGACGCCGAGGATTGCGCTGTCCGCGCCGCCCTCCGGCGCTTCCCAGGTTTTATAGTAGGTCCAGCCGCGCGTGCCGGAGACGTAGTCCTTCGTGTCGTGATAGGCGACATACCGCAGGATCACATAAAATTTTTCCGTGTCTGTGATCTCGAAATTTTCCACGCCGTAGCCATCCGGCAGCTTTCGCCGGGCAACGGAGGGGATGCCGGAGCAGTCGGCAACGAGTTTTGCGCGCACCTCGTATTGGCGGCCGTCTTGCTCGCAGACCGCACCGCAGATGCGGCCGTCCTTATAAAGAAAATCGACAAACGCCGTGCCATAGCGAATGTCCGCGCCCGCTTCCAGCGCCCAGGCGTTCAGCCGCGCGATATAGCGGTGCATGTGCATGCCGACGACGGAGTTCTGCGTTTTCTTGGGGTAGCGGTCAAACGCGGAAAGCGCCTGGCTGTCGGAAAACTCAAAGGCAAAGTCGTCGTTCCGCTCCGGCAGGGGAAGACCAAAGCGCCCGAAGTCGCTTTTTGCGACGTGGAAGATGTCGAGCCGCCGCCCGAGGGCGTCTTTTGACAGCTTGTCGATGACGAGCACGCTGTGCCCCGCCTCGGCGAGCTTGCGCGCAAAGTAGCTGCCCGCGGTCGCCGCGCCGACGATAAGAACGTCGAATTGTTCCATAGGATTCCTCCAAATGATAGGATAAAAGCAAGAAATATGCAAAACGTGTGCGTTGAAACAGTGAAGAACGGGCTGTCACCCTGTAATCAACAGTATAGCATAAATCAGAACCCGATATAGATATACCGGGTTCGTTGTGCCGCGATTCTAATGAAGATCAACAGTACAGGAGAACGGATTGTGCCGCTTGAACAGGAATGGTTCTCACGACGCTATTTTTCCGGCAAGGCGTTGGGCAGGCGAACATGCCGGGAGAGAATCGAGTCAATGATTCGATAGATCATGCGCGGCGCAAGACGCGGGCTGATGCGACAAAAAAGATCCATCATGACGGCGTCTATGCCAAGCACCAGATGGGTACGGTTATTCTCAAGACCGGTTATGATCTTCTTTGCAACGGCCTGCGGCGTAAGCAATAAGAAAGCCAGCCGCGCGCGAAGCTGATCGATGGAAGAAGCGACCGCTACTCCGGAATTATGAATGATATTGGTATTGATTCCCCCGGGAAAGACGGCCATCACCCGGATCCCGGATGTTCGCAGCTCATAACGAAGACCCTCTGTCAGCAGGCGGACCGCCGCCTTTGACGCGCCGTAGATGGTTTCCCCCGGCATGGGGGACAACGCGCCGGCGCTCGAGAGATTGACGATATACGCGTTTGGCCGCATATGCAGATAGGGAAGAAACGCTTTCGTCATGCGCAGAGTGCCGTAAAAGTTGACGCGCATTACCTTTTCAACGATCTCAAAAGACGTTTCGTCCACATGCAAAAACGGATGGATGATGCCGGCGTTGTTGATGAGCGCATCCACCGCGCCAAATCGTTCAATGACCTTACCCGGAAGCGCCGCGACCATGCTGTCGTCGGTGATGTCTGTTGTAAAAGCGACCGCGCGCTGCTGATCTATACCGATGAGACGCATGGTTTCGTTCAGCGCTTCGGGATTGATATCGACACAGGCAACCCGCGCGCCGCGCGCCAGCAACAGCATCGCCAGTTCCCTGCCGACGCCGTTTCCCGCGCCTGTCACGACGAAGACCTTGTCTTTTATTTGCATAGAAGCCCTCCGGTCGGTTGATTTTTTTTGCAATGCTATTATAATTACAATATGTTCATATCACAACCAACTGTTGATCTTTTAACGGCTGTGGAAAAGACAGAACAATCAGATTTGTTGGCGTGAAAGCAAAACATATGCGATTGTCGGGGTGGAAGGATGAAAGAAAATCAACGCGTGCGGCTGACGAAGCAGTTACTTCGGGAAAGTTTGATTGATCTTCTGAGCGAAAAGAGCATACATAAGATCTCGGTTCGGGAAGTTTGCGACCGGGCGCAGATCAACCGGACCACGTTTTATAAATACTATGGAAGTCCATATGAGTTGCTGGCCGATATCGAGAATACGGTTCTGGATCAGATTGAAACCTACCTGAGCGGCAAAGAAAATCAGGGCACGGACGATATTCGTCAGTTGACCCAGATTATCGCTTTTATGGAGGAGAACCTGACCTTATGCAGGCTCCTTCTCAACAACACCGTCGACTCGCGGTTTGCGCAGCGGCTGCTGAAGCTGCCGAAGATTCAGCGCTTGCTCGGCGATCAGCTCGGCGGCTATCAACGCGACGAAATTGACTATGTGTATCAGTTTGTTGTGAACGGCGGATTTTTTATGATGAAAGCCTGGATCAATCAGGACACACGGGAAGCGCCGGAAAAAATCGCGGCGCTGCTGCTTCGTACCGTCGTCAAAATATTGGAATAATTAAACGAGCGGGGCTGTGCCCGCTCCAAATAGTGATATTTTGTTTTATGAATCCAAGATAGGAAATTAGGATTCGGTAAAACTCAGTCGTTGTCCAGCGAACGGATCAGCGTCTGCGCGACGAGCTTTCGCGTCTGGCGCGCGTCCATCGCCAGCTTTTCGATATACCGGTGCGCGGTGGCTTCGTCCATGCCGCGCCGTTCGATTAGCATCCACTTCGCGCGGTTGACGAGGCGGATCTCCTCCATCTTTTCCTCCAGCGTCGCGGTTCTCTTTTCCATGTCCGCGAGCTTGACGCGCGTGGCGCTCATCAGAGACGCCGCCTGCTTGAGCTGCTGTGCCGTGCAGGGCCTGCTCAGCGTGAGTACGCCCGCGTCCTCAACCTGTTCGTTGACCTGATCGTAACTGTCCCCGGAGACGATCAGCGCAACGCAGCAGCTGCGGTTGGCGGACAGATCGAGCGCGAGCTGTACGCCGGTCTCGTCCGGCAGCGGGGTGTTGATGAACACAAGCGAAAACGGCACGTCCAGAACGGCCCGCCGCGCTTCGGCCGCCGAGCTGCGCGCGGTAACGGGCGCATAGCGCGTGGAAGCGAACACTTCCGCGAGCGTTGCGCGGGAGCGTTCCGATCCCGAAACGATCAATACGCTATTCTGTTTTGCGCCGTCGTATGCCAAAGAGACGCCTCCCGAAGATCGTTTGTACTACTCGTCCAGCGCGGTAAACGCAGAGACGATGCCTATTGGCAGGATGGAGCGCACAAACGCGCTTTCCCGCGCGAGCGCCGCTGCTTCCGCACGCGTGCGCGGCAGCTGCGTCAGTCCTTTCGTGACGGACGCGTCCGCCGTAAAGAGATTGACATTGGTCGGTGCAGGGGCGACAAGATTTCGCTTGATGCCGTCGAGTCCGGCGGCGAGAATCAGCGCAAACGAGAGATAAGGATTTCCCGCGGGATCGGGCGAGCGCAGTTCGATGCGCGAATATTCGCCCTTTGCGGCGGGGATGCGAATGAGCTGCGAGCGATTTTCCGGCGACCAGGTGACGTATCTTGGCGCCTTATGCTCGCCAAGACGCGCATACGAACCGTCGGTGGGATTCAAAAACGCGGTGATCTCGCAGATGTGTTCCATGAGTCCCGCCATAAAGGCGTCCTTTGCCGCCTGGGAGGCGGGCGACGCCAGCGAAAGGTTGATGTGCATGCCGTTGCCGCTCTCTTTGGGAAGCGGCTTGGGCGAAAAGTCCGCCCAAAGGCCGTTTCGCATGGCGACCGTGCGCACAACCGACGAGAAAGTGATCGCATTGTCGGCGGCGGTCATCGCGTCGCCGTATCGAAAATCGATCTCATTCTGTCCCGGTCCGTCCTCGTGATGCGAACTTTCGGGGCGGATGCCCATTTCGCAGAGCGTGAGGCAGATTTCGCGGCGCACGTTTTCCCCGCGGTCGAGCGGTGCAATGTCCATATAGCGCGCGCTGTCATAGGGGATATTCGTCGCGTTGCCGTCCGCGTCCAGCCGGAAGAGATAAAACTCAAACTCCGTGCCGAAGTTGACGGTGACGCCGGCGCTCTCCGCCTCGGCGACCATGCGCCGGAGAATGTTCCGCGTGTCGAGCGGAAAGAGCGTCCCGTCCGAACGGCGGATGTCCGCAAAGAGCCGCACCACGCGCCCGTGGCTTGGCCGCCAGGGCAGCGCCGTGAGCGTTTCGGAGTCGGGAAAGAGCAGCAGGTCGCTGTGCGCCTCGTCCCCGAATCCGCGGATGGCGGAGGCGTCGATCGAAATGCCGTCCGAAAACGCGCGGGGAAGCTCCTCCGGCATGATGGAGATATTTTTGGGCATGCCGAATACGTCGCAAAACGCGAGGCGAATAAACTTCACGTCCTCTGCTGCGGCGTAGTCGACGATTTCCTGTGCGGTGTACATCATCGGTGCACATCCTCTCTTAAAAAATAAAAACACTCCGCCTGCGCTGGTGCCCGGTAAAAACCGCAGCAACTGCCGGAACGGACCGGTCGGCGGGACCGGCAAAACCGGATCCCTCTATCCATGAGTGTACCATAGTTCGGATGCCGGATATCACTCTTTTGTGTCGTATGCATCTGCAACATCCCAAAGTGATTGGATCGGCGTCAGTTTTTTACCAAAAGACGTCCAATCCGGACAAAAATTCTCCGTGATCTGAACGCTTTTGTTCCTGCGAGTATACATAATATAGGATTTTGTGTCAAGGTAAACGGTGAATGATATACAATTTCAAACTGCAAAAAAGGGTGCAAGAAATATTTTCAGGTCAATATTTCGATGCGGACGATAGAATTTTGCGATGATACGCAGGAAATCTTGCAGAAATTGTGGGTTGACAAGGGATACCTCGCGCTGTATACTATCCGCATATTATTTCAAACGGCAAAGGCGCCGCGGAAATACCGCTGTGTCGTTGCCGCTTTTTATAAGGGCATAAGAAGGGTATAGGAGGAGAAAAGACCATGAGTACTGTTTCGGAAACGTTCGGAAGCAAGGTGTTTAATGATGCGGTCATGAAGTCGCGTCTGCCGAAGGACACGTATAAAGCGATGCAGACCGCGATTCGCGAAGGCGAGAGACTGGATCTCTCCGTTGCGAACGTTGTCGCCAACGCCATGAAGGATTGGGCGATCGAAAAAGGCGCAACGCACTTTACGCATTGGTTCCAGCCGTTGACGGGCATTACGGCGGAGAAGCACGACAGCTTTATTTCGCCCACGCCCGGCGGAAGTATTATCATGGAGTTCTCCGGCAAAGAACTCGTACAGGGCGAGCCGGATGCTTCCAGCTTCCCCTCCGGCGGACTGCGCGCAACATTTGAAGCGCGCGGCTACACCGCCTGGGATCCCACGAGCTTTGCATTTATAAAGGAAAAGGTTCTCTGCATTCCGACGGCGTTCTGCTCCTATGGCGGAGAGGCGCTGGATAAGAAAACCCCGTTGCTGCGTTCCATGCAGGCCATCGACCGGCAATCCATGCGCATTCTGAAGCTCTTTGGCAACGAAGGCGTCAAGCATGTGGCCACCACGGTCGGAAACGAGCAGGAGTATTTCCTTGTGGACAAGGCGGACTTCGATGCCCGCCCGGATCTCATCTTCACCGGTCGTACGCTCTTTGGCGCCCGCGCGCCGAAGGGGCAGGAGCTCGAAGATCATTACTTCGGTTCCATCAAAGCGCGCGTGCAGACCTTTATGGAAGATCTCAACGACGAACTTTGGGAGCTTGGCGTGCTGGCCAAGACCGAGCACAACGAAGTTGCGCCCGCGCAGCACGAGCTTGCACCGATTTTCTCGACGACAAATATCGCCGCGGATCACAACCAGCTGACCATGGAGATCATGCAGCGCGTTGCGAAAAAACACGGACTGATTTGCCTGCTGCATGAAAAGCCCTTCGAAGGCGTCAACGGCAGCGGCAAGCACAACAACTGGTCAATTTCGACGGACACGGGCGCAAACCTGTTGGAGCCAGGCGAAACGCCGTATGAAAACGCGCAGTTCCTTCTCTTCCTCTGCGCGGTGGTCCAGGCGGTGGACGATTATCAGGACCTGCTTCGCATTTCGGTAGCGAGCGCAGGAAATGACCACCGCCTAGGGGCGAACGAGGCCCCGCCGGCAATCGTGTCCATCTTCTTAGGCGAAGAGCTCTTTGAAATTCTCGAGGCGATCGATTCCGGCTCCGCTTACGGCGGGCGGGAAAAGAAGCAGATGAAAGTCGGCGTCCATGTTATTCCGCACTTCCCCAAGGACACGACCGACCGAAACCGCACCTCGCCGTTTGCGTTTACGGGCAACAAGTTCGAACTGCGCATGCTTGGTTCGAGCCAGTCCGTTTCGGACGCGAACATGGTGCTCAATACCGCCGTCGCCGAGTCGCTGCGTAAATTCGCCGATGTGCTCGAGGGCGCGGCCGATCTGCCGCAGGCGGTTCACGAGCTGATTCTCAAAACCGTGCAGGCGCATAAGCGCATCATCTTCAACGGCAACGGTTATGACGATGCCTGGGTAAAGGAAGCCGAAAAGCGCGGCCTGCTCAACCTCAAGTCCACGCCGGAAGCGTTGCCCTACTTTGTTTCCGACAAGAATATCGCGCTGCTGACCTCCCATCGGGTGCTCAGCGAGTCCGAAATCCGCGCCCGTCTCGAGATCATGCTCGAGAATTACAAAAAGGTCATTTGCATCGAGGCGATGACGATGATCGACATGGCGCGCAAGGATATCCTGCCTGCCTCCGCCGCCTTCCAGAAGAAGCTTGCGGATACCATCGCGGTCAAGCGCGCCTGCGTCGCCACCGCGGACAATACCTACGAGACCGAAACCCTTGTGACTGCGGCGGCGCTGACCAAGGCCGCGTATGAAAGCACCAAGTCGCTCGAGGATGCGCTCGCCGAGGCGAAAGCCGAGGAAGACGCGCACAAAGCGGCGGAGATCTGCAAGGAGAAGGTACTCGAACAGATGAGCGAACTGCGCGCGAGCGTGGACGCAATCGAAATCCTGACCGCGACGGGCGATTGGCCGTATCCGAGTTACGGCGATATGCTCTTCAACGTCAGATAATGAAATTCAGGAGATTATAGATCATGTGTTCTATCATGGGATACCTCGGCAAGCGCATACCGTTGGATCTGCTTGTCGACGGGTTTTATAAAACCATTGCAAGAGGACCTGATCTGTCGCGAATGCTGAGTGTCGGGGATGGATATCTGATGTTCCATCGCCTGACGATCATGGGTCTTGAAAAGAGCGGCATGCAGCCATTTGAGCGGAACGGAGATGCGGTCGTCTGCAACGGCGAACTGTACGGATTCCGAAAGATGCGTGACGAACTATTCTCGGGATACGAATTCAAGAGCGGCTCGGATTGCGAGCTGCTCTTACCCTTATATCAGCGTTACGGGACGGACATGTTCCAGATGCTGGACGCGGAGTACGCGCTGATTCTCTACGACCACAAAAGCGACTCCTTGATCGCCGCGCGCGATCCCATCGGGATTCGGCCGCTGTTTTACGGCTACGACGAGGACGGCAAGATCCTCTTTTCCAGTGAGGCGAAAAACCTCGCGGGATTGACGGAGACGATCCATCCGTTCCCGCCGGGACACTATTGGAAAGACGGCGAGTTCGTCCAGTATACCGACCTCACCAGCGTCAAGGCCTATTCGCCGGATCAGCTCGACGCGGTCTGCGACAACATTCGCGAAAAGCTGACGCTGGGCGTGATCAAGCGCCTGGATGCGGACGTACCGCTCGGGTTTTTGCTCAGCGGCGGGTTGGACAGCTCGTTAGTCTGCGCGATTGCGCAGAAGTATCTGCCGCATCCGATTCGCACGTTTGCCATCGGCATGGTCGGCGACGCGATCGACCTGAAGTATGCAAAGCAGGTTGCCGACTATCTCGGCGCGGATCATACGGAGGTTATGATGACCACACAGGAGGTCATCGGCTCGCTTCGCAACATCGTGCGCATCCTTGAAACCTACGACATCACGACCATCCGTGCGAGCGTGGGCATGTATCTCGTGTGCAAGTATATCCACGAGAACACGAACATCCGCGTACTGATGACCGGCGAAATCTCCGACGAGCTGTTCGGCTATAAGTATACGGATTTTGCGCCGAACGAAGAGGAGTTCCAGAAGGAAGCCAAGAAGCGCATCGACGAGATCTATATGTACGACGTGCTCCGCGCGGATCGCTGCATCTCGTCCAACTCGCTGGAAGCGCGCGTACCGTTTGGCGATTTGGATTTCGTGAAGTATGTCATGTCGATCAATCCCGCCCTCAAGATGAACCGCTTCGGCAAAGGCAAATATCTACTGCGCCGCGCGTTCGAGGGCGACTATCTGCCGCATGATATCCTCTATCGCGAAAAAGCCGCGTTTTCGGATGCGGTCGGGCATTCCATGGTCGATCAGATCAAGGCGTATGCCGAAAAGCTCTATACTGACGAGGAGTTTGCCGAGCGCAGCAAGAAATACACCTTCGCAACGCCCTTTACGAAGGAATCGCTGCTGTACCGCGAACTGTTTGAGGCCGAATACCCCGGCCAGGCACATATGGTCAAAGACTTCTGGATGCCCAACCGTTCCTGGGAGGGTTGCAATGTCAACGACCCGTCGGCTCGCGTTCTCGCGAACTACGGCGCAAGCGCGGTATAAATTCTACCCTGGCACCCTCGAATACCGTGGGAATTCGCTCCTTCCGCGGTATGATGACCAACCTCCCGTGTTCGAACATCCGGGAGGTTGGTTTTTTGTTTCTGCAAAGATATTACAGAAGCAGTATATGATAACCGCGTTAGAGTGCGGACATTTCATATTTGACTTATGTCTTGGTCTTTGCCAATCTCTATAACGCAGAATAAAATCGCATAAAATTTTCATGCGATCCTTGCCGAATGTTCTAAGACGTGTATAATAGACGGATATAAAGTGGAATTGATCTGGATTTTACAATTCTGTCGCATTTAATCAATTGTATTGTTCGGTATTTGGAAGGAGTCGAAGGAAATGTTCGATATTACATTTGATTGGCTCAGCTCGCTGATTATGCTCGGGCGAATCGCGCTTGCGGCGCTGCTTGCGGGCGTCATCGGCTACGAGCGGGAGCATGTCCAGCGAAATGCGGGCATGCGGACGCATATTCTTGTTGGCGTTGGCGCGGCGCTCGTCATGTGCAGCGGCGAGTTTCTCGCGCAGAAGTATCCATCCATAGACCCAGCGCGCATCGGCGCGCAGGTGGTCAGCGGCATCGGCTTTCTCTGCGCCGGCACTATCATCAAGGAGGGCATCTCCGTCCGCGGGTTGACTACGGCGAGCAGCCTCTGGTGCGTCTCCTGCGTCGGCCTTGCGGCAGGCACGGGCAACTATGTGGTCGCGGTTGCAACCACCGGGCTGATCCTCGTCGTGCTGCGCGTATTGCGCAGTATGGCGCATAATCGCCGCAGAAAAGCGAACCGTCTTGTCCTGCAGATCATGCTCTCCATGGAAGGGGAGAGCATCGTTCATCTGCAGAACGATCTGGAGAAGATGGGCTGTCTGATCGACGAGTTCAGCTTCGCCATTGACAACAAGAACCTCAAGCGGCATGTCTATGCGCACCTGACGCTGCCAAACCGGGACGACCTGGCCCAGATGATGGAGGGGCTTTCCCGAATTCAGGGCGTGGAGTCGGTCGAGTCGGTGTATGAGTAAACAAAACTCGGCGATTGGCGCAGTCTAACAGCCCGCCGACGAACGAATCCGTACGAATCAAAAACTCCCCGTGCCGTGCGGCACGGGGAGTTTTGGCTTTGCAATCGAAACGGAATCAGCCTTCGAGCATTTGAAGGATAAACGCTTTGTTGCGCGCGCCGACGGCTTTGTCCACGACATCGCCGTTTTCAAATACCATCAATGTTGGAATGCTCATCACGCCGTACTGGCTGGCCAGCTGCGGCTGTTCGTCGATGTTGATCTTGCAGACCTTGACGGCGTCGCTTTCCTCGGCGATTTCGTCCACGATGGGCGAGACCATGCGGCAGGGGCCGCACCACGGCGCCCAGAAATCCACGAGTACCTTTTTGTCGCTCTCGAGAACTTCGTTCTTGAAATTTGTGTTTGTAATATTGACTGTGGCCATATGAACAACTCCTTTTGGATGATGGTTCGGGGGAAACATGCTTTCCCCAACTTCAGTATAACGGATACGATTCAATTTTGAAAAGGGCTCTGATCACATTTCTGCAAAGGCGGCGGGATTTTCCGGCATACGCAGAGTAAAAGATGCCGTTTTTCAGGAAATTTTATTTGCGTTGCCTTTTTTTGCCTTGTGAGATAAAGTGAAGAGAACGATCGAATGAGGAGGAAACGGATGCGTACGCTGTCGCTGACCGTCGCGCCCGGGGACGGCGGGCGAACGGTGCTGAGTCTGCTGCGCCGTGAACTGGCCTGTTCGGACGCGCATATCTCCCGACTGAAGCGCCGCGAGACCGGCATCCTGCTCAACGGGACGCGCTGCTATGTAACCGCGCGTGCGGCGGCGGGGGACGTGCTCGCCGTGGAAATCGGCGACCTGCCGGACGGGCACGTCATTCCGATGGCGTATCCGCTGGACGTTCGGTTTGAGGACGAGGATCTGCTCGTCATCGATAAACCCGCGGGCATCGCCGTGCATCAGTCCACGCGCGACCCGGAGGAGCTCACGCTCGAAAACGCGGTTTGTCATTACCTGGGCGGCGGGATCAGTCCGCATCCCGTCAGCAGGCTGGATCGCGGCACCTCCGGACTGATGGCGTTTGCCAAGAGCGGATATATCCACGAGCGGCTTCGCCGGCAAATGCATACGGACGGATATGCGCGCGTCTATCTCGGCGTCGCCGTCGGGCGCGTCACGCCGCTGAGCGGCGTGATCGAGCTGCCCATCGGCATGGCACCGGGGTCGAACTACCGGCGCGCGATCGACAGGGACGGGCAGAGCGCGGGAACGGCGTATGAGACGCTCGCGTCCAACGGGCGCTTTACGCTGCTGCGGTTGGTTCCGCACACGGGACGGACGCATCAGCTCCGCCTGCACATGGCGGCGGTCGGTTTTCCGCTGGCCGGGGACTGGCTCTATGGCGAGGAGGATCGGACGCTGATTGCGCGGCCCGCGCTGCACTCGCACGAGCTGACGCTGACGCATCCCGTCACGGGAGATAGGATTCATCTGATCTCCGGTCTGCCGGAGGATATGAGGCGGCTGATGGAACTGCCGCGGGAAGAGTAGAGGGAGGAAGCGATGAACATTCGAACCGAACGGCATAGCACAGAAACGATTGCGTTTGTGGAAACAGACGAAGTATTGGTTACGGACGTTCAGTCTGCGCTGGATCTGATGGCGACGGTGCGCTATGAAACGGACGCCGACCGTCTGGTGCTGCAAAAACAGGCGCTGGACGAGCGCTTCTTCGTGCTCGGCAGCCGTCTTGCCGGCGACATTCTGCAAAAATTCGCAAACTATCGCATGAAGCTCGCCATCGTCGGGGATTTTTCCGTCTACAAGAGTAAAGCGCTTCGGGATTTTATCTATGAGTGCAACAACGGCAGTCAGATATTCTTTGTTTCCAGCGACGAGGACGCGGTGGAAAAACTTCTGGGATAAACGCAAACGAAGGCTGGCCTTGCGAGCCAGCCTTCGTGTTTGGAACGAGCGATAAATGCGCTTCGCCTACATAAATCAGATGATGCCGAGAGGGATGAGCACGGCAAGAAGCACGATGTTGATGCAGGCAAGCGAGCCGATCCAGCGTTTTTGCGTTTTCGGTTCCTTGTCATAGATCAGATAAGAGGCGAGGAAAAACGGGATATAGACCGTGATAAACACGGGGATGGCGCCCCACCAGGGATAGACCCAGATAAACGCGGGCGTCCAGGCAAGGAATATCTCGACAACGGAGAAGAAAAGCGCGCTGCCAATGGCAAAGGCGATGCGGTTGTTGATGCCGAGAAGCTTCATGTTTTTATCCGCAGGAAGCAGTTTGGACGTGAAACCCGCAATAGCGAACATCATGGAAAGCTCCCAGCTTACGCCGATGAGCAGGATGAACGACGTGCTCTGAGGCGAAACCGTCCAGAGCGCATACCCTGTCAGACGGCAGATGACCGCGTTGGCGATCTCATAGAGCCAGTGCACGCTGTAGAGCATCAGCGC
>CAYLIG010000013.1:0-67085 GCA_964383635.1 uncultured Christensenella sp. | reverse complement strand
TCAACGGAACGGATTGGTTTGTTTACACCGCGACCGATCTGGACGAAGCGTATGACACGGGAACCGTAACGGTGAATGTATCCCAGGTCAACGACGCGCCGGCGACGGAGAACGACACCGCAACCACGGAGGAAGACCTGGCGGTCGAAATCGACGTTCTGTCGAACGACAGCGACGTGGATATGAAACTGTTGCTGAACGCGCACCCCGAAGACGAGAGCATCGGCGTTTTGATTACGGGCGTCGGGCTGGTCAAACCAAGCCACGGCACGATTGAGACGGACGGCGCGACGATCACCTACAAGCCGAACAAGGACTACAACGGCACCGACACCTTCGACTACTATTGCTCGGACGGGGAAGCGCAGACGAAGGGGACCGTGACGGTGACGATCACGCAGGTCAACGACAGCCCGATTGCCAACCCGGACACCGTGACGACGCAGGAAGACACGGCGACGGATTATATCGACGTTATGGCGAACGACACGGATGTCGACACGGACCCCGAGTTGAACTTGAACCAGAACGAATTGCTGCTGCGCAGCAAGTTCGAACTATCGTCGGCGTGGCTCACGGACACGTCGGTCGGAACGATCGACCGAACGGACAACAAGATCAAATTCACACCCACGACGAACTGGAGCGGCACGGCGACCATCTTCTATACTTTGCAAGACGGATACGGCGCATCGTGCGACACGACCCTGACGGTGACCGTCGAGCCGGTCAACGACCTGCCGGTGTTTGACACGGCGCCGGATAATATGCTTCTGACGGAAGACGGCGCAAACGGAACCACCACGCTCGCGGTGAGCGACATAGAAACGACCGCGTCGTCGCTTGCCGTCACGGCAATCGACAGCAACAACAAAGCGATGATCGACCTGACGGATGTGACGGTTACGGCGGGCACAGGCGGCTTGCGCACGATTATGGTGAACCCGAAAGACAACCAGAACGGGGAAGCGTTAATCACGCTGCAGGTGGACGACCTGACGGAAGGCAAGCGGACGATCACGTTTACCGTAACGGTTTCGGCAGTCAACGACGATCCGATTGCCGACGACAAGACGATAAATATCGCGGAGGACGCACCCGAGCAGCTGATCCCGAAGAGCAGTGTTGCGCACGATGTGGATATCGCGACCAACGCCGACGCGCTTACGCTCACCATTACGACTGCGGCGCAGCACGGCACTGCGCAGATCGACGCCAGCGGCAACATCACCTATACGCCGGATGAAGACTTCAACGGAACGGATTGGTTTGTTTACACCGCGACCGATCTGGACGAAGCGTATGATACGGGAACCGTAACGGTGAATGTATCCCAGGTCAACGACGCGCCGGCGACGGAGAACGACACCGCAACCACGGAGGAAGACCTGGCGGTTGAAATCGACGTTCTGTCGAATGACAGCGACGTGGATATGAAACTGTTGCTGAACGCGCACCCCGAAGACGAGAGCATCGGCGTTTTGATTACGGGCGTCGGGCTGGTCAAACCAAGCCACGGCACGATTGAGACGGACGGCGCGACGATCACCTACAAGCCGAACAAGGACTACAACGGCACCGACACCTTCGACTACTATTGCTCGGACGGGGAAGCGCAGACGAAGGGCACGGTAACCGTGACCATTACGCAGGTCAACGACAGTCCGATTGCGGTTGAGGACAGCGGATCGACCGCTGAGGATGTGCCCGTCAGCGTGGACGTGCTCAGCAATGATACGGACGTCGATACGATTGCCGCACTCAATCAAGGCACACTGCATGATGAAGCCGACTTCTATATCGAAAGCTGCTATATCTTCGGCACCGCGCATGGAACGGTGGAGAAGAACGGCGCAAACATCGACTATGATCCTGCGGAAAACTTCTACGGCACGCAAACGATCAAATATGTGCTTAACGACGGACATGGCCAAACAAGCATCGGAACGCTGACCATCGAAGTTGGTTCTGAGAATGACAGGCCGATCGCGGTTGATGATACGATGCGCGCGGAAGAAGATCGGAAAGCCTCTGTCAATGTGCTGGACAATGATACGGATGTTGACATCGGCGATACAAAGACGTTCGCAGGGTTTACTGAACCGACAAGCGGGCTGCCGGGTTCGTTTGTAACAAATGAAAACGGTGATGTTGAATTTACGCCGAACGATAATTATAACGGTACGTTCAGCATTCGATATCAGATGAAGGATTCCGGCAACCTGACGAGCATTGCAACGCTCACCGTAACGATTGATCCGCTGAACGACGCGCCGACAGCCGGCAGTGCAAGCGTGACGACGGATGAGGATAACGCAAAGGACACGGATGTCAGCAGCCTGATTGATGACGTGGATATTCTGACCAACGCCGACGCGCTGAATGTTACGGTTACATCCGCGGGTGAACCGCTGCACGGTACGGTGTCGGTGCTCGGCACGGTCATTACCTACACGCCGGACGCGAACTACAACGGATTGGATGAGATTGTTTATACTGTGACCGACAAAGCGGGCGAAAAAGCCAACGGCACACTGAGCATCACCGTCAATCCCGTCAACGATTCGCCCGTCGCGCGCAACGACGAGAAGACCACGCAGGAAGATCAGCCGGTGGAAATCTTCGCACGGATGAACGATTCGGATATCGATACGAATACGGATCTGAATCAATCGCCCGCTTTGGCGCCTGTCATCGATTCGGTAACGAATGGATTGCACGGCAAAGCCGTTACCGACGGCGCGACAATCACTTATACGCCGGATGAGAACTACAACGGCACGGATGAGATTCGCTATGTGCTGACGGACGGGGCTCTCACCAGCGAGGCGACCATCAGTATCACAATCACGCAGGTAAACGACAAAATCCAGGCGAAGGACGATACCGCAGACACCAACGACGAGGAAACCGTTCGCATTGATGTGCTGGCGAACGATACGGATGTTGACACAGATCCCGCGTGCAATCAGAACGTGCTGCATTCTGAAGACGATTTCTTGCTGACCGAAGTGGGCGTCCCTGAACACGGTACGGCAAAAATTGTTACGGGTGAGATCGAGTATACGCCAGAAGACCGGTTCTCGGGCACGGATCGCTTCCCATACACGGTTTCCGACGGACATGGGTCCATCACGACCGCGTGGGTAACCGTAACGGTGCATAGCGTCAACGACGCGCCGAAGATCATTGTTGTCAGTAAGCCGGAAGAGGGCGATCAGGCGGGAACCGGCTCAAAGATTACCGTGGAGTGGACGGGATTCGATATCGATGGAGACGTCCTGACCTACAAACTCGACTATTACGACGGTACGAGCTGGCACCAGATTGCCGATAATCTCTTGGGAACGAGCTATCTGTTCAGCGTTCCCGATTCGCTGGCCAGCACAGACGGCCTGAAGTTCCGCGTAAACGCGAGGGACAGCGAATACACCAGCGATTACGGGTATTCCGGCGCCGTGTCGGTGGATAAGGACGCGCCTGCGGGGACGATTGTTACCATGCGCACCGCCGATGGCCGCACGTATTCGGCGGGAAGCTGGACGAATCAAACCGTTTCCGTCGTTGCCAGCAATGCGGTTGACGCTTCCAAGGTGACCTACAATTACGCTTTGGACGACGGCGCCAGCGCGGCGGGATCCGGAATGGACGTTACAACTGGCGTACACACCGTCCATATTACGGCAACGGATGAATATGGCAACTCCACCAGCGTGGGGAGCTATCTCGTCCGCGTGGACAAGCAGCGGCCGGCAGAACCGGAAACCAGCGAGAGCGTCTCCGGCGGAACGGTTGTGCTCGCGTTTGCATTGCACGCCGATCCTGGCGGCAGCGGGAATCGACAGATTACGATGCCGGACGGTTCGGTTGTCAATGTTGCGGATCAGACGACGTTTGCTGTCACGGAAAATGGCGTCTACAGCTTCACACTCACCGACGTTGCGGGCAATCGCAGAGTGTTTACCTATACGGTGAGCATGGTGGATACCTCCAAACCGACGATCACGCTCGATTCTGGCAACTACAGCGTTGGAAACAAAACGCAGGATCCGATCCATGCGAAGCTGACGTTTGCGGATGCACAGTCCGAGATTACCTCAAGCGGATATCAGATCAGCAAAAGCAGCACGGCAAGCGGAACCTATCGTGTGTACAGTACGGCGCTCGTTCTGGAAGATCCCGGAACATACTATATCCATGCGATGGCAAAGAATGCGTTCGGGCTGGTGAGCTACCAGACATTCGGACCGTTTATCATCGAAGCCGTTCCGGCGCCGGAAATCTCGCCAACGCCCGCACCGGATACAGGCGACGTGGTGGTGACCAAGGAAGATGTTGAAGGAACCCCCGGCGACGTGGTTTCCATCCGTCTGCCGGGCGGAACATGGAGCGACACGATTACGCTGAAAGATGTCGAGCCTGGAAACTATCTTGTGGAAGTGATGGATCAGGACGGCAATATCCATACGGTTGAAGTGCGTGTGACGAAGCAGGATGTATTCTCGCGTTCTCTTCGTTCCGCGGCGGACCATATCGATCCGGCAGCGATAGCCGCCATTGCAAGTATCAGCGCAGTGCTGTTGCTGCTGGCTTTCGCAATCGGCCACAATGTGACCGTAACCGTCAGCGGTGCTGCCAGCGGGGAAGATCGTAAGATAAGAACGTTACGCCGCATCCAGATGCGTAAAAAAGAGCTTATCGTCAAGCTCAAACGCAAGCATGTTGCGGGCGGTCAATCTATCGTGGTCAAACTGGCAAAGAAACTAAGCAAAGAGATGCGCGGGAATGAGGTTGTCGTGATTGTTCGTGAAATTGAAATGCTCCGCGAGATGATTCCCGAAGACGCCAAGGATGCATTTGTCCGCCAGATCCATATTGAGCAATAACTGAATCAAATAGAAATAAAGAAAGGCTTCCGAAGAAACCTTTCTTTATTTTGGTGCGAGTGCTGTTATAGGATCAGACGAAAAAGCCGCATAACCAGTACGTTTTTTGAGTCAGGAAGCAGTATTTACTATCAAAAACAAATAGAATAGGGGTTGTTTCGATACAAAATGTATTTGGGAATCCTTTTACATGTTGTTGAGTGGAGTATATAGAGAAATGAAAGAATACGAGAAAGCTTTGGAATCCCAAGAAATGGCCGTTATTAAAGACCCATTGGATCCTAATAATTTCTTAAACTTAGCCATTGATATTTTGAATTGGGGATACATCAGAGACGTAGAGGGGAAAATTGTTGGGCCTATTTCAACTAAAAAACGGATGCAATTTTGCTTTGCAATATTCAATTATGTTATAGATATGGGGGTATCACATTCCGGATTAACAAAAATGATTAACATTTTATCAAGGCGAAATGCAACACCACAAGCGCATATGCTTCTAAACGATGGGAAAATTTCACCGATAAATGAGGATTGTACTGAATTGCAGTATCTTCTGGGGCAAATAGCAGTTGAAAATGAATAGTCAATATTGTTGCTTGAACTAGGGAAATAGGATGGATTTTCTTTTAGTTATTGACTTCTTGGTTTCTAATCCTAGTTTGAAGAATTATTACCGGAGAGAGACATAGAAATATGCGATACCCGGAGCAGATATGTGACCGTTCGCGACGCTCGCGGCGATCAAACAGCCAAAGGGCTGTTTAGTTAGTCACCACTGCGGTAACTCAGTTCGCTATGGTCGCGGTGCGTCGGGGCATAAAGCCCGCTCCTGTCGCGTCCTTGCTCACAGAGATGGCGGCTCACTTTTTTCACCCGCTGGGCGCGCTTGTCTCGATCCGACTGAACCCATTGGGTACAAGTTGCCGCAACTTCAAATCTCCCGCACAAGATGAAATAAAGAAAGGCTCCAAACGGAACCTTTCTCTATTTTGGTCTGGGTGAGAGGATTTGAACCTCCGGCCTCTTGAACCCCATTCAAGCACGCTACCAAACTGCGCTACACCCAGACGGCGTTGACTATGATAGCATTTGAGCCGAAAAATGTCAACATCCTGAACGCCGATTTCATGCAAATCTATGCACTTTCGACATCGGCAAAACAAGACAAACCACGGTTGCCGTGCTATAATCGAACAGGCAGCAAACACTGCCGAAAATGCAAGTGGAACAAGGGAATTCAACATGAAATTTTTCACGCTTTCGCCCGCCGCGCAGGTCAACGCCGTCATCCGCCGCATCTACGAACGCGGACTGACCACCGCGACCGGCGGCAACATCTCCATGCTCGACGACAACGGCGACATCTGGATTACGCCAAAGGGCGTTGACAAAGGCAGCCTGACGGAAAAAGACATCATCTGCGTACACCCGGACGGAACGTATACCGGTAAGTATGAACCGTCCAGCGAGATCGCCTTTCACCGAGCGACCTATCGCGCCAGGCCGGATTTTCGTGCCGTGGTGCATGCGCATCCCGTCTATTGCATCGCTTTTTCGCTTACGCGGACGATGCCGCGCGTCGATCTGATGCCGGACACGATGCTGCGCTGCGGCAGCATGCGCCTGTCAAAATACGCCATGATGGGCAGCGTCGCGCTTGGGGACAACATGTATGCGGAATTTTCCAAAGGCGCGGATGTTGTGTTCCTCGAAAATCACGGCGTATGCGTTGGCGGCGGCGACCTTCTGGAAGCCTATCAGCGCTTTGAAACCATCGAATACGCCGCAAAGCTGGATCTGCTTTCACGAAAGCTCGGCGCCCCGCGTGCGTTGACGGAAGAACAGCTGAACCTGTATCGGGCTCGCGCATCGTTTTCCGGCGAGCCGCTCGAAGGCCATGCGTCCGGCGCGGCGGAGCGTGCGCTGCGCGCGGAGCTGGTGCAAAAACTTCGCCGCGGCTGCGAGCACGGGCTGCTGACCGGCGCTGTCGGCGTTGGCAGCGCGCGTGTGGACGCAGCGTCGTTTCTGATCACGCCGGAGGGAATGGATAACGCGCTGATTGAGGAGGACGACCTTGTGCTCGTCCGCAACGGCCGCGCGGAAGCGGGCAAACAGCCGTCGGCAGAAAAGGCGCTGCATGAGCAACTCTATGCGCAACACGCGCATATCGGTGCGATATTCTCCGCCGCGCCAGCAAGCGTGACGGCGTTTGGCGCGTCGAGCCGCGCATATGAAACCTCCACCGTGCCGGAGAGCTACTATATGCTGCGCGCGGTGCCAAAGCGACCCTTTGCGGAACCGATTTCACATCCCGCAGACGCCGCGGCGCAGTTTTCCGGGGCAACACCTGTCGTGTTGTTTGAAAACAGCCGCGTCGTGACCACCGGGCCGTCGATCTTTACCGCGTTCGACCGGCTGGAAGTCGCGGAGGCGACTGCCGCGTCCATGCTCGTCGCGCAGGAGGCGGGGGACATCGTGCTGCTCAACAACGGTGAAATACGTGAACTGATCGATACATTCCATCTGGAATGATGATCACAGACCGCATATCAAACGAAAAACCCGTACGGCGTTTGCCGTACGGGTTTTGTGCTGTGCGCTCGTGCTTTATGCAAGTAGATATTCGACTGTTGTTTCCAGCTTCATGCCGCGGGATGCTTTCACGAGGATCGTATCGCCGTCAAAAAGCAGCCCGGACAGTGAAGCAAGCATGCTGTCCTGCGTGTCGAAATAGCGCGCGCGGTTCGGGTCGATTTGAGCCGCCGCCCGGAACATATGCGCGCTGTCCTTGCCGACGCAGACGACAAGGTCGATTCCTTTTTCAGCCGCATACCGGCCGATCTCCTCGTGCAGGGCGGGGGATGCCTGCCCGAGCTCCCGCATATCCCCGAGGATAGCGACGCGTCTGCCCGGGCATTTCGCCAGCACGTCCAGAGACGCCTTTGCGGAGGTGGGGTTGGCGTTGTAGGTGTCGTCGATTACGGTTCTGCCCGGGAGCTTATGCACGTTCATCCGTCCGCGCAGCGGTCGATAGGTTAATATCCCGCGCGCGATTTCGTCGAGATTCATATCGAGAAGCAAGCCGACGGATACCGCCGCAAGCGCGTTGTAGACCGAGTGCAGTCCGAGCGCGGGAACACGCATGCGCAGGCGTTGTCCCTGATAGACGGCGGTGAACGCCATGCCGTCTAGGAGAAGATCTTCAATCTCAACGCCGCGTACGGCGCAGTGCTCGCCTAGGCCGAAGAGCAGCGCGCCGGGAAGCGTACGCAGCAGCGCGTCGTCCCCGTTGGCGACGATGTGTCCGCCGGGGCGCATGGACGCAAGCATCTCCGTCTTGCCGCGGAAGGTGCCCTCGAGAGAACCGAAGTTCTCGATATGCGCATAGCCGATGTTGGTAAACAGACAGATATCCGGCTGGACGAACGCGGCGATGCGGCCGATTTCGCCGAAATGGTTGGTGCCCATCTCGACGACGGCGGCTTCGTGGCTTGCTTCCAGCGAAAGGATCGTCAGCGCGGCGCCGGTTTCATTGTTGAGGTTGCCCTGCGTCTTCATGACGCGGTAACGTGTGCCGAGCGCGGCGGCGACCATATCCTTGGTGGAGGTTTTGCCCGCGCTGCCGGTCAGGCCGATCACGGGGATGGCAAACTTTTCGCGATAGCGCGCGGAGATCTGATGCAGCGCGCGCAGCGTGTCCGGCACAAGCAGATACGGCTCTTCCCCCAGCGCGCGGTCGCAGACGACGAGAGACGCGCCGTTTGCCCGCGCGGCAGGGATGAACGCGTGTCCGTCCTGCTTTTCACCGATGATGGCGACAAACAGCGAGCCGGGCTTTGCGTCCCGGCTGTCGATGACGACGAGTTGCGCCGCTTCGTCCAGCAGCGCGGGATCGCCGAAGTATTGCCCGCCGCAGGCCGCGGCGATTTCGGAAAAGAGATACCGCTTCATTTGCCTTCGTATCGCCGGAGCGAGAAATTCACGATGGTTTCGCAGAGCGAGGGATAGTCCAGCCCGTAATGCTCCGCCTCCTGCGGCAGCAGGCTCGTCGGGGTCATGCCGGGAAGCGTGTTTGCCTCCAGACAGGAGGGCTCGCCATTTGCCGGAAGCAGGAAATCGATGCGCGCGTAGACGCTAAGCTTTAGCGCGCGGAAAGCCTTTTTCGCCAGCTCCTGCACCTTCTGCGTCAGTTCCGGCGAGATGCGGGCGGGAACGATCTCGTCCGTCCAGCCCTTTTGATATTTATGCTGGTAATCGTAAAAGCCGTGTTTGGGCACGATCTCGATCAGCGGCAGCGCCACGCAGTCCTCCGCGCCGCCGAGCACGCCCGCGGAAAGCTCGATGCCGGAGACATATTCTTCCACGATCAGTTCGTCTTCAAAAGCAAAGCCCGCCTCGATGGCGCGCGCAAGTTCTGCGCGCTCGCGTACGATTGTAACGCCGATGCTCGAACCGCCGCTGTTGGGCTTGACCACGCAGGGAACGGGGAAGTGCTCTGTGTCGAACGGAACGCCCTTTCGTGCGACGGCCCAGGTTGCGGTCGGTATTCCTTCGCTGCGAAAGAGGGACTTGCTCACGCTCTTGTCCATCGCCAGCGCGCAGCCAATGGACGGGCTGCCGGTGTGTTTCACGCCGCTTAGATCGAAGAAAGACTGCAGGCTGCCGTTTTCACCGACGCCGCCGTGCAGCGCGAGAAACGCGAGATCCGCCGCGCGGCAGAGCTCCAGCACGCCGCTGCCGATTTCATCCGAAAAACCGCCCGCGCGCGCGGCGCGAACCGCCCCAAGATCCGGCGCGGCTTCCGGCACGGAAAACGGCGGCAAAAATCCGTCGACGGCGAAAACGCTTTCAATGGGTTCGGGCAGCGTTTCCATTCCGAAAAACAGATCGACGAGAATGGCGTTGTGGCCTTTTTTGCGAAGGGCGTTGGTCACCATGGTGCCGGTGGAGAGCGACACGTCGCGCTCCGGCGAGAGACCGCCAGCGAGAACTACGATGTTCATACATGCTTCCTTTCCGATTTGGTTGAATCGGTGCGTCGAGCGGTCTCATCCGCGCGTGCGGACAAAACCGTTCTTATGTTTATACCATGATTTTACATTGAATTCAATAGAGCGCGTGCTCTTACAAAAAGGACACGCTTTCAAAAACGGGGAAAAGGCTGTGCAACAACCTGTCCGGGTAGTATACTGAAGAAATGAAAAGAATCTTCGACAAACGATCGATCCTCGCGGTTATGCTTGCTGCTCTGTTCCTTATGAGTGGCTGTGCTGCAGGGGATACTGTCATCCACTCCAACGTGTCTTATGACCAGAGCGCGGCACTTGCAACGGCATATCCGCAGCAAGAGCAGCACGGGGACATTACGCTCTCGGATATGGTGTATGCCAGACCGGATATCGACGGCATGCAGGCCGCGATGGACGACCTTGAGAGCGGAATTGCAGCCGGAAGACCGGCCGATGAGATGATCGCCTCGTACGAAACGCTGCAGGGTCTGTATGAACATGCGGACTGCATGTGCTCGCTGGCGTATCTTCTGTATGCCTTCAACGTGACGGACGGCTATTACCGGGACGAGTACGCCTATCTTCAATCCGCGCTGAACGAGCTGGACGTCGATATGCAGAGCGTCTCCGCCGAACTGTTCGAATCCTCAAGCGAGGCGGAGCAGCTGGCAAAAGAGTCGTTTGGCGAAGGGTATGTGGACGCGGTTTTGCAAAGCGAATCGGAGGACGATTCGAGCATACAGGACCTGCTTGCGCAGGAAGAGCAGCTGACGCTGGAATACGATAACCTTTCGGCGACGTTTTCAATCCTCGACAACGGGAAACGCTGGACCTACGAAGACATTGACGGCGATGACTCGCTGGACTACGACGAGTTTTACCGGCTTTACGACGCGTACTGCGCCGCGCTGAACGAAAAGGCGGGGGCGATCTTTCTGGAACAGCTCGCAATCCGAACGCAAATTGCGAACAAACTAGGTTACGACAACTACGCGGAGTATTGTTACGACAGCTACGGACGCGGCTATTCGCCGGAGGATGCAAAGGCGCTGCACGCGGCGGTGAAGCGCTATATTGCGCCGCTGTTTGTCAAAGCGAGCGAGGACGAGGATTCCTATGACCTCGATGTGGCGACGTTTGACGAGGACGCGTTTCTCAGCGCACTGGAGCCGGCCGCAAACGCATTTTCGCCGCGGCTTGCAGAACCGGTGTCTTATATGCTGCAAAACAAGTTGTATGACTTTTCAGACAGCGCCGTGAAGATGGACTCGAATTTTACGACATATCTTTCAGACTACAGCGCGCCGTTTATCTTCTCCCGCTGGACGGGGTCGGCGGACAATATCGCCACCGCGCTGCACGAGCTGGGTCATTTTACGGGCTATTATTACAACGCGGCAACGAGCAACTCCGACGGCGACAGCCTCGATTTATCCGAGGTGGATTCGCAGGCGCTCGTGCTGCTGATGTTTGACGACTACGACAGCTTCTACGGCGATCTGGCAAACAATGCGAGGACGTCCGCGCTGCTTGACGCAATGTATTCGCTGCTGTCCGGCTGCATGGAGGACGAGTTCCAGCAGGCGGTCTACGCCAATCCGAATATGACGCTGGAAGAGATGAACGCGCTGTATTTAAAGCTCGCAAAAGAATACATGCTTGAGGACGTCTATGAATACCAGGGAACGGAGTGGGTGCTGATTTCGCATACGTTCCAGACGCCGCTTTACTACATCAGCTATGCCGTAAGTATGGTGCCAGCGCTTGAGCTGTTCGATCTTGCGCAGAGCGACCCCGCCGCGGCAAAGGCGGCCTATTTCGACATTCTCATGCGGGAACAGTATGCCGATCTAGACGAGACGCTCACGAAAAACGGGCTCGATCCTGTTTTTTCGGATACGACGATTAAGCGAATCTCCCTGATCCTGAAGCAATATATTTGAATGTATGAAGAAGGGCGGAGCGGATTCGCCCTTTTTCATTTGGCACAAAATGGACTGAAATACAATAATTACGGATTATTCACATGAAACAGCCGTGAATTCGCGATTAAAATAGTACTTATGGTACAATTATCCGCGTATTTTCGGAAACGTTTCCATATTTTGGGCGTTTTTTCACGAAAATCGCAGAAAATGCCCGTAAACAGGCGCGAAACCGGCCGTTCGCGCGTCTTTTCATCCGAAAAAAAGTATGTTATACTATGACGCGATGCGGAAAAGAGAGGGATTTATCAGTGAAGATCGATAACATCATGGAGAGCGTAGAACTTGCGCTGAAGCAGAATCATCAGGTGTCGCTTATGGACGCAACGACTGCTCAGATGCATGATGCGTTATCCGGCGTGGTGATGGCCGCGATTGCGGAAACATGGTATGAAAGCCGTCATGCGCACGAGCGCACGCGAGAGGCCTACTATTTCAGCGCGGAATACCTCGTTGGCAGAACTGTTTACAATAATCTGTTCGTACTGGATATCCTCGCCGAGGTCAAGCGTGAGTTTGAGTCCCGCGGTCTGGACATTACGATATTTGAGGACATCGAGGACGCGGCTCTCGGAAACGGCGGCCTCGGACGGCTGGCCGCGTGCTTTTTAGATTCGGCGGCAACGCTGAACCTGCCGCTGGACGGCTACGGAATCCGATATAAATACGGCCTGTTCAAGCAGTCCTTTGCCGACGGGTTTCAGGTGGAGAGCGCGGACGACTGGCAGCGCTTCGGCGATCCCTGGAGCCGCAGGCGGGACACGCACGAGATGCTCGTCAAGTTTGCGGACATGACCGTGCGCGCGGTTGCGTACGATATGCCCGTCATCGGCTATGGTACGGACAACATCGGAACGCTTCGGCTCTGGCAGAGCGAAGCGGTTTCGGATTTTGACTTCAAACTCTTCAACGATCAGGAATATGCGCTCGCGGTGCTCGAAAAGAACGCCGTGGAGGACATCACCCGCGTGCTGTATCCAAACGATACGACAGAGGCGGGGAAGAAACTCCGCCTCAAGCAGCAGTACTTTCTATCAAGCGCGAGCCTGCAGGATATCTTTCTGCGATTCAAGCGCGAGGATCGGCCCATCGACAGCTTTGCCGAGCATGTGGCCATCCAGCTCAACGACACACACCCGACCGTGAGCATTCCGGAGCTGATCCGTCTGCTCATGAAAGAGGGCATCGCGTTCGACCGCGCGTTTGAGATCGCCTCGAAAACCTTCTCCTACACGAACCACACCGTTATGGCGGAGGCGCTGGAGAAATGGGACGTCAACCTGTTTAAGTCCGTTTTGCCGGAGATCTTCGACATCATCTATCAGATCAACGCGAAACTCTGCGGCGAGCTGATGGCGCGGAAATTCGATTGCTCCAGGATGTCCGTCATTCAGGGCAAGGTCATCCATATGGCGAATCTCGCGGTGTACTGCTCCAGGTTTGTCAACGGCGTCGCCGCGCTGCACACCGAAATCCTCAAGCACGACGTGCTGAAAGAGTGGTATGCCGCCTATCCGGAGCGCTTTCAGAACAAGACGAACGGCATTACGCAGCGCCGCTGGCTGGGGCTTTGCAACCCCGAGCTGTGCGAATTTCTCGATTCGCGCATCGGAAAAGGGTACCTGCTCAATCTGGAAGAGATCGGCAAGCTGAAAGAGCATCTTTCGGACGAGGACGTAGAGCAGTTCAACGAAGTCAAACGCATCAAAAAGACGCAGTTGAGCCGCCTGATTCAGGAATATGAAGGCGTTACGCTGCCGCCGCACTTTATATTCGACGTGCAGGTCAAGCGCATGCACGAATACAAGCGCCAGCTGCTCAACGCGTTCGGCATTCTGGATACCTTCTACGGCATCAAGGACGGGCGGATTAAGGAGTTTACGCCGACGGCGTACATCTTCGGCGCGAAGGCCGCGCCGGGATATATCCGCGCCAAGGCCATCATCAAATACATCAACGAGCTGGCGAAGATGATCAATTCCGATCCCGACATGGCGGACAAGATGCGCGTGGTGTTTGTGCAGAACTACAACTGCTCCTACGCCGAACACATCATTCCCGCGGCGGACGTCTCGGAGCAGATCTCGCCCGCGGGCACCGAAGCCAGCGGCACCGGCAACATGAAGCTCATGCTCAACGGCGCGGTCACGCTTGGCACATTCGACGGAGCAAACGTGGAAATCGTCGAGCAGGCGGGCGCGGAGAACAACTATATCTTCGGCGCGCGGGTCGAGGAACTCAACGAGCTCAAGGGCCGCTATAACCCGAAGGCCATCTACGACTACGAGCCGCGTGTTCGGCGCGTGGTCGACTCCCTGATCGACGGGTCGCTCAGCGACGACAACAGCGGCGCGTTTGCGGATTTGCACCGCTCGCTGCTCTTTGGCTCGGACTGGCAGAAGCCGGATGTGTACTTTGTGCTTCAGGAACTGCTGGCCTACTGCCAGCGGCGCGATGACGTCAACTGCGAGTACCGCGACCGCATCGCGTTTGGGCGCAAGTGCCTTATGAACGTGGCCTCGAGCGCAAAATTCAGCTCCGACCGCACCATTCGAGAGTATGCGGAGGACATCTGGCACATCGAGCCGGTGCCGCCGCTTGAGAACCGCAAACTGTTCTGATCGGATCAAAACACAAGAAGCAGGGAAAATTCCCTGCTTCTTTTTCGCGCCGGTGTCCGGCTTATTCTTTTGGGGTTTTAAAGTTTAGTGCGCTGGCCGCATTGCCGAGCTTTGCGCATTCTTCCGTGGGTAGGCCGCGCACGCAGGCGTCGATGATGGCCGCGCCCATCGCGTCTCCGGCGCCGGTGGCATCCGTAACATCCCTGCACTCCGCGCGAAGCACCCCGCAGCCTGTCTGATCCGCCCAGTATACGCCCTCCTCGCCAAGCGAGATGAACACGCGCTGCACGCCTTGCTCCAGCAGCCAGTCCGAAGCGCGGTAGATGCCGCGGATGGTGTCGCAGGATTTACCGGAGAGGAAGCCCGCCTCCAGACGGTTGGGCTTGATGGCGTAGCACTTGCCGATGTTGCCGCCGATGCGTCTGGCTTTTGCGCAGCTGACCGGATCATAAAATAACGGCACGGTCACGCTGTTGCAAAGATAGTCCAGAGACTCGGGTGAAAGGTTCCCGTCGATGACGCACATGCGGGATTCGTTGATTAGCGGCAGCAGCGGGGCGAGATATGCGGGAGTAAGGTGATCCAGCACGGACATGTCGCTGATGCCTACGAGCATATCGCCGTCCTCATCAAACACGCCGATATATGTGCCCGTGTGCTGATTACCGGTGCCGGTATAGGTGTACTTGAGCGACACATTGGAGTTTTCGCAGCTTTCACGTACCATCCGGGCGTGAAAGCCGGAACCGAGCGCCGTCACAAGTTCCACATGATAGTCCAGCGCAGTGAGCCGCTTTGCAATGTTGTGCCCGACGCCGCCCACGCGGATGCGTACGCGTCCGAGGTTGCTGTCGCGCTCGCGGCAGATGCTGTCCGGTTTGCCGGTGATGTCGATGGCCGCGCCGCCGACGATGAAGATAGAGTCCATGTCGTCGTATCTCCTTTATACACTTTTTATAAATACGCTGCGTAAACGGGGGATTCCGATTGGATGGAGACTGATTTGACAAATTGGGGCGTTTAGATGCCCGAGGGGACGGATACTTCTTTTCCGCCGATGAAGATGCGCTCGATGCCGGCGCAGGTGGAGTCGCCGCTTTGATAGGTTGCCGTGTCGCAAAAGTTCTTCAGATCGATCAGCAACGCGTCCGCGTCCATGCCGTCCGCGATGCGGCCCTTGCCGCCCAGTCCGAGGAATTGCGCCGCCTGTCCGCTCATCTTATGGATTGCGGCTTCCGGCGAAAGCAGCGCTTTTTCATGCGTCAACAACCGGTAGAAGCGGCCCGTGGAGCCGAATGCACGCGGATGCGGGTTCTCGCCGCGTCTGCCGATCAGTCCGTCGGTTCCGAGCACACAGAGCGGATGGGAGAGGATTTCGACAACGTCGTCTTCGCTCATGTGAAAATAGATGCCGAGTCCGAGACCCTTATTTCTGATCAGTATATCACAGAACGCGTCGAATGGGTCAGCCGAGATTTTTTTTGCATAATCCGAAATGAACATCCCCTCCGCGCTGTGATCGAAGGGACAGCTGGAGACGTAAACGCCGCTAAAGCCGCCGCTGTTATAGACATAGTTGTCGTAGTCGCTCGGGCGGCTCATCTCCTCACGGATGATCTCACGCTCGTCGGGACTTTGCAGCGCATCGATAAGCCCGCCGAGCCCGCGCGTGAAATAGCGCGGCGGGACGGAGACGTTCAGCGACGTGCAGCCAGCGGTGTATGGATAGCAGTCGATCATCGCGGAAAGCCCGTTTTCCACGGCGCGCTCGAGAGTTTGCAGCATAGCGTGCGGCTTGCCCCAGTTGCGCCTGCCCGCCGCCTTGAGGTGCGAAACGCAGAGCGGAACGTCCGCCCCCATCGCAAGATGGATGGATTCCGCGCGCGCCTCCTCGACGAAATCGCCCTCGTTTCGCGGGTGTGTTGCATAGACGGCGCCTTCTTCGTGCACGACGCGGAGCAGGGCGAGGATTTCGTCGTTGTCCGCATAGCAGCTCGGCGCGTAAACCAGACCCGTAGAAAGACCAAGCGCGCCCTCGCGGATGCAGCGGCGGAGCATCGATTTCATCCGCTCCAGCTCGCCTGCGTCCGGCTTGCGGTTTTCATAGCCCATCGCCCAGAGGCGGAGCGTCCCGTGGCCGACAAAACATTCTGTGTTCAGCGGGCTTTCCAGCGAGTTGAGCCAGTCGAAAAAACCGCTCGCGCTGCCGAGCCTGGACAGGTCGTCCGGCAGGTCGGGATACGGCGCGATGCCGGAGACAAAACGCGGAAACAGCGCGGGCGATTCGCCGCCCGCGGGGAAGAGCGAAACACCGCACTGGCCGGCGATCTGCGTCGTAATGCCCTGACCGAGTTTGCTTCGCGCTGCAAAGGGGCTGACCAGAGTAAGGTCGCCGTGCGAATGCGCGTCGATAAAGCCCGGCACGAGCGCGAGTCCGGCTGCGTCGATGACTTCGAGCGCAACCGGAACATCACCGCCGCGGAAAATGCGGAAGCGTCCTTGTTCGAAACCGACGCTTCCCGCGTATGCGGGCGCGCCGGTTCCGTCAATCACCATGCAGTTTTGAATCAATGTATCCATGAAAAACCCGATCTGAGCCGACCGGTACGAGAGCTTATTCCTTCACAAAACGAATGCTGCCGATGAAAGGCAGTTCCTTTTGCTCGCCGTTGACAACGTTGATGATGCCAAGGATGGAAAACGCCAGGCAGAGAGCGAAGGCAATCCAGCCGAGAACCGCGCCGAGCCCAAACGTTACGATGGTCACAATGAGGACGGCAAAGTACAGGATGGCTTCGAGTATCAAAAGATTGATCCCGCTTACCGCGTGGAAACGGACAAACCGAGACTGATCTTTGATGAAATATGGAATCAGCGCGAGGATGCCGATATAGGCAAGGATGCCCATGAGTTTGTCGTTGGAGTCGTTGGATGCTTCGCCGCGGACAACACCGACGGGTTCGCCGCAGCTGGAACATACCTTGTCGCCTTCATTCAGTTCTTTTCCGCATTTTGCACAGAATGCCATTGTAAAGACCTCCTTTAAAAATTGATGTAGTTACTCTCGCAAGGTGTCGCCGGACAATCAGTTGATCAAATCGTTCAATAAATACAGCGACGACATGCCTGCGGATGCAATTGCGATGACCATGATGATCGTAAGCACGATTGAGATGCCTATGATCAGCAGATAAGCACGGGCGAGATTCCGGCGATTGATGTTGACCGTACCGCCGGAAGCCCAGACAATTGCGATGATGAGCCCCGCAATCGGCAGCCAGGTCATCAGCATAAGGGAACCGACGAAATTCCAGCTGCTCAAGACCGCAAACGGGGAGCCTTGGGGCGGTTCTTCGTCTACGGGACGGTTATAGACGGGGGCGACCTGCTGATAAGTCTGCATTGGCTGAGAGACGGGGGTACCGCAGTTTGGGCAGACCCTGTCCAAAGGGTAGATGGGTTTTCCGCAGTTGTCGCAAAATGGCATTTCGAGTTCCTCCTGTCGAGATTCTCCGGCAAATCCTGCCGTCCTTACCCCAAGTATACGGCAAGCAAACAACCTGCGCAACTGGTTTCAAAAACCCGGTGCGTATTGAAGCGCACCGGGTTTTGAAGTTCACGATTCTGTTACGAAAGCCTGTCCTGCGCTTTACGCGCGCAGCGGCGCCCCGTTTTCTTTTAGGGATTCGATAATCGCGTCCATCGCGCGCTTGATCTCCTCATCGGTCAGGGTGTGATCCTCCGCACGGAGCGCAAACGAGAACGCGAGGCTCTTTTTGCCGGACGCGACGCCGCGGCCCGCGTAGGTGTCGAAGAGGCGAACGTCTCCGACGATCACGCCCGCAGGCGCCGTTTCGATGACGCGCTTAAGCGTTTCGGATTCGGTTTCGGCGTCCACGACGAGCGCAAGGTCGCGCTCCGCCGCGGGGAAGCGCGGCAGCGGCTCGAAACGCCTGTCCGCGCCGCGGCTGCCTGCAATCGCGGAAAAATCCAGCTCCGCAACGTAGACCCTGCCGTCCGCCTTCCAGCCGTCCGCAACGTTAGGATGCAGCTCGCCGAACACGCCCAGCAACGCGCCGGTCTCGCCGACGATCCGCGCGGCGCGGCCGGGCTGGAGATAGCCCTCGCCGCTCTTTTCGTATGCGACGTTTTGAACGCCGATTACACGGAACAGCTCCTCGATCATGCCCTTGAGCAGATAGAAATCCACATCCTCGCCGCCGAGGATGATACCGATTTTCTTGCGCTCCTCCGGCAACTCCGCGCCGGTGTCGACATGCGTGTTGCCCACCTCGAAGAAGCGCAGATGTCCGCTCTTTCGGTTGGCGTTGCGCACGAGGGAATCCAGCATGCCCGGAATCAGCGTGGTGCGCATGAGGCTCTGGTCCTCGCCGAAGGGATTGAGGATGCGGACGGCTTTTCTTAGTTCGCTGTCCTGCGCAAGCAGAAGCGAGTCGAACACCGACGGGCTCGTGAAGTTGTAGTTATACATCTCGTACAGCCCCAGCGAAACGAGCGTGTCCTTGATCTGGTCGTCCAGCCGGAAGAGATCGTCCACGCGTCCGCGGAAGGTATCGCCGCGCATGAGCGTGGGCTTGATGTTGTAATAGCCGTAGATGCGCGCGATCTCCTCGGCGATGTCCCAGTCCGCCTCAATGCCGCTTTCGATATCCGTGCGAAAATGCGGAACGCTCAGGTGGAGTCCGGCATCGGAGGGCGCCGCCATAATGCCGATGGTGGCGAGCATGCCGGCCATCTGTCGCGCGGTAAGATCCAGCGCGAGCAGCGCGTTGATGTGATCCACGCTGATGTCGATTTCGCGGTCGGTCGGCGTCTCGTTTTTCACGTCGATCATCTCGCCGACGACCGTGCCCGCGTTGAGCTCGGCAACGAGCTCGATGGCGCGCTCCAGCGCAAGCTCCGCGCCGACGGGCTCCACGCCCTTGATGAAGCGGCTTGCCGCGTCGGTGACATGACGCAGCTTCCTTGCCGTCGCGCGGATGTTGCTGCCCTTGAACACGGCGGACTCGAAGAGCACCGCCTTTGTCGCGTCCGTAATTTCCGAGTTCAGCCCGCCCATGACGCCCGCGATGCCGACGCCGCGGCTCTCGTCCGCAATCAGCAGCATGTCCGGCGTGACCGGCCGCTCGCGCTTGTCCAGCGTGGTCACGATTTCATTTTCATGCGCGGTGCGAACGACGATGTGGCTGCCATGGATGCAGGCAAGGTCAAACGCGTGCATGGGGTGGCCGTACTCAACGAGCACATAGTTCGTGATGTCCACGATGTTGTTGATCGGGCGGAGGCCGACGGCCTTGAGCTTTCGCTGCATCCAGGCGGGGGAAGGCTCTATGACGATGTCCTTTACCACGCGCGCGGTGTAGCGCGGGCACAGGTCGTAGTTTTCGATGGTGACGCGCGCATAATCCGCGGCGCTGCCTTCGCCCGTGACAGGCTTGATCTTCGGTTCGCGGAAGGACTGGCCGAGCGCGGCTGCGGCCTCGCGGCACATGCCGATGATGCTGATGCAATCCGGCCGGTTCGGGGTAATCTCGAATTCGAAGATGTCGTCGTCAAAGCCAAGCGCCGTTTCAATCTTCTGCCCGAGCGGGTAGTCCTCGTTCAGAATCAGGATGCCGTGCACCTCGCTGCCGGGATAGTCCGCGTTGGTCAGCCCGAGCTCCTCGCCGGAGCAGAGCATACCGTAGCTCATCACGCCGCGCATGTTCACGGCGGACATCTCGCGCCCGCCGAGCTTCGCGCCGACGACGGCGACGGGCACCAGCGCGCCGTCGAATACATTGTCCGCGCCGGTGACGATGGTGACAGTCTCCTCGCCGATATCCACCTTGCAGATGTGCAGGTGGTCGGAGTTTTCATGATTGACAACGGAGAGTACGCGGCCGACCACGACGCCCTCCACGCCGGAAAGCTCCTTTTCCACGCCCGCGCATTCAAACCCGCGCCACATCATCTTCTCGACGAATTCATCGTTCGAGACGTTGAAATCCACATATTCACAAAGCCATTTCTTTGGCAGTTTCATATTGTTTTATCCCTCCCTCAGAACTGGCGCAGGAAGCGCGCGTCATTTTCGTACTCCAGCCGGATGTCGTTGATGCCGTATTTCAGGTTTGCCATGCGGTCGACGCCGAGGCCGAAGGCAAGGCCCGTCCAGACCTTCGGGTCATAACCGCAGTTGGCGATTTCGTGCGGATTCGTTACGCCGCAGCCGAGAATTTCGATCCAGCCCGTGCCCTTGCAAACACGGCAGCCCTTGCCGCCGCAGATGGAGCAGGAGACGTCCAGCTCTGCAGAAGGCTCCGTAAACGGAAAATAGCTCGGGCGAAGGCGCGTCTTGACGTCCTCGCCGAAGACGGCGTGCACGAACGAATCGAGAATGCCCTTGAGGTCGCCCAGCGTCAGACCCTTGTCCACAACGAAGCCCTCTATCTGATGGAACACGGGGGAGTGGCTCGCGTCCACCTCGTCTACGCGGAACACGCGTCCCGGCATGAGCAGCCGAAACGGCGGGGTCAGCGTGGTCAGTGCGCGCACCTCGCAGGGCGAGGTATGCGTGCGCAGCACGACGTTTTCGTTGATGTAAAACGTATCCTGCATGTCTCGTGCGGGGTGGTCCTTCGGCAGGTTTAAAAGCGTGAAGTTGTTGTCGTCCAGCTCGATCTCCGGCCCGTCGAACAGCGAAAAGCCCATGCCGACCAGCGCGTCGCGGATGAGCCGGTAGGTCTGCGTCATCGGATGCAGGCGGCCAAGCGGCGTCGGGACGGCGCCCGGGGCGGTCACATCCAGCGCTTCCTCGGCAAAACGGCGCTGCTTGGCGATTTCGCCCAGCGCGGCGCGTTTTTCGGCGACAACCTCTTCCAGCGCCGTCTTAACTTTGTTGGCAAACGCGCCGACGCTTGCGCGCTCGTCCTTGGCGAGCGAGCCCATCGTGCGCAGAATCGACGTCAGCGAGCCGTTTCGCCCGAGCACGTCGGTCAGCGACTGCTCCAGCTCCTCCTGCGTGGCGCAGCTTTTCAGCTTTGCTTCGGCTTCCTCGCGCAGCTGCGCGAGAGACTCCATCATACCCATGTTCCCGTGTTCCTCCTCATGTTTGCTATTAAAAAATTTACTGTTAAATAAGTTTGTTGTTAAAAAAGTGTGCTGCGCAAATCAAAAACGCGTTCCGCCCAAAAGGGACGAATCGCGTCGTGGTACCACCCTCGTTTGCCCGTTTCCGGCGGTATGCGCAGAAAATCGAGCCTCGATTTCGCTGTATCGGGCGATCCCGTCTCCGACTACTGAAACAGCGGCGCTGTCGTTCACCGGCGAGGCTCCGGGGCGAACTTGATGTCCTTTTGTGCGTATACCGCTTTCAGCCGGTGACGGTACTCTCTTTCATCGCGCGACGAGGACTTTTCCCCTTCATTGCCTGTTTTGAATTACCTATTATTTTAACATCGTTACATTCGTTCCGTCAAGCAGAAACGAGATCGTTCCATCCTCGTCCGTGCGGTATATGGTGATGCCGCGCTCCAGCAGGCGATCCAGCAGCGCCTGGGTCGGATGTCCGTAGGCGTTTTCCGCGCCGACGCAGATGATCGCGATTGCGGGGGACACCGCTTCGAGGAACTCTTCGAATGTGCCGTCGCTCGAGCCATGGTGCGCAACCTTGAGGATGTCCGCCTTAAAGTAGCCGTTCGGCTGCGCCTTGAGCGCGAGCCGCTCGCCGACCTCGGTCGTGTCGCCTGTCAGCAGCACCGCGGTGTTGCCGTAGCGGACGCGGAGCATATAGCTCGTGTCGTTGAAATCGTCGTACACCGCGTCGTATGGCGCGAGGATTCGCACCTCCACGCCGCTGTCCCAATCAAGGAGCGTATCCACGCCAGCGAGCGGATTTTTCACCTGTGCCTGGCTTTCCTGCAGCGCGTCGAGCAGTTCAAAATACGTTTCGCTTTCCGCGTCGAACGGCGGGTAATAAAACACGCCGACCGGATAGGTGTCCACAAGTGAGATCAGCCCGCCGATGTGGTCCGCGTGCAGATGGGAGGCGACCACGACGTCCAGCCCGACGACGCCGAGCGAGGACAGGTATTGATCGATTACGGGGAACGATCCTTCCGGCCCGCCGTCGACCAGCATGGTTTTGCCGTCCGGCGCGCGCAGAAAGATGCAATCGCCCTGGCCGACATCCAGAAACGTCACAAGAAGTCCGTCTTCGGCGGGCGTTGGCTCGGCGGATTCGGCGGGGAGTTCCGCGGCGGCGGCGACGGCCGCGCCCGGCAAGGGGGAAATTTCCGCGCCCTGCTGCGCGCTGATGCGGGAATGCAGCAGCATTGCCGCGGCGGCAAGAATCGCCAGCGCGAGCAGAAGCAGCAGCACAAGCGAAACGCGCTCCTTGCGCTGTTTTCGCCGCGTTTCGCCGGATTCTGTTTCGTTCCAGTCAAACGGTTGTTCCATCGCGGATATTGTATCACACGGAAGTTTGCCGTGCACCGGCGGGATTTGGCATAAACAAGCAAAAAAACACGAAAAAGACAACGTATTTTCATGTTTTCGTATGATTTTACCTTGACAGCGTGAATAAAATGGGCGTAATATTTAAGTGTACTATAACGTATAGTACACCTATCCGGGAAAAGGGAGGGGACGCAATGTTCCAAATCGATCGGTTCGGACGAGTGCCGATCTATGAACAAATCATCGAACAGACGCAGCGGCTGATTGCATCCGGCCTGTTAAAGGAAGGCGACCAGCTGCCGTCCGTGCGCGCGCTGTCCCAGGAGCTTTCGGTCAACCCCAACACGCTGCAGAAAGCCTACAGCGAGTTGGAACGCCGCGGGCTTTGCGTCAGCGCGCCGGGAAACGGCAGGTTTGTCACCGCGGAAGCGTCGCGTCTGGTCGGCGAGGGGTTCAGAGGTCGGTTGGAGGAGGTCAGGAACATTGCGCAGGAGCTCCATGCGGCAGGGATACCGCTGGAAGACGCAATCGCGGCGATCAATGCCGGATATGGAAAGGAAGAGGAAGCGAAATCATGATTAAAGCGCGTAAACTGACCAAGCGTTTTGGCGACGTAGAGGCGCTGCTGAATCTAAATTGCAACATTCCGCAGGGGTGCATCTATGGACTTGTCGGCGCAAACGGCGCCGGCAAAAGTACGTTTTTAAGGCTCTGCAACGGTATCTATAAGCCGGATGAAGGACATATCTCCATCAACGGCGGAGAGGTGTTCGACAACCCCGCCGTCAAGGAGCATTGCGTGTTTGTGCCGGACGAACTGTATTTTCTGCCGCAGAGCAACTTAAACCGGATGGCGCTGCTGTATGAATCCATGTATTCGCGCTTTTCAAACGAGCGCTTTTCGGAACTTTGCGCCGCGTTTAAACTCGACCGCACACGACTTTTAAGTACGTTTTCAAAGGGCATGCGCCGCCAGGCGGCGACGGTGCTCGCGCTTTCGGCCATGACCGACTATGTGTTTTTCGACGAGACGTTCGACGGACTTGACCCCGTGATGCGAAACCTCGTGAAGAGCATGCTGTATGCGGACGTGCTCGAGCGCGGCTGCACCAGCGTCGTAACCAGCCACAGCCTTCGCGAACTGGAGGACACCTGCGACCAGCTCGCGCTGCTCTATCACGGCGGCATTGTGTTTGAAAGCGACGTTCAGAATCTCAAGACCTCGCTCTTTAAAGTGCAGGTTGCGTTTGCGGAGGAGTACGACAAGTCCCGCTTCGATGCGCTGGACATCCTCTCGTTTAACAAGCAGGGCAGCGTGGCGAATATGATCATCCGCGGGGACAGCGCGAAGGCGAAAAATACGATCGCCGTAGATCGGCCCCTTCTGCTCGAGGTTCTCCCGCTTACGCTGGAGGAAGTGTTTTTATATGAGATGGAAGCGCTCGGGTATACCTTTTCGGAACCCGTAGCGAAAGGGGGCGAACGCGCATGAAACCATATCTGGAGTCCGTCCGCAGGCTTTCCCGCATCGGACTTGTGCTCTTTGCGCTCAGCGCGGTGGCAAGCGTCGTCGTCGCCATGCAGTACTGCACGCAGAACTACATCGACTCTTTGCCACGGTTGAGCAAAATGTTTTCACCGCTTGTGGTGTTTACCTATCTCGGCGGGCTTGTGCTCGCGCTGGATGGGTTTTCGTTTCTCAACAAGCGTTCGGACAGCGACTATTATCACAGCCTGCCGATTTCGCGCAGACGGCTTTACTGGGCGATCACGCTCGCCGGGCTGACCTGGATTACGGCGACGGTGCTGGCAAGCGTCCTTTTGACTACAGCCGTATTCACGATTGCGAAGGTGCCGTTTGTCGCGCTCTATCCGCTGGTCGCCGTGCCGTTTTACATCGTTGCAACCATGCTGGTATTCGCCGCTGCGGCGATTGCGGCGAGCATGACCGGTACGTTTTTAACGGATATCGCGCTGGCCGCTCTGGTGCTCGGCCTGCTGCGGTTTGTGCAGTTCACGATTGCGCGCGGCGTAGTTGCCCAGGCGCAGATTGTCGGCTGGCTGGATCTGCCCTGGTATCTTTCGCCCGTGACGAATATCGCAACGGGACAGATCGCCATGATCACGCGAAGGATGCTCGAATCGCGGATCTACAGCTTTGGCAACATCGGCTATTCCGCTCTGCTCGTGATCGGCGAACTGTTTCTCGGGTGCCTGATGTTTTTGCGCCGGCCGTCTGAAATTGCGGAGCACGGCGCGAAAAACGACCGCGTGCAGACGCTGTTTGCCTGCCTGAGCGTTCTGCCGGTCGGCATGCTGTTTGCCTCCGGGGTGGTGGCGGTAAACGGCCCGAATATCCTCGTGCTGCTGGCGATCATGATCGGTATCTACATGATCTACCAGTTTGTCGTGCTGCGCGCGCCAAAGCGGGTGCTTCGTTCAATGCCATGGCTGCTTGCGCCGCTTGCGCTGGTTACCGTTGGCTATCTTACTGCACAGGGAACGACGCAGACGATTCAAAACGATATCCCGAAGCTGGATAACATCGCGTATGTGCAGTTCAGCGGCTCAAACCGCGGGACGGACTACATCACCTATCAGCAATACAGCGTTTCAAGAGTGCGTTTCACGGAAAACGAGATTAAACAGTATGCGCTCTCCTCGCTGCGCGATAACATCGCCTCGATTCGGGAACGCGGCTACGTTTCAATCGATTACGATCCAAACGGAAGCTACTTCAGCACGACGGAACCCGTTACGTTCGTCCTGAAAAACGGGCGCAGGGTCAGCAGGCTCGTAACGTTCCAGGACCAGAACGAATTGCTTACCGTGCGCGAAACGAACGCGGATTTTGCCAAGGCGATCCGTTCGTTGCCGCCGGAGGATTCCGTCTGCTATTTGCAGCAGCAGACTCTGTATCGGGGCGGATTTGCGTCCGTCCAGCCGATTCTGCGTTCGCTTTACGCGGAGGTTCCCGAGACGGGGATTGTACCAAACGACGCGTACCGCTTGCAGAATTCGGACATCATATACAGCGTGGACGAGCGGCAGACGGTCGGCGGGGTGAATACGGCCGGATACGTGGGAATGCAGCGGTATATGGACTACTACAACATCCGCATGGAACTGCCGAAGACTGTATCGGCCTGGATGGACTGGCAGAATGGACACGGCACAAACGAATACCTTGATCTGCTGGGAGAGATCGTCGATCGTTCGGCGAACTTCACCGGATCGACGGATTATATCGACTGTAACATGACGTTTTACAATGTTCCGATTGCGGACGGGTCTGTGCAGATGCGCTCGTTCTATTTCGGCGCGTATGCGAACGACACAAATAATTATTATGCGCCGTTTATGCCGCTGATGAAAGAAATCAACGAAATCCTGCTTCGCAGCGAACCGTCCGCCGATCCCGGCAAGCTCTTTGTCTATGTCAACTGGAGCGGCCGGGCGCTCGGAGACGACGGATCGTTCGTCGGCGCGGATATCATGGCTGCCAACGCCGCCTCCGCGGGCAACGGTTCCGCAACCAGCGGGGTTCTGTTTTTCGCGAGCGACGGCGTTGCAGTTTATCCGTCAAACAGCGGCTCGATCATCTCCTATAATCCGAGCTATCGCGCGTTTACCCCTGAGGATCAGGCGCGCCTGGTAGAGCTGCTCCGACAGTGGCAAAAGCTTCAATATGAGGTGTCCAGCAGCGCAAGCGTCGGAGACAACGATCCGCTGATCGGCGGCGAATCGTAACGCGAACACGCGCGGATTGAACAAACGAAGCCACACGCGCCGCCATGCAGCATTGCCTGGCGGCGCTTTGCGTTTTGGCGCGCTTGTGTGCTATAATTCAGCTGTTCGCGCCGATGAAAAAGACGAAACAGGGGGACGGTATGGAGCCGAAGAAACGCTGCGCATGGGTCAACGAGCAGTCCGCGCTCTATTGCGCCTATCACGACGACGAGTGGGGCGCACCGATTCGGGAAGACGGGCCGATGTACGAGTTGTTTTTGCTCGAGCTGTTTCAGGCGGGGCTGTCGTGGATTACGTTGTTGAAAAAGCGGGAAGCCTTTCGCGCCGCGTTCGACGGCTTCGACATGGACAAAATCGCCGCCTACGACGAACAAAAGATCCACTCGCTTTTGCAGGACGCGGGCATCATCCGCAGCCGCGGAAAGATCGAGGCTGCGGTTTCCAACGCAAAGATCGTGTTGGCGCTGCGGGAAGAATTCGGCTCGTTCTGTAATTATCTTTGGAGCTTTTCGCAGGGAAAGGTCGTTCTCAGCCCGACCGGCGAACCGCGCGCGACAAGCCCGCTTTCCGACCGGATGTCCGCGGACATGAAGTGGCGCGGCATGCGATACGCGGGCTCCGTAACCATCCATTCTTTCCTGCAGGCGGCGGGAATTGTCAACGAACATGAACCGTCCTGCGCGCGGTATGCCGAGCTTTTGGCGCAGGCGGAATGCGGCGGCACGATTTTAGAATAAAAACGACCGATGGAAACGGCGTCGGATATTGATCGACAGGGAGACGGAAACACACCTTGGAAGAATTTGTATGGACGGACGCGCAGATTCGCTGGATGAGCGACGCGTCAAAAAGAAGCAGGTTTTACTATGACATAGCCGAGCGGATCTCGGCGTACCTTCCGCCTTCGTCGCGCGTGTTTAACGCAGGCGGCGGGCTGGGCGATCTGGCTATATGGCTTTCCTATCATGTGGAGCAGGTGACTGTGATCGAAAACGATCCCAAAGCGGTCGCCGCGTTTCGCGCGCGCTGCCCGCACAATGTGGTCGCCATGCTCGGGGACGTCATGACCTATGCGCCCGACCGGTTGTACGACGCGCTCGTACTGTACGACGTCGGCGGCGTGGATCAAATTCTGCCTGTGGTGCGGGAGCTGTCGCGCGCAAAGACATTTGTGCTGATGGAACTGAACGGCGCGGACGCGGAGGTCGAATTGAACAAACTGACCGAAACGCTCAAGTCGGGCGAAATCCCGTATCTCTACGAAACGATAGAGCGGGAATATGTTCAGCCGCTGCGTTCCATAGAGGACGCCCAGAGCTATTTTCTTTTAACCGGCAACCGGACATTTTCCGAAGATGAGCTTGCGGCCCTGCTGGAACGGACGGAGGACGCGGAGCTGCCGCTTTTGTTCCGGGAAAAGAAAAAGCTCGGCATGGTCGTGTTTGACGCGGCGAATCCCGCGCTGAAAAAGCCGCTTTTCTAAAACGGCGGACATACAGGGAAACGCTTGTAAATTCATCACCGGATCGAATCGATATTGGAGGCGCATTGCGTATGCGGGAACTGCTGGAAGCAATTGTGGACGAACTGAGCGCCGGAAACAGCGCCATGCTCGCCACCATCGTGGCGAGGCGGGGCAGCGCGCCGCGCGGCGTCGGCACGGCGATGGTCGTTTCGCAAAGCGGGGCGCAGACGGGTACGGTCGGCGGCGGTTCGGTGGAATACCGGGTAAGACAGGACGCGACGCAGCTGCTTTTGCAAAAGCAATGCGCCTTGCGCGAATATGACATTCATACGGACGACAGCAACGCGGGCACGGGAAGCGTTCAGGTTTTGTTTCGTCCGATCTCGGGCGAGCGCGGCCGTGCGCTGGCGGAGGGGATTCTCGCTGCGATCGACGCGGGAGAAGCGGCGTATCTCGTTTGCAATCTTTCGGAAACCTGCGGATTTTCTTCCGACGTGATGGACGCGCAGACGCTCTGCGCGCTGGCAGGACTCGACTGTCCGCCGGGGCAACCCGTCGTGACGGAGGGCGAACTTAAGCGGCTGATCGAGCCGCTGCTGGACGCGCCGCGCGTCGTGCTTTTCGGCGGCGGACATGTGGCGCAGTGCATGGCAAAACAGCTCGACCTGCTCGACTATCGCGTTTGGGTCGTCGAGGACCGGGAAGAATTTGCGAGCGAGACGCTCTTTCCGGCGGCGGAGCGCGTGATCCATTGCGCATATGAGGCCGCGCAAGGGCTTGTCCGACTTGAAAAGCGGGATCATGTAATCGTCATGTCCCGCGGACACGAGACGGACTATGAAATCCTGCGCTGGGTGCTCCGCACGGAGGCGGACTACATCGGCTGCATCGGAAGCACGAGAAAGATCGCGCGTACGCGTGAAAAATTGCTGCTGGACGGGCTGAGCGGCGCACAGATCGACAGGATTCATATGCCGATCGGCCTCGATATAGGTGCGGAAACGCCCGCCGAGATCGCCGTGAGCGTCGCGGCGGAGCTGATACAATACATGGCGAACAAAAAATGACGCGTGTGTGCGCGGACTGCGTTCGGAGAACCCGGACGCTTTTTCTTTACCCACCCGCTGCAAAAAATCTTTTGAAACAGTGGCCGAACAAAACCCACCGCACGGTTTCCGCCCTTGTCTTAGCACACGGAATTATGGTATATTGTATAAACATCGAGCGGTTTTATGCAAAATGAATATCCGGCAAAACGCGGTGGAATCAATCCCTTTGGAGAACGATATGCAACTTTACGACCTGCACACCCACACGAATATGTCCGACGCGCGCTTCCCGATTGAAGACCTCGTGGAGGTCGAGCGGGAGCAGGGACACATCCTCGGCGTTTCCGACCATCTGTTTTGCTGCGGCATCTATACGCTCAACGATGTAAAAAACTACATCGAGGTGCTCCGGCAATATCCCGTCTATCGCGGCGCGGAGGTGAATATGGAGCACCGCTTCAATCTGCCGGATGCGCTGGAGGACGACATCGATTATTTCATTGCAAGCGTGCATAACATGCCGGACGGTCGCGGCGGATTTGTGCCGTTGAGTCAGTATTTTTCAAACCGTTCCGGGTATTCCAAGCAATATGAAAAGAACTATTCGCCGTCTATGAGCCGCTATTATCTGGCGTATATCATACAGATGATGGAAAAGACGTTTTCCACGCAGCGTGTCGAAATTCTCGGGCATGCGACGGTGCTGCCCCCCTGCGACGAGCTGTACGGCACGAAATTTCTGACCCAGTGGGAGGACGCGGTGATCGACCTTTGCAAACGGTACGGCATCGCGCTCGAAATCTCCGGTCTCTGGCGCGCGCCGAATATGGACATGCTGCGCCGCGCGTATGAGGCGGGACTGACATTTTCTATGGGCAGCGACTGCCACGACCGCCTGCAGATCGGCAACCTGCTCTACGTCGAGCAGGCGATTGAGCAGCTGGGCTTACAGCAAGAGGATTTCTTTGTGCCCGGTCGGCAGCTTTCTTACTAAAAAGCTATCAAAAAAAGAATACAGCAATGCGACTCAATCATCTTTTTGCCGGAAACGGCTGGGAGGAACGGTATGCGAAACATCCGGGCGGCGATTTGGGGCTTTGGCGCGATGGGCGGCGGCATCACGAAGGTGCTGCTGGAAAAGACGGGCGTGGAGATCACGGGCGTTTGTGATCTGCACCAGAAGCGTGTCGGCAGGAGTATCTTCGAGCTGCTCGGCGTTGCGCGAAACGGCAGGCCGGATGTGATTGTGTCCGACGACATCGACGCGGTGCTGCCGCCAAAGGGGGCGGACGTCTGCATCGTCGCGACCGACTCGTTTACAAAGGACGTGTATCCAAAGCTCGTAACGGTGCTTTCGCGCGGGGTCAACGCCGTGTGTACGGCGGAGGAGATGAGCTTTCCTGCGGCAAAGGAGCCGGAGCTGGCTAAGGAACTCGACCGGATTGCAAAGGAACACGGCGTGAGCGTGCTCGGCACCGGCATCAACCCGGGGCTGATGATGGATCTGCTCGCCGTCTGTTTGAGCGGCTGCATGACGCGCGTGGACAGGGTTACCTGCCGCCGCGTCAATTCACTCTCCCCGTTCGGGCCGCTGGTCATGCAGGAGCAGGGCGTGGGACTCTCGCCGGAGGCGTTTGCCGAGGGCGTGAAGAGCGGCGCGCTGGCGGGGCATGTCGGCTTTGCCGAGAGCGTCGGCATGATCGCAAAGGCGCTCGGCTGGAAGATCGACGGATTTTCGCAACAGATGGAACCGATTTTGACGCAAATCGATCGAAAATCGCCTTACGGCTTCGCCGCGGCGGGAAATGTCGCGGGCGTGAACATGACCGGGCAGGGCACGGTCGCCGGTCAAGTCAAGATCGACATGATCCACCCGCAGCAGATTGAGCCGGAGCTCGGCGGCACGCACACGGGCGACTATATCACGCTGGAAGGTACGCCGCCCGTGCATATGACGATTCAGCCGGAGGTGGACGGCGGCGTCGGCACCATCGCGATGTGCGTCAACATGATTCCGCACGTGATCAACGCGCGGCCGGGACTCAAGACGATGATCGATCTGCCCGTACCGCACGCCGTCATGGGCGACATGCGCGAACAGATCGAAGAAGGACTGCTGGACTGAAGCAATACAGAGGTGATGATCGGTATGGCGCAACAAGGCGATTGGGTAAAAATTCACAGCATCATCCTCAAGCCGGAGGAGCGATCCGCCGCCGTGCCGGAGGACACAAAGTGCGTTCCGCTCGAGCAATGGACGAAGGGGTATCTTCGCTCGGACGCGCAGATTGGCAGCGAGGCGAGCGTGACCACCCGTACGGGACGAACCGTCTCCGGCACGCTGGTTGAGGCCGAGCCGCACTATACGCACAGCTTCGGGGACTTCGTGCCGGAGCTGCAGCGCGCGGGGGACGAGGCGGCTTCGTTCCTCTTCGGAGGTGATCCGAAATGACGAGGGATAACAGCTACGCCGCCGTACTTGCTCGCAAGGCGGAGATCATAAGAAACGCGGTCGGCGTGGATTATTCGCAGTTCGAGAGCGGCGGCATCGCGTTTGACTACGAAAGGATGATGGCGTCCACGGGCTATACGCTCGAAGACGTGATACAAATACAGCGCGCATATGCCATTGGCAACACGCCGCTGATCGAGTTAAACAACATCACCGCACTGGTTAGAAAATTAAGTAAATCCGGCTATGGCGCGCGCATCTTCGTCAAGGACGAGGCTGTAAACCCCAGCGGGAGCTTCAAGGTGCGCCGCGCGGCGACGAGCATCCACCATGCGGCGCGCATGGGGTACCCCGGCGCGATTGCGGCGACCAGCGGCAACTACGGCGCGGCGGTCGCGAGCTGCTGCGCAAAGAGCGGCTTAAAGTGCATCGTCGTGCAGGAGTGCTACGACTCCCGCGGCGTCGGCCAGCCGGAGATTGTCGAAAAAGCGCGCAAGTCTGAAGCCCTCGGCGCGGAGGTCGTCCAGCTCACGGTCGGACCCGAGCTGTTTTACACCGTGCTGCGTATGCTCGAGGACACGGGCTACTTCAACGCCTCGCTCTACACGGCGTTCGGCGTTGCGGGCATCGAATCGCTGGGATACGAGCTTGCCGGCCAGTGCCGCGCACAGACGGGCAGGGATCCGGACGTCGTCGTTTGCACCAACGCGGGCGGGGGAAACCTGACCGGCACCGCGCGGGGGCTTTTCAAGGCGGACTGTCGTCCGCAGATCGTCGCCGCGAGCGTGAACCTCAAGGGCCTGCACATGGCGAGCGACGCGCAGTTCAACAAGAAATCGTTCACGACCGGGCACACGGGCTTTGGCATGCCGTTTTCCAGCTGGCCGGATCGCAGCGACGTACCCAGAAGCGCGGCGCGTCCGCTTCGATATATGGATCGCTACGTCACCGTTTCGCAGGGCGAGGTGTTTTATACCACCGAGCTATTGGCGCGGCTCGAAGGCGTCGAGCGCGGGCCCGCGGGCAACACGAGCCTCGCCGCGGCGATCTCGCTGGCGCAGGCGCTGCCGGAGGACAAGATCGTCGTCGTGCAGGAGACAGAGTACACCGGCGCGGGCAAGCACGGCAACGCGCAGCTGAGCTTTGCGCGGCAAAACGGCGTGCGTGTCTCGCTTGGCGACCCGCGGGACGAGGTGCCGGGCGAGAGCATCGTGCTCCCCGCGCATCCCTCGCTGCTGCGCGCGGCGGAAGTCGATCTGGATCACATGCGCCGCTCTTTAATTACGCACGCGGCGTCGACGGTCGATTGCGCGCCGACGGAGGAGGACGTCGCGTTTCTCGCGGCGGAGACGAAGACGGACGACGCGTTCGTGCGCGGGGCGCTGAACCAACACTAACGCAATTTCACGCGAACATCATTCGGGAGGCGACTATGGTCAAACGCGAAGACGATTTTGAAACGAGACGCGCGCATCTTGCGAATTTGAGCGACGAGGAGCTTAAGGCGCGCTTCTGGGCGCTGACCGGGCGGCTGGTCGATCCGCTGCTGACGCTGGCGCAAGAAAACACCACGCCCGCAATCGAGCGCAGCGTGCTGCTGCGCATGGGCTTTAGCTCGCTGGAGGCAAAGGCGCTGGCGAACGGCTGCATGGAGCGCGGGCTGCTTGGTCGCGGCGCGGGAAACGTGGTCTACCGCTACGCCAAACACGCGGGGCTGGACGTCCGCGCGGCGGGGCTTGCGCTGATCGACCCGGCGAAGATGGACGAGGCCGCGCGCCTGTTTGGAGGCGAAGCATGAGCGAATACATCCTCCCGCCGGACGAGAACATCGACGTTGCAAAAATTCTGGAAGATTTGGAACATTACCGCCCCCGCCGCCGGGGATGGACCTGGCGCGAGCCCGCGCCGAACCTGACGATGGGGCCGTTTACCTATCGCGAGTGCAGCAGGCCCCTCAAGGACGGCGTGCGGCTGCCGCCCGCACACTATTTCGGGGACGTCGACCCCCAGCCGATGCCCGTCATTACGACGGAGATCGCAAGCGGACGCTTTGAGGACGACATCCGCCGCATGCGCATGGCGGCGCACCACGGCGCGGATCACATCATGGTCATCCGCACCTCCGGACAGAGCCACTTCGACGGACTGATCGAGGGCACTCCGCAGGGCAGCGGCGGCGTACCGATCTCCCGAAAGCAGGTGCGCGCGCAGCGAAAGGCGCTAGACCTGATCGAGGATGAGGTCGGGCGGCCGATCAACTACCACAGCTACGTCAGCGGCGTAGCCGGGCCGGACATCGCGGTCATGTTCGCCGAGGAGGGCGTCAACGGCTGCCATCAGGACCCGCAGTACAACGTCATCTATCGGAACATCAACATGGTGCGCTCGTTTGTAGACGCGGCGGAGAGCAAGAAGCTCATCGCCTGGGCGGACATGGCGCAGATCGACGGCGCGCACAATGCCAACGCCACCGCGCGGGACGCGTGGAAGGTCATGCCGGAGCTCATGGTGCAGCACGCGATCAACGCGCTGTATTCCGAAAAGGTCGGCGTGCCAAAGGGAAACATCTGCCTTTCCACCGTGCCCCCGACGGCGACGCCGGGGCCATGCGTCTATATGGATCTGCCGTATGCGGTGGCGCTTCGGCGGCTCTTTGCGGGCTATCGGATGCGCGCGCAGATGAACACGAAATACATTGAGTCCAGTACGCGTGAGGCGACGGTGACCCATGTGCTGAACATGCTCGTGAGCAAGCTCACCAGCGCGGACATTCAGTCCACCATCACGCCCGACGAGGGGCGAAACGTCCCCTGGCACATCTACAACATCGAAGCCTGCGACACCGCAAAGCAGACGCTCGTCGGCCTGGATGGGCTGATGGACATGGTTCAGCTCAAACAGGACGGCTATCTCGAGGACAAGGCGCGGGAACTGACCGAGCGCGCGGTGCTGTTTCTGGAGGAGATGGAGGCGCAGGGCGGCTATTTCGCCGCGGTCGAGAGCGGCATGTTCGTCGACAGTGGGCTGTTTCCGGAGCGAAACGGGGACGGCATCGCGCGAAAAACCGCCGGCGGTATCGGCGCGGGCACGGTAATCAAGCGCGCGACGGACTATATGGCGCCCGTCACCGCGCATTACGGCAGGAACAATGTTAAGCAATATAACGGCGATCCGGACGACCCCGCCGCGCTCATCGGCGGCTGCACACTTGAACAGCCGGAGAAGATCGTCTACATCGACGAACTGGACGAAGACGACAACGTCTATCTTCGCATGGACGCGGTAAAAGAATTCGCCCGGCCGAACGCGGATAAAATCAAACCCGAGATGGAATGGCTCGCCGACGGAACGGTGCTGCTCACGCTCTGCTTTCCGGCGGAGAAGAAGATCGCCGAGGCGGCGGCGCTGGAGTGCGCGCGGCGCATGGGTTTGAAAGACGCGGCGGTCATCTCGCGCGAGGTGCTGCACCGCGCGGAGGGCACGCGCATCGAGCTCAAAGGCAAGGTCGATTTCGACATCGATATTGCGTCCCTCGTGATCCCGCCCGAGCCGGACGTGATGGACGAGGACGCGCTGCGCGCGGCAATCGAGCAGCGGCGCATGCGGATCGTCTGCGGCACCATCGGCGAGGACGAGCACTCTGTGGGCCTTCGGGAGATCATAGACATCAAGCACGGTGGCATCGAAAAATATGGCATAGAGGTGCATTACCTCGGCACATCCGTCTCGCCGGAGAAGCTCGTCGGTGCGGCCATCGAGCTGGATGCGGATGCGATGCTGGCCTCTATGATCATTTCGCACGACGATATCCACTATAAAAATATCGCCCGCATCGACCGCATCGCGCGGGAGATGGGCGTGCGGAGCAGGCTGCTCTTCGTTGCGGGCGGCACGCAGGTGGAAAACGACGCGGCGAGAGCCGCGGGCGCGGATACTGGGTTTGGACGCGGCACACACGGTAACCACGTCGCTACTTTTTTAATCCGGGAGCGTGAAAAGCGCGCAAGAGAGTAAGTTTGATGTATATATTTTTTAAAAATATATATGGAGGTTTGATGCGGGCTTCGGACGCGGCACGCATGGAAACCACGTCGCTACTTTTTTAATCCGGGAGCGCGAAAAGCGGGCAAGAGAGTAAGTTTTATGTATATATTTTTAAAAAATATATACGGGTTTCTGATGCGGGGTTTGGACGCGGCACGCACGGAAACCACGTCGCCACTTTTTTGATTCAGGAGCGCGAAAAGCGCGCAAGAGAGATGTAACTATGTTTGCGGACGTACTGATCGCCGAAATCGGCTCCACGACAACGCTTGTCAGCGCGTTTACCGCGCTGGACAGCGCCCCGCGCTTTCTGGGGCAGGGGCAGGCGGAGACGACGGTGCTCTCCGGCGACGTGCGCGTCGGCCTGAACGCCGCGATCGACGCGCTGAAACAATCCCTCGGCGCGGACGAGCTGACCTACGGCGAACTACTGGCCTCGTCCAGCGCGGCGGGCGGGCTCAAGATGTGCGTGCACGGACTTGTGTACGACATGACGGTGCACGCGGCGCGCGCGGCGGCGCTCGGCGCGGGCGCAATCGTGCGCCAGACCACGGCGGGAAAGCTCACGCGCGCGGATCTGGACGAACAGCGGGCGATATCCCCAAACCTGATCCTGCTCGCGGGCGGAACAGACGGCGGGGAGCGCGAAACCGCGCTGTATAACGCCGAGCTGCTGGCAAGCGAAGGCACCGGCGCGCCGGTGCTCTACGCGGGCAACGCGCAGAATCAAAGCGCGGTTCGGGAAATCTTTGCGCGCGCGGATGTGCCCTGCTACATCGCGGAAAACGTCTATCCCCGGCTGGACGCGCTGAACATCGAACCTGTGCGAAAGGTGATCCACGCCGCGTTTGAGCGGCATATCGTCTCCGCGCCGGGCATGGAGCACATCCGCGAGCTGGTTACGGGCGCGATTCTGCCGACGCCGGGCGCGGTCATGGAGGCGGCGATGCTGCTCTATGAGGAGATTGGCGATCTTGTCGTGCTGGACATTGGCGGCGCGACGACGGATGTGCATTCTGTGAGCGCCGGGTCGGAAGAGATTGCATCGCTTTCGACCGCGCCGGAGCCGTTCAACAAGCGAACGGTGGAGGGCGACCTCGGGCTGTATCTCAACGCGCGGCATCTGATCGAACGGATCGGCGAAGCGAAACTTTCCAACGAACTGCGGTTGAACGTTGCGGACGTGCTGCGGGACTATCGCCCGATACCAGCTTCGCCCGAGCAGCTGAAGCTGACCACGCGCCTTTGTCTGGAAGCTGGGCTGACGGCGATTTCCCGCCATGCGGGTCGGCTTCGGTATTACTACACACCGCAGGGCAGGGCAAGAGCCGCCGAAGGAAAAGATCTCACGCAGTGTAAATTCCTCGTCGGCACGGGCGGCGCGCTCACGCGACTGCCGGAGCGGGAAAACATCCTGCGAAGCCTTGCAAACTGCAACGCAAACGGAACAATGCTCTATCCCAAACCGGGGACGATGCGGCTTGCGTTTGACGAAAACTATGTCATGGGCTCGCTCGGCGTGTTGGCAAAAACGCGACCGCAGGCGGCGAAACGATTGTTAAAAGATACATTGCGCTTTGCGTAATTCAGGAACTAAGAGGACGTGAGAATGTCGACTTACCCGCGCATTACGGCGGATCTGACGAAGATCAAACACAACGCGGACATACTTTGCGCGCTCTGCGCCGAGCACGGCGTCTCCGTCGCCGCGGTCTCCAAGGGCGTCTGCGCGGACGAGCGGATCGTTCGCGTGCTGGACGGGTGCGCGGCGACGATGCTCGCCGACGCGCGGACGGAGAACCTCGCGCGATTGAACACGAACAAACCGAAGCTGCTCTTGCGCGCGCCCGCACCGGAGGACGCGGCGGAGGCTGTGCGCGTGGCGGATATCAGTCTTGTCTCCGAAATTTCGACCATCCGCGCGCTGGGAAAGGCCGCGCAGGCGGCGGGCAGGCGACACGCGATTATCCTGATGATCGACCTGGGCGATCTGCGGGAAGGGCTGCTGTTTTTAAGCCGCGAGGCGATCTTTGCGGCGGCGGATGCGGCGAAGGCGGAGGAGGGAATCGATCTTCTCGGCGTCGGCACCAACCTCACCTGCTACGGCGCGATCATACCGGACGAGACGAACCTCGGCGAGCTCTGCCGCATCGCGGAGGAGCTACGCGTACATACGGGGCTGCCGATTCCGATTGTCTCCGGCGGGAACTCCAGCTCGATCGGCCTGCTCAAGCGCGGGATGGTTCCAGCGGAGGTCAACCACCTGCGCCTTGGGGAGTCCATCCTGCTGGGCAACGACACCGCCGCCTGCCGCGTGCTCAACGGACTGTACGGCGACGCGTTCACGCTCTCCACGCGGCTCATTGAAGTGCAGAAAAAGCCGTCGGTGCCCATCGGCGAGAGCGGCGCGAACGCGTTTGGCGAGCATCCGACGTTTGAAAGCCTCGGCGAGCAGGTGCGCGGCATCTGCAAGATCGGCCGTCAGGACACGGTTGCGGATGGTTTGACCCCGCGGGATAGCGACATCAAAATCATCGGCGCGAGTTCCGACCATTTGATTGTGGACTTAACGCGCGCAAAGCCGTATCACGTCGGGGACGTGCTGTCCTTTACGCCGGACTACGGCGCGCTGCTGCGGGCGTATACCAGCCCGTATGTGTATCGCGATTATATCGAATAGCGAGCGGCAAACAAAAAAAACAGACGGCGTTGTCCGTCTGTTTTTGTATTCAGGGCAAATCCGGGATTGCTCAGGATTATCCTTCCGCGCCGTCGCCGGGAGCGGGCGTGTCCGCGGCTCCGGCGTCCTCGTCCGCAACGACGACTTCCTGCCAGACGTCGCTGGTTTCCATGACGTCCTTGAGCTCTTCGTAACCGTCCTCGTTGTTGTAGAGCGTGGTCACGTAGTAGCCGACGCGGCTGTCGTTATACGGGTGCTTCTGCGTGTATTCCATCCAGGACTCGAGATCGTCGTCGTAAATCAGATTGGTTGACCACTGATTGCCGGAGAGATCGGAGTTTTTCGTGGTATAGACGACGGGCACATAATCGCTGCTCAAATCACCGAAATAAACCTGCACATAGAGCGTTTGATCCTGCTGATACTCCGTCGCGTCCACGACTTCCTGCTCCAGCAGTTCCCAGCTGCCGCCCATATCCGAAAGCAGCTTTGCGCGCAGCGCGTCGTTCCCCAGAGAATAGTTGCTCGCGCCGAGCAGCACGCGCTTTTCCTCCGCGGTTGCGCAGGCGTAATACTGCTCCAGCAGCTCGGTTGCGCGCGCCAGCATCCGCGTTGCGGTGTTGCTCGTCTCTTCTTCATCCGCGGGCTCTTCGGGATCTGCCGGCTCATCGGGATCTGTGGGATCCTCCGGCTCCGCCGGTTCATCGGGATCCGCGGGCTTTGCGGGTGCAGGAGTTGCTTCGGGCGCCTTCGGCTCCGCCGTTTCTTCGGGTTCGGCGGGATCATCGCCAGCAGGCTCAACATCCAGAGGATCGGGCGCGGCTACGGCCAGCGGGACGGCAAGATCGCCGGCCAGCGGAACTTCTTCATCCGCAATCGCTTCGGTTTGCTCGCTTTGTCCGGCGGTGGTTGTTTCCGGCAAGGCGGACGCGGAAAACCGCGCTACGTTCGGATAGAAATGAATGCCGAGAACGACCGCAAGCGCCAGCAGCAGACCCAGCGTGAGCAGGATTCTTTTCTTTGATTTCTTGTTCATTGTGTCTTTGCCCCTTGTTTTTGTTTCCGGGCTTAAGGATACAGACGGGTTGTTACATTAACGTTGCGAATGAGAAAAAAATTGGAAAGTATAAAATAATTTCACAAATTGCGTTATACAGGGCGAAATATAACTGATTTTGTATCGCAACATGGCGTAAATAAGCGTTTTGAATAAAAAAGAACAATGAAACAGAATGAATATCGTTATTACAACAATTTGATACAACGTAACAAACACTTTGTTTTATGAATTCCGGTATATATTTCAGCAGAGAGCAGCGGCATTGCGGAGAATATCGGCGGCAAACGGGCACACAGGCAACACGAACGTAACAAAAGCCGCTTTTTCAGCGGCTCTTGCGATATTTTGTGAAAAAATTATTACAATGCGCGAATGACGCGCTCTAATCCCTCAAGTAAAATGCTTCTCGGGCTTGCGAGATTCACGCGCATATGACAGTCGGCATTATCCACAAAGTCCTCGCCAAACTGCACGAACACGCCCTCTTTTGAGATGCGGCGCTTAAGCTCCTGCTCGCTCAAGCCATAGCCGCTTAAATCGACCCAGGCAAGATACGTTCCCTCGGGAACGGCGAATTTTGCCTTGGGCAGACGCTCGTCGAAGAGCTGTTTTATCATAGAAAAACTGCCGTCGAGATAGCTTCGAAGCGCCTCCAGCCAGTCCTCGCTTTCGTCGTATGCGGCGCAGACCGCCTCGTTGGAGAGCGCGGAGGGATGCCCGTTGTAATATTGCTTGGTCCATCTGCGGCGCAGCTCCGCGTCCGGGATGAACAGATTTGCGTGGTTGTTGCCCGCGATGTTAAAGCTCTTGCTCGGGCTGGTGCAGGTGATGATGCGCACCTCGCCTGGAAAGAGCTTTGCCAGCGGGATATGCGTGTACCCCGCGCGGATGAGATCGGCGTGGATGTCGTCGCTGAGCACGAACACATCGTTGTCAAAGCAGAGATGGCCGATTTTAGCCAGTTCGCTTTCGGTGAACACGCGCCCGGTGGGGTTCTGCGGGTTGCAGTGCAGAAACAGCTTGCAGCTTGTCCGGCTCAGCTTCTTCGAAAGATCGTCAAAGTCGATCGACCAGACGCCATCCTGTTCCATCATGCGGCTGTAGAGCGGAACGCGCCCCTGCCAGCGCGTCGCGTTGTCAAAGGGGCGGTAGGCGGGCGTGAGGAAGCAAACCTCGTCGCCGGGATTGGTCAGCCGCTCCACGGCGGCAAAGATCGAGGCCACGACGCCTGCGGAGAAGACGACCTGCTCCTCGTCGACGATCCAGCCGTATCTGCGCTCCATCCAGCGGCAGGTGCTGCTTTTGCACGCCTCGCTGAGGTTGGTGTAGCCGAGGATGCGGCGCTCCAGCCGCTGTTGCATGGCGGCGAGGATTGGCGGCGCGCAGGCAAAGTCCATGTCCGCAACCCAAAGCGGGATGGAAGATTCCGGCAGATAAGGGTTGACGGCGGCGCCCGCCTCGGTCTTGATGCTGCTCGTACCGGAGCGGTCGATGATCTCGTCAAAATCGTAGTTCATAGGTTCTGTTGTTCTCCCCATAAGCATTGCGGATTCAGTATAGTGAAAACGTGAAAAAAATGCAAAATCGTCGTCAAAGTTATTAACAACGCTTGCAAAGTTTGATGGCGCGGCTATAATAAAATTATCAGACCGCGAGGTGATAAAAACATGAACAAAAGCGTGTATTCGCTGGTGCTCTCCGACGAAATCGTGCAGGAGATCGACCGGCTGGCGTACGAGTCCGGCGCGAGCCGCTCGGCCATGATCAACCAGATTTTGGCCGACTTCGTGCGCTATACGACGCCGGAGAAGCGCATGCGGGAGGTATTCTCCGCCATAGAGCATATGCTCATGGGCGGTGTGTTCGAGCCGCAGCTGCAGCCTTCGGAGTCGATGTTTTCTCTTAGAAGCGCGCTGGACTATAAATACAATCCCAGCGTGCGCTACAGCGTGGAGCTATATAAAAACGCGCGTCCGCTGCTCGGCGAGCTCCGGGTGTCGGTGCGCAGCCAAAACAGCGCGCTTGTGCTCGCGATGCTCCAGTTTTTCAAGCTCTGGACGCGCATTGAGACGGCGTATATCGGGCGTGTGGAGTGCGCCATTGAGGACGGGCGATATCTGCGCAAGCTTCGTCTTTCGGAAGAAGGAAAGCTTGGCAACGAGCAGATCGGCGAGGGCATCGCGGGGTATATCCGCCTGCTCGACTCCGCGCTGAAAACCTATTTTGAATCCATCAACGAGCCGACGGCGGCGGTGACGGGGGTTGAAAAGCTCTATGTCAACTATATCCGCGGTGGCGGCATGATATTGTAGAGGGGGATTGGTCGTATGAACGTCAATCAGTTAACACAAAAAAGCATAGAGGCCGTGCAGGCCGCGCAGCAGACCGCCACCGAGCGGGGCAACACGGAGCTTTCGCAGGCGCATTTGCTGTACGCGCTGCTCATCCAGCCGGACGGGCTGATCGGCAGCATTCTTTCCGCAACGGGCGTGGAGGTCAGCCGCCTTCGCGCGGACGCGGAGAAAGAGGTTTCCGCGCTGCCCGTCTACAGCGGCGGCTCGGGCGCGGAACAGGTATATGCCTCGCCGGATCTGAACAACGCGCTGAACGAGGCTGAAAAGCGCGCCAAGGAGATGGGCGATCAGTATGTTTCGGTCGAGCATTTGTTTCTCGGCCTGTTGAAAAAGGCGAACGAATCGCTCAAGAAACTTTTCTCGCGATACGGTATCACTGAAAAGGCGTTTTCCGAGCAGCTCAAGACGGTGCGCGGCAACCGCACGGTCAACTCCGATAACCCCGAGGGTACCTATGACGTGCTGAAAAAGTACGGGCAGGATCTTGTGGAGCTCGCGCGGAACCAAAAGCTAGACCCGGTGATCGGGCGGGACGACGAAATCCGCAGCGTGGTTCGCATTCTCTCCAGAAAGACGAAGAACAACCCCGTGCTCATCGGCGAACCGGGCGTGGGGAAAACCGCCATCGCGGAGGGGCTGGCGCTGCGCATCGTGCGCGGGGACGTGCCGGACAACCTCAAAGACCGCAAGGTGTTCGCGCTCGACATGGGCGCGCTGGTTGCGGGCGCGAAATTCCGCGGCGAGTTTGAGGAGCGGCTCAAGGCCGTGCTCAACGAGGTGAAGGACAGCGACGGGCGCATCATCCTCTTTATCGACGAGCTGCACAACATCGTCGGCGCGGGCAAGACCGAAGGCGCGATGGATGCGGGCAACCTCTTAAAGCCGATGCTTGCGCGCGGCGAGCTGCACTGCATCGGCGCGACGACGCTGGACGAATACCGCCAGTATATCGAAAAGGACGCGGCTTTGGAGCGGCGTTTCCAGCCCGTGCTGGTTGAGGAACCGACCGTCGAGGACACGATCTCCATCCTGCGCGGACTCAAGGAGCGCTATGAAGTGTTCCATGGCGTCAAGATTCAGGACGCGGCGCTGATCGCTGCGGCAACGCTGAGTCATCGGTATATCTCCGACCGGTTTTTGCCGGACAAGGCCATCGACCTTGTGGACGAGGCCTGCGCGCTGATCAAGACCGAGCTCGACAGCATGCCCGCCGAACTCGACGCTTCGAGCCGGAAGATCATGCAGCTTGAAATTGAGGAAGCCGCGCTCAAAAAGGAGACGGACAAGCTCAGCCGCGAGCATCTCGAGGACATTCAGCGCGAGCTGGCGGAGCTTCGCGCAAGCTTCAACGAGATGAAGGCCAAGTGGGAAAACGAAAAGTCGGCCATCGGCAAGGTGCAGCAGCTGCGCGAGGAGATCGAGCGCACCAACGCGGAGATCGCCATGGCGGAGAGCGCATATGACCTCAACAAAGCCGCCGAGTTGAAATACGGCAGGCTGCCGCAGCTCAACGCCGACCTAGAGCGCGAGGAGAAACTCGCCGAGAGCGGCGCGCATGAAACGACCTATCTGCACGACCGCGTGACGGAGGAGGAGATTGCGCGCATCGTCGCCCGCTGGACGGGCATCCCCGTTTCCCGCCTGATGGAGGGCGAACGGGAGAAGCTGCTCCGGCTGCCGGAGATTTTACATCGGCGTGTCATCGGGCAGGATGAGGCGGTGGATCGCGTCAGCGATGCGATTCTGCGCTCCCGCGCGGGCATTCAGGACCCGAACCGGCCGATCGGCTCGTTCCTCTTCCTCGGGCCGACGGGCGTCGGCAAGACAGAGCTGGCAAAGGCGCTTGCGCAGGCGCTCTTCGACGACGAAAAGAGCATGGTGCGCATCGATATGTCGGAGTACATGGAGAAATACAGCGTCAGCCGCCTCATCGGCGCGCCTCCGGGCTATGTCGGCTACGACGAGGGCGGACAGCTCACCGAAGCGGTGCGCAGAAAGCCCTACGCCGTTGTGTTGTTCGACGAGGTGGAAAAGGCGCATCCGGACGTGCTGAACGTGCTGCTGCAGGTGCTCGACGACGGGCGCATCACGGACGGGCAGGGGCGGACGGTGGACTTTAAAAACGCCATCATCATCCTCACCAGCAACCTGGGCTCGGACGTGATCCTCGAGGGCATCGACCGCGAGGGCTGCGTTTCGGACGAGGCGAGAAACGTCGTCATGCAGATGCTCAAGCAGTCCTTCCGGCCGGAGTTTCTGAACCGGCTGGACGAGGTGGTGTTCTACCGCCCGCTGACGAAGGAAGACCTCAAGGGCATCGTCGATCTGCTGATTGCGGACCTCGACCGGCGGCTCGGCGCGGCGCACCAGATTCGCGTAAGCGTGACGGACGCGGCGAAGAACTATATCGTCGAAGCAGGCAGCGACCCGCTCTACGGCGCGCGCCCGCTCAAGCGGTATCTGCAGAGCAAGGTGGAGACACTTCTTGCGCGTAAGATCATCGCGGACGATGTCGCGCCGGATACGACGCTGGTCATCGACAAAAACGAAAACGGCCTGTTCGTGCAGTAAGCACGGCGGGCACAAAAAACGCGGCGTCCCGATCGGGGCGCCGCGTTTGTGTTTGATGCGCTAGAAGCCGTCCGGCAGTTCCACCTGGGAATACAGCAGGCTGATGGTCAGGTCCTCATAGACGAGGAATTCATAATACGCCGTTCCCTCCGCGCTGCTGTTAAAGCCGTCCCAGTCCGCCGCGTGGACATAATAGAGCCGGATGGTGGCAACGCCGGGCGTGACGCCGGAAAACGCGTTTTCCAGCACGCCGCTTGCGCCGAGGAGCGCGTATGTTTCGTCGTTCTGATACGTTTGCTCAATGTGTACCTGGCCGGTGCTGCCGGAAATTGCGCGCGCAACCCAGGTGTACCCGCTCGCCTGATCGCAGGGGAGCGTGTCCACATAGGATGCTTCCGGTTTTTTTTTGCACCCGAAGAGCGAGAGCGCCATTGCGGCGATCAGCGCGACGAGCAGCATTCTTTTCACAATCATATTCGTAAGCATACTTGCAGTCCGGCAGCGTGCCTTTCGGTTTGGCGGGTTCAAAGTCCGACGCTTCACCCGCCGGATGGAACATCATTTCCGGATGGAACATATTTCTTTATACGCCGCATTTCGACGTATCTTGTCGGGACAAGTGTATTATCGCATATAACACACTCGTTTTTCAACAGCGACGTGCGCATTTCATAAAAACGTTAAATATGGCGTTTTTGTGATCAGGCGGAGAGCGGCGGTCGGATTTTGAAAAAAATTCATGCTTGACGCGGCGGCACGGGTTCGATATAATGCCGCCATAAGCTGTGAAGCGGAGATAACGGACGAAACCGGCCTTTCAGAGAGCGGGGCAAGGGTGAAAGCCCCGCAGGAAACGATCGTTCAAATGGACCGCAGAGCGCGCGGGGGAATGGAAGTATCCCGCGACGGGTCGTGACCGTTATATCGCGGGGAATGTGTTGGCATTTCCGCAAAGCGCCCGACCTCGCCGTCGGGAAACAAGGTGGCACCGCGAGAGCATCGTCCTTGTTTCGGCACAAACGCCGAAGCACGGGCGTTTTTGTTTGCCGCAAAAACAAAAAAATGAAAATTGAGAAAGGATTAAGTCCGCGGCCAACGGCGGGCGAAGGAAAAACCACCATGATGACCTACAAAGACTTCACGAACTATGTCAAGCTCTACCCCGACGAAAACGGCCGCTTCGGCGAATACGGCGGCGCATATCTGCCGCCGCAGCTCGAGCCCGTGTTCAAGGAGATCGACGACGCCTACGAAACCATCTGCCACAGCGCGCAGTTCATCAGCGAGCTAAGGCGCATCCGCAAGGAGTTTCAGGGCCGTCCGACGCCGGTGTATCACGCGGAGCGCCTCTCCAGAATGCTCGGCAAAACGCAGATCTATTTAAAGCGCGAGGACCTCAACCACACCGGCGCGCATAAGCTCAACCACTGCATGGGCGAGGGCCTTCTTGCAAAATTCCTCGGCAAAAAGAAGCTCATCGCCGAGACCGGCGCGGGTCAGCATGGCGTAGCGCTGGCAACCGCCGCGGCATATTTCGGGCTTGAATGCGACATCTACATGGGCGATGTGGACATCGCCAAGCAGGCGCCGAACGTGACCCGCATGAAGATGCTCGGCGCGCGCGTCATCCCTGCGTCCCATGGGCTCAAGACGCTCAAAGAGGCCGTCGACGCGGCGTTTATGGCGTATCTCAACGAGTATGAGGACGCGATCTACTGCATCGGCTCCGTCGTCGGGCCGCATCCGTTTCCTAAGATGGTGCGAGACTTCCAGATGGTGGTCGGCATCGAGGCAAAGGAGCAGTTCCTCGAAATGACCGGCCTGCTGCCGGACGTGGTCTGCGCCTGCGTGGGCGGCGGTTCCAATGCCGCGGGACTGTTCACGACGTTTTATGAAGAGCCGGTCGAAATCGTCGGCGTGGAGCCGATGGGGCGCGGAACCAGCGTTGGGGACAACGCGGCTTCCATCACATTCGGCAAAAAAGGCGTGCTGCACGGTTTTGAAAGCCTCTTGCTGCAGGACGACAAAGGCGAGCCGCTGCCGGTTTACAGCATCGCGAGCGGGCTCGACTACCCGTCCGTCGGGCCGGAGCATGCGTTTATGCACGACGTCGGCCGCGTGAATTACACAAGCGTGACGGACGAGGAGGCCATGGAGGCGTTCTTCTTCCTCAGCCGCTATGAGGGGATCATTCCCGCAATCGAAAGCTCGCACGCGCTGGCCTACGCCATGCGCTATGCACGCGAAAACAACCGCGGATCGATCCTCGTCAATCTCTCCGGCAGGGGGGACAAAGACATCGACTATGTGTTCGATCACTACGGCTGCGGCGAAAAATTCTTCGAGAAACAATAAGCGACAAACGGATTTCACATTTTCCATATTATGTATCTGACAATACGGGGCGGCGCAAGAAGTTGTGCCCGCCCCGTATAAAATTTGCTTGACGCGCACCAAGCGGGTTTTGTATAATACCCAAAGGATTTTGCGTCCGATAATGGGTGGGCGGTTGGCGGCTTATTATCGGACGCTTCAGTTTTGGCAAAGGGGGAAATCCCGTACATGTGTGGAATCGTTGGATACACCGGCGAGAAAAATTGCATACCCGTGCTCATGAATGGTTTGACCGCTCTGGCCTATCGCGGATATGACTCCGCGGGCGTCGCTGTCTGGGAAGGCTCCGGCCTGACCCTCCGAAAAGCGAAGGGTAAGATCGACCAGCTTAAGGATTTGCTCGAAGAATCTCCGATCTCCGGCAAAAGCGGCATCGGCCACACCCGCTGGGCGACGCACGGCGAGCCTTCGGATATCAACGCGCATCCTCATACGGACACGCGAAAGACCCTCGCGATCGTCCACAACGGCATTATAGAAAACTATCTGCACATCAAGGCGATGCTGGAGAAAAACGGCTGCGTCTTCGTGTCGCAGACGGATACGGAAGTCGTTGCGCAGCTATTGGGCTATCTCTACCGCGGCAATCCGCTCTTTGCGCTGACGCAGGCGGTCGCCATGCTGGAAGGTTCGTTTGCGCTGGCGATCCTGTTTGCGGACGATCCGGAGACAATCTACTGCACCTGCAAGGACAGCCCGATGGTGGTTGGCCACGGAAACGGCGAGAGCATCGTTGCCTCCGACATACCGGCGCTTCTGGAGTATACACGGGACGTCTGCTTTGTTCAGGACAAGCAGATCGCCGTGCTGCGAAAGGACGGCATCCGGTATTACGACGAGTTTGGCGTAGGCATCGAAAAAGAATCGACGCATATCGACTGGGACGTGGAGTCCGCCAAGAAGGGCAACTACGAGCACTTCATGATGAAGGAGATCTGCGAGGAGCCGGACGCGTTTAAAAAGACGTTTGACCAGTATGTTTCTACGAAGGATTTCACGATTAAGTCCGGCCGCTTTCCCTGGGACGCGGAGATGGCAAAGCGCTATGAGCGCATTTCGATCGTAAGCTGCGGAACGGCCTACCACGCGGGCATGCTCGGCAAAAAGTTTATCGAGCACATGGCGAAACTCCGCGTGGACGTGGATATCGCGAGCGAATTCCGATACGGCGATTCGTTGATTGGAAGCGGCGAGCCGTTCATGGTCATCAGCCAGTCTGGCGAGACGGCGGACACCATCGCCGCGCTGCGCAAAGCAAAGGAGCTCGGCTGCGACACCATGGCGCTGTGCAACGTAACCGGCAGCACGATCTCCCGCGAGGCGGGGCATGTGCTGTATACCTACGCGGGGCCGGAGATCGCTGTTGCCGCGACAAAATCGTATTTAACGCAGATCATCGTGCTGTATCTCTGCGCGCTGGATCTGGCGCAAAAGCGCGGCGTGATGACGCAGCGGGAGGTTTCGGACAGGCTCGAAGAGATGAGCCATGTTCCCGCCGCCATGCAGAAGATACTCGACAATAAGGAACAGATTCAGTTTTTTGCCAGTCGGTCGTTCGCGGTTAAGCACGTGTTCTTCATCGGCCGCGGCATCGATTATGCGCTTGCTATGGAGGCGGCGCTCAAACTCAAGGAAATCTCCTACATCCACTCCGAAGCGTACGCCGCAGGCGAGCTCAAGCACGGCACCATCGCGCTGATCGAGGACGGCTCGCTCGTCGTCGCTCTAGCGACGCAGCCGGAGCTGCAGGCGAAGGTCGCCAGCAATATGGAGGAGGTTCGGGTGCGCGGCGCGCATGTGCTCGCGCTGACCAACGGCCCCTGGGAGGGCGCGAAAGGGCATTCCCACGAGCAATGGGAGATTGAGCAGATGGACGCGACGCTCGCGCCGCTCTGCGCAATCGTGCCGATGCAGCTGCTGGCCTATTATCTGGCGGTGCAGAAAGGATGTTCGGTGGATCAGCCGAGAAATCTTGCCAAAAGCGTGACGGTCGAATAGCCGCCTTAGTTGACGCCCCTCAAAAAGGGGCGTTGATTTTGTTTAGAAGCGTATCATTCACATGCTTCGGCTTCATCGGAGCATTGATTTATTGATGTGTAACAAGGGATATAGAATGGAACTGACACGGAGGAGGTTGTATGGCGAAGTATATTTTTGTAACAGGCGGCGTTGTTTCGGGGCTCGGCAAGGGCATCACGGCGGCATCGCTCGGGCGTCTGCTCAAGGCGCGCGGGCTGAAGGTCGCCGCGCAGAAGCTCGACCCGTATATCAACGTAGATCCCGGCACGATGAGCCCCTTTCAGCATGGCGAGGTGTTCGTCACGGAGGACGGCGCGGAGACAGATCTCGACTTGGGACACTATGAGCGTTTCATCGACGAGGATCTGAACCGGTTTTCCAACCTGACGACGGGCAAGGTCTACTGGAACATCCTGACCAACGAGCGCGCGGGCGCGTATCTCGGCGAAACGGTGCAGGTCATCCCGCATGTGACGAACGAGATCAAGCGCTTTATCTACAGCGTTGCGGACGCGACGCACGCGGATGTTGTCATCACCGAGATCGGCGGCACGATCGGCGACATCGAGAGCCAGCCGTTTCTGGAGGCGATCCGCCAGGTTGGCCACGAGGTTGGCCCGGGCAACTGCCTCTACATCCACGTTACGCTGGTGCCGTATCTCTCCGGCTCGGATGAACACAAGTCCAAGCCTACGCAGCACTCGGTCAAGGAGCTTCAGTCCTCCGGTATCACGCCGGATGTGATCGTCATGCGCGTCGACCGCCCCGTGGATGAGAGCATCAAGCGCAAGATCGCGCTGTTTTGCAACGTCACGCCGGACTGCGTCATTGAAAACCTCACGGTCGAGACGCTCTATGAAGCGCCGATCATGCTTGAAGAAAGCAACTTCTCCGGCGTGGTCTGCCGCGAGCTGCAGCTCGACCTGCCGCAGCCGAATCTGACGGACTGGAACGAGATGCTCGAGCGTGTGCGCGGCTGCAAGGAGACGGTCAAGATCGGCCTTGTCGGCAAATATGTCAAGCTGCACGACGCGTATCTCTCCGTCGCGGAGGCGATGCGCCACGCGGGCTATGAAAACAGCGCCGTGGTCGATATCGAGTGGATCGACTCCGAGGCCATCGATGCGAAAAATGTAGCCGAAAAGCTGCAGGGGCTGGACGGCATCGTGCTGCCCGGCGGCTTCGGCGTGCGCGGCGTGGAGGGAATGATTCAGACCGCGAAATACGCGCGCGAGCATAACATCCCGTACCTCGGCCTGTGCCTCGGCATGCAGATTGCGGTTATCGAGTTTGCGCGAAACGTCGCGGGGCTCTTCGGCGCGAACTCCGGCGAGTTTGACGAAAACAGCCCGCACAAGGTGATCGACTTCATGCCCGACCAGTATGCGACGATCAATAAAGGCGGCACCATGCGCCTTGGTAGCTATCCGTGCAAGGTGCAGCCCGGCTCCCTGCTGGAAAAGTGCTATCAGCAGCCGCTGATCCATGAGCGGCACCGCCACCGCTATGAGTTCAACAACGATTATCGCGACCGGCTTGCGAGCGTCGGGCTGGAGCTCTCCGGCGTGTCGCCGGACGAGCGGATCGTGGAGACCGTCGAACTCAGGGATCACCCGTTCTATATCGGCGTGCAGTTCCATCCGGAGTTCAAGAGCCGCCCGAACCGCGCGCACCCGCTCTTCAAGGGCTTTGTCGCCGCCGCCCTGAAAGCGAAAAAATAATCTCTCCCGTGTTGAATGCGCCTGCCTTTCGGCGGGCGCTTTTTTCGCGTTGCAAAGCGACCCGGTTCGCGATAAGATAAAAAGGCCGAGCCATTCGGCAAAGTCAGGAGGCATCATGCAGACATCCGGAAAGAAACTATACTCGGTTTTTGAACTCTACCGCATCATGACGCAGGCATTTCGCTCGATCCCGTTCTTAAAGCATGCAAGGCAAGCGGGGGTGATGGACAAACCGTTTCTCGAGCGCATCATGCTCGCCGTCACGGAAGTCAACGGCTGCGCAATATGCTCGTATTATCACACAAAAGTCGCGCTGGAAGAAGGATTCTCCGAGGAGGAGATTCGCGCCATGCTCGGCGGAGATCTGGCGGACGTACCGGAAAACGAACTCGACGGCGTGCTCTTTGCCCAGCATTATGCGGATATGCGCGGCAAGCCTTCCAAAGAGAGCTGGCAGAGGATACTGGATACATACGGCGAGACGGGCGCATATGGCGTGCTCGCGGTGACGCGCATGATCATGATGGGCAACGCGACGGGGATCCCGTCCGGGTCGTTCATCAACCGGTTCCGCGGGAAACCAGACCCGCGCAGCAACATCGCCTATGAGCTGCTGATGATGCTTGCAATGGTCGTCTGCATCCCGCTTGCCGGGCTGACCGCGCTGGCGATGAATCTGATCAAAGCGCCGGTTATCCGCTTCTGAACACAATAAAAAAGCAGGCGCGTGAATTTTCGCACACCTGCTTTTTTGATGGAGAAAATCAGATTCCGCAGACGGGGCAGCCCGGCGCGCGCGCAATCGGGACAAACTCCGTCGTCATCGCCGCACCGTCGAAGAGCAACAGCTTTCCGTCCGTCGGGGTGGGAAGACCGAGCAGAATATTTGCCGCGCACTGCGCTTCCAGCGAAGCAACGGCGGAAACCACGGGCGCAAAGCTCGGCACCGGCGCCTGATCCGGCGGAGAATCCACATAGAGACAGCCAAGACATGTGCTTTTGCCCGGGCGGACGGTGAACAGCGATCCGCGAAAGCCGTGTACACCAGCGTCCACGAGCGGCACGCCGGCGATTACGCACGCCCGGTTGACGATCATGCGGGCGGGGATGGAATCCACCGCGAGCAGTACGACGTCATAGCGGGCAACGAGCGCGGGCGCGTTCTTTGCGGTGACGAATGCGTCGAACGGTTCGAAAGTCAGTTCCGGCGCGAAAGCTAAGAGTGCGTCAAGAGCCGCATCCGTCTTCTTTCGCCCGACATCGGCGGGGGTATAGAGAAACTGACGGTTGAGATTGCTTAACGATACGACGTCCCCGTCGCAGAAGCCGATGCGTCCAACGCCCATGCCGCTAAGGCAATATAACAGCGTGGAGCCCAGGCCCCCGCAGCCGACCACGAGCGCGGAGGACGCAAGCAGGCGCGCCTGCCCCGCCTCGCCGATCTCCGGCAGGGCGATCTGGGGCGAATACCGTTCGGCGGCCATGCGGCGGCTACGCGCGGATGCGCGCGATGAGCGCCTGAAACTCCGGCTCGTGCCAGAGTACGGGTACGGGGTAGATGGGGTTGGCTTCCTTCATGGCCCATTTGATCATCTGCGGGATGTCCTTATCCTGAATGAAATCGAATTTCTCCTGAATGCGCATGTTCGCGTTCATGCGGCGGATTTCGCGGATGAACGCCTTTGCCTTCTCCTCGTCGTCCTTGCCGTTGATGCCGACGGCTTCGGCAAGCCGCGCGAGTTTAAAGTATACGGCGGGGCCGAAGTCCTCCATGACATACGGCAGAATCACCGCGTTGGCAAGGCCGTGCGGCGTGCCGTAGAGGCCGCCGAGCGTATGCGCGACGCCGTGGACATATCCGACGCACGCGCGCGTGAACGCCGCGCCGCCGTAGAACGCGGCGAGCTGCATATTGTAGCGCGCCGTGAGGTTCGAGCCGTCCTTGTAGACCGTCTCGAGGTTTTCAAAGATGAGCTTGACCGCCTCGATGGCGAGCTTGTCGGTGCTCTTTGGCGCAAAAAGATTCGTATACGCTTCCACCGCATGGGTCAGCGCGTCCATTCCGGTCGTGCTTGTGATGTGCGGCGGCAGACCTTTGGTGAGTTCGGGGTCAAGCACGGCGTAGCGGGGGATCAGGCAAAGATCCTGAATGGCGTATTTATGATGTGCCGCGCGGTCGGTGACTACGGCGGCAATGGTCGTCTCGGAGCCGGTTCCGGCGGTGGTCGGCACCGCGAACAGCGGCGGGAGCTTTTTTAGCACGCGCAGCGTGCCGCCCATCTTCGCGATGCTCTGGCGCGGTTTTACCACACGTGCGCCGGCAGCCTTGGCGCAGTCCATCGCGGAGCCGCCGCCGAAGGCGACGATGCCGTCACACTTGTTGTCCAGATACATCTTGCGCGCGTCCTCGATGTTTTCAATCGAGGGATTCGGCTCCACGCCGTCGAACACGACGCCCTTGAGTCCCGCTTCGTCGCAGGCGGCGAAGAACGAATCCAGAAGGCCGAGCTTTCTAAGCACGGAGTCGGTCACGATGAGCACGTTGTTTACGCCCTTACTCCTGATAAACGCCGGCAGTTTTTTGATGCTGCCCGGACCGGTGAGCAGTTCCGGCTGACGCCAGGGCATGAGATACATCGCTGAAGTCAGCACAAACTGAAATACGCGGTACCAGATTTTTTTTAACGTCCAAAGCATGGTTTCGCGCCTCCGAATCTTTATAAAGTTATCATACGACTGATGTTTTATTGTATCACGGCGCCGCGTGTTCGGCAATCAAGTGCGGCGTTTGAATAAAAAGAAATACGTTTTGCACCGGCAAAAAACAATAGTAAACCAATTTTGAGATCAAACAGCACAAATGCGTTGCATACAATATGAGACGATGCGTAAAAGAGAATCGCAAGATTTTTTACGGGGACTTTCTTGGAGCCTTATTGATATTTTTTTCCGAACGAATCGAAAAAACGCGAATAAAGTCGATTATTCTCGAAGAATAGCGGAAACATTGTATTTTCGTATTTTGTATATTATTGTCTGTTTAAGGGCGAAATTTGACAGGGAGGACAGATGTGTGAAGTCAAAAATCGAACAGGAGCTACTCAGGCTCGGCGCCCCGACCGGTCGTCTCGGGTATATGCAGATGGCGATCACACTTGAACTCATCATGGAAAACGAACAGGTGACCAGCACCACGCGCGTACTGTATCCGAAAGTGGCAGAGCGCTGCGATACAAAGCCCGCGCGCATTGAGCGAAACGTGCGCGAGGAGATTCGCGCGATCTGGAACTTCGGCAACCAGAAACGTCTCGATCAGTTGTTCGTCAACCGCGGGAAATATCCGCCGGGCAACAAGGAGTTTCTCTATACCGTTGCGCGATATCTTCAGCAAAACAGCTGAACGCAGCGTCAATTAAAAAAACGGAGGATTCTTTCCTCCGCTTTTTTTATGCCTGTGTTGCGCTCAGAACGTCCGCACCGGCGCGATGGTTTCGCTGCGCGGATAGACGTATTCCATCTTGGGCGGCATGGAGTTATAGACGCGCTCAATGTCCAGCACGCCCCTGCGATAGCGCCCCTTGACCAGCACGCTTTCCATGCTGAGGTTGAGGCAGAGGATGGAGGCCTTTGCCCCGTCCGGAATTTTGGAGAGCGCCTTGCCAAACGGAATCCCGCTCAGCGCAACGCGGTCGGAACCCGCGCTTGTCGCCTGCACGACAGGCAGCAGAACGGGTTCGCCGTTTTCGTTGTAATAACAGAGAAATTTCAGCGAATCCAGCTGCTGAAAGAGCCGCTGACCGACGAGCGGCAGCGCGTTCTTTTCGCTTTTTGCAACAAACAGCGCCTTAACGCGCGAGAGAATCGCTCCAAGCACGATGGCGCTCATCGGCAGCGGCTTCAGCGCGCTGATTTTGTCGAGGTTGAGGTAAAACACACGGTAAAACCCCATATAGGAGTTATAGCGAAAAAGCGGTTTGTTGTTGTATAGGTCAAATTCTTTTCCGGTGTTCGCGCTGTGCGTGTAGGTAGCGGCGCCGGAAAGATACCGCTTGTCCGCGCTGAGCACGAGAAAACCCACGTGCGGGCGGTCCATGATAAAGCGCTTGCTTAACCCCGCCGAAAACTGCCCGAACGTCAGGGACTTGTCCCCGAGCGCCTGAATGGATGAAATGAACGACAGATGGGGATAGCCGCTTTCGTCTTCAGTGGCGAGAACGCCGACCTTGCTGTCGCAGTCCATCATTTGAACGGAGGCTTCGTCGATCCTGTCAAAGGTCGAAGGTTTCATTTTTTTACTCCTCTTCGCCGAGCGCGCCCGTCGCGCGGATGTCCTCGCAGGCGCGGGTGCTCCGCGCGATTGCGAGCAGTTCCTCCATATGCCGCCGGGAGACCAGCGGCGTCGCTGCAAACGCCCAGTCGATGTCGAGGCGTCTGTATTTGTCCGTGCAGAGATTGTTGAACGCGCAGAGCTCCCAGCGCTCCACGCAACCGATTGCGCGGATGCGCTCGCCGATTGCGCGGATATTCCGCTCGCTGTCCGTCGCGCCCGGGATAACCGGCGTGCGAACCCAGAGCCGTCCGCTGCCCTTTGCCCAGAGCGCGGCGACGCCGAGGTTACGGAGGATCATTGCGTTTCCGCGGCCCGTCCAGCGTTCGTGTTCCGCGCTGTCCATGAGTTTGAGGTCGTAGAGCAGGATGTCCGTATACGGCAGCGCTGCTTGCAGCTGTTCGGTGAACACCATGCCGCAGGTGTCTACGGCGGTCTGGATGCCCTCGGCCTTGAGCAGGCGCAGCAGTTCGACTGCGCCGTCCTGCAGCAGCGCCTCGCCGCCGGAGAGGGTGACGCCGCCTTCGCGCCCGAAATAGGCGCGATCCTTGATCAGCTCGCGGCAGAGCGCCTCCGGCTCCGCGTCTATGCCCTTGCATTCGAGCGCGAGCGTGGGACAGGCGGAAACGCACGCGCAGCAGCCCGTGCAGAGACGCCGGTCGATGTGTACGCCGCTTTCGTCGCGGCTCAGCCCCTCGTTGGGGCAGACGTTTTCGCAGCTTGAGCAGCCGATACAGCGGTTTTCCAGCCAGTGCACCTGAAACTTCTTTGCGATGCTCTCGGGGTTATGGCACCAGGCGCAGGCGAGCGAACAGCCCTTGAGAAATATCGTCGTGCGAAGGCCGGGGCCGTCCTCGCTGGACATGCGCTGGATGTCGAGGTAACGGATTTTTGTCATATCAGTACCGGTTGTGACTCTCCCTTGCGATGATTTCGTTTTGCAGTTCTCTGCCGATGCTCGTGAAATACGCGTTGTATCCCGTGACGCGCACCAGAAGGTTTTTGTAGTTCTCCGGGTGCTTCTGTGCGTCCTTGAGCGTTTCGGCGTCGAGGATGTTGATCTGGAGCGCGGTGCCGCCGTTGTGGATATAGCCGCGCAAAAATGCCTTGAGCTTTGCGCGCCGCTCGCTGTCGCGCATGAGCGAGGGCGAGAGCGTGATGGTATGGCTCGCGCCGTTTGGCAGCAGGTTTTGCACCGCGCCGGATTCGTCCCTGCCGCCGAGCGCCTTGCCGACGGAGTTGGCGTTGCCGGTCGGACCGTTTGTGTCCGCGCCGTTGACGGGGCAGATGGCGTTGCTCAAAAACTGGCCGCGCGCGCGTCCGTCCGCCGTCGCGGGGAGGATGAAGCCGCTGCCGATCCAGTAGTTCCAGCTCAGCATGCCGGGCCGGAACTGCGCGCCCGTGCTCTTTGTCCTGTAGCGCCAGACGATGTCCGACCAGTCCCGCATCAAGCGCAGCGCGAGCGCGTCCGCGTCGTCGTCGTCCCGGCCGTATTTCGGGGCGCGGTTCTTCGCCTGCGCCTGCAGAATTTCGTATCCCTTCCAGTTTGCCTGGAGGGCTTTGACCAGCGTATCCATGTTGCAGACCGCTTTGTCATAAACAAGATAACGGATTGCGAGCAGCGAGTCAACCGTTGTTGCAAAAGTTACGCCCTCGACGGTGACAAACGAAAGCTCCGCGCCGCCCTGCGTGCAGTCCTTCGCCTGCTCCGCGCAGCCGCGCACGAGGCAGCTTAAATACGGCGTCGGGGAATAGTCCGCCCGCAGCTTGGTGGAGCGTTCGTACAGCGCGCTCATGCGCTCCATGACGTAGTTCAGCTGCGTTAAAAACGCCTCGTAAAACGTCTCAAAGTCGGCAAACGCGCGCGGATCGCCCGTCTTTGGCGCGTTTGTTTCGGCGGGGTAGGGCTTGCCCCAGAGCGCGTCCGTATAGCTGATGAGATCCTGCCCGCCGCCGAGCGTGAGCTCCACGGCCTTGACGAGGTTTGGGTTGCAGTCCACGGTTGCGGAGCGGTCGTTGCCGCACATGGTGTTTTCAAGGCACCCGACGCTGGCGTAGTCGAACACGTTGTCTTCGTTGATCAGGTGCTCGACATGCGCGCGCTTCGCCTCCTCAAGCATGCCCGCCATGGATCGCTCGTCAAAGTTGAGCAGAAACGGCGCGCCCTGACTGGTCGAGATCATGTCCACGACCCTGTCGAGCAGCGCGTCCGGCGAGTGCTCGTGCAGGCGTACGTTCGGCTTGGGTTCGAGGATGGGGCTCATCTCGTCGATGACCTCCAGAAAGACCCAGGTCAGCTCGTTGGTCATGTCCGCGCCGCCCTTGCCCATGCCGGAGAGGTTGAAGAGCTGGCCGTAGCCCGCCGTGATGCCCTGGTTGCCGGTCTGAATCATCGCGTCATAGGCGAAGTTGCAGTGCATCCAGAAGCACTTGAGCAGCTCCTTGCCGAATTCGCGATCCATGCCCTGCCGCACGGACTCCCGCCAGTACGGCAGCAGATATTGGTCGATGCGCCCGAAGGACACGCCCGCGCCGGGATAGTTTTCGTCCGTGAGCACGAGCATATGCGTCAGCCAGAGAGACTGCACCGCCTCGTAAAAGTCCCGTGCCGGTTCGTTTGGTACGCGCGTGAGGATACTTTGCATGGCCAAAAGCTCTTGCTTTCGCGCCGCGTCCGGCTCGTTTTGCGCAAGTTCGCCGCAGAGCGCGGCATATTTTTGCGCCAGCTCGACCGGCATATCGCAGCTGAGCATCATGCCGCGCAGCTGTCCGCCCTTTGCGCCCGCCTGTTCCTCGGGAGAAAGCGCGTCGTATCTGTCCGCGAGATCGGCCTTGACGCCGGAGAAGCCCTCCTTCAGTACGCGCGGATAGTCGGGGATGAGGTGCCCGCTCGTCGCGCCGCAGTTGCCGTAGCCGCGATCCTGAAACTCATAGGTTGCCTTGCGGATGCCGCTTTTGCCCAGCAGGCTTTCGTTGCGTGATTTGGCTTCGCTCTTGCTCCAGCAGCGGGAGGCCATGACGTTATAGCGTCCGCCCGCGAGAAGGTCGCCCGGCAAAATTTCCTGCGGCACGCGGTTGACGATGGCTTCTTTGATCAGCCAGGCGCGCCGCTCCGGCAGAGAGAGCCCAAAGAAGCCTTCCGGCGGTTCGATCGTCCGCGCGGCCAATAGAAACGACTTGCGGAAGGTCGGGAAAAACGAATAGACCTCCGGAACGATCAGAAAGCTTGTTTCGTCGAATACTTCGTCCCAGGGCGTGCCCGTGGTAAACGCGGAAAATTCGTTGTTCCACGCTCGCGTGTCGCCCTGAAAATAGTAGTCCCTGAGCCATTCGATGCGTTTGGAGAGATTAAACGGTTCCTTTACGCCGGATTTTTTGACGGCTTCCATATGATGTGCTCCTTTCATGCCGGCTTGCGGCGGAGAATGCTGCGTCGTTTTGAGATGCGCTTTGTTCAAATATGCGGCGGAACTGCCGAAGATATGTGTTACTGACATTATAATACAAAGCACCCGCGCGGGCAATTGCCCTGCATCGGCACCGTATGTTAAAATTACCGTATGAAGATTTTGCAGGTGAATTCGGTCTGTTCCGGCAGCACGGGGCGCATCGCCGCGGGCATTGCGCGCGTTCTGCGACAAACGGGCCACGACAGTCTGATTCTCTACGGGCGGGGCGCGCCCGCAAACGGAATCGACTGCGAGCGGTTCGAAAGCGACGCAGAAGTCTATGCACATGTCGCACTGTCGCGCCTGACCGACCGGCAGGGGTTCTATTCCTCGCGCGCGACCCGGCGCCTGATTGCCCGCATTGAGTCGTACCGGCCGGACGTGATCCATCTGCACAATCTGCATGGCTATTATCTGGACTGGGGCAGGTTGTTTTTATATTTGAGCACAATCGATGTGCCGATTGTTTGGACGCTGCACGACTGCAACGCGTTTACGGGGCACTGCGCGTTTTTTGATATGGCCGGGTGCGAAAAGTGGCGCACGGGCTGCGACGCTTGTCCGCAGAAAGGCGCGTATCCCGCGAGTTGGCTGCTTGACCAGTCCGCAAGGAACTTCTCCGAAAAGCGCGCATTGACGCAAAACTTGAAAAACCTGACGCTTGTCACGCCGTCCCGCTGGCTGAGCGGTTTGGCGGAACAATCGTTTCTGGGAATACACCCGGTGCAGGTGATTCCTAACGGCATTGACCTGAACGTATTTCAGCCGACCGAAAACGACGTTCGTGAAAAATATGAAATCGGCGACAAACGGCTTGTGCTCGGCGTTGCGAACGTCTGGGAACCGCGAAAGGGACTGACCGCATTGACAGACCTTTCGGAGCGATTGGCGGACAGCGCAATCGTGGCGCTGATCGGGCTGAATCAGAAACAGCTTGCGGCGCTTCCGCGTCGGATGATCGGACTGAAACGAACGGAAAGCGTCCAGCAGCTTGTGGCATGGTACACAGCGGCGGATGTGCTTGTCAACCCGACGCTGGAGGATAATTTCCCGACCACGCAGCTGGAAGCCCTCGCCTGCGGCACGCCGGTCGTAGCCTACGACACGGGCGGCTGTCCCGAGTCGCCGGACGAGCGCAGCGGAATCGTCGTTCCAAGGGGAAATGTTTCCGCGCTGGCGGACGCGGTGCTGCGCGCGGGCGAGCTGAACCGCGCGGACTGCATCGCGCGGGCAAAACAATTTGATCAGCAGAGCTGTTATCGGGAGTATGTGAGGCTTTACGAACGTCTGATAACAGGGGCGGATAAATGAAGAAAATATTGTTTATATCAAACATCCCCGCGCCGTATCGTATCGAATTTTATAACGAACTCGGCAAAAACACGGATCTGACCGTGCTGTTTGAGGCGAAGAGAGCGAAAGGGATGCGGTTCAACTATAATCTGGATCAAATCAGTAATTTTCACGCGGTGTTCTTGTCGGACGGCGAGATGGACGAAAGACGCGTCGACTGGAAGATCCTTCCGTTTCTGCGGCGCGGCGTATATGACAAAATCGTGGTGACCAACTACGGGTTCGCGACCGAGGCCGCCGCCATCCTCGCGCTGAAACTGCGCAATATTCCATACGAGATGGAGATCGACGGCGGGATTCTGCGGCGCGAACATCCGGTTGCGCACGCGCTGAAGCGCGTTCTCATTCGCGGCGCGGCGCGCTACTGGAGCACAGGCAGGCAGACGGACGAATTTTTCCGGCATTTCGGCGTGCCCGCCGAGCGGATCGTCCGCTATCCGTTTACGTCCGTGCCGGAGCGGGACGTTGCGCAACGCGCGCCGACGCACGAGGAAAAACTTGCGCTGCGCAAAAAACTGGATATTCCATATGAACATATGGTGCTTGGCGTCGGGCAGATGATCCACAGGAAGGGATTCGACTTGCTCATCCGCGCGGCGGCGAACCTGCCCGGTTCGACCGGCGTATACCTCGTCGGCGGCAGCCCGCCGGAGGAGTGGACGCGGTTGATTTCGCAGCTCGGGCTGAAAAACATCCATTTTGTGTCGTTTGCGGGCGGCGCGCTGCTGACAAACTACTACCGCGCGGCGGACGTGTTCGCACTGCCGACGCGGGAGGACGTCTGGGGTCTCGTGGTCAACGAGGCGATGGCAAACGCACTGCCGGTTGTGACGACGGAGGGCTGCGCCGCGGGCTGCGAGATGATTGCGGGCGGGGAGAACGGGTTTCTCGTTCCGGTCGAGACGGTCGAGCCGATTGCACAGCGGATTGCACAACTGCTGGAGGATGGCGATCTGCGCGCGCGCATGTCCGCCGCCGCGCTCGAAACCGCGCGAAGATACACGATCGAAGAGATGGCGCGCGTCCACCTGCAGGCGTTTTCGCGAGATTGAACCAAACGCAAACGCCCCGCTTCGGCGGGGCGTTTTTTTTGCTCAAACTTCTCTTAGCAATCGTATTTCGTCCCCGTGCTCCGGCGGTTCATTCGGTGTTTCGAGGATCATCGGCAGCCCGCGAAACGTTTCGTGGTGCGCAATCGCCCGCATGGCGGAAAGGCCGATGAACCCCTCGCCGATGCGCGCGTGGCGATCCTTGCCGCAGCCAAGGTCGAAGAGGCTGTCGTTGAGGTGCAGCGCGCGAAGCCAGCGCAGACCGACGACGTGGTCGAACTGCTCCAGCACGCCGTCGAGGTCGTTTCGAATGTCGTACCCCGCGGCGAAGACATGGCATGAGTCGAGGCAGACGCCGATCTTCTCCTGCAGATTTATGGAAGAAATCAGCTCCGCAATCTGTTCGAACCTGCCGCCGATTTCCGACCCGCCGCCGGACATGGTTTCGATTAAAACCGTCGTGGACTGCTCTTTTGTCAGAACGTCGTTGAGCAGTTCGGCGGTCAGGCGGATGCCCGTCTGCACACCCTGCCCGACATGGCTGCCGGGATGGAAGTTATAGACCTGGCCAGGGAAATACTCCATGCGCTCGATGTCCTCCGAAAGGCAGCGATACGCAAAGTCCCGCACCTTTGCATCCGCGGAGCAGGGGTTGAGCGTATACGGCGCGTGTGCAACGAGCGTGCCGAAGTGGTTTTCGCGGCAGAGCGCGCTCAGCGCCTCCGCGTCCGCAGGGTCGATCGTCTTCATGCTTCCGCCGCGCGGATTGCGCGTGAAAAACTGGAACGTGTTCGCGCCGATGGAGAGGGCGACACGGCCCGCGGCGAGATAGCCCTTTGCGTTGCTCAGATGGCAGCCAAGATACAGCGTTTGTTCTTCCATAGTTATCGTCTAAATTCTCCTCAAATCGATTCAATATTCCCTGTCGGTCCGGATTGTTTCGTTGCGCGAATCCGCGCGGTTTGCTAGAATGTGCGTATGAAGCATACGGTATTGGTAACGGGTTCCTCGCGCGGCATCGGCGCGGGCATCGCGCGGCGCTTTGCCGAAGAAGGGCATCGCGTTGCGATTCACTATCGCGAGCGGGAGGACGCGGCGCGCGCGCTGTTTAACGAGCTCGCCGTGGCGGGCTGCTCCGTCATGCTTGCGCAGGGGGATATCACGAACGAAGCGCAGGCAAAGGACATCGCCGCGCGTGTGCGGGAGAGATTCGGCTTTGTCGACGTGCTGGTCAACAACGCGGGAATCGCGCTGCCGACGCAGCTTGTCACGGACACCACGCTGTCCGAGTGGAACCGTGTGCTGGAGACGAACGCGACGGGCATGTTTCTCGTGACAAACGCCGTTCTGCCGGAGATGATCTCCAAAAAGCGCGGCTCGATCGTGAACGTCTCGTCCATGTGGGGAATCGTTGGCGGTTCGTGCGAGGTTGCCTATTCCGCGTCCAAGGCGGCGGTGATCGGCTATACCAAAGCGCTGGCCAAGGAGGTTGCACCCAGCGGCGTGCGCGTCAACTGCGTCGCGCCCGGGTTTGTACTGACCGACATGACGGCGGAGTTTCCGGCGGAGGCGGTCAACTGCATCTGCGAGGAGACGCCGCTTCTGCGTGCGGGCACCCCGGCGGACATCGCCGCGGCGGTGCTGTTTCTCGCCTCTGACGATGCTTCGTTCATCACGGGGCAGGTGCTCAGCGTGGACGGCGGCCGCTGCATCTGACGGCGCGGATGAAGACGCCGCAGGATACATATGAATTTATGATACCATATTGCGTCTGTTCGAACCGTGCAAAAAAACCTATGCTGCTTCGATGGAAAGGGGTTGACAATCGAACCGCATCTGGCTAAAATGATAAAGCACGTTGAGCGTGACACATGCGCTTGTAGCTCAGTGGATAGAGTGCCCGGCTACGAACCGGTAGGTCGCAGGTTCAAATCCTGCCAGGCGCGCCAAGGGAACTTTCCCGGATAAAGCCGATTACGATCGTAACCGGCTTTTTTCATATCATCAGGGTTTTACTAAGCAGGAGGAATTATGCCCGTTTCGTTTCGATTTGCCGAAGAACAGGATACCGCGCTGCTGCTGCGGTTTATCCGCGCGCTGGCGGAGTATGAAAAGATGCTGGATCAGGTGACCGCGACGGAGGAACTGCTGCGCGAGTGGCTGTTTGAAAAGAAGGTCGCGGAGGCGTTTTTTGCATTGGAGGATGGCAAAGAGGTCGGTCTCGCGCTGTACTTTCATAACTTTTCCACGTTTCTGGGAAAAGCGGGCATCTATCTGGAGGATCTGTTCGTTCTGCCGGAATATCGCGGAAAGGGCTACGGCAAGGCGATTCTGACGCGGCTTGGACAAATCGCGCTCGAGCGCGGTTGCGGCAGGCTGGAGTGGGCGTGTCTCGACTGGAACCAGCCTAGCATCGATTTCTACCGCTCGCTCGGCGCGGTGCCGATGGACGAATGGACGGTCTACCGCGTCAGCGGAGACGCGCTGAAATCGCTCGCGGGCGCGGGGCGAGGCAACAAAGACACGAACGACTGGGAGGAGCTTTCATGAAAACCATCGGACTGATCGGCGGCATGAGCTGGGAGAGCACAATCACCTATTACCAGTTGATCAACGAGGCGGTCAAGGAGCGCCTTGGCGGGCTGCATTCGGCAAAGATCCTGCTCTACAGCGTGGACTTTGCGGAGCTGGAGGCGCTCATGTCCCGAGGCGAATGGGACAAGTCCGCCGAACTGCTCGCGGACGTCGCAAAGCGGCTTGAACAGGCGGGCGCGGACTGCGTGCTCATCTGCACGAACACCTTCCACAAGGTCGCCCCGCAGGTGCGGGAAGCGATTCGCGTGCCGCTGCTGCACATTGCCGAAGCGTCGGCGGAAGAGCTGCTCGCCCACGGAATTAAAAAGGTCGGACTGCTCGGCACAAAATACACCATGACGCAGGCGTTTTACCGCGACAAGCTGACGGAGCGCGGCGTGGAGGTCGTCATCCCCGAAGGCGACGATATCGACCTTGTGAACCGCGTGATCTTCGGGGAGCTCTGCCTCGGCGTTGTGAAGGACGATTCCCGCGCACAATACCTCCGCGTCATCGCCGACCTCAGGCGGCGCGGGGCGGAGGGCATCCTGCTTGGCTGCACGGAGCTCGGGCTCATCCTCCGGCAGGAGGACGTGGAACTGCCGCTGTTCGACACGACCGTGATCCATGCAAATCAGGCGGCGAAGTTTGCGCTGGAGTGACCGAAAAGGCACCGCCCGCAACAGTAACTTTTTCAGGACAGGATTGAAAAACGGTGGTATACTGCACTCATAGAATTCGCTGAAAAGGGGATATGGTATGCCTCCTGCAATGGTGAAGACGGTTCGGGATCTGCTGTTTTGGCAGTATGCGGCAATTATGACCGGCGCGGCGACGGGCGACAAGCGCGAGTGGGCGCTGCGCACTAGCTTTTTCAAGAAGCTGCAAAGCGGCGAAATCGCATGGTCGACCTCCGTGAGCGAATGGCTGCTCGAGATGGAAAAACCGCATGTCTGCATCTATTGCGGACAGGAAGGGACGCTGACTACCGAGCACATCCTGCCGCGCTTGCGCGGGGGCGAGGACGTGCCGGACAACGTCGTGCGCGTCTGCAAGAGCTGCAATTCCAGCAAAGGCGCAAAAGGGCTCTACGAGTGGAAAGGGCTGGATCATAAAAACGATCACAGCCGGATCGCCGAGGGGAAGTATCTGAAGTATCTGTATTCGCTTTACGAGAAAAACTGCATGCTGGACGCGAAGCTGGACGATCTCTGCCCGTGCTGCCTGCAGGGCAAGTGCGAACAGGAGGAACACCCGCACAAATTCACGCTCTACTGCATCGAAGGATATTTTGCGCCGAAGCAGCGGGCATGATAAGATGTCATTGTAACAAAATTACTTATATGATTGGATCCATACTATTGACGGCGCTGTTTTACATAGTATGATAGAAATCAAAAGGAGGTATTTCAATGACTTCAGTTTATGATAATATTTTACTGCTCTTTTCGTCTTACGGGCTGATCATTCTGATAGCGGCTTTGCTTCCCGGCATCATCATGGGAATCTTTACCGCGAAGCTCGCGTCGAAAAAGGGATACCGCGGGTATTTCTTTACCGGTTTCTTTTTCAGCATCATCGGGCTGATCTATGTGGTCGGCCTGCCGCTGGCGAGGGATTGCGACGTTGCCTCCCGCATGCGAGGGTAGCGAAAAATAAATATGGCGATATTCATCCGGCGCTGGACATGTGCCGGATGATTTTTTATGTTGGGTTCCCGCCTTGCAATTCCTCCGTTTCGTGCTACACTGGACGTATCGAATTTTATTGGCTCAACCGGCATAATTTGTTTTTCTGAAAGGAACACAGGACTGCATGAATCCCGTTCGCATGATCGTTCTCGGCGCGGGCGCGCGCGGCATGGACGCGTACGCTCCGTATTCCCTGATTGCCCCGGACCAGCTGAAAATCGTCGGCGTCGCGGAGCCGCGCGAGGGCCGCAGGGCCGCGTTCGCCGCCCGCTACGGCCTGCCGGAGGGCGCGGTGTTTTCAGACTGGCGCGAGGCGCTGACAGTCGGCATTGAGGCGGACGCGGTGCTCGTCGCCACGCAGGACAACCAGCATGTTGACCCCGCGTGCCTCGCGATGGAGCGCGGCTACGACGTGCTGCTCGAAAAACCCATTGCTAAGACCGAGGCGGAACTCAAACGCATCTACGACACGTCGATTCGCACCGGTAAGCGCGCGGCGGTCTGCCATGTGCTGCGCTATACGCGCTTTTTTAACACGCTCAAGGCGATCATCGACAGCGGCGAGATCGGGGACGTGGTCAACATCTCCCACAGCGAGAACATCGGTTACTGGCACATGGCGCATAGCTTCGTGCGCGGCAACTGGCGCAGAGAGGACGAGACCAGTCCGATGATCCTCGCCAAGAGCTGTCACGACGCGGACATCCTGCTCTACCTCGTCGGCAGGGACTGCCTGCGCGTCGCGTCGTTCGGCAGCCTCAAGCACTTTACCGCAGAAAATGCACCGGAGGGCAGCGCGGAACGCTGCCTCGACTGCTCGGTGGCGGGCACCTGCCCCTACAGCGCGATGCGGCTGTATATGATTCCGTTTCTCACCGGCTGGCCGGTCTCGGTTATCACGGACGATATCAGCACCGAAGGCAGACTGAAAGCCCTGCGCGAAGGCCCGTACGGCCGCTGCGTCTACCGCTGCGACAACGACGTGGTCGATCATCAGTCTACCGTGCTGGAGTTTGCAGGCGGCGTAACGGCGACGATGACCGTATCCGCGTTTACGGACTACCGCCATGGACGCACGATTCATATCATGGGCTCGCACGGCGAAATCCGCGCCAAGATGTCCGACGAAACCATTGAGGTCACCAATTTTCGGGACGGCTCCGTCCGCACAACCGAAAACCCGCTACCAGGCGGCATGGGGGATGGACACGGCGGCGGGGACTTCGGGCTGATCGCCTCGTTCATTCGCATGGAGCGTGGGGAAGAGGGCGCGGTAAAGAGCTCGATTCGGGACGCGATCCAGAGCCACCTGATCTGCATCGCCGCGGAGGAATCGCGAAAAGACCGCACGGTCGTGGACATCCACAACGTCGGCTGAATGCGAGATTGTTAACGAACAAAAAAAATCCCAGTTCCAAAGGAGATTTGATTTTTATGCAGCAGCAGACAAAAGTTCGCGCGGCGTCGTTTCTGCTCGTCATGAGCTGGATCTATCTGCTCGTCGCGCTCGGCATGATCGGCCTTGCGTTCTATAACCTGACAAACGCGGACAAAACACTTACGTTTGCTGCCGTGACGGATGCGGTGTTCCTCATCATCGGCGGCGTGCTCGGGTTTCTTGCGGGCATCTTCGGGCTCGTGAGCAAAAACATGAAGCGCTGCCGCATCATCGGTCTCGTACTGCTCGGCATCGCCGCCGTGCCGCTCGTGATCAATTTGATAGCGGGCGAACCGCTGAAAACCTATTGGAAAAACATTGCGGTCATGGTGCTGCCGTTTCTCTATCTGCTCGCGGCGCTGTTCAAGCGCAGCGTAAAAAAGCCCGTCCCGGCGCAGCAGCAGCCCGCGCAGCCGAGCGCGGAGGAGCTGGCAAAATACGCCGCTCCGGCGCCGAAGCCCGCCGCAGCGCCCCAGACACAGCAGACGCCGCAGGAACCGAAACCGGAGCGGGAAGAGCCGAAATCCGAGTAAAGACAGGACGGTTTTGCTTCCCTCCGCCGCCGGAAATGACGAAAAAATCGCCTCCGAAAATTTGCCGAAAAGCTCTTGCTTTTTGATATCGCTTGTTGTATCATAATCAAGCGGCTTGGGGCATTAGCACAGTTGGTAGCGCGCAACG
>CAYLIG010000012.1:0-78502 GCA_964383635.1 uncultured Christensenella sp. | reverse complement strand
AGGGAACGAATCCCGATTCGACGATCAAGGCGATTCAGGCCATGACGCGCCCGACTGTGCTCATCCTCGGCGGCTATGACAAGCACAGCGATTTTCACGAGCTGTTCGAGCACTTTCACGGCAGCGCGCTGAAAGGCATCGTCGTGCTCGGCGAAACGAAGCGGAAGATTCTCGATACCGCGCGGGACACAGGGTATCTGGGATACTGCCATCCGACGGGGACGTTTGAGGACGCGGTTTCCTGCGCGCGCGTGCTCGCCGCGCCGGGAGATACGGTGCTGCTCTCGCCCGCCTGCGCAAGCTGGGACATGTTCGATAACTTTGAGCAGCGCGGCAGGGTGTTCAAGGAGATCGTCAACCAGTTTACATAACGCAAAGCGCAACGAAAAACGCCTGAGAAATCAGGTGTTTTTGTTGCTTCGAGCGGCGGGGCTCAGTCTGTGAGCGTTTCCGGTTTTGCGGGCGGAGGGGATTGCATCTGCGCTGCTTTGATCGTTTTCAGCAGGATGAGATGGATACTGACCGCGACGCCGACGACGGCCAGCAGCAGCCGCACCCAGATTGCGCCCACAAGGAGCATGGATGTGATCAAACCCGCCCAGAGCACGACGAGCGCGGCTAGTTTCGTCTGCAGCGGCACGGCGCGATAGGTCGTGTAGCTGTAGAGATATTTTCCAAAGAGCCTGTTATGCATCAACCAGTCGTACAGCCTTTTGGAACTGCGCAGATAGCAGTACAGCGCGGCGAGCAGAAACGGCGTGGTCGGCAGAACGGGCAGCACAACACCAACGGCGCCGAATCCGAGCGACAGGCTGCCGAGTGCGATCAGAAGATGTTTTTTGATGGTTGGCTTCAAAGGCAAACCCTCTCTTTGACGAAAAAACGAGGGAGGCGGATGATCGTCCGCCTCCTTCGTTTGACATTCGTTACACGAGATCGAAACGGTCGGCGTTCATGACTTTCGTCCATGCGGCGATAAAGTCCTGCACGAATTTTTCCTCCGCGTCCGCCGCACCGTATACTTCGCAGAGCGCGCGGAGCTGTGCGTTTGCGCCGAAGACGAGGTCTACGCGCGTCGCCGTCCACTTCCGCTCGCCCGTCGCGCGGTCGACGCCCTCGAACACGTCCGCGTCCGGCGTCAGAGGCTTCCATTGCGTGCCCATGTCGAGCAGGTTGACAAAGAAGTCGTTTGTCAGCGATTCGGGACGTCCGGTGAATACGCCATGCGGCATCCCGCCGTAGTTGGCGTTCAGCGCGCGCATGCCGCCGAGCAGCGCGGTCATCTCCGGCGCGGTCAACGTCAGAAGCTGCGCGCGGTCGACCATCAACGACTCCGGCGAGACGGTGAACTTCGCCTTCTGGTAATTTCGGAACGCATCCGCCTTGGGCTCGAGAACGGAGAAGGAGGCGGCGTCCGTCTGCTCCTGTGTTGCGTCCGTGCGGCCTGGCTGAAAGGGAACCTTGATTGCGTGTCCCGCGCGTTTGGCGGCGAGTTCGACTGCCGCGTTGCCGCCGAGCACGATAAGATCCGCCAGGGAAACGCGTTTTCCGCGTGCCTGTGCGGCGTTGAAGCTTTCCTGTACCGCAGCGAGTGTGTCAAGCGTGCGCTGGAGCTGTTCCGGCTCGTTGACCGCCCAGTTTTTCTGCGGGTCGAGGCGGATGCGCGCGCCGTTTGCGCCGCCGCGCTTGTCCGAACCGCGGAAGCTGGATGCGCTTGCCCAGGCGGTTTTGACCAGCTGCGGAATGCTCAGCCCGCTTTGGAGCAGCATTGCTTTGAGCGCTTCCGCGTCCGCCTCGTCGATGAGCGGATGGTCGGCTTTCGGGACGACGTCCTGCCAGATCAACGCTTCGGCGGGAACTTCCGGCCCGAGATAGCGCGCGCGAGGGCCCATGTCGCGATGGGTCAGTTTGAACCACGCGCGGGCAAACGCGTCCGCAAACAGCTCGGGGTTTTCATAATACCGCCGCGCAATCGGCTCGAACAACGGGTAGAAGCGCAGCGAGAGATCCGCTGTGGTCATCATAGGACGGAGTTTCTTGTCCGGATCGTCCGCGGCGACGACCATGTCCTCCTCCGCGACATCTTTGGCGAGCCACTGGTTTGCGCCCGCGGGACTTTTAACAAGCTCCCACTCATACGAAAACAGCGTCTTGAAATAACCCATATCCCATGTGGTCGGGTTGGCTTTCCATGCGCCTTCGATGCCGCTGCCGATGGTGTCTCCGCCTTTGCCGGTGCCAAAGCTGGAGCGCCATCCAAGACCCATGTCTTCGATTGGCGCAGCTTCCGGTTCGCGGCCGACATTTATCGCCGGGCCCGCGCCGTGGCATTTGCCGAAGGTATGGCCGCCCGCGACGAGCGCGACGGTCTCTTCGGCGTTCATTGCCATGCGCGCGAAGGTCTCTTCAACGTCTTTGCCGGAGGCGACGGGGTCGGGGTTGCCGTTCGGGCCTTCGGGATTGACGTAGATGAGTCCCATCTGCACCGCCGCGAGAGGGTTTTCCAGATCGCGCTCTCCGCTGTAGCGCTTGTCGCCGAGCCATTCGGTCTCGGAGCCCCAATAGATGTCCTCGTCCGGTTCGTAGACGTCCTCGCGTCCGCCCGCGAAGCCGAAGGTCTTGAAGCCCATCGACTCAAGCGCGCAGTTTCCCGCGAGTATCATCAGATCCGCCCAGGAGAGCTTTTTGCCATATTTCTGTTTGATCGGCCAGAGCAGGCGGCGCGCTTTGTCGAGGTTGACGTTGTCCGGCCAGCTGTTGAGCGGGGCGAATCGCTGCGTGCCGTTGCCCGCGCCGCCGCGCCCGTCGCCCATGCGATAGGTGCCGGCGCTGTGCCACGCCATGCGGATGAATAGCGGCCCGTAATGGCCGTAGTCCGCCGGCCACCAGTCCTGCGAGTCGGTCATCAGCGCGTAGAGGTCCTGCTTGACGGCGGAGAGGTCGAGCGAGAGAAACTCTTTGCGGTAATCAAATTCCTGCCCCATTGGATTGCTCTTACCGGAGTGCTGGTGCAGGATATCAAGGTTGAGTTGGTTGGGCCACCAGTCCCGGTTGCCGGTGCCTCCGCCCGCAACGGGACCGCGCGTCTTGCCCGTGACCGGGCAGCGTACTGTTTCGTCCATGATGGTGTCTCCTTCTTTTGCTTTTTGAAATGACGGGTACTGATAAATTTGTTTGAACATTCGGTACAACCGCGTAAACGTGCAACCTATTCTTTGGCAAGACAACTCTTGCACACGCCCCGATAAAACAGATCCCGCTGGCTGACGCTGCCCGCCTCCGGAAAAATCAGATGCAGCCGGTCAAAATCGATCGGTTCGTCATAGATTGCCCCGCAGCGCTCGCAGACGAAGTGCCCATGGTCTGTGGTAAGCACATCGTATCGCGCCTCGTTGTTGTCGATGTGCACGACGCGCAGCAGTCCTTTTTGCACGAACAGCGTAAGCGTGTTGTAGACGGTCGCCTTGGAAAGCGCGCAGCCCTGTGCCGAAAGGCTTTCGTAGATCTGCTCCACGGTCGGGTGCGCGTGGCAGGTATGCATGTAGTTGAGCAGCAACAGCCGTTGCAGAGAGGGCTTGATGTTTTTAGACTTGAGCAGCGCTGTCAGTTCGGCAAAATCTTTCATAGCGTATTCCTCTCAATAAAACTTAGTATAGAAAGATTACATACTTTAGAATGATTCTAAGTTAAATGTATCAAACTCGTATGCCGCTGTCAAGCAAAATTCTGTCTCATATGCTGCTGTCAAGCAAAATTCTGTTGCAAAAAAAACGCCTGAGAAATCAGGCGTTTTTTGGTTGTGCCGTTTGGTTGTCGGTTTATTCGTTCTCGATATCGATCTGGCAGGCTTTCATCGCCGTCAGCGCGGTTTTGTGTCCCTCGGGCGTCGCGCCCGCGCAGGCCGCGGCATCCACCGAGATCGGCGTCTCGGGGTAAAACGCCTTGAGCAGCAGCGCGTTGCTGATCACGCAGATATCCGTGCAGAGGCCGACGAGCGTGATGCTCTCCGGCTCCGCGCCGCCGAAGAACTCATGGATGCGGATGGGCAGGCTCACGCCGCCGAAGGTGTCCTTGGCGATCATGTGGTGCTCGTCCGCAACGTTTTTCTGCATCAGCGCCATCCAGACGGCGGCGTTCGGCGCCCAGCCGTCGGTTCCGGCGATGCAGTGTTCGACGGGCAGTTTTTTGCCCTCCTGCGTTTCGAGGTACTTTTCGGTATGGGTGTCCAGCGTGTAGAGGATCAGCCCGTCGAACTCAAGGATACGTTTGACCACCGATTCCACGATCGCCTGCGCTTCCTTGGTGCCGAGCGAGCCGGTGATGAAGTCGTTTTGCATGTCCACGACGACGAGGACGTTTTTGTTTTCGGGTATTTCCACCATAAAGGGTTCTTCCTCGGCGGCGGATACGCGGTTCAATAGTTCTTCCATGGGATCGGTCTCCTTTATTTGCATAGGTTATTTGGCGGTCAGTCAGCTGAGTAATTCTTCCATATGATCTATCTTTTTTTGCATAGGTGTTTTTAAGATCAGTCAGCGCGCCATGGCTTCGGACACGACGTACAGCAGCACACCGGCGGCGACGGACGCGTTGAGCGACTCCGCGCGGCCGCGCATGGTCAGGCGAAAGCCTTCGCACAGGGCGGCGACCTCGCTGCGAACGCCGCTGCCCTCGCTGCCGATGACGAGTGCGACATTCGCGGAAAGCGCGGGCAGGGTTTCGCTTCCGCGCAGATCTCCGCACAGCGCGGTGAAGCCCTGCCGCGTCAACTTCGTCAACTCCGGCACGAGCTCGCCCTGCCAGAGCGGGAGGTGATAGCTCGAGCCCATCGCGGCGCGGAGCGTCTTTGGCGCGTAGGGATCCGCACAGGCGGGGGAAAGCAGTACGCCCGCGGCGCCGAACGCGTCCGCAGAGCGGAGGATAGCGCCGACGTTGCCGGGGTCCTGCACGCCGTCGAGCACGACGACGAGCCCGGCGGGGTAGGATTGCGGCGGGGCGAGCGCGGGCGTCTCCACGATTGCGACCACGCCCTGCGGCGTCTGGCTTTCGCAGAGGGACTCCAGCACCGCGCGCGAGACGAGGTACGTCTGCGTCCCGTCCGGCGGGGTGAAAGCAAACCCCTGCTCGACAAAGCAGGAGACCACGCGCGCGCCGGAGGTGATTGCCTCGCGCACGAGTTTCTCACTCTCAATGAGGTGCAGGTTTCTCGCCTTGCGCTCCTTTCGGAACAGGAGCTTGCGCGCCTCTTTGACGCGCTCGTTGGCGCGACTTTCGATGATCAAATCGTCCATGATAGCGGCGTTTGCCTCCTTTGGGCAGAGCTTGTCTATGCGCGGCTGCCGCGCTGGGCCAGCCATTCGTCCTTTGTCAGGGAATAGACCGTTTCGTCGAACACCGCGCCGTCGTAGCGCAGAAACGTCTGCCGCAGCGTGCCCTCGCGGACAAACCCGCATTTTTCGATGACGCGGCGGGAGCGGTCGTTGAACGTGTAGTGCGAAACGCTCAGAAGTCGGAGGTCGAGCTCGGTGAAGCAGTATTCCGAGGCCCGGCGGACTGCCTCGGTCATGTAGCCGTTTCCCCAGCAATCCTGTGCGAGCACATAGCCGAAGTTGCGCACGTCCGGCAGGTTTCGCCATTTGTCCCTGTGCAGGCCGAGTGAGCCGATGACGCGGTGGTCGCTCCTGCGCTCGATGGCCCAGACGTTGTCGTCGCTTAAAAACATGCGGATGACGGCGAGCGATTCCGCGCGGGTTTGGTGCGGTTTCCAGCCGGCGCGCGGCCCGACGTCCGGGTCTGCGGCATAGCAAAAGAGGTCGTCCGCGTCCGATTCGGCAAAATCGCGCAGAATCAACCGACCGGTTTCGAGCTTCTGCATACCGGATGCCTCCTTTGCTTTTTGTATAGTATAGCATAATCGTCGGGGATGTACCGTGACGGCTTATACCTTGCCAATAAAATTTGCCGCGAAACTGTCAAGCCGACTACCGGGTTGCGCCGGAAGCCGGATCGTCCGTATGTTCGGCGGGCGCGGACGCGGCGGCGTTTTGCCCGGCTGCTTTGGGAAACAGGCTGGCCGCAACGCTGAACGAAAGCAGCAGGATTCCGGCAACGAGCCACATGTTTTGATATCTGGCGTAAGAGCTGATGAAAAAACCGCCAACAGACGCAAGGACGCCGCCCGTTTGCAGCACGAGCGAGAAGAGCGAAAGAATGCTTGCGCGGTGGCTGGCGGGCGCCTGTTGATTCAGGAGCGTGTTTTCCACAACGCCGCTGCCGCCGACGAGCAGGTAGATGCCCAGATAGGCGCCGATGATCGAATATGCGCTTGCGGCGAAGGAAAAGAGGATCAACCCGGCGCCAAGAGGCGCCTTTAGCAGCAAGAGCAGACCTACGCCCGATTTCCGGTTTCGACGCAGCAACCGCTCCGCTGCCCAGCTGCCGAGGATTACGAACGCAAATCCGGCAAAACTGACGGCGCCAAAGAGCCGGTATGCCGACTGGTAGGAGGCAAGCGCGGGCTGCCAATAGATCTCGACGGCGCTGAGCGCAAAGCCCATCAGCAGGCAGAATATAAGCAGAATCCGAACCGTTCCGCGCTGCCTTGCAAAAGCCAGGCTTTCTTTCACCTGTGCTTTAAACAGCTGGCGGCGCGATGCGGCCGCATGCTGCGCCGCTTTGCGCGGCGCTTCGTGCACAAATAGTACGGTGAGCAGGATCAGCAGCGCGGAGGTGCCGATATTGACACCGAGATTGCCGGAAAACCGGGTGCCGGTTTCCGCCAGAAGCCCGCCGGCCAGCGCGCCGCTTGCCAGCCCCGCGCTTTCAAAGATGGAAAGCCGCGCCGTGACCCGCTCCAGCGGGAATTGCCGCTCTGCCGCCTGATCAATCATGAGCGCCTCGATGCTGCCCGATGAAAAGGCGCGGCTGAGTCCGTTTGAGACCATGCCAAGCAGCAGCACGGCGGCGGAGCGCGAAAAAAGAAATATGCAATAGCTGAACAGATAGAGAAAGCAGGAGAGCAGGAACGCTTTTTTTCTGCCGTAAAGATCGGCAAACACACCGCTGGGAAACTCCGCCGCAATGACGGTGACGGAGTATAGCCCGATGATCAGCGATATGGTTTCAATGGTGGCGCCGCGCGAAAGCAGCATCAGCGACAGTACTGGGACGATGGTACCCGTTGCGAAAAATTTCAAAAAATAGATGATCTGAATCGGCTTACTCATGCGCAGTACGCTCCACGGGGTAGGCGATGATTGCGTATTCCCAGGCTTCGTCGCCGGCGTTGCCCTCTTCGTGCGCGTCCAGAAAGGCGCGGATCGCCGCGTACAGCTCCGCCGCTTCCTCCCGGCCAAGATGTACGATGCCGGAGAGCAGATCGCCATATTGCCGATCGGACTTGGGGGTTGCCGCAAGGGATTTGCCGTACGCCAGAAACCCGGAAAACGTGCGGGACAGATCCGCCTGCATCAACGCGATTCGCTGGTCACGGTTACCATCGTCGATCAGCCCGCCGATGCTGATCGTCTTCGGCAGGAGTTTGTAATACGTCGCCGTGATACCATGGATGCGTTCGGTATGGTTCTGCGCCACGATGCCAAGCTCGATGAGCTTCTTTAGATGGTGCTGAACCGAGGAGGGAGAAACACCGATTTTGTCGGAGAGCTGCTTTGCCGTCATGGGAACGCCCGCGATCTTCATGCTGCGGAGCAGATTTTGCCGCTGCGGGTTGATGTAGATGTCCAGTTCCCGCTTTCCGGATAAAACGATGGTATCCATTGCCAGACTCCTTATTTTGATACACGTATTATAACGATACAAATTATGTAACGTCAAGAGAAATAAAGCTTTGAATAGAAAAACGCCGTCCGAACAGATCGGACGGCGTTTGGATAAGCGGTGCGAAGCGCTTACGCTCTGGCCTTGATGGCGATATCGACCAGCTCTTTGAACGCGGTCATATCGGTGATGGCAAGGTCGGCAAGGACTTTGCGGTTGATGTTGACGCCCGCGAGCTTGAGCCCGTTGATCAGGCGGCTGTAGGTCGTGCCGCAGAGGCGCGCGCCTGCGTTGATGCGGGCGATCCAGAGGCGGCGGTATTCGCGCTTCTTCAGCTTGCGTCCGACGTACGCGTACGCCATGGACTTCATCACCTGCTGGGAAGCGGCGCGGTATTGCTTGCTCTTTGCGCCGTAGTAGCCTTTGGCGAGCCGCAGCACTTTGCGGCGCTTTTTGACGGCGTTGACAGCTCTTTTAATTCTGGCCATAATTCATTTTCCTCCTCAGTCGTACGGCAGCAGTTTGCGGATCTTCTTTTCTTCGACGTCGGCAATGAAGCCGGTCTGGCGAAGGCCGCGCAAACGCTTGGTGGACTTCTTGGTCAGAATATGGCGCTTATAGGCCTTATTCCGCTTGATCTTGCCGGATTTTGTGAGGGAGAAGCGTTTGGCCGCTCCACGATGGGTCTTAATCTTTGGCATGGGTCGGTTCCTCCTGGTTCTTTCTTTTCCTGCGTTATTTTTTGAATGTTAGTGTTTATTTCTTGTCGCCCTTGGGAGCGAGGATCATAAACAGGCTTCTGCCTTCCATCTTAGGCGCGCGCTCCTTGATTGTGCCTTCGTCCAGCATTTCGAAGAAGCGGTTCATCACGTCCATGCCGATCTCGTTGTGCGTGATCTGACGGCCGCGGAAGCGGATGGACACTTTGACCTTGTCGCCGTCGGCAAGGAACTTGACGGCCTGTTTTGCCTTGATCTCCATATCCCGCACGTCGATGGTTGCGGAAAGACGGATCTCCTTGAGCTCGATGATCTTTTGATTCTTACGCTGTTCCTTCTCGCGCTTGCTCATCTCAAAACGGTACTTGCCGTAGTCCATGAGCTTGCAGACGGGCGGCGTGCTGTTGGGCGCGATCTTGACGAGGTCCAGTTCGCGTTCGTCGGCCATTTTCTGCGCCGTGCGGATATCCACGATGCCGAGTTGGTCGCCGTTTTCGCCGATTAAGCGGACCTGTGGGTCACGGATCTCTTCATTGATCATCAATTCCGTGATAGCGATGGCAGAACACCTCCATAAATCATAAAAATAGTGGGCGCAAGTCATATTGCGCCCACAAGACAAAATCCGGTTCATTGTGTTGGACTGTTGCTACCATGCCTGGCGTCTGCCGGCAGGTGAGAAGCGGGCGCTTCTGCTTGAACATGACTATTATATGGACGAAAGCGGAACATGTCAAGTAAAAATCGCCCGAATATGCGTTATTTTTGCAAATCGCACCGGCTTTTTCAGTCGTCCGCGCCCTGCATTGCCTCAAGTTTGGATTTCGGCTGGGTCGGCTTGCTGTCGCCGTACTTCGTCAGCGCGACGGGGATGATGGCAAGCCCGACAAAGATCGCTGCGTAGGGAAAGAGCGAATTGTAGCCGACATACTGCAGCAGATAGCCCGAAACGATCGGGGTAACGATCTGCGCGGCCATGGAGCAGGTGTAGTAGTACCCCGTGTATTTGCCGACATTGCCGTAGCGCGAAATCTCCCATACCATCGGGAAGGTGTTAACCGTTACGGCCGCCTGCGCAAAGCCGACCGCGGCGAACATGACGTACAGCGCGGCGCTGAACGTGCGCGCGCCGACCGCGCCGAAGATGAAGCACGCGACCGCGACGACGAGGCCGATGATGATGGTCTTCTTGCGGCCGATGCGGGAGGCCAGAAAGCCGATCGGCAGATACGAGATGATGGCGGCGGCGGTCGCGACCAGCAGGCAGTTGGCGGCCTGGCTGAGGCTTGCGTCCCACATCTTCGTTGCAAATTTGCTAAACGCCGTTGTCACGGCATTGTAGCCGAAGAACCAGAGCGTGATCGTCGCAAGAATCAGCAGAAGGCTCGTCCGGACGGCGGGGGGCAGTTTTTCCTTGCCGTCCACCTCAACGGCCTTGCCCTGATCCTCCTCTTCGGATACGCCGTAGTTGATGTCCCGCATTTCCTGCACATACTTATGCTCCGGTACCGTCAGCGCAACCGTCAGCGCCGCTAGAATCATCAGCACGCCGACCGCGAGGAAGAGATAGAGATACTCCCGCTGACCCGAAACGCTTTCCTTGACGAGCAGGTTGATGGCGACCAGCGAAAACGCGCCGCCGACGGCGCCCATGAGGTTGATGATGGCGTTGCCCTTGCTGCGAAGCGGCTTTGGCGTAACGTCCGGCATCAGCGCCACGGCGGGGGAGCGATAGGAACCCATGAAGATGAGCAGGATGCCCAGCGCCGCGCCGAAGAAGAGCAGGCCGAGGTAGTGTTCGGCAACCTGCAGAACCACCATGGACAGCACCGCGCCGATCGTGCCGAAGAGGATATACGGAATGCGGCGGCCGAGCTTGGCGGAAACGCGCGCAAGCCATGTCATCAGCGGCAGCACGACGAGCGCCGCGGCGCAGATGCTCGCGAGAATTTCGCAGATCAGTTCAATGGTGCCGAGCGAGCCGGAGATCCACGGAAGGCTGGCGGCAAGCCAGGCGGACGTGGCGGCCGAGCCGGTCAAAAAGCTCAGCGCGCCGGTGATCAGTCCTGCGCAGAGCATCGCCGACCAGACCCATTTTGGCGCGCGGTTGCCGTCGCTGACCGAGCCGAACAGCGGCAGCAGAAACAGCGCCACGACGTTGTCGAGGCCCATGATGATGCCCGCGGGGCCGTCCGGCAGGGAGTAGGTGTCCCGCAGGATCAGCGGGATGATGGTGTCGTACATCTGCCAGAACGCGCTGATTGAAAGGAACGCGAACCCCACGAGGAACGTCCGTTTGTAGTTCAGTTTCATATGCTGTTCTCCGATTTCGTAAGTATGAGTTCAGACGGGACAGGGCGGCTTGCATTACCGTCGTGTTATATACATGGTATCGCAATTATCGTATAATAACAATAAAAATCAACGTAAAACAAATTCGGAGGACGAATATCATGTGGATTGCTCTGGCGGTGCTGCTGGTGCTTGCGACGCTTTGGCTGATGCTGATCATGCCCGCGCGGAGCACGAAGACGCAGCGCGCGCCGTTTCAGAACCGCTGCTTTGCGCACCGCGGGCTGTTTACCGCCGACCAGAGCGTGCCGGAAAACTCGATTCCCGCGTTCGCGGCGGCGGTTGCCGCGGACTACGGCGTGGAGCTGGACGTGCAGCTGACCAAGGACAAGCATGTGGTCGTGTTTCACGACGACAACCTCAAGCGTGTCTGCGGCGTGGACGCGCGCGTGGACGCGTATACGCTGGACGAGCTGAAGCAAATGCCGCTGCTTGGCACGAAGGAGCGCATCCCGCTCTTTACGGACGTGCTGGCGGTGCTGGACGGAAAGATCCCCGCGATCGTGGAGCTCAAGAGCGGCGGGGATTGGAGGACGCTCTGCGAAAAGACGCTGGCGCTGCTCAAAGGCTACGCGGGCGATTATTGCGTCGAGAGCTTTCATCCGCTGCTTGTGCGCTGGTTTTATCAAAACGCGCCGCAGATTCTGCGCGGCCAGCTCTCCGAGGCAGCGCGGTATTCCGGAAAATATGTGCCGTGGTATCAGGCGGTCATGATGAGCAGGCTCCTGACCAACATCCTCGTGCATCCGCAGTTCATCGCCTATCACATCGGGCCGAAGTGCCTCTCCGCGCGCGTGTGCGAGGCGCTGGGCGCCATGCGCGTCGCGTGGACGGCGCGCCCGACGGACGACCATGCCCGGCTGACGCGGCACAACGACGCGATCATCTTCGAGCACTATCTGCCCGATCCGCGATTTTAAAAAAATCAAACGCGCATCAAACCTGACGGCTTTCTGTCAGGTTTTGTTTTGTATGCTAATAGTAAAGATGAACGATACGGAATACCCAAAGGAGTTGAAACAAGATAGAACAGCCGTTTGATTTTATCAGCGATAAGAGAGATGAACGATACGGAACACCCAAAGGAGCTGAAACAAGATGGAACAGCCGTTTGATTTTATCCTGAAGCAAAGGGAACTCTATCAGCCAAAGCCGACGCCCGTGATCATCGACGTGCCGGAGATGACGTTTTTCGCCGTGGACGGCGCGGGCGATCCCAACGAGACGGACGGGGCATATATGGCCGCGGTGCGGCTGCTTTACGCGCTGAGCTATACCGTCAAGATGAGCGACAGAGGAAAACATCCGCTGCCGGGGTTCTTTGCCTACCGTGTGCCGCCGCTGGAAGGATTCTGGCAGATGTCCGGCGGCAGAACCGGCGTCGACTACGCCGACAAAGCGGGATTCGAGTGGACAAGCATGATCCGCCAGCCGGTGTTTGTGGACGAGGCGGCGTTTGCCTGGGCCTGCGACGAGGTGCGGCGGAAGAAGAAGATCGACACCGCGCCCGCACGGCTGATGCGATATCGGGAGGGGCTCTGCGTGCAGTGCCTGCACGTCGGCCCGTACGACGCGGAGCCGGAGAGTGTGGCGCGGATGGACGCGTTTGCCGTGGCAAACGGATACCGCGTCGACCTCGGGCAGCGGCGGCATCACGAACTCTACTTAAGCGACCCGCAGCGCACCGCGCCGGAGAAGCTCAAGACCATCCTCCGCCATCCTGTGGCGAAACTTTGATCAATCAAAATTTCCAACTGCTGCGGCGCGCTTTTCCAACAGAAAAGCACCCGAAACCAATCATCATTCCAAAGCAAATCAGGCGAATATCAAAAACCCCCGTTCATAAAAACGGGGGCTTTTGATTGGGATGGGATGGGAGGTAATATTGGGGGTCTGTCAGTCTTTGTCCTTGCTCTGAGGATAATGTACTCCACGCTTGTGGAATAGCAATGGATAGAAAGTGAACTTCCTGTTACACGCAAAATTGACATGCGCACAATGGAATATCACACGGAAAACCCGGGCGGCGGCACCCGGAAAGTTCGTTCAAAAACCCCTGCAAATCCGGGCAAAACCGCGCTAAAAGCGCCCGTTTTCCATGCGGGATGATCATGATTTTGTCAGACGCGCATCAGACGGATCGGATGAATTCAAGCGCAAATGAGAAAAAACGTCTTGCTTTTTCATCCTCCGTGTGTATAATAATATTTGCACTAGGGGTTATAGCTCAGCTGGTCAGAGCGCTACGTTGACATCGTAGAGGTCGTTGGTTCGATCCCAACTAATCCCACCACCTTCAAAATTGAGAATCCTGCGGTGTGCGTTACGTTTTCGATTATAAACCCACAGAGTGACTTCGGGAACGTTCGTTGGGAAGACAAGATCAGGCCCGTTACGAATGGGAAGATCGCGTCAATCACGGCGCACCCACCTGCCGAGAGGCGGGTGTTATAACTAAAACGAACGGCACTTCGGGATACTCTAATTCAACTGCATATTGCGGAATTGTGTAATGGTAGCACCTACGACTCTGACTCGTATTGTCTAGGTTCGAGTCCTAGTTCCGCAGCCAAGAAAAAGCCCGAAAACGGGGCTTTTTTGTTTTTTGGTATCGTACAATAACGCAGGAAAATAAGATGTTTCTTGCCAATTTCTTGCCAGATTTTTGACGGGGGATTAGGGAAACTTTCTAAATGTTCGCGTTGAATTTTATCTATGTTTTGCAAAATAATATTGACTTTATGAATTGCGGATGATTGAAAGAATCGCTATACTGATATCACATGTCAGAAGGGAGCCTATGGCTGTATGTCGAAAATTGAGAACTACAAGTACAGTATTGAGGACGCATTCACTGAGTGCTTTTATATCGTTCCTGATTATCAACGCGAGTATGTGTGGACAGATAAAGAAATCAACCAATTACTCGACGATATTAATGACGATATAAATGGCTCTTCAAAGGAATACTTTATTGGTACTATTCTCGTATCTCCGACTGAAAATAAGAAACACTATGAAGTAATCGACGGACAGCAGCGGTTAACGACTTTCTTTCTAATCTTGTGCGCGTTAAAGCATCTGTTTTCTGGCGAAATTCAAGCGGAGCTTATCAATAGACTGATTTCAGCCAGCTATACCAGTGATACCGGAGATGTGATTACGGCTCTTAAACTTGATCCGCGCTATGAAAACGCCAGCGAGTTGATGACGAAGCTCGTTCTTACAGCCAGCGATCCGGCCTCGACCAGAGCCGCAATCCTTGCGTCCGGCATTCCTTCCTTTGGTTCACTAGAGAATCTCGTCAATGCCTATGATGCGGTTTATAGATATCTGAAAGACAATTACACGGATAAAGCCAATCTGAAAAAATACTGGGCATATTTGGCAAGGAATGTGGTTTTTATTCAGATTTCTACCGATGTGAGTAGCGCACTTAAGATATTTGAGACAATCAATGAGCGTGGGATCGGACTCAATCCGATGGATCTATTGAAAAACCTCTTATTTACTCAGATCAGCAAAGAAGAGTTTACAAAATTAAAAGACAAGTGGAAGAAGATTACGGAACCGCTGGAGAGAAATCACGAGAAACCTCTGCGCTTCTTAAGATACTATCTGATGGCGAATTACCGTATCGAAAATAATCGGAACGATTATATTGTTCGCGAAGATGAGATATATGACTGGTTCACGAACAAGAAAAATGCTGAGTTATGCGATTATCAAAGTAATCCGTTTAATTTTGTCCAGCAAGTTATCAACAACGTTGATCGTTTTATTGCTTATTCATCGGGGCGAGGCAACGATGGTCAATACAATTTGCAGATGATCACCTTAAAAGAGCTATGTGGCGGGGCATTTAGTCTGCATTATATTCTGCTGCTTGCTGCCAGCAATTTTCCGAAAGACCTATTTGATCACTTCGTGGCCCAGCTAGAAAGCTTTCTGTTTTACTATATATTTACAAAGACTCCAACGAAAGACCTTGAACGAAGCTTCTCGTTATGGGCGGAAGAACTGCGACTGATAGGCAAAGAAACGGATAAAGCAAAACAGATCGATGATTATAATCGGTTTTTATTTGAGAAGTTCACCAGAAATATGCTATCGAAAGAAGCTGAACTATCGGATTACTTGAAGAGATATTCGCTTAATTCAATGCAGCGTTATCGCACCCGTTACTTGCTGGCGAAACTGACACAGTATGTTGATATGGCGTATAGAGGAGTAAAGACCTTTGGTGCGTTGAGCGAATATACGAAATTGGAGATAGAGCATATTCTTCCAGATACTCCTAGTGCTGAATTGCGTGAATATTTTAGCAGATGCAATCCGGATGCAGATTATGATGCCTACAAAACTAAACTGGGCAATCTTACTCTGCTTGAAAAGCCAATCAATATCGTTGCGAGCAATGGTTATTTCAGCAAGAAATGTGAAGATTATAAAAAGAGCAAATACTATCTCACGAGTTCGATTGCGGAACTAACGGTGGTAGGGAACAACACGTCAATCAATCGAGTTAATCAAATGCTGACCTCTTTTGATGATTGGAGTGCAGCGGCAATCGATGAGAGACAATCAATGCTCATACATTTAGCAAAAGAAATCTGGAAGATTGAAGAGTTTAAATGATTAGTTGCTATTAAGCGCCTGGCTCACCTTCTCCGCGTCCTTGAGTTCCGTCTCCTCCGCAAGATGGTGTAGATGCGCACCGTGGTGATCGGGTCGGTGTGGCCGAGGTAGCGCTGTGCGGTGAGCACGTCCACGCCGGAGCGGTACATGCGAATGGGAAATAGAAATACAAAAAAAGAGGCATGTGAGAGATATAAAGATTAATGCAGTTCCTGCCCGCGATATGTCTCACCCGGCACAAACCCCGACTCGGAGCAGTTGAGCAGTTCCCAGACTGTCACAAGCTGATAGCCTTCGTCCAGCAGCTGCGGAACAATAATCGCCACCGCATCCACCATAAAAGGTTTCGTATCGTGCAGCAATATGATGTCTCCATCGCGCAGTTCCCGGCCGTTGACCGCCTGTTTTTGCACGTTCTGCGCAATCATTTGCGGGTCCCGCTCGTTGACATTGCCGCTCTGCGTCCAGAGGACGACAGCCATGTCGTTTTCGCGCGTCAGGTGGTTGATGTCCCAGTCGATATGCCCGCCCGGCGGTCGGAAAGAACGCATCACAAAACCGGTCGCGTCAAATACGATTTTGTTTGTGTCTACAACCGTGCGGCGCTTTTCCACAATGTTGTGCAGCTTCAGCAGATCATCGTGCCCCCAGGTATGATTGCCGATTTCACAGCCAAGCGCAACGGCCCGGCGCACAATCGCCCGGGTGTCTTCGTTGTCCCGAAAACGCCAACCGCAGACGAAGAACGTCGCCCGCACATTGTATTGCTCCAGAATGTCCAGAATGCGATCCGTTACGCCGGGGATGGGTCCGTCGTCAAACGTTAGGGCAACCATGGGTTTGTCCGGGTCGATGTACATGCGATTGACCGCAGCGTCGATGGCCGCATCGTCCGCATATGCGCCGTCCTGCTTGAGCAGGGTATGGAGCGTATCGTTGCGCGCATCGTACCAGGGCGCGTCCACGCGCGGAACGGGCGTTGGCGGGGGTGCCGGGACGGGCGTTTCGGGATGCGGCGGCGGTGAATCCGGGCGCGTTGGCGTTCCGGCGGGCAGCCTTGCCGCATGATTCGGCTCGTGCGCCGATTGCTGCGGGCGCGGCGCGGCGCTGCAGCCGCCAAACAATATGGCAGCGAGCACGACTGCAAGGGCCGCGGTAAAAATACGCCTCATGGACGAAAGCTCCTGGAAAGAGAATTTATACGGAATAAACCGGGCCTGACAAAAGCGCCGGATACGGTTACTGCGTCATGACAAGGGCTGATCTTTTGCGAGCTGCGGTGGTGCCGTTACGGGAGTTTGGGCTGCCGCTGCCTGCTGCTTTTGGGTCGATTGGATCACAAACAACAGTATGCCGAACAGAAAAACGCCTATCCCGCGATATTGGAACCACGAATGCCGCAGCGAGGGCCCTGAAACGGCGATAAACCAGACGAGCGGAATGGCTGCGATAAACAGATAAACGCTCGAGGAGAGCAGATCGGCAACGGTCTTTTTCCGGCGCAGGAAAAGAAACAGCCAAACGGCGGCCAGAGCCAACAAGGCGAGCGCGAGAAAAATCGGCTTGTCAAACACGCGCATGAACGAGCGCCAGATTGCAAGCACCATCCTGTACGGCAGCGGCGCGTCGACGTCCCCCGTGCTGTAAAACAGGCGGTTCACTGCGGAGCCAAACCCGTCTCCGAACGCGTTGAAGCCGGTGAAGAGCGTCGTAAGCGACAGCTTTCCAATCCACATGAGGATATAGGCCGAAAGCCAGCTGCCGAAGCAAACGCCGGAAAGGCGGAATAAGTTCTTGCCTGTAAGCCCGTTGTTTTCACGCTGCAGGATAAAAAGCAGCGCCAGCATCGGAATGCCGTATGTCAATATGGGCGTGGTGTAAAAATCGAAATACTGTGTGAGCGCCCCCAGAATGAAGAAATACATCGGATAGGTGAGAAAACGCCGCTCCTGCCGGGGCAGCAAAAGTGTGCCGATCATGGCGATGAAAAAACAGCAGGAAAATTGAAGCGTCGATGAAACGACGGAAGGATTTAAAAGCCCGAGCATGAGCAAAAACGAAAGCCCCGCGGCGGCGCTTTTCGTGCGCGAAAACAGATAGAGACCCGTTGCGCCGGCCAGCATCAGAAACCCGACGGAGACGATGCGCCGAATCTCGGGATATGTAAAAAATGTCAGCAGCAGGCGGCCGGTCGTGCGAAATCCGGCCCAATACCGCTCGTAACTTGCGTCCGAACCCAGATGTTGCACGACAATTTCGCTGAACGCCGTGCCCGTTGCATTTTCCCGGTTAGGATTGGAGAAGATGGAGGAAGGACTCTGCGCGGTATCCATATAGTAGCTTAGATTCAGGATGTAGGACTCTGAATACATATCTATCATATGGGACCAGCTGTTTTCATCCAGAATATGCGGATACCGGCCTTCCTCTTCAATTTGATACAGGGAATCGACCAGATTCGCCTCGATGCGGTTCTGCGGCAGAAGTCCCGCGGCAAACAGGAGAATTGACGCGGCGAAGAGAAGCGTCAGCAATACAAAAAGATACCGGGCGAGCACGCGAATCGTTTTCATTGGTTGACCTCGAAGTTTCTTCTGCTTTGACTTTACCAGTTAGTATATCGTATGCCGGATTGATTTACAAATAGACTTACGGATGAACGGCCTCGAAAAAACAGACGAAATCATCCGGCTTCGTCCGGTTTATCCGGCCCGGCTTCCTCCGGCGGCGATTCGGGCGTCCACAGCCCGCGCGCCATATACCAGTCGATGGATTCGCGCAAAAATTCAACGCTGACGTTGAGCGTAAACGCGATTTCGTAGATGTCGTCCGTGTTGCGCGCGGCGGTGCGGATTGCGTCCGGCGAGAGCAGGCGGTCGTGCGCCCACTTGCGCGCCTTTGCCTCGGCGCGCCAGTCGTCCACGGCGTTGTAGTGCAGCCGCCGGTCGGAGCCGGTGTAGTGATGGCCGAGCTCCTCCGCCAGCCAGCAGGCGCGCTCGGCCTGCGTGCCGTCCTGCCGGATGACGATGTGCTCGCCGGTCTCGGTTTTGATATAGGCTGCGGACATGCCGGGAACGGGGATCTCGCGCTCGTGCACGTCGATTCCGCGTTCGTTGGCTTCCGTTGTGAGTTCTTCTATCTTATCCATTCTTGCCGCGCCCTCCCCGCGCGCCCGATATCGGGACGATCCGTCTATTTGGAAAACTTATCCGCCAGAAATTCGATATATTCCTCATATCGCTCCTGCCCTTCGGGGGTGAGCTTGTTCAAATCGAAATGCCCCGCAGAGGCGTAGATGCGCTTGCCGCGTTCGTATACGCTGTCGTCCGCAAGATAGTCCAGCGACACGTTGAAAAACCGGGCGAGCGCGAGCAGCGTGCTGCGCTTGGCGTTATCCGCGCCCTTTTCATACAGGCTGACGATGGTCGTATACGGCACGCCGGACTGCGCGGAAAGCTGGGATTTATTCAGCGCGCGCTCGTCGAGCAGCAGATCCAGTTTTTCGGTCAGGGTCAAAGCAATCACCTCGGCATATCTGATGATAAAGATGCAAATCTATATAGAAATAATACAATGAGTATACTGCGACAATTACGATGTGTAAACAGAAAAATACGACACGGCGTAGAAAAGGGGAAGAATCACGTCGAATAACGCAGCCTGTCAATGTGACTCCTTTGTGAATCCGTCCTCCCGCACATTGACAGGGGGATCGTGCGGGCGTATGATGCAAGTGTATTAATAATACTAGTACACTAAACACGGAACGATCCATAAGGGGGGCATCCCATGAAATTGAAACGCATGATCATTCGATTGCTCGCGGCGCTGAGCTGCCTGGCGCTCGTCGCGGCGGCAACGCCCGAAAGAACGGCATATGCCGAAAGCGCGATTGCGGCGGGCTATGTAAATACGACAAAGCTCAATCTGCGCAAGGGCGCGGGCACGGGCTATTCAATTGTTGCAACCCTGTCGCAAAACACGGTTGTGAATGTTTACGAAGTCAGCGGAACCTGGCTGCGCGTCGACGTGCCTTCGAGTGGTAAAACCGGTTACGTGAGCGGAAAATACATCAACATCAGCGCGTCGAGCCTGTCCGCCTACGCGCTTGGCTCCACATCCGGCAGGGTTAATCTGCGCGAGAGCGCAACGAGCAAAAGCACCAGTCTGGCGGTGCTCAACAAAAACGTCGGGCTGACCGTGTATTCCGCGGACGCGACGACCGGCTGGTATAAAGTGAAGGTTCATACGACGGGCAAGGAGGGGTATATCTCTCCGCTGTATGTGACGATTGTTTCCAAGGTGGACGGCACGAGCAGCGTGGTCTCCGGAACAGGCGAAATTACGGCGGATAACGTCAACTTCCGCTCCGGCCCGAGCACGGGATACAGCATCCTCGATAAACTGCAAAAACTCGACGCACTCACGATACTGGAGAAAAACGGCAGCTGGTATAAGGTGACGGTGCACGCGACGAACAAGACGGGATATGTCTACGGCGCCTATGTCAAGATTACATCCTCTTCGACGGTCACGCCGACACCGACGCCGACGTCGGATAGTTCGAGCGGAACCAAGGGAACGATCAACGCCAGCGGCGTAAACTTCCGCACGGGCCCTTCGACAAGCTACACCAAACAGGGCACGTTTCAAAAGAACACGGCCGTGACCATACTTAGCACAAGCGGCAACTGGTATAAGATCACCGTGGATGCCACCGGTGCGCGCGGGTATGTCTACGCGGCGTATGTGACCGTGCCGAACGGCAGCGTCACACCAACGCCCACACCGGCTCCCCTCGGGAGTCTGCCCGGCAAACTCAACGCAAGCGGCGTCAACTTCCGTACCGGACCTTCAACAAGCTATACCAGCATGGGGCTGCTGACCCTTGGCACGGCGGTCACGGTGCTGGCCAAAAGCGGAGACTGGTATCAGCTGACCGTCAATTCGACGGGCAAGACCGGCTATGTCTTTGCAAAATTCGTCACCGTCGCTTCCGTAACGCCGACGCCGACGTTGGTACCGACGCCGACGCCGACCCCGACGCCGCTGGTGGTGGTGACACCGTCGCCGTCGCCGTCGACATCGCCGTCGACATCACCATCGTCGTCGCCGACAACGGACCTGGCCCCGACGACAAGCGGCGAATAACTCCCCTGCGGCATAAGCGCCGAACGCTGTAAAAGAGACTGCGTTTGGACGATGCATAAAAGACCCACCGGATGATCCGGCGGGTCTTTTTGACGAATCCGCCGAAATCAACGGCAAATTCCGGATTGACACGTCCGTGGATACAGGGTATATTCCTTCTGGCGATCCGGCATGGGTATGCTATAATAAAAGACAACAAACATGGCGAAATATGTTGCTTGAATGAACGGGGAATTCATGGATCACGATCTCAGCTGCTGCGAAACGTTGTTAAACGATTTGAGCGAAGGCGTTTATTTTGTCGACAAAAACAGAGAAATCACATTCTGGAATCATGGCGCGGAACGGATTACGGGATTTTCCAGTGAGGAGATCGTCGGGAAACGCTGTCAGGACAACCTGTTAAATCATGTTGACGGGGTGGGAAAACAGCTTTGTCTGGGCGGTTGCCCCCTGCATGAAACGCTGCAAGACGGAGAAACGCGGAAAGCATGGGTGTATTTGCAGCACAAGGACGGGCACCGCGTCCGGGTCGATATTAAAATCCGTCCGTTGGTTGTAAACGGTGAGATCGTCGGCGCGTCCGAGGTGTTTTCCGGCACGGACATCAATATTACCAGCGGATTGAGCCTGCGGGAACTTGAACAGCTGGCGCTGTTCGACCAACTCACGCAGCTGCCGAACCGCCGCTATATCGATACGTTTTTAGGCAATCAGATCCGCGATTTCCAGTTGCTCGGCATTCCGTTCGGGGTGATGATGATGGATTTGGATCTCTTCAAGAACGTTAACGACGACTACGGACACGACGTTGGGGATGCCGTGCTTAGGATGATCGCCCAAACGTTTCAGGAGGCGATGCGCCGGAACGACCTGATCGGCCGCTGGGGCGGGGAGGAGTTCGTCGCGATTCTGCGCGGTGTGACGCATCTGGAGCTGCGGACGATCGCGGAGAAGGTGCGCATGCTGGTGGAGCGCTCCAGCCTGAAGCACGCAAACAGTGAGATCGGCGTTACGATATCGATCGGCGCGACAATGGTGTCCCGCGGCGATGCCGCAGAGGAGATCATCCGGCGCGCGGACCGTGCGCTCTATAGGAGCAAGGACGAAGGCAGAAACCGCGTGACGGTCTACTAAGCCGCGCGTGCAGTCAAAAACCGAAAGAACAGCCCAAGGAGCAAAAAAAAGCCCCGAGGGCTTTTTATTTGAAGCAAAAACCGTTGATCCGGCGGCGGTCAGAACATCTTTTTCTTCGCCAGATAGACCGCGACGCCGACCGACACGCCGAGGGAGACGAGCACGATGGCAAGAAACCCAAACGGGCTGCCGGCCAGCGGCATGCCGCTGGAGTTGACATTCATGCCGTAGGCCGCGAAGATGATCGCCGGAACCGAGAGCACGATGGTCATGACGGCGAGGAATTTCATAACGATGTTGAGGTTGTTGGAGATGACGGAGGCAAACGCGTCCATCATGCCGCTGAGGATGCCGCTGTAGATATTCGCCATCTCGATTGCCTGCCGGTTTTCGACGATGACGTCCTCGAGCAGATCCTCGTCCTCGGGATACTTCTTGATGCGCTCGCTCTTGAGGAGCTTTTCGAGCACGACCTCGTTGGATCGCAGCGAGGTGGTGAAGTATACGAGGCTCTTTTCCAGCTCGAGCAGCTCGATGAGCTCGCGGTTTTCCGTGGAACCGTGCAGCTTCTGCTCGATCTTGTCGCTGAGCTTGTTGATCACGCGCAGATACTGCAGGTACAAAGACGCGTTGCGATACAGAATCTGCAGCACGAAGCGCGTGCGCATGTGCGTCCTTAAATCGTTGGCGTGCTTCTGTTTGAGCGCGTAGAGCACGGGCGTTTCCTCGAGGCAGACGGTGATGATCGCGTCCCGCGCGAGGATGATGCCGAGCGGCTCGGTGGTGTAGATGTCCTTGCCGTTGTTTTTTTCCACGGCGGGAATGTCCACGAGGATGAGTGTGTAGTTGTCCTCCAGTTCGATACGGGAGCGCTCCTCTTCGTCCAGCGCGGCCCGAAGGTCGTCCGGTTCGATTGCGTACAGCTCCGCAATCTCGGAAAGCTCCTTTTCCGTCGGTTTGACGAGCGAGACCCAGCAGTCCTTTTCGGGCTCCGTAATCTGGCGCATCTCCGCCTCGAAGGTCTTGAAGATCTTCTTCATGGCAGTGTTACTCCTTTCGCTTTACCGCGCGCGGCAGGAAAGCGAAGCTTCCCGAACGCGCGCTTCGATTGTCTGATTGTTTGTACTTCGTTCGGGAACGGTATCCACCGTCCAATCACACTCCTTTCGTTGAGTTCGGTACTATTATAGAACGAAAAAACCGATAGGGAAAGCGCAAAAATAAAAAAGAACGCGATAAAATCCATATAAAAATGTAAAATTCCGGTGATCTTTGCATATGGCCGCTGCTTGCGGCGAATTACGCCGGATTTTCGGACGGGAGCGGAAACGGCGCGGCTTTTGACAAACGACGGCCGCCGTGTTACCATGATGCCGGACTTTTCCGCACGCGGGCAAAAAACGGCCTTGCGGCGGGCGAAACGGAGAAAAAACGGATGAAACAGGAGCGCGCGTTTGAGCGCGTCGTCATATCAAAGCGGGCCGAGGGCTCCGTTAAGGCGGGGCATCCATGGGTCTACGACACGGAGGTGCGCGGCGACACGGACGCGGTGGAAAACGGCGCGCTCGTGGACGCGTTTTCCGAAAAAGGCTCGTATCTTGGCACGGGGTTTTTGAGCAAGCACAGCAAAATCCGCCTGCGCCTGCTTTCCGGCAACGCAAACGAAAAATTCGACGAGGCGTTCTTTTCGCGGCGGCTTCGCTACGCGCTGGACTATCGCAAGACCGTCATGGGGGAGGACTACGGCTGCTGTCGCATGATATTCGGCGAGGCGGACGGGCTGCCGGGGCTGACGATCGACTGCTATCACGACGTGCTGGTGAGCCAGGTGCTCTCCGTCGGCATCGAGCGCATCAAGAGCATGCTCTACCGGCTGCTGGTGAAGCTGCTCAAGGACGACGGCATCGAGGTGCGCGGCGTATTCGAGCGCAACGAGGCGTCCATTCGTGAACTGGAGGGACTGCCGCTGGAGAAGGGCTGGTTTGTTGCGGAATTTCTGCCGGAGCCGCCAAGCCCGCTGATCGAGATTTCGGAAAACGGCATTCTGTACGACGTGGATGTGGAAAACGGCCAGAAGACGGGCTTTTTCCTCGACCAGAAATACAACCGGCTTGCGGCGGCGAAGATCGCGCGAGGCAAGCGTGTGCTGGACTGCTTTACGCACACCGGCTCGTTTGCGCTCAATGCGGCAAAGGCGGGCGCGGCGCACGTGACCGCCGTGGACGTGTCCCAGGCGGCGGTGGATCTCGCGCGCGCCAACGCGGAGAAAAACGGCCTGAGCGAACGGATGGACTTCGTCTGCGCGGACGTGTTCGACCTGCTGCCGCAGCTCATCGCGGAGCACACGGACTACGACATGATCATCCTCGACCCGCCGGCGTTCACGAAGAGCCGGAAGACGATCGCCGGAGCGGAGCGGGGCTATAAGGCGATCAACTACAACGCCATGAAGCTGCTGCCGCGGGGGGGATATCTGGCGACGTGCTCCTGCTCGCACTTCATGCCGAGCGAGCTGTTTGAAAAGATGCTGCTCTCCGCCTCGCGGGACGCGGGCGTTTCGCTCAAGCTCATCGAGGCGCGCCGTCAGGCGCCGGATCATCCGACGCTGATGAATGTGCCCGAGACGGATTACTTGAAGTTTTATTTATTTCAAATTGTTTAGAAAAACAATTTCAACGGGATGAACGTTCCCGAGACGGATCCGATAAAGATTTATTATTTCAAATTGTTTAAACAAACTGTCCGGTACAAAAAAATCCGCTACGAGGCGGATTTTTTTAGGAACAAGTTGTGAAAATGTAATGACAACGTATGAAATTCAACGTACAAATCTTGCAAATACACATACATTGTATTACAATTCATGTGAAATGAGGTGATCATTATGGCCAATTCGGCGACCATAAACGTTCGGGTCGATCCCGAACTGAAGCAGAAAGCGGAGGCGATTTATTCCGAGCTTGGAATGAACCTTTCGACCGCGCTGACGGTGTTTCTCCGTTCGTCCGTTCGCTACGGCGGGATTCCGTTCGATCTGCGGTTGGACGCGTTCAACGCCGAAACGCTTGCGGCGATGGACGACGTGAGCAATCACAGAAATTTGAGCAAGACGTATGACGACGTCGATTCGCTGCTGGAGGATTTAAGTGCTTAAACCGCGCTATACGGCACAATTCAAAAAGGATTATAAAGCGATTGTAAAACGCGGTTATAAAATCAACCTGCTCGAAGAAACGATTCGATTGCTGTGTGCGGAGCAGCCGCTTCCGGTGAAAAACCGGGATCATGCGCTGACCGGCAGTTACGCCGGATTTCGGGAATGCCACATCCAGCCCGATTGGCTGCTGATTTATCAGGTGGAGCAGGACATACTGACGCTGACGCTCACCAGAACCGGAACGCACAGCGACTTGCTTGAATAGAACGACTGATGTTAAATCGAACTGACAAAAAAATCCGCCATGGGGCGGATTTTTTGATGCGCTGATTATTTCTCAACCCGGAACGCATACACCGTTTCGGAGGAGAACACCTCGCCCGCGCGGAGCACGATGCTCGGAAACTGCGGATTGTTCATCGCATCCGCAAAGTGCTGCGTTTCAAGGCAGAACGCGGGGCGTACGCCGTATGTTTTGCCGTCCTTGCCGGTCATATCGGAAAAGTCCGTCGGGGTAAAGAGCTGCACGCCCGGCTGATCGGTGTACACGTCCATCGCGATGCCGCCGACGGGGTCGACCGCGGTTGCGATGCGCTCCACGCCGCCTTTGGGGTGGTTGAGCACAAAGTTGTGGTCAAATCCGCCCGCGGTGTCGATGTGCTCGACCTTCGCGCCGATATCCCTGCCGATCGGCTTAGCTTTGGTAAAATCGAGCGGCGTGCCGCGCACGGGGACGATTTCGCCGGTCGGAACGACGGCTTCGTCGATGCGCGTGAACCTGTCCGCGTCGATTTGCAGCGTCTGCTCCAAAACGGTGCTGTGCTGCCCGGCAAGGTTAAAATACGAGTGGTTGGTCATGTTTTGAATCGTGTCCTGATCAGTGTTGATCAGATACCGGATGGAGAGGTCGTTGTCTTCGCCGAGCGAGTAGATGACGACGACCGACAGCTCGCCGGGGAAGCCTTCGTCCCCGTCCGGGCTCGTCAGGGAAAACAGGACGCTGTCGCCGTCGGTCTCGGCTTGCCAGATTTTCTTGTCGAAGCCGATGGTTCCGCCGTGCAGGCAGGCGGCGCCGTTGTTTGCGGCGAGCTTGTACTCCGTGCCGCCAAGCGTAAAGCGCGCGTCCTTGATGCGGTTTGCCACGCGGCCGATTGTAGCGCCGAGGTACATGACGTTGTTGAGGTAGCCTTCGATCGTGCTGTAACCAAGCACAACGTCCGTCGGCTCGCCTTTGCGGTTTGGCACGAACATGGACTGCCAGGTTGCGCCGTAGTTGAGCAGGCTCGCGCTCGCGCCGGACGCGTTGGTGATGGTATAACGAAGCACCGTCTCGCCGGAAGGCAGACGCCCGAATTCGGAAACGGAAACGCTCATGGAAAAAACCTCCTGTATCGGCGCGTCCGATGCGGTTTTGCACCGCCGGGAAGCGCGTTTTTACTATTATAATACACAGGTGCGTCCGATGAAAGACGCACGAATGAATTCGACTATAATACATATAATACACCGGTGCGTTCGATGAAAGACGCACGAATGAATTCGACTATAATACATATCATACACAGGTGCGTCCGATGAATAACACGAGCAAGAATTCGGCTATAATACACCGGTGCGTTCGATGAAAGACGCACGAATGAATTCGGCTCCCGTCTTTTTACGAAGAATGTTTTATGGTACACTATCGCCATGAAACACGCGACCGACACGGCAAAAAAGCCCGCCTTGGGCAACAAAGAGATCGATACGAAGTACATCGACGTGCTCGACGGTGTGCGTGCGCTGGCGGTATTCGGCGTGCTTTGGTTTCATTTCTGGCAGCAAAACTGGATCATGCCGTATATCAACCTGCCGTTTCTAACAAAACTCGGTCTGCCGAGCACGCTGAATCTGGACTTTTTGCCGCGCACGGGGTTTCTCTTCGTGGACTGGCTGCTGTTTCTGTCCGCGTTCTGCCTCTTCCTGCCGTATGCGCGCGCCGCGCTGGACAATTTGCCGCTGCCGGACACGCGCCTTTTTTTCAAAAAGCGGATCGCGCGCATCGTACCGAGCTATTATCTGAGTGTGCTGGTCATTCTCTTTGCCGTGACGATTCCGTCCGGCGCGTATGCTTCCGTCGGAGCCGGGCTGAAGGACGCGGTGTCGACGCTGACGTTTACGCAGACGTTTTTTCCGAATGTGCTGATCGGTTCGAAGATCAACGGCGTGCTCTGGACGGCGGCGGTCGAGATGCAGTTCTACCTGTTTTTTCCGTTCCTTGCGCGCGCGTTTGTCAAAAAGCCCGCGTGGATATACCTCGGCATGCTCGGCGTGTCGCTGCTTTACCTTCGGGGATTCGCGCTGCAAAACGAAGACACCATCCGCCTGACGGTAAACCAACTGCCCGCGTTTTTCGGCGTGTTTGCCAACGGCATGGGGGTTGCGTATCTGTTTGTGCTGCTCTCGCGGCATGTCCGGCGCGACGGGCAGCTTTCGCTGCTGTCGCTCGTCGGCGTGATCGCGGGATTTATGATGCTGCTCTCCATGATGAAAAACGCGGCGGGCGCGAGTCCCGCGCAGATCTGGCAGGCGCAGAATCGCTTTCGCCTTTCGCTGGTGTTCGCGCTGATTACCGTCTCCGCCGCGCTGACGTTCTCCGGCGTGCGATGGCTGTTTTCCAACGCAGTCATGCGCTTTCTTTCGGTTATTTCCTATAATGTGTATATCTGGCACCAGTGGATCGCCGTGCGGCTCAAGGAATGGAAAATCCCCTATTGGACGGGAGAGAAGCCGCCGAATATGACGGGGGACACCCGCTGGCAGTGGACGTATACGGCGCTGATCCTGCTGGCAACCTTCGCTGTGGCAATCTTTGCCACCTACTGCGTCGAGCGCCCGGCGGCAGTGCGCATCCTCGCCCGGCAGCCGAAGCGGCGCGAACCGATGATTGAGATTGTCGCGGAAGAAGATCCGGAAGAAGATCCGGAAGAAGACGCGAAGGAAGACGCGGAGGAAGACGGGGGCGAAGCGGGGGAACAAATGTCACCGACGCAGGAGCGGCGCGAGTGATAGACTGATTTCATATCGCGAAAGATACCTCGCGGTGCGTGAAAAGGCGGTGGGATGCAATGGATGAAAAACTGAGAACGCCGTATGCCAAGGATGGCTATATCGTCGATCAGGCGCGGCTCAAAAGCGTCCGATACGGCGTGTTTACGAGCGACATCAACGGCTGCGGCTGGATTGCGGCGTATAACTTTTTGAAGCGGTTCGGACAGGATGTGCGCGAACAGGCGCTTGCGGACGAGTTGATCCGCTTTTCCGTCTTTCGCGGCCTGCTGGGAACCGACCTCTTCCGCCTGAAGCGGCGGCTTAAAAAGTATGGCTTCTCCATGCCGCTGAAGCTTCGCTGGAATAAAACAGCGCGCCTGCCCGGGGGGACAAGCGCGGGGATCATCTGGTATTGCCACAAGGACGGCTTTCATTTTGTCACGTTTTACGCGGCCGAATCGATTGCACCCGCGGCGGACGGGGAGGCGCGCTTCCGCTTTCTCAACGGAATCGGGGGCAAGGAAGACCACTTCGACACCATGCGCGGCTTTCTTGGCACGCACAACGTGATTCCGTTTGCGCTGATCCTCGTTTGGCCGGGCGCGGCGGTTATCGCGCCGTCAGAAAATCCAGCAGCATCGGATTGAGCAGCTTGTAGTTGCGCAGCACGAAATCATGACTGCCTTGCGGGAATATCACCGTGAGGCAGTTTGTGTTTTGTTCGCCCAGCGCGCGGACGGAGGCTTTTGTCTCTTTCGTCTCCCCGCGCGCGCACATGGCGAGCATGGGAATGGATACGGAGGAGTAACCCGCGAGGTCGTCCAGCAGGATGCGTTTTTCAAAGAAGGCGACGTAGGTCTCCTTCGAAATGCGCGGGCTGTAGGCGACGAGCCGCTCCGTCTGCTCCGGCGTGAAGCCCCAATAGCCCGCCTGCATGCGAAGCAGCGAGGCGCTTTTGATCGCGCCGTAGGACATGCGCGCGATCGCGGCGTAGCCGCGCGCGCTTGCCGAGGTGGACTTGAGCCATGGGCTGAGGAATACCGCGCGGGAAAACAGCGACGGATGCTCCGAAACGAGCTTCACGGCCAGCTCCGCGCCGACGGAATGCCCCATCAGCAGCACCTTGCCCGCGCCAAGACCGGCGATCCAGTCCGCCAGCGCATCTGCCGTTGTCTGCGGATCGTACGGCTCCGCGGCGGCCTCTCCCGCGCCGGGCAGATGCGGAACAAGCACGGTAAACCAGCGCGAAAGCGCTTCGTATTGATGCGAAAAGGTATCCAGCGCGGCCGCGCCGTGCAGCAGCACCAGCACGGGCTTTCCCGCCTCGCCATAGGTGTCGAAAAACATAGAACGTATTCCTCTTTTCTGCGGATCGGCAAAAACAACGCCCGGACTTAATGCATCCGGGCGTTGAACTGCGCTTGTGTCAGATGGTGATTTCCTGCGCCACGCGATACATATACTCGTCGAGGTCCTTGGTCATGGTCAGCGCCTCTTCGATGGGCATGGTCGTAATCTGGCTGTTGCGGTAGCAAACGATGAGGTTTGAATTGCCCGCGAGGATCTCCTCTACGGCGCGGTGCCCCATGCGCGTCGCCATCACGCGGTCGCGCGCGGACGGGCTGCCGCCGCGCTGCACATGGCCGATGATCGTGACGCGGGTATCCAGGCCGAGCTCGTCGCGGCAGCGCTGCGCGATTTCGTTCGTGCTGCCCGTGCCCTCGGCAACGATGATCAAGTGATGATGCTTGCCGCGGTACTGGCCTTCGCGGATGTGCTCCACGACGTCCTTTTCAAAATCGAAGGGACGCTCCGGCAGGATGATCGCCGTCGCGCCGACGGAGATGCCGACATAGACGGCAAGGTGCCCCGCGTTTCGGCCCATGATCTCCACAACGCTCGTGCGCTGATGGGACTGCATGGTGTCAGAGAGCTTGTCGATGGCGTCGATGGCGGTGTTTGCGGCGGTGTCGAAGCCGATGGAATAATGCGAGCATGCGATGTCGTTGTCGATCGTGCCCGGGATGCCGACGGTGTTGATGCCATAGGCGGAGAGATCCCGCGCGCCGCGGAACGTTCCGTCGCCGCCGATGGCGATGATGCCGTCGATGCCGAGGTATTTGCAGTTGGCGGCCGCGCGCTTGACGCCCTCTTCCGTGCGGAACTCCTCGCTGCGCGCGGTGTAGAGAATCGTGCCGCCGCGCGAGGTGATGCCGTTGACGGCGCGCGCGTCGAGCTCGACCACGTCCGAATGAATCAGGCCGTTGTATCCGCGATGGATGCCGACGGGGATGACGTTGTGCAGCACACAGGTGCGCACTGCGGCGCGAATGGCGGCGTTCATGCCCGGAGCGTCGCCGCCGCTTGTGAGAATGCCGATCCGGCGAATCTTGGTTTCCATGTACTGAAATCCTCTCTTATTTTCGATGGCCCGCATGGCGAGCTCAGGGTGTCCTGCCGATCAAACACGGGAGGGATCAGCCGTTTGATCCGGCTGAAACCGGCGAATCCGATAAAAAATCAAATCCTACCCCATTATTTCTAAATAGTATACTACCGGAAAGAGGGAAACACAATTTTTCATAAAAAATAATTCCGAGCAATATACTGCCCAAAAGAACAAAATGCAATTTTCTATAAGAAATAATTCTAAAAAAGCTACAAAATGAAATAAAATATAATTAATCCTGCAATAATAATCAACATTATGTTGATAAAAAATCAAAAACAATGGAAATATCCGCAAGGGATTCTCGCCGGGCGCAAATCCTTTGCAGGCGAAAATGCGCGGAAACGAGCGGCGAAAACGCGCCAAATTCAATAAAAAATATATAAAAATTCGTAAAATCGATTCCAGAGACGTAAATTTTGCCGCGCAGTTTTTCCGGCGCGGCGCGCGAGAATTAAAAAATAAATTTTTGCAAGAAATACTGGACAAGGCTTCATAATGACGCTACAATGATTTTGTAAATCAGAGGTAAATCTTTCACAAATCAAAACATGCAACAATACAAGGAGGCAAAAAAACACATGGGTAAGTATGATATTCTCGTTGATGAAATGGAAGCCAAGCTCCGTCCGCCGACGATCGGACTCAAGCCCTACGAACCGAAGGTGATCCCGCTGACCACCGGCGAAGACATGCTCGTTCGCACCGCGACGCGCGAAGAGACCGAAATGGTTCTGGACGGCATCAAAGTGCTGCTCGACCACCAGAAAGACTTCTACGATATCGTGTCCGCGCGTATCGTCGCGGAACTGCTCGGCATGCTGCGCTATCGCGTTCAGGATGAATACCTTCTCATCGGCGCGGTGGACGGCGAGATCGCCGGCATTGTCAACGGCCGCATGGTCAACGAAAAGATCGGCATGAGCTACCACACCATGACGCTCAAGCGCGGCGCGCGTGTCGGCGCGCAGCTTTTCGCCGCCAAGATGGAATATCATTTCGACTTCATGAATCAGGACGAGGTCTGGATCGTTGCCGAGAGCCCGAACGGCTTTAAGCGCTGGATGATCGAGTATGAGCTCGAGTCCCGTCCGGAGTGTCCGCACGAGCTCGGCGGCGTGCCGACGTTTGTGCTCACCCGCGCGCTTTGGGAAAAGCACAAGGCCAACAAGAACGTTGGAATCCGTCCCGCGTTTGAAGATGTCATCGAGGCGAACAAAGTCGTTCATATGCCTGCAAAGATCAGCGTCTGACGCGCGTACTGCGGCGTGCGGCGCGTCTGAATCGCGCGCACGCCGTGTTTTGTGAAGAAAGGAAGTTTGGAAATGAGACAGGTTGGAATCGTTGGCGTTGGTCACACCAAGTTTGGAAAGACGAACGGAACGTTTCTTGATATGCTCTGCGAGGCGGCGCTTCTTGCAATGGACGACGCGGGCGCGAAGACCGGCCGCAGGAACGTCATCGATCAGGTGTTCGTCGGCTCCATGGGCGCGGGCATGGTCAACCGCGTCAGCGGTGCGGCCAGCGCGGTCGTGGACTCGCTCAACATTCGTCCCGCTATGGCGGAGACCGTTGAAAACGGCCCGGCCTCCGGCGCGTCCGCCGTCAAGCTCGGCGTAATGGCCATCGCCTCCGGCATGAGCGACTGCGTGCTCGTCATCGGCGGCGAGGCGATGCGCGAAGTCTCCGGCTGGGAAGGCACGGACTTTGTCGCGACGATGCTCCACCCCACGGCGGAGTACAAATACGGCCTGACGCTGCCTGCATTTGCGGGCATGTTCACGCGCCTTTGCATGCAGCGCTTCGGCGTTGAGAGCAAGGATCTCTCCATCGTCTCCGTCAAAAATCACGACAACGCCTGCCATAACCCCGTTGCGCATATCCAGCGCCCGGTCGTTCTGGAGCGCATCACGAACCCCGCCTACATCAACGCGACGAACCCCATCGTCGCCGATCCGCTGCGGCAGTTCGATATGTGCCCCGTTTCGGACGGCGCCGCCGCCGTGCTGCTCGTTGCAAAGGACAAGCAGGACGAGCTGGGCTTTGGCAAAAAGCCGTTTGTGCGCGTGGCTGGCATCGCCTCCGCGACGGACACGCACGTTGTGGCGAACAGGGAAAACCCGAGCGATCTGCTCGCCGTCCGACTCAGCGCCGAAAAGGCATACAAGATGGCCGGCATGGGGCCGGAGGACATCGACGTTGCCGAGCTGCACGACGCGTTCCAGATCCTTGAGATCGAGGAAAGCGAAGAGGCGGGGCTTTTCCCGCGCGGACAGGGACACATTGCCGCGCGAAACGGCGAGACGAAGGTCGGCGGAAAGATGCCGATCAATACCTCCGGCGGGCTGAAGGCCAAGGGCCATCCGCTCGGCGCGACGGGCGTGTCGCAGATTGTCGAGCTTGTCCGCCAGCTGCGCGGCGAGGCCGAGGGACGCCAGGTCGAGGGCGCGAAAACCGGGCTTGCCGTCAACTTCGGCGGGTTTGGCAACAACGTCGTTTCGACGATACTGACCACGAAGTAAGGAGGGAATGAATATGGAACAGATGTACGCCTACAAATGCACGAAATGCGGCAAGCTGCACCATCCCCGTTACGTCGTGTGCCAGAACCCCGACTGCGACGGGCGCGAATTCGAACCCGTTCCGCTCGGCGGCAAATGCAAACTGCTGACATGGACGCGCGTGTACAACCTGCCCGAGGGTTACATGATGCCCTGGCTCAACTTCGGCGTTGTCGAGTTTGAAAACGGCGTCCGCGCCACGGGACAGATCGGCTTTGACGAAGGCATTGAAAGCGGCATGGAGCTCGTCGCCAACGTCGGCGTCGTGCGCACGCGCCGCATCCTCTATAAGGAAAGCATCGACTGCGAGGAATACGGCTTCGTTTTCGCAAAGCCGTAACGCGGGACGCAGCGATGAACGCAGCAGCCGTCTGCAAGCGCCTATTGACCCTCTCGCTGGAGCAGCCGCATTCGGGCACGGTGCATTCCGTGTTCGACCACGCGGTGAACCTTGAGCTGGGCGGCGCGGGACTGATCGGGCTGATTGCGCAGGAAAAGGCCCTGACGCCGTATGCCGTGTCCGTGCGGACGGATCATCCGTTTTCCCAAACGGGCGTCCGCCCGGGCATGGCGGCGTTTCTGCAGGCGGGGAGACTTTCGGTTCCGCAGGCGGAACTGGAAATCGACCTGACCGCCGCCGAACCGGTCGAGCTAAGAGTGGACGCCATCGAACTGCGCTGCGGCGCGGCGGCGGCGGACGCGCTGTTGCGGCGGATTACGGACGCGCTGGACGGCGCGGACGCGGAGGCGAGCCTCGCCCCGCTCGTTACGGGCGGCGAGGGCAACGTCTACACCCGGTTTCTTGCGCCGCGGCTGGAGCAGCTCTACGGCGCGGTGTCGCTCGGCGTGCGGGATGCGGCGGTGCTTGCGGCGGAACGCATAGCGGGCTGCGGCATGGGGCTGACCCCGTCCTCGGACGACCTGCTGACGGGCTATTTCACAATGCTGTATCTGTTGTTTCGCGGACAGGGCCGCGAACATCTGCGCGGGATCATCCCGCCAATGGCACGGGCGGCGGCGGCAAAGACCAACCGCATCAGCGGGACGTTTCTGCTGCAGGGCGGGGAAGGCCTCGCCAACGCCGCGATGTGCAATCTGTATCGGTCGGTATTTCAATTCATGGACGCAGCGGCGGCAAAGCGCGCGGTTGAGCGCGTGCTCGCGATCGGCTCCACATCCGGCGCGGACATGCTCACTGGTGCGGCGCTCGCGTTGCTGAACCACAACGGAGGGAACGAACAGTGGTAAAGCTGGAAATTAAAAAGAACGCGTATTACGATTCCGTCACCCTCATGCTCATCTCCAAGGAACTCAAGAAGCTGGACGGCGTGCAAGAAGCGCTCGTCGGCATGGGAACGGATCTGAACAAGGAGATTGCGCATAACATCGGCGTCGCCACGCCGGAGCTGGACGAAAAAGTCTCCGCAAACGACTTTTTTGTCGCCGTTTCGTGCGGCGATGCGGCGGCGTTCGACTCGGTTCTGAAAAAGACGGAAGAACTGCTGAACAAAAAGACCGAATCCAAAAGCGCGGCGTATATGCCGCCGACGCTGGAAGGCGCGCTGAAGATCGATCCCGCGCTGAATATGGCGGTCATCTCCGTGCCGGGCAAGCACGCGGCGGACGTCGCGCAGGGCTGCCTGGACAACGGCATCAACGTCATGCTGTTTTCGGACAACGTGACCATAGAAGAGGAAAAAGCGCTCAAGACCTGCGCCTATGAGCGCGGGCTGCTCGTGATGGGGCCGGACTGCGGAACGGCGATCATCAACCACGTGCCGCTCGCGTTTGCAAACGTGGTGAAAAGCGGGGATATCGGCATCGTCGCGGCCAGCGGCACCGGCACGCAGGAGGTTTCGAGCATCATAGACCAGCTCGGCGGCGGCGTGAGTCAGGTGATCGGCACCGGTGGACGGGATCTGAAAAAGGACATCGGCGGGCTGATGATGAAGCTTGGACTCGACGCGCTGAAAAACGATCCGAATACAAAGGTGATCACGCTCATCAGCAAGCCGCCGGCAAAGGAGATCGCAACCGAGATGCTCGGTCTTGCCGCGAAGGCGGGCAAGCCCGTCGTCGTCTGCTTCATCGGCGGAGACCGCAAGGAGATCGAGTCCTTCGGGCTTGTCGCCGCGGTTTCGCTCGAGGACGCGGCGCACAAAGCCGTCGCGCTTAGTAAAGGCGCGCCGCTTGCGGACTACACGGGGTTTGCCATGGGCGCGGAGAAAGCCGAGGCGCTTGCAAAGGACATCGCGGGGAAGATGGCGAAAGGCCAGCGTTACGTGCGCGGTTTCTATACCGGCGGCACGCTCTGCGACGAAGCCATGAAGCTCATGATCGGCACGCTCGGGCACATCTACAGCAATATTCCGCTCAGCGCGGAGGACGCGCTGGAGGATCCCAAGGGCGGAAAGAGCCGCGAGCATACGTTTCTGGATTTCGGGGACGACGCGTTCACCGTTGGCCGTCCGCATCCGATGATCGACCCGAGCCTGCGCGCCGAGCGCGTTGTTACGGACGGGAAGGACCCGGCCTGCGCGGTGATCATGACGGACTGCGTCATCGGCTACGGCTCGCATCCCGATCCCGCGGAGGATCTCGCTGCGGCGATTGCGACGGCAAAAGCGGAAGCGGAGCAGGCGGGCAGGCACCTCTGCTGCGTCTGCGCGGTCTGCGGCACCGAAGGCGACCCGCAGAGCCTGAGCAAAACGCAGCGGAAGCTGGAGGACGCCGGCGCGGTCGTGCTGCCGAGCAACGCGCAGGCGACGCGGTTTGTCGCGCGCGTCTTGGCCAATCTGCGTCAGGAGGGATAACATGTCGAAACTGAACGAATTGTTTGAACAGAAACTGCACGTTGTCAACTTCGGGATCGAATCGTTTTACGACGACCTCATGAGCCAGAAGGTGGACGCGGTGCATGTCGACTGGAAACCGGTCGCCGGCGGGGACAAAGTTGCGGCGGCGAATCTGCGCAAGCTGAAGAAACCCGAGCTTGCGGCGAAGATCGACGCGGCGAACAAAGAGGCGCTTGAGCGCATTCTCTCCGCGCAGCCGACCATCGTGGGCCTCGGCATCGCCGGAGAAGTCATCCCCGGCATGACGAAAAAGACGATTCTGCACGCGGGCCCGCCGGTTACCTGGGAGCGCATGTGCGGTCCGCAGCGCGGCGCGGTCATGGGTGGACTGATCTACGAGGGGCTTGCTAAGGACATCGCCGAGGCGGAAACGCTCGCGGCGAGCGGCGAGATCAAATTCGACCCCTGCCACATGCACGACGCGGTCGGCCCCATGGCGGGCGTGGTCACGGCGAGTATGCCGGTCTGGATCCTCGAAAACAAGACCTTTGGCAATCGCGCGTACTGCACGATTAACGAAGGCCTCGGCAAGGTGCTGCGCTTCGGCGCGTTTGACGCAGAGGTGATTTCGCGCCTGCGCTGGATGGAAAAAGAGCTCTATCCCGTGCTCAAGGACGCGATGGCCATCAAGGGCGAAATCGACGTCAAGGTGCTCATCGCTAAGCTCCTGCAGATGGGGGACGAGGCGCATAACCGCAACGAAGCGGGAACGTCGCTGCTGATTCGCGAGCTGGTGCCCGCGATCATGAACTGTGACCGTCCGCTGGAGCAGAAAGTTGCGGCGTTCAACTTCATCAACGGCAACAACCACACGTTCCTCAACATCTCCATGCCCGCGATGAAATGCACGCTCGACCCGATCTTCGACATTCCGTACTGCACAGTGGTTGCGACCATGTGCCGCAACGGCACGGACTTCGGCATCCGCATCGCGGGTCTCGGCAAAAACCGCTGGTTTGCGGCGCAGGCTGAACTCGTCAAGGGGCTGTATTTCCCCGGCTACGACGAAAAGGACGCGGCGCGCGACCTCGGCGACAGCTGCATCACCGAAACGGCTGGCATCGGCGGCTTTTGCATGGCGGCGGCCCCGGCGATCGTCCAGTTCGTCGGCGGACAGGTCAGCGACGCGATCAACTACTCCACGAGCATGTATGAGATCACCGTCGGCGAAGGGCGTGCGTATAAAATCCCCGCGCTGGACTTCCGCGGCAGCCCGACGGGCATCGACATTCGCAAAGTCATTGAAACCGGCATCCGCCCGATCATCAACACGGGCATCGCGCATAAGGATCCCGGCATCGGCCAGGTCGGCGCGGGCATCGTGCATCCGCCGGAGGACTGCTTTAAGCAGGCGCTCGCGGCCTGCGCGGAGAGTTGGACATAACGCAAACGGAAACCTGCTTCCGCAAGGGGGCAACCATACAGGACAATCTATTTTTAATCAGGAGGCAACGAACATGAGCAAATGGTCCGATATCAAGATGTATGACCTCACCATTCCGATTGGCATCTGCACGCCCGCCTGGCCGACGTATGAGCCGCTGCAAATGAAGTTTTTCAAGCGTCTCACCCCGAACGGCGCAAACGGACAGCTGATGACGCACTCTAACCACGTTGGCACGCACCTCGACGGCCCGCTGCACTTCGACACCGCAGGCCGCGACATCGCGTCCCTCGAGCTCACGAAGCTCTGCCGTCCCGGCGTCGTGGTTGATCTAAGCGATCAGGCGGAGGATTTCGGCATCTACACGCCGGAGGACATTGAAAAGCGCGTAACCGTCAAGGAAGGCGACGTGCTCATCATCAACACCGGCTATCACATCTACGGCTGGGACAGCCCGAAAGCGGACGAGCGCCGCTATATGCTGCGCCATCCCGGCCCGTCGCTGGACTTCATCCAGTGGGTGCGGGACAAGAAGATTGCATGGATCGGCGTGGACTGCGGCAGCGCGGACCATCCGATGAACACGAAGATTCGCGACTGGGAGCCCATGGAAGCCAAGAAGTGCGACGAAGTCTTCAAAAAGAAGTATGGCAAGTCGCTGGACGAAGTGTATCCCTGGCCGGAGCACTATCAGGCGATGCACATCGAGCTCTTCTGCAAGCCCTATGAGGCGATTCACGCGGAGTGCCTCGGCGGCGACATCGAGCAGCTCTCCAACAAGCGCTGCGTCATCGGCATCTTCCCATGGAAGCTCGTCGAGGGCGAAAGCTGCATCTCGCGCGTCGTTGCGTTCGAAGGCTTCGATGATGTATAATCAGCTATAAAACCGATTACGCGGCCGGGGCGGGGCGCCCGCTTCGGCCGCATGAAATGAAACCGGACAGAAAAGAGGCGAACCGATGGATCAATACCTCGCAATGTTGGTTGTCGTGGTGGTCGCCGCGATGTTTTACGGGGTGTCCTATCTCAAAAAACGGAAAATGCATCCGCTGTGCGACCGATTTGCGCTAAGCTATTGCGCGCTGGCAGATCGCCTGCTGGATGAGAAAGACGGTTCGAACAACCTCCGCGTTGAAAAGCTGGACGGAGGACTTGTGCGGGTTCTCCCGCCGGAACAGCAGACGCCCGCCCTTCGCGCCGCGCTCGAAAAAACCATCGACAAAGATGTGCTGGAAATCCTGCGGGAGCTATACATGCTGCGGGATGAGATACAGGCCGAGGCCAGCAACGGCAGCTTTTCAAAAGACAAGTACAACGCAATTACAAATCAGACGTTCGATTCTCTCAATATCTATCTTTCCATCGTGAAAGATCCACTCCAGACGATTTCCGAAAAAGACCTCGATCAATTTCACTATTTCTTACAAAAGCAGAAACACATTCGCAATGTCACGCTCCCGGCAATCGTGTCCCGCTCCTGCGCGGCGCGCATCGCGATCTGACCGCGCGCATGCATGGATACCGAAGCGATGTACTCAGAAAAAATCTTGCTTATGAAACAGAATCCGGCGAACATAGCGATATACTCAGAAAAAAATCTTGCTTATGAAACAGAATCCGGCGAACATAGCGATATACTCAGAAAAAAATCTTGCTTATTAAACAGATTTCGGCGAAAATGATGTTTAGATGTTTTCATGTCGAATTGTCATGCAACTCAAATAACCTTCTGTCGGAGTTTTGACACGATTCCTTGTTCCGTTGTTTATCCGGAGCGCAGGCTCTTGATAATAAAGAGAAATGGAGACCGAATTATCAAAAAATAGTAGGAGGTAATTCAATGGAAAAGAAAGTCGAAGGCATTTACGATGGCTTTAAAGAGCTTGGAACCGGCAAAATGCTGGTTCTGGGTCTCCAGCACGTATTTGCGATGTTTGGCGCCACGGTTCTCGTTCCCATCATCTGCGGCATGTCCATCTCAGTCACCTTGTTCTGCGCTGGTATTGCGACGATCTGGTTTTTCTTTATAACAAAAGGGAAGGTTCCCGTATTTCTTGGTTCCTCGTTCGCATTCATCGGCGCGATTCTCGGCGCCGCCGGCACGCTCGGCATGCCGTATGCAACGGGCGGTATCGTGTCCGCAGGTTTGACCTATGTTGTATTCGCGCTTCTGTTCGCGATCTTCGGGGCAAAACGCATCATGAGACTGTTCCCGCCGGTCGTCACAGGCCCGATCATCATGCTCATCGGTCTTGGACTGTCCTACTTTGCATTCAACCAGGCATCCAATAACTGGTGGCTTGCCATACTGACGATCATCATCGTGATCACCGTCAATATCTGGGGGAAAGGCATGATTAAGATCCTGCCCGTCCTGATCGGTATTTTCGGCTCGTACATCGTCGCCAGTATTGTAACGGCATTTGGCCCCGCCTGGGTGGATTTCTCCAAGCTTCAGATCACGAGCCTTGCGGACGTAATCTCCGTTCCGCCGTTCTTCCTTCCGAAGTTTGATTTCAGCACGATGCTGACCTTTATCGTGGTTGCCGTTGCCGCTCTGGTCGAGCACATCGGCGACATCTGCGCCATCGGCGCGACCTGCGGCAAGAACTTCATCGCCGACCCCGGCCTGACCCGTACGCTCCTTGGCGACGGCATCGGCACATCCATTGCCGGCATGATGGGCGGCCCGGCGAACACGACCTACTCCGAGAACACCGGCGTTGTTGCGCTCACCAGAGTGTATGACCCGAAGGTCATGTTCATCGCCGCCTGCATCGCGATCATCCTTTCGTTTGTCAGCATTTTCGAAGCGTTTGTCAACACGATCCCCGCGGCGATCATCGGCGGTATTTCCATCGTGCTCTATGGCATGATTACGGCGACCGGCGTTCGCACGGTCGTTGAGAACAAAGTCGACTTCAAGAATATGCGAAACGTTCTGGTCGCGGCGTTGATTCTGGTTACCGGCCTTGGCATTCAAACAAGCTCCGCGATGGGATCCAACTCTGCGGAACTCGTTTGGGGCACTGTGAAAATCGGATCGCTGAATTTCTCCGGTCTTGCAACGGCGGCTATCGTCGGCATCGTCGTCAATGCCATCCTGCCCGGTAAGGACTACGAGTTCGACGATCAGGTTTGATCGAAGTCCAGTCCTATCCCGAATAGCCAGAACTCCATTTCTCGTTTCAACAAGGACGGCGGTTAACCGCCGTCCTTTTGTGTGCGTGCAGACGGAGCCTGCGTCTATATGCGGCGGTTGCGCAGAATCAATATGCCGCTGCCGCCCGCCGCGCCGTCGCTCCCTCCTTTGGACGAACCGCCGCCACCGCCGCCGGTGTTGGCCGTGCCTGCCGCGGCTGTTCCGCCCGAGCCGTAGCCGTGTCCGCCGCCGCCCGAGCCGCCGCTGCCGCCGGCCAGTGTGCCGCTGTATGCGCCGCCGCCACCGCCGCCCGCGTAGAGATCACCCTCGGTCTCGCCGAATTCGCGGGTGGTCGTACCCTGTCCCGCGCCGCCCGCCGTCTGGCCGCCGTTGTAGCCCGAGCCGCCGTTGCCGCCGTTTGAACCGCCCGGCTGACCCGGGCGCGGCGTGCTGTTTGCGCTGTCGCCGCCCGCGCCGCCGCCGGAGCCGCCCGCACCGCCGGGGTTTCCGGTCCAGCTGTATGTTCCGTTGTGGCCGCCGTAGACGCCGCCGAACGCGGAATACCCGAACGCGGACGTCGTCCCGCCGGTCATGTTTGGCGCGCCGCCCGCGCCGATTACAATGGTATAGGGCGTGCCCGCGGTCAGGCGCAGGCCGGAGGCAGACGCCGTGTAGCCACCGCCACCGCCGCCGCCCGCAGCAACGTTGCCCTGTCCGCCGCCGCCACCGCCGCCGACGAGGAAGGCGTCCGCGTCCACGTTTCGCGCAGGGGTAAACGTGCCGCTGCCAAGAAACTTCAGCCGCCAGTTGGTTCCTCCATCCTGCACCCACTCATATGCGCCGGTGTAGGTGAAGTCCGAAGGGCCAAATCCCGCGATTGAGGCCGCGACGCAGCCCATCATCAGCCGCCTCATGACGAGAGATTCCCCGTGACCAGCCATGTGTCCGCCGCCGTTTTGCGAACGAGCACCGTGCCGTACTGCTCCGCGACGTCGAGCCGCCCGCCGCAGGCGTGGACGGTTACGCCCGCCGCGCCGGCGAGGGTCAGGGCGCCCGTTCCGCCGCGCGTGACAAAGAAGTATGTTTTGTCCGGAAACGACGCGTCCTGCTGCGCGGGAATGGTGAGAACCTCGTCCGACGCGCTCGTGACCCAGATGTCCTTCCCGCTGTCCGATGCGGTTGCGGTATAGCTCGCGGTATGCTCAACGATCTCCACGGCGGACTGCTCCGCGTCAAGATAGCCGGCGGTGAGCTTCGCCGCGCCGATGTCGTCCGGCGAGAGCGCGTCCGCACCGCCCGCGGCGTGGCGGGACGCATGGGCGATCGGCGTCACCGGGTCGCTTCCACCCGGGCCGTGCTGCGCGGCGTGCGTCAGCGGCGCGCCGACGTTGCCTTCCACGACCGGCACGACCGGCTTATTGAGGATGAACGCGTCCTGCGTGTCGTCCGTTTCGTTCCAGTCCGCCTGCACGTTGAGCTCGCCGATATCCGTGTCGATGCGCGCGGCCGCGGCCAGCGCGAGTGAGGCCGCCTCGTTTGCCACGCGCGCCGCTTCCACGAGCGGGGGATAGGCGGTGTTTGCCCGGATGATGTCTCCGCTGATGAGCGATTTGCGGCAGCGAAAGTCAAATCGCGTGCTGGTGACAAGCGTTTCCTCGTTTTCCCCGCTGTAGATCTGCACATCCGCGCTGACGTTGCCCGCGCCGTACGCCGTCGGCAGCAGCGTCACGTCGAATGTGCCGGGAGAGTCCGTCTTGACGATGCCGCTTGTTTCGTCCTGCATGGCAAACCCGCCGCTGGAAGCGAACGCGATGTTGATCTTGCAGCCGGAGAGATCCATCGCGTCCCCGTTGTTGAGCAGCGAAACGTGCAGGATGTTGCCTGTGTCGCCCTCGACCACCTCAAACGGACGAAACGGCAGCGTCCGCATCATGTCGAGCGTAGTCGAAAAGTCTTTTGTTTGCATGATTTCCTCCTTGCTGAAAGGATGATTCGGGGTATCCGCCCGGATTATCCCTTGCCGAGGAGGAAGAAAATTATCGGAATTCGCTTATGTGCAATTATCGTTATGGTAACGCAAAAAAACAAACGCCGCTGTAGATGCGGCGCCTGTTTCGGCCATCTCCCGGCGATGGCCGGCTGAGGAAGGATATAATCGACACCGCCGGGGCAGCGCGGCAGAAAACACGCGCCCCGGCGAAGGAAAGAGGACAGCTTAGAAATCGACCTCCGTGTCGTAGTAGCATGCTTTGAGCAGCTTCTCCATGACGGCGGGCGTGATGGCGCGCGGGTTGGAGCCGGTGCACGCGTCGCCGACGGCGAGCTCCGCCACCTTGGGCAGCTTTTCGAGAAACTCCTGTTCGTCGATGATGCCGCCTTCATAGTCGCGGATGCAGGTCGGAATATCGAGCTGCTGATTCATGGCGCGGATATGCGCAACCAGCGCTTTGGAGGTTGGCGCAAGTCCGATGTGCGCGGCGATTTCGCCATAGCGCTTTTCGGCTTCGGGGTTTTTGCTGTTATACTGGATCACCTTGGGCAGGTACATGGCGTTTGCACAGCCGTGTACGATGTGCCCGCCGCTGTATGCCGCGCCGGTCTTGTGCGCCATGGAGTGCACAATGCCGAGCAGCGCGTTTGAAAACGCCATGCCCGCGAGGCACTGGGCGTTATGCATGCTGTCGCGCGCGGCCATATCCCCGCTGAAAGACGGGATCAGATCGCTGCTGATCATCTTGACGGCGTGCAGAGCAAGCGGATCGGTATAGTCGCAGTGCAGCGTGGAGACATATGCTTCAATGGCGTGGGTAATGGCGTCCATGCCGGTGTGCGCGGTGAGCTTCTTGGGCATGGTTTCCGCAAGGTCGGGGTCGACAATCGCGACGTCCGGCGTGATGTTGAAGTCCGCAAGCGGATACTTAACGCCCTTTTGATAGTCCGTAATGACGGAAAACGCGGTGACCTCGGTCGCCGTGCCGGAGGTGGAGGGGATTGCGCAGAAGTGCGCCTTGGTGCGCAGCTTCGGGAAATTGAACGGGATGCAGAGGGACTCGAACGTCACATCGGGATATTCATAAAACGCCCACATGGCTTTGGCGGCGTCGATCGGCGAACCGCCGCCGATGGAGACGATCCAGTCCGGCTGAAATTTGCGCATTGCCTCCGCGCCGCGCAGAACGGTTTCGACGGAGGGGTCAGGCTCGACGCCTTCGAAGAGCTGAACCTCCATGCCGGCTTCGCGCAGATACGCTTCCGCCCGGTCGAGAAAACCGAACCGCTTCATAGAGCCGCCGCCGACGACGATGATCGCCCGGCTGCCGCTGAGGGCCTTGAGCGCTTCCAGAGAACCTTTGCCGTGATAGAGATCACGCGGGAGTGTAAAACGTGCCATAATGTTTCTCCTTGAAATCAGTATTGCAATATCGGTATTAGCTAATCGATAATATAGCACTGATAAAACGGCTTGTCAACAGCAATCAAAAATAAAATATAAAAATCAAAAAAAATAGAAAAGCAGAAAAAGTCTGTATTAGACAGAGATCAAAAAGCGCATCAAAAAAGCGCCCCGAAGGGCGCGAAACAGCGCAAGGGAGGATTAATCAGCGCGTATTGCAAAGATGCTCGGAGAGATGCTTGGAAAGCAGCGCGAGCGAAGCCGCCATGTTTTCGTTTTGCACGAGTATGCCGTCCGGCGTGTTCAGATGCACGGGCGCGAAATTCCAGATGGCCAGCACGCCGCTGTCCACCAGCGCGTCGCAGACGCCCTGCGCCTGGGAGGCGGGCACGGTGATGATGCCAATGTGGATGTTCATATTGCGGCAGATGGAGGGGAGCTTTCCCATCGGAAGCACTTGCTTGCCGGAGATTTCGCCGCCGGTCAGGTTGGGGTCGACGTCGAACGCCGCGACGATGCTCAGCCCGTATGCTTCAAATCCGCGGTAGGAGAGCAGCGCGCGCCCAAGGCTGCCCGCGCCGACGAGCACGGCGTCGTTGGAGTTGTCGTATCCGAGCGTGCGCTCGATGGCGGCGATGAGCTCGCCGGTCGGAAAGCCGGTCTTCGGTTTTCCGGCGGTATCGCTGACGGAGGCGAAATCCTTTCGAACCTGCACCTCGTTGAGCCCGAGCTGGGCGGCGACGGTGGGGGCCGAGATGATTTCCGCGCCGGCGTCGCGCGCGGCGCGAAGCGCCTGCAGGTAGTATGGCATGCGCTGCAGGGCTTGCTTTGAGATGGAGATTGGGGCAACTTTGTCCATGACACACCTCCGATAACTATATCGATATAATAATACCGTTACGAATCGTTTGTCAAATGCAACAATCCAATAACGATTGCTTCATGCGAAAATTCGCCAGAAAAGACAAACGGCGATAAAAACACATTTTATACATCATACCACAATTATGTCCGTTATTTCCAGAAAAGGATTTTGGAAGCACTTTTCGGCAGACTATGCGCGCTGTTTCGTGCCGCCCGCTCCTCCCTGATGCACCGCGCGATATTTACGGGGGCTGACGAGCAGCTCTTGCCGGAAGACCTTTGCAAAATAACTCGGGCTGTTGAACCCTGTTGCAAAGCAGACGTCCGAAACGCTCATGTTTGTGCCGGAGAGGAGTCCCGCCGCCGCGCGGATACGGTATTGCAGCAGATAGTCGATTGGCGACGTATCCAGAACCTTTCGAAAACAGCGGTAGCACTCGCTCTCGCTGATGGAGGAGGCCGCGGCGATCTGCGCGACCGTCAGCGGCTCGGCATAGTGCTCATGGATGTATCCGAGCATCTGCTTGATGCGCGCGGCGTCCTTGTTCTGCACCAGATCGGTATCGCAGACGCGATCCTGCAGATTTTCCAGCAGCAGCAGGATCATCCGCAAAAGGCCGGTCTGCACGAGAATTTCGCTGCCGTATCGGTCGCTGACGAAAGCCGCGAACGCCGAACGGAAGTGCTCGATGGCTTCTTTCTGCCAGGGCACGTCGGGGCGCAGCAGCACCTCGGCCAGCGTGGCGCAGCGAACAAGCGGCGCGATGTAGCGCTGCTGGATGGCGCTCTGCGGAAACCCGGAGACGAGTTCCGGCGTAAAGAGCAGGCTGTTAATCCGGCTCGGCGTGTTTTTCTGTCCGCGCTTGAGCTTGTGCAGCACGTTGGTGTTAACGAAGACCGCCTCGCCGGGATGCAGCAGGTATTCCGTCTCGCCGCAGAGCACGAGCGTCTCGCCCTCGACGGCGAGGATGACTTCGATCTCTTCATGCCAGTGCCAGGGAATATTGCCGACCAGGTATTTGCCGGGGTCTTCGTCGTAACCGGCGCAGGGAAATACCGGCGTGCCGTGCCTTGTGAGCTCGTGCAGATCCGGCGCGATGGCGATATCGAGCAGTTGCAGCGCTTTCATGGTTCGATGCGATCCTTTTGATGTGAAGAATTGTGCTAAAAATCAGCTTTATTATATAGAACAGCGATGTAATATGCAAGGATGATCATAGTTTTTCCGTGTGCCGCGAAGAAAAAAGCCCGCCGTTTGCATCGGCGGGCGATGGTTTGCGCGTTGACTACAGCGTGATCTCCTGCAGCGGCGTGCTTTCGGGCACGGGGTGCGACAAAAGGAAGCGCTCCGCCTGCTCTACCGAGCGGCCGATGTGCCGCGCGGGATCGAGCTCAGCGAGGATTTCATCGCGCGAGAGCGGGAAATCCGGGTCGTCCGCCAGCCGGTCGGCAAGGTCGTTTCCCTCGCCCCGGGACAGGCGCTCTTTTGCCGCGAGCGAATGCTTGCGGATGATCTCGTGCAGCGCCTGCCGGTCGCCGCCGCGCTTGACGGCGGCCATGAGCAGGTTTTCGGTTGCGAGAAACGGCAGCGCGTCGGATAGGATGCGCGCGTTGGCGGTTTCGTGTACGATCAGCCCGCCCGCAATGTTCGCCATAAGCCGCAGCACCGCGTCCGTGGCCAGAAACGCTTCCGGAAGAGAGAGGCGGCGGTTGGCGGAGTCGTCCAGCGTTCGTTCGAGCCACTGTGTGCTCGCGGTCATCGGCGCGTTGAGCGCCGTCGCCATCACGAAGCGCGAGAGCGAGCAGATGCGCTCGGAGCGCATGGGGTTTTGCTTGTAGGCCATGGCAGAGGAGCCGATCTGTCCGCTTTCAAACGGCTCGGAGAGGATGCCGTCGTGCTGCAGCAGGCGGATGTCGTCGCCAAAGCGGTAGGCGCTCTGCGCGACGCTCGAGAGCGCGCCAAGCACGCGGCTGTCCAGCTTGCGCGGGTAGGTCTGGCCGCTCACGTCGTAGATGCGCTCAAAGCCGAAGTCCGCGGCGATGCGGCGGTTGAGCTCGTCGATCTTGTCCGTGTCCCCGCCAAAGAGCGAGACGAAGCTTGCCTCGGTGCCCGTTGCGCCGCGCGAGCCGAGAAAGCGCATGGCGCGCAGCACGTCGTTGATCTCCTCGACATCCAGCCAGAGCTCCTGGAGCCAGAGGCAGGCGCGGCGGCCGATGGTGACCGGCTGCGCATTCTGAAAGTGCGTATAGCCAACGGTGGGGATGGCTTTCGTGCGTTCGGCAAAGCTGGACAGCGCGGAAAGCACGGTATAGATGCTGTTTCGGATGCTCATCAGCGCGTCTTTGAGGATGACGAGATCCGCGTTGTCGGTGACGTAGCAGCTCGTCGCGCCTAGGTGGATGATGCCCGCCGCACCGGGGCAGACCAGCCCGTAGGCGTAGACATGCGCCATCACGTCGTGGCGCACCTCGGCCTCGCGCTTTCGCACCGCGTCGTAGTCAATGTCGGTTACGTGCGCGGCGAGCTCGTCAACCTGCTCCTGCGAAACGGGCAGACCCAGCGCATGCTCCGCCCGGGCGAGGCTCACCCAGAGCTTTCGCCAGGTGGAATAGCGCATGTCCGGCGAAAACAGCCGCTGCATCTCGTCCGAGGCATACCGGCTGTTCAGCGGGCTCTCGTAGCGATCCCGCATGATTCTTTACCTCCGGATGATGGCATCTCGCGCCGCGCCGACGGAGATATTCGTAATCGGGCAGCCGATGTGCGCTTGAATGTAGTCCACATATTCCTGCGCGGCCTTGGGCAGTTCGTCAAACGTGCGGCAGCCGGAGATGTCGCTCTGCCAGCCGGGCAGATACTCGATGACGGGCTTTGCCGCGCCGATTGCCGCCGGGAAGGGGAAGTCGTCCGTCTTCTTGCCGTCCAGCTCATACTGTACGCAGACGGGGATTTTGTCCATGTAGGAGAGGATGTCGATCTTGGTGAGCGCGACCTCAGTCGCCCCCTGCATGATCACGCCGTAGCGCGTTGCGACGATGTCCATGGGCCCGACACGGCGGGGACGTCCCGTCGCCGCGCCGTATTCCGCGCCGGCCTCGCGGAGCTTGTCCGCGTCCTCGCCGAACCATTCCGCCGTAAACGGGCCTTCGCCAACGCAGGTGGAGTACGCCTTGACCACGCCGATGACCTTGTCCAGCTTTGCGCCCGGCATGCCGGAACCAATCGGCGCGTAGGCCGCGAGCGGCGCGGAGCTGGAGGTATAGGGATAGATGCCGAAGTCCACATCCCGCAGCACGCCGAGCTGGGCTTCAAAGAGGATGTTTTTCTTTCCGTCGAGGCCGCGAAGATATGCGCCCGTGTCGCAGATATAGGGCTTGAGCTTTTCGCCGTAGGTCATGAGCCAGCTCCAGATCTCTTCGAGCGAATACGGCTTGCCGCCGTAGACGTTTTTCAGCGTGAGGTTTTTCCATTCGAGGATGCCTTCGAGCCGCTTTTTGAGATATTCGGGATAGAACAGCTCGCCGAGCATGATGGTTTTTTTCATGTATTTGTCGCCGTAGACGGGCGCGATGCCGCGTTTTGTGGAGCCGTATTTTGCATCCGCAAGGCGCGCCTCCTCCAGCACGTCCTGATCGCGATGGTAGGGAAATACGATCGGCGCGCGGTCGCTCACTTTGAGGTTTTCCGGCGTAACGGGGACGCCTTTGGAGCGGGTTTCCTCGATTTCCTCAAGCAGCTTTTCGGGATCGATCACCGCGCCGTTGCCGAGCACGTTGACGACGCCGTTGCGGAAAATGCCGGAGGGCAGCAGGTGCAGCGCAAATTTGCCGTATTCGTTGACGACGGTGTGCCCCGCGTTATTGCCGCCCTGATAGCGCACGACCACGTCGTAATCGGCGGCGATGAGGTCGACCATGCGGCCTTTTCCTTCATCTCCCCAGTTGATTCCCACGATTGCACAGTTTGCCATTGTTCGCTCCTTTCAGCAGTAAGCAGGTCGTTTATTTAAACTTTTCAAAATCCAAGTTTCGCATCAAGGCCGTTCAGGCGCGGTTTGCCGCCTGATCGTATACGTCGTTTCCCATAAGGTCGAACGACACCACGACGGGGAAATCCTCCACCGTCAGGCGGTAGACCGCCTCCGCGCCGAGATCTTCAAACGCGACAAGCTCGCAGGCGGTGATCCGCGCGGCATAGAGCATCGCCGCGCCGCCGGTTGCGGAAAAATGCACCGCGCGCCCTTTCATCGCCGCGTTGACGGCGGCGCTTCTTGCGCCTTTTCCGATGAACTGGCTTATGCCGCGGTCCACGAGTGCGGGCGTGTAGGCGTCCATGCGCTTGCTGGTCGTCGGCCCGCAGGGGCCGATTACCTCGCCCGGCGCGGCGGGACAGGGGCCTGCATAATAGATGCATGCGCCTTTCGGAACGGGCAGCGGCTCGCCGTGGTTGAGCATGTCCATAAAGCGCGCGTGCGCCGCGTCCCGCGCGGTGTAGAGCGTTCCGCTGAGCAAGACGACGTCCCCCGCGCGGAGAATGGACAAACGATCTTCGGGCACGGGAACCGGCAGAGAGTATTCCATGGCGCGCTTACACCTCCTCGCTCGCGTGGCGGCTGGCGTGGCACTGCATGTTGACGGCCACCGGCAGCCCGGCGATATGCGTCGGCTCCGCCGCGGCATGCACCGCGATCGCGGAGGTCACGCCGCCGAGGCCCATCGGGCCGCCGCCGAGCGCGTTGATGCGAATCAGCGCCTCGCGTTCGATGTCTGCTACATCCTGCCGGTCTGCGGGTTCGCCGAGGGGGCGCAGCAGCTGTCGCTTGGCAAGCAGCGCGCAGGACTCCATCGTGCCGCCGATGCCGACGCCGATCACGCCCGGCGGGCAGGCGGAAGCGCCCGCGTCCCGCACGGCGGAGACAATTGTGAGAATGATGCCCTCGATGCCTGCGGATGGGGAGAGCATGGTCACCCGGCTCATGTTTTCGCTGCCGAATCCTTTCGGCGCGACGGTGAGCAGGAGCTTTTCGCCCGCGACAAAGCGCACATGCAGCACGGCCGGCGTGTTGTCGCCCGTGTTGACGCGCGTGATGGGATCGAGTACGGATTTTCTGAGATACCCCTGCGTATAGGCAAGCCGCACGCCTTCGTTTACGGCGGCGGTAAGATCGCCTTCGATGAATAATTCGCGTCCGATGTCCGCAAACACGACGGCCATGCCGGTGTCCTGACAGATGGGGCGCTGCTTTTGCCGCGCGAGGCGTGCGTTTTCAATCAACTGGGTCAGAACGGAGCGCGCCGCGCCGCCTTCCTGCTCCGCTTCGCGCGCAGCAATCAGCGCGTTTTCAACGTCGGCGGGTAGGTCGCAGCAGGCACGCAGGCAAAGCCTGCGCACGGGTTCCACGAGACTTGCGGCCTCGATGATCCGCATCCTGAGCAGCCACCTTTCCGCGCCGGAGTATTCAGACGCACCGAAAAACAAATTATCGCATAATTCAGGCCATAACACAATATATTTTTATGAAATCATGCAAAATAATACACAAATAATGCATGTTTATAAATTATTTCTTCAAAAAAGCGTTCAGCCGTATGGTTCAGGAGTGGTTTCCTGCGGCGAAGCGATCCGATTCGGAATTGCCCGCATGGGCATTTTTTGTCAGGTTCTTATAGTATGGGTACGGTTCGTTTAAATTATTTCACAATGTGACATGATTCCGTGCTTGTCATTTTCCATTCGCCCTGTAAACTAAGCGTATGCAAATTCGAAAGGAACAAAAACCCGATGGAATCTGCGGCGATGGAGGCGGTATTTGCCGCTCTGGGGACGACGAACAACATCAAACTATTTCGCTTTGAGGATCGCGCCGCCGCGGGCGAAGCGATGGGGCGCGCCGAGGAACGCGTGCACGAGCTGCACGCGCGGCTTTCGGTGTTCGATCCGGAGAGCGAGCTTTCGCTGCTCAACGCGGCGGCGGGCTGCGCGCCCGTTTCCGTAAGCGAGGACACGCTGTATCTGCTCCGGCAGAGCAAGCACTTTTCGCGCCTGACCGGCGGCGCGTTCTCCGTTTCGACGCGTCCGCTCAGCGCGCTCTGGGAAATTCACGCGCGTTGCGGTACCGTGCCCGCGCGCGCGGAGGTGGAGCACGCGCTGACGCTGGTTTCGGACGAGGACATTCTCCTGGACGAATCGGCGCATACCGCGGGGCTTCGACGCTTTGGACAGAGCGTGGATTTCGGCGGCATCGCCAAAGGATACGCGGCGGACGAAGCGCGCCGTATCCTGATTGAGGGCGGCGTGACGAGCGCGCTGCTCAACCTTGGCGGCACGGTCGTCTCCATCGGGGATATGCGGCACATCGGCATTCAGCATCCCGACCGGTACACGGGCGTCGCGATGGGGCGCATTGCATTACAGGATGCGTGTGCCGTGACCTCCGGCGATTATGAACGGTATTACGAGGTGGACGGCGTGCGCTATCATCACATCGTCGACCCGAGGACGGGCTATCCCTCGCGCTCGACGCTGCGCAGCGTGACGCTCATCGGCAACAGCGCGCTCGAGCTCGACGCGCTCTCCACGGCGGTGTTTGTGCTTGGCGAGCGGGAGGGCGCGCATTTGGTGCGCGAAGCGGGCGCGGAGGCGGTGTTTGTAACCGAGGGGCTGGATGTGTTCTGCACCGACGGACTGCGCGGCAACTTTGAGCTCCTGTAGCAAAATCACGGAATAAAACAAAAGTGTATATCATATGGCGAGCTCCTGTAGCAAAATCACGGAATAAAACAAAAGGATCGTATATCATATGTGTCAATAATAAGCCGCTTCGACGAACCCTTGGAGTGACGTACCGTCGAACGGCCGGGATGTGATACATATTCCACTATGAAGAAAAAACTGTTTCATAAAATTACAGCGCTGACGCTGGTAAGAAGGATCATACAGGTGGCGTCGCTCCTGCTCTTTCCGGGGCTTTTTATCTCTACGTTCGCGGCGATCAAATCGATCTATACCGCGATCATCGGCGGTACGTTCAGCGTTTCCGCTCAGGCGGGGCAAATCGTGCTTGCGGTGTCCATGCTGCTCATCACGGCAATCATGGGCCGCTTTTTCTGCGGATTTTTATGTGCGTTCGGCACCATGGGGGATTTCTTCTGGTATCTCGGCACAAAGCTGAAACTCCAGCGCCCGAAGGTAGGCACGCGCTTTGACCGCGTACTCAAAAAGCTGAAATATGTGGTGCTCATCGGCGCGGTGCTGCTCGGCTGGACGCTGGGGCTGACCATACTCGGCGGCAAGGACAACCCGTGGACGGTGTTCGGCATGCTCACGAGCCTGAGCGGCTGGACGGATACGACCGTGCTGATCTCGATCGGCATGATCCTGCTGCTGCTCATCGTCGCCGGATCGCTCTATATCGAGCGCTTTTTCTGCCGCTATCTCTGTCCGCTCGGCGCGGTGTTTGCCGTCGTGTCGAAGTTCCGGCTGTTTAAGATCCGGAAACCGCGCTATAACTGCGGCTCCTGCCGCGCCTGCACCAAGCGCTGCTCGATGGGCATTCCGCTCTACCGCGTGGACGTGGTGAAGAGCGCGGAGTGCATCGACTGCATGAACTGCGTGGAGATCTGCCCGCGCGACAACGCGACGGCAAACCCCAGACCCGCGCTTGCGGCGGCGGTCGCCGTTGCGTCGCTCGCGGGGATGTACTACGCGGGCAATATCGCCGGTGCAGCCGCGGCGGACGCGCAGATCAGCGCCGTTTCCGCGAGCGCCAGCACTGCCGACAACCCGAACGTCGGGCCATTTACGGACGGTGCGTACACCGGCGGCGCGATGGGTTATCACGGAAAGACCCGCGTTTCGGTGACGGTGGAGGGCGGCTATATCACGGCCATCAACGTGCTCTCGACCGGGGACGACGCGGAGTTTTTCAGTCAGGCGAAGGCGTCGGTCATTCCCGCGATCCTGGCCGCGCAAAGCGTTGGCGTGGATACGGTGTCCGGCGCGACCTTCAGCAGCAATGCCATCATCGGCGCGGTCAAGGACGCGCTCTCCGGCGCGCTGAGCGTCTCCGGCGACGTTACGGTGGTCGAAACGGACGATTCCGCGCAGACGCCGACGCCCGCGCTGACTCCGACACCTTCTCCGGTGCCGACACCGACGCCGGAACCGACCGCAACCTTGTCCGGCGCAGGTCCGATTTCACTGGCGGACGGAACATACAGCGGCACGGGCACGGGTTTTCGCGGGGATACGGACGTAACCGTAACCGTGCAGAACGGATATATCACCGCGGTGAAAATCGACAGCTATCGCGACGACGAACAGTATTTCTCCCGCGCAAAGAGCACGATCATCAGCCGCATCCTCTCCGCGCAAAGTGTGGATGTGGACACCGTCTCCGGCGCGACCTACAGCAGCAACGGGATTCTCGAAGCCGTTGCGGACGCGCTGGGCGCGGACTTCGCGACGCAGCCCTCCGGCGGCAACGGACGGCGCGGGAATCATTAATCGGCAAGCGCGCCGGCTCCCGCCCGAAACGGCGGGAGCTTTTTTATGCGCGGCCGACACTCCACGATGCGTAGGTTGCGCCGGGGCGCGGCGAAGTGGTATGCTCCCGTCGTAGGGGAGAACAGACGACTATGAACCATTATGTTACGGGCGGGACGATCCGCCTGCTGCGCGAACAAAAGGGATATACGCAAAAGCAGCTCGCCGAGCGGCTGCTGGTGAGCGACAAGGCGGTGTCCAAATGGGAGTCCGGGCGCGGACTGCCGGATATCAGCCTCATCGAGCCGCTGGCGCGGACGCTGGGCGTTTCGGTTGCGGAGCTGCTCTCCGGCGAATGCGTGCAGAATAAAAACCGCCACGGCAACATGCTCAAAAGTAAATTTTACGTCTGCCCGGTCTGCGGAAACGCGATCTTCGCCGCAGGCGAGGGATCGTTCAGCTGCTGCGGCGTGCAGCTGCCGCCGCTGGAGGCGGAGGAGAGCGACGAGGCGCACGCCATATCGATTGAGCGCATTGAAAACGAGCTGTTCGTCACCATGCGCCACCCGATGGAAAAGACGCACTTCATCTCGTTTTTTGCCGTCGCAACGGGAAGCAGCGTGCAGTTTTTCAAGCTCTATCCCGAGCAGAACGCCGAGACGCGAATTCCCATAACAGGGCGCGGGACGCTGTACGCCTGCTGCAACCGGCACGGGTTGTTCGCAAGAAAAATATAGAGAAAAATATAGAGAAAAATACAGAGATAAATACAGAAGAAGATATAGATGTCGCATGGCCGGATGGCAGTAAAAAAGAGGCGGCGGTTTGTAAAATATCGCCGTCTTTCTTATGCGTTGCTTCAAGAACATGATACAATGCTGAAAAAGCCAATCAACAATTCGCAGAGGAGATCAAAAACATGAAAGCGGCGGTCGTATACTACACCTTTGGCGGTTCGACGAAGAAGGAAGCCGAACGCATCGGCGCGGAGCTGAACGCGCCGGTCTACCGCGTGCGCGAGGCGAAAAGCAGGAGCCTGATCGGCTCGTTCATCCCCGGCGGATTTCAGGCGATGAAGCGCAGAAAGCCGAAGATTCAACCCGTCGAGTTCGATCTTTCGCAGTTCGATCGCGTCTATGTCGGCTGTCCGATCTGGGCGGGATTTCCCGCGCCGGCGTTCAACGCGATGCTCGATCTGCTGCCCGAAGGCAAGGAGGTCGAGCTCTTCTTCTGCGCGGGCGGAAACGACCCGCGCGAGAGCGACGCCGAGACGCGCCGCCTCGTCGAGGCGCGCGGCTGCACCGTCACCAAGCTCTACACGATTCCGACCGGCGTCGTGCCGGGCAAAATGAAGGAATAATAAGTTTTTACAGCAAAGCAAAACGCGCGGACATGATTCTGTCCGTGCGTTTTTGTTTATTTCTATTATTTGTGCCTTTACTCGTGCCTTGCTTTTATACGATAAACGCACGCTGTGTTTTCATGCGTTCAGCGTTTGAGCGACGCGCTGCGGATGCCGCCGATTGCAGCAAAGAGCAGAAACAGCACGATGTTGACGCAGACGATGCTTGCGCCGCTCGGCGCCTCATAGACATAGCTCACCACCATGCCGATGAGAAACCCAGCGATTGCGACCGCGGCGGAGAGCAGCGTTACCGTGAGGTAGCGCTTGCCAATGCGCATTGCCGTCAGCACCGGAAAGATGATGAGGCTCGAGATGAGCAGCGCGCCCATCATGCGCATGCCGAGTACGACCGTGATGGAGGAAAGCGTCGCCAGCGCGGCGTTGTACGCGCGCGTTGGGATACCCGTCGCGCGGGAAAACGTTTCGTCGAACGTGACGGCGAACAACCGCGGATAGAAGAGCACGAACAGCACGAGCACCACCGCGCTGAGCGCGACGGAGAGGATCGTGTCCGACTGCGAAAGCGAGAGGATGCTGCCGAACATATAGTTGTATACGTCCGTGTTCATGCCCGTGGTCATGGAGACGACCATCACGCCGATGGCGAGCGCGCCCGCCGAGAGCATGGCGATTGCCGCGTCACCCTTGATGCGCGTGCTCTCGCTCATGCGAAGCAGCAGAAACGATGCCGCGATGCAGACGGGAATCGCAAGGTAGAGCGGCGCGATGTTTGCAACCGAGGCGACGGCCAGCGCGCCGAAGCCGACGTGCGAGAGCCCGTCCCCGATCATGGAGAAGCGCTTGAGCACCAGGCTGACGCCGAGCAGCGACGCGCAGAGCGCAACGAGCAGGCCGACCACGATGGCACGCACCAGAAACGGATAGGAGAGCATTTCAAGTATCGTACTCATGCTGGTTCACCGCCGCTCAAAAATCGTTTGCCGACGTCGCTGTTTCGGTATTCCTGCGTGGTGCCGAAAAACAGCTGCCGGTTTTCCAGATGGAGAATGCGCTTTGCCGCGTTTGCCGCGGCGATCAGGTCGTGGGACACCATGATGACGGTCACGCCGTGGTCGCGGTTGATGTGCTCGATCAGGCGGTACATGTCCGCCGTCGCGAGCGGGTCGAGTCCCGCGATCGGTTCGTCCAGAATCAGGAGCTTCTTCGTCGCCGCAAGCGCGCGTGCGAGCAGAGCGCGCTGCTGCTGTCCGCCCGAGAGATCGCGAAAGCTCGCGTTTCGAAGCGGATACAGGCCGACGCAGCGCAGCTGGGCAAGGGCAATCTCCCGCTGCTTTTTCCAGTAAAACGGGCGGAATCCGAGCGAGTTGAGCGTGCCGGAGAGCACGACCTCCATCACGCTGGCGGGAAAGTCGCGCTGGCTCTCGCGCTGCTGCGGCAGATAGCCGATCTCGCGCGCGGAAAGCCCCTCGCCGAAGACAATGGACCCGTTGGCGGGCGGTTTCAGCCCGAGCAGACCCTTGACGAGCGTGCTCTTGCCGGAGCCGTTTTCACCGACGATGCAGAGGTAGTCCCCGTGCTCCACGGTAAAATGCAGCCCGCCGACGACCTCTTTGCCGTCATAGCGAAACGCCGCGTCTTGAACATCGATCAATGGCATAGAGTTCTTTGCCTCCTGAATATGGCCGGGTTCAGCCAAGTGCTGCTTTTAATGCGGCTGCGTTGTTCTGCATCAGCGAAAGATAGGTTGCGCCGCTTTCAAACTCCGCTTTTGTCACGTTGTGGCAGGTGTGAAAGAGCATCTTTTCCGCGCCCGTCGCCTCGCAGACGGTGTCCGCCATCTGCTCGTTGGACAGTTCGATATAGAACACCACGGGGATGCTTTCCGCCCGAACGTGCTCGATCAGGGACGCGATGGTCGCGGCGGACGCCTCGGTTTCCGCGGAGCAGCCGGGGAAGGCGGCGTAGTAGTTCAGGCCGAACTCCTCGACGAAATAGCGCGCGGGGAAGCGATCCGCAAACACGACGGTCTTACGCGCGCCGTTTGCGACGATGTCTCGAAACGACTGGTCGAGCGCCTCAAGCTGGGCGACATACGCGTCCGAATTCGCCTGATAGACCGCCGCGTTGCCGGGGTCAATAGAAGCAAGCTCCGCGGTCATGGCCTTGACGATGGCGATGGCGTTGACGGGCGCGGTCCAGACGTGCTCGTCCCATTCGTGCTCGTCTGCATCGGCGGCGCTTTCTTCCTCCGCCTGCATGCCCTCGGTGAGCTCCTCCTCATAGAGCGTGACGTAATCCATCATGCGAAATGTCTTTACGCTTTTATCGAGGCCGGAGAGCACGTTGTCGATCCACGCATCGTTTTCACCGCCGACGTAGAGAAACAGATCCGCGTTCTGAATGCGGATGATGTCCTGGCTTGTCGGGTCGTAGGAGTGCACCTCTTCGCCGGGCTGGAGCAGCATGGTCACCTGCGCGTCCGTGCCCGCCGTGATCTGCCGTGCGAAATCGTAGGAGGGGAATATCGTGGATACGATGGAGATGCCGCCCGTGGGTTCACTCTGCGTCCGGGACGGCGCGCACGCGGCGAGGGCGGAGAGCAGGAATACGGCCGCGAGCAGAATCGCCGCGTGTTTTACGTGTTTGATGCGGGGAAAAAGATGCGTCATGACTAAAATAAACCTCCGGAATTACTGTTGGTCGGGAAAATGGAAACGTGCGGGCAGTGCAATTTGGCGGGAATTGCCGCTCATTTGCTCCGCCGCTGCCTGCATTCGCTGCAGACGCCGAAGAGCACGGTCTCGCGCTCGTCCAGCGAGAAATCACTTCGCATGAGCACCTCGCTTATGATGCGCTCCGAGACGGCGGGGTCCATGTGGTAAAGACAGCCGCAGGCGGTGCATTTTAAGTGCAGGTGCGCGTCGCAGGCGCCGCAGGCCTCGCAGGCGACGATCTGATAGGAAAACTGCCGCCCGTGTTCACCGGAAAAACGCTTCACCAGTCCTTCGGAAACGAGCTTTCCCATCAGGCGGTAGAGCGTGCTCTTGCCCGGCACGGGTTCGTCCGGCGTGGACGCGCAGAGCGCCGCGTGCAGTTCCTCCACCGAAAACGCGCCGTCGGGGTGCGCGTTGAGAAAGTCCAGCAGCGCGCGCCGCTGCCTGGTTTCGTACTCCGCCAACGTGTTTCGCCTCCCCTTGAATATGAGAATTACTCTCATATTGTGACACGACAGTGCAGGGTTGTCAAGCGGGATTCCCGCCGCACGGCGAAAAAAGCAGCCCGAGGGAATCCCCCGGGCTGTCGCGCGAAAAAACCGTTCTGTTCGATCAGCGGAATTTGACCGCCGTTCCGTAGGCGATGACCTCCGCCGCGCCGGACATGATGGCGCTGGAAGCATAGCGAATGCAGACGATTGCGTCGGCGCCAAGCGCGTCCGCTTCGGCGACCATGCGCTTTGTCGCCAGCGCGCGCGCGTCGTTCATCATTTCGTTGTATGCCGTCAGCTCGCCGCCGACCAGCGTCTTGAGCGCCTGGGTAAAGTCTTTTCCGATGTTCTTCGTTTGGATGGTGCTGCCTTTCACAAGGCCGAGCATCTCCAGCTCTTTTCCGCTGATGGTTTCAGTATTGACTAAGATCATCTTCTTCTCCGCTCCTTATCTCTTTGATTCTTTGCAGCAAAACATAGATGCTCGCGCCAAGCAGCGCAAGCGGAATCAGCCCGACGAGTATTTTAGCCCAGACCGGCATCGGTACGGACAGCAGCACGAAAAAGTAGGCCAGCATGTAGACCGAAAGCAGAACCGTGATCACGATCGGGGCGATCATTTTTTTCTGATGCGCGTTCATCTGAATTCCCTCTTTATCTGAATGCCATACTGTGTCTGATGCCCGTTCATAAGCTGTACCTTTTTTGAAAAAGTTTATTGAGCAAGGATGATATGGGGGCAAAAACCATGCCCGCATAAAAACAGTGTATCAGAAAGCGGGCCGCGTGAAAAGACGCGATCGCGCGGCGCGAGCAAAAAAAGGACGATATCGGCGGCGCGAGCCGCGCTCGCCCGAATTCGGCGCGGAAATTGCGCATTTTGCTCGACATCGAACGGGATTCTTATTAAAATAAAGGCAGAAGAAAAAATTTCCAGACTGAGATTCCATATCCGAACAGGCCGATCTATATAAATCATCGAATCAACCGGCGCGGGCCGGACGGAGGAGCGATATGATGGACGAGCGAACCGCGGGCGGCGCCGCACTGGACGCGCTGTACGCGGAGCTGGCAAAGAGTACGGGCGTGACGGTTAAGCAACTGCGCGCTTGGACGGCGAAGACGAAATTCGAGGCGGGCTTTCTTGCAATGTTTGGCAGGCGCGTGTCCTGCGCCGGGGTTGCGGCGCTGTGCGAGCCGCTGATCAAGCGCGTCGGCGAATTGCCGGAGGAAGGGCTGCTGCCGTTTGCGTATGAGGCGCTCTCGGCGGGGCTGTATCCGTTTTCCGGCGCGCCGCGCTCGACAAAGGGCAAACGCGCCGCACTGAAAGTGCTGATCAACGTGCTCTCGCGCCTGCTGGATGCGGAGCGCGAGGCGGCGTTTGATCCGCTGCTGGACTACATGCCCGTAACGCGGCGGGAGCTGGAAGCCAGCCCCGTGCAGAAGCAGTGCGAGCTGTTTGCCGAGGCGGTCAAAAAGAGCGGCTATCGCGAGCTGTTACGCATCGGAAAAGAGATCATGCCGTTCGACCCCGCGGGGCATACGTTCGGCGTGCGCCATGTCGCGGTGCATATCGCGCGGCAGGCCGTCCGGGCGGGGCTCCCGGCGGACGTTGCGCTTGTCGCGGCCGCTTCGCTTTCGCACGACATCGGCAAGTTCGGCTGCCGGGGCGAGGACATGCCGCGCATTCCTTACCTGCACTATTATTACACCTGGAAATGGCTCGAAGAGAAGAATATGCCGGATATCGCGCATATCGCCGCGAACCACTCCACATGGGATCTCGAATTTGAAAACCTGCCCATCGAGTCGCTGATTCTCATCTACGCGGATTTTCGCGTGCGCGCGGAGCGCGGTGAGGACGGCCATGAAAAGACCATCATCAGCCCCCTGACCGAATCGCGGGATCGTATCTTCGTCAAACTGGCGGACATGACGCCGGAAAAGCGACTGCGCTATCAAACCGTCTACGAAAAGCTGGACGATTTTGAGCAGTTTTTGATGAGCCACGGGGTGAACACCGACCCGTTTTCGGACATGCCGCTGCCTGTCGAGCAAAAGGATGCGGCGCTGCTTGCGCAGGAGGATATCATCCGCGCGCTGACCAACCATGCCTTCGACAACAACGTGCATCTGATGCATACCATCTCGGTGAGCGACTCCTTCGAGGCACTGCTCGAACAGGCGCGGGACGAGAAGAATTTAAGCCGCATCCGCACCTATCTGCTGCTCTTTGAGGAATACAGCACCTACATGACGCGAACGCACAAGCTTTTGACGCTGCGCTTTCTCTACGAGCTGCTGATGCATCATGACGGGGACGTGCGCCGCCACGCGGGGCGCATCATGGGCGCAATCCTTGCCAACTCCGGCCCGCGCTATCGAAAGGAACTGCCGCGCGGCGCGGGCGCGCTGGCCATCGCGCCGGCGCTGCACGCGGTGCTCAGCGAGAGCACCACGCTCTGGGACGATTATATCGAGCTGTGCCTGCATCCCGACTATAAAATTTCGCAAAAGCATGCAACGCGTATCTCCAACTCGCTCAAGACCATCGCGGGGAGCCTCTTTGCAAACTGCATGCCGCAGGAACGCAGCGGATACTGGGACAAGATCTACCGGCGTGTATTTTCCAGCGGCGGGGAAGACCTGCTCGCGCTCATGGATACGCTGGCGAATATCCCGCAGGACGTCATGCAAAAAAGCGAGATCGAACGGATGCTGCCCGTCCTTGGAATGGCGGCGGCTTCGACGGAGGCGCGGGTGCGCATCCGCGCGCTGCGCGCGCTCGGCGCCGTTGCAGGCGGGGATCACGACCTGCTCGTGCGCGCCTGCGAACAGGTTGCGCTTCAGCCGGACGCGGAGTTCGCTTCCGTCTGGCTTTATAACCGCCTGAGAAAGCGCGCCGGGCTGGACGCGCTGCCCGAACCGGAATTCGTGATTGCGGAAATCTATTTGAGCAACCTCAAGAGCAGCATTACCTGGACGATGAAGCTCGTGCATATCGAGCGCCTCTGCGAATATGTCCATGAATTTCCGCAGGAGGCGTTCCATATTGCGATGCATCTGAGCAATCTGCTCTCGGTCAGCGAGCATCTGCCCGTTCGCGAGCGCGCGGGCGAGGCGCTGGTTGAGATCTCCGCGGCGCTCTCCGTCGACCAGCGAAACGAGATTCTTGTCGATCTTCTGCGCGAGCTGGAGACGGGGCAGAACGAAATCTCCAACTATATTCCGCCGTATCTGGGGCGGCTCTTCTGCAGCGTACCCGACAAAGAGATGGACGAGGGCATCGACTATCTCGAGGGTCTGCTGCGCGCGGAAAACACGCGCGCCGCGCGCGCCGCGCTCTCCACGCTCTGCGCTGTGCTCTCGGGCTATTCTTCGGAGGACAGCGCGCGCACGGACGCGGTTGCCGAGCGGGTGTTCGGGCTGCTGCTCACGGGCGTTTCGCATTTTGACGACGGCATCCGCCTGACCGCGCTCGAGGTCATCTGCCGCGGATATTTTGGAAACGAGCGCAGCCCGCTTGCCGCGCGGCGGTCGTATCTTGCGCGCTTTGGCAAAAAGCTCCTGACGCTGCTGGGCGAGCGGCGGGACGGCATGCTCGCGTTTTTCAACGAGGCGGCCATGCTCAACCATCTTTACCGCTTCATTACGCTCTGCGAAACGGACGGCGGATTTACCTTCGAGCCGCTCAAGCCGGTCGCGTTTTTCCCGGGCACGTTCGACCCGTTTTCGGCGGGGCACAAGCGTATTATCGAGGAGATTCGCGCGCACGGGTTCGAGGTGTATCTCGCGGTGGACGAATTTTCCTGGAGCAAGCGAACGCTGGCCAAACTCCTGCGCAGGCAGATCGCGAGCATGTCCGCGGCGAACCTGCCGGACGTATATCTCTTCCCGGACGACATCCCGGTCAATCTTGCCGTGCTGGAGGATCTTAGTAAACTCAGCCGCATCTTCAGCGACCGCGAGCTCTACCTCGTCGCGGGGAGCGACGTGATCCTCAACGCCAGCGCCTACCGCCAGAGCGGGCCGGGCACGGCGGCGACCTATAACCACATCCTCTTTACGCGCATGGACACGGCGCGCGGGGACGATCCGAGAAAGGCGGAGGATTTTCTGCGCGGACGCGTGGTGACGCTTTCGCTTCCGGCGTATTACGAGAGCGCGAGCTCCACACAGATTCGCGAATACATCGACAAGGACATGGACATCGGCATGATGGTCGATCCCGTGGTGCAGGATTTTATCTATGCGCGCGGGCTCTATCTGCGCATGCCGCAGTATAAGCAGGAGATCAGCGCGCTGAACGAGCGCCGCTGTGAGGTGCGCGAAACGGGCGACGAATACGCCGCCGTGTACCGCGGAAACGGGGGAGAACCCCTCTCCCGCATCATCGGACGCAGCGTGAGCGTCACCGACCTTTACGACGCGCTCGGCGAACTGCGCGGCGCGGCGGAGACGGTGCGCCATCTCGCTTCGGGCCGCATTCTATGGATTGAGAAGACGAGCGGAGAAGGCGAACCGCTGCGCGCGCTGCTTTGCGACCTGCTCGCGCGCTCGCTGATTCGCGAACACACCTATGCGCTCTACCGCTGTGAGGACGAGGGCGAGCGGGAGATTGCCGAACAGCTGGGATTTCTGCCCGTTGCGGGGCAGAGCGCGCTGCTCTATGCGGATATGCGCGCCCCGCTCGTGCTGCTGGAGGACACGTTACAGCGCATCAAGGAGCCGTTTGCCTCGGACGAAGCCGTCCGCGCGGCGGTGGAGTCCACGCGGCCCGCGCTGCGCCGATCTATCTGCTCCATGTTCCCGGGCACGCTGCTGCTCTGCTTCGACATGGAGGCGATCAACGACGGACTCATCGAAAAGGTGCGCGCGCTCAACGGCGTTTCCAACGTTCCGCCGTCGGAAAAGACGCTCGGCCGCGCCATGTGCGTGCCATACGGCAAGATTCTCGCCGAGACCATCGTGCCGAACACCGTGACGAAAGCGCTCCATGCGGACAAGGTGTTTCATGCTAACGAAAGCGGTTTTGACATCACCGAATCGCCGGGCTATTCGCCGCTGCAAAACCAGATTCGCACGCTCAAGTCCTTCCGCCGCCCGGTGCTTTTGGTGGACGACCTGCTGCATAACGGCTACCGCCTTGAAAAGCTCGACCCGCTGTTTCGCGAGCAGGGGGTGGAGATTGAGCGCATCATCGTCGGCATTCTCTCCGGGCGCGGGCTGGATCTCATGCGCGAGCAGAAGCGGAATGTGGATTGCGAATACTTCGTTCCCAACATGCTCTACTGGTTTACGGAGAGCCTGCTGTACCCCTTCATCGGCGGAGACAGCGTCGCGGGCGGCATTGTGGAGCGGGACTATCCGCCGAGCATGAACCTCGTTCTGCCGTATCAGTATCCCAAATATCTGCACGGTGCGCCGCCGCGTGCGGTGCGGCAGTATTCGCGCGTCGCGCTTGGCAACACGCTGACGATTCTGAGCGTGCTCGAGGAGCGCTATCTCAAACTGCAGGGCACGGGGCTGACGCTGCGCCGCCTGGGCGAGGCGCTCGTGCGGCCGCGGCTGCCGGATAAGGGCGCGCATATGCAATACGACCTCAACGCGCTTGCCTCGGCGTATCTGAAGGACGACATCCGCCAGATGCGGCGGATCTCCAGCGGAGAGGATGTGTAAGCATATGCAGTTGTATCGATACAGCGACTGGTGTCTCCTGCCGCGCGGGGGAAGCGTGCCGGAAGGCGCGCTGCCCGTGGACGGGCTGTTTTCGCCGCTGGTGTTTCTCGTTTCGCGCGACCCGCTGACAAGCCGCGGGTTTTTCGCCATCCGCTCGATTGCCGAACTGGACGAGCCGGAGGGAACAAACCTGCTGCTTTCGCCGCCGGAAGCGGAGCAGGCGAGTGGACTTTCGCGCTTTGTTGCGGAGCACGGCGCCGTCGTGGTCAACACCGCGTTTCTGCGCTGGTTCGACGTGCTGGACGGATATCGCTTCCGTCTGGAAGCGCCGCCGCGCGTGCATCTTGTCGGCCTTGGCAACGTCGGCGGTACGACGGCGACCGGGCTGAAGCTGCTCGGCACGGATCTGGCCGAAATCGGTGTGTTCGACACCGACGAGAGCAGGCGCCTTCGCTATGAGGCGGAGCTCAATCAGGTGTTGCCCGTGCGCGACGGCGAACGCCTGCCGCCGGTCATGCTTCCGCCGGACGAGCGGTTGTTTGACTGCGACGCGCTGCTGTTCACCGCCGCAAGAGCCGTGCCGGAGGTTGGCGCGGAGAGCGGACGGGACGTGCGCATGATGCAGTACGGCGCAAACCGCGACCTGCTGCGCGGCTATGCGCGCCGCGCGCGGGAGAGCGGGTTTACCGGCCTGTTCGCGCAGATATCCGACCCCGTGGATCAGCTCAGCCGCGCGGTGTTTCTCATGAGCAATCAGGACGAGCGGGGGGATTTCGACTGGCGCGGCCTCCTGCCCGAGCAGGTGCGCGGCTTTGGCCTCGGCGTGATGCACGCGCGCGCGCTCTACAGCGCGTCCCGCGAGGGCGTAAGAGCGGACGACATCCGCTGCTACGGCCCGCACGGCGCCGGGCTCGTAATCGCCAACGCGCCGGATGAAGCCTATGACGACGAATGCTCGCGTATGCTGACCCGCAAGGCGCAGACGGCGAACCTCGAGGTGCGCGGCTATGGCTACAAGCCGTACATCGCGCCCGGACTGTCCTCGGCTGCGGTGTCCGTGCTGCGCGCGCTGCGCGGGCAGTGGCACGACGCGGCGGTTCCGCTCGGCGGCGCATACTTCGGCTGCCGCGCGCGCTTCGGCGCGCTGGGGCCGGAGCTGCGGCGGGAGGAGCTGCAGCCGGAGCTGCTGCTGCGGATCGAGGAGAGCTATGCCGCGCTGACGGCGTTCAACGCGGCGTGGGCGGACTGACCTTGCGCCGCGCAAACGAAGCGAAAGAAAAATCTGGAGGAGATACACGCAAGATGGGCGAACTGATCGTGGTCGTATGCGGAGAGCGCGCGCGCCTGAACGAAACGCTCGCCTTCGCGCTCGAGGGCGTGCCGCACGAGCGGGTTGCGCTTCCGGCGGCGCTGACGCGCCTGACCGGCGCGCGCGTGCTCTTTGCGCTTGGATTGAGCGCGCACGGGTTGGACGCGGACGTCGCCGCGCTGATTGCGCATCTGCGGTTCAATTCCGACGCCATGGAGGGCGCGGTCGGCGCGATGATCGTCGACGGCGCGGGCGAGCTATACACCAAGCAGACGGCGGACATGCTCGCGCTGGCGGCAAACCTCGCGGGCTGCCGCTTTCCGGGCAAACCCCTTGTGGAGGCGACCGCCTCGCTGGACAACTGGCGGATTCAGGCGGACCGGCGCGGCGTTTCCCCGCGGGAGGCATATTGCCTTGCCGCGCGGGAGCTGGTCGACCGGCTCGTCTCGTTTGCGCCGCGCGTGAAGGAACGGCCGAACGTGCTGCTGCTGCACGCCTCCGACAGGGCGACCTCCAACACGCTGCAGATCGGCACGAATATCGTCGAGCGTCTGCTGCCATATTGCGATGTGCGTGAAATTTCTCTGCAAAACGGAGCGATCTTCGACTGCCGCGGCTGCTCCTACAAGACCTGCGCGCATTTTGCGCGGCAGAACAGCTGCTTTTACGGCGGCGTGATCACGAACGACGTGTATCCCGCGATCAACGAGTGCGATGCGCTTTTGCTGCTCTGCCCCAACTACAACGACAGCGTGAGCGCGAATATCCTTGCGTTCATCAACCGCCTTACGAGCGTTCTGGTCTACAACTCGCTCTACGAAAAGAGCCTTTTTGCGGTAATCGTCTCCGGCTACAGCGGAAGCGACCTCATCGCGCAGCAGGTGCTCGGCGCGCTCTGCCTGAACAAAACGTTCATGCTGCCGCCGCGCTTTAGCCTGATGCAGACGGCGAACAACCCCGGCGAGGCGATGCTGGCCGAGGGGATGCGCGAGCGGATCGACGCATTCGCCGCGAACATGCTCCAAACGCTGCGAGGATAAGTTGCTGCGCGCAAAAAAAGATCGCCTCGGATTTTTCCGGGGCGATCTCAGCATATCGATAAACCTATTCTGGGGGGGCATGGGGGATCGAAATCCCCCATTTCCCATCAAATTTGGCGACTCATTTTTGGCGGGCGCGTTACTCGGTGGGCGCGTCCAGCTCTTCTTCCGGCAGGTGCAGGGCGATGAGCTTGCCAGCAAGCAGCCTCGCGAAGCTCGCCGCGATGGAGGAGCCGACCACGAGATCGCTCACCTCGGTTCCGGTGTCGACGCTTTCGTCAAAGACCGGTTCCGCGCTGGCTTTCGCCTGCTGAACGACATAGCGCGAAATGCGCAGGTAGGACGCGGTGAACCGCTCGTATTCCTCGCGGATGAGCGCTTCGTCGTCCGGCGGCAGAATGCAGGATGCCGCGGCCATGCTGACGGACTGCTTGAACGTGCAGATCATCAAAAGCAGCGCGATATGCTTTTTGCCGTATTTTTTGCGCACCGGCGGCGGGATAAGCCGCTGCTTGACGTAATTATTGACCATGGACGGCGTAAGCAGTTTCTCCGCCTCGGGATCGTAGACGAAAAAGCCGAGATATTGATTGACCAGCGCGATGACCTGATCGAGATAAAGGTCGATCTGCGGCAGGTCTTCCCACTCCGGCAGGCGATAGGCGTCCAGAAACCGTTCCCAGCGCAGGAGCTTTGTTGCAACCTCGCGTTTGTCGTACCGCATATCCGGCTCCTCTCACCAAAGATTTGTTTTATTATAATCGCTGGCGCGGGAAAACACCAGCGGTTGTTTATTTGATACACCTCTTTACATGAATACAAAAAACGGGTATGATGGTTCAACAAACTAGGAAACGAGGTGAATCAAACGATGTCATTCGTACTCTACACCGATTCATCGGCAAATCTGACCGAAGCGGAATACACATCGAACCAAGTCGAGGTTGTTTCGCTGACGCTCTCACTCAATAATGAGGAGATTCTTTGCTATGAACCGGGCGTCGTGTTTGACAGCGAGGCGTTTTTTGCGCGGATGCGCGCCGAGAGCGATCTTGTCATGAGAACCTCCATGATTAACACGGCTACTTTCCTGACCGCGTTCGAACCGCATCTGCAGGCGGGCAAGGACATACTCTATCTTGGCATGGCCGGCGGCATCAGCGGAACATGCGGCGCGGGCGAAAAGGCCGCGCAGATTCTGCGGAAAATATATCCTAAGCGCAGCATCCGCGTGGTGGACACGCTCACGGCGGCCATCGGCGAAGGGCTTCTGGTGCAGGAGGCGGTCAAGCTGCGGGACGAGGGCATGTCGGCCGACGACGCGGCGGACTACTTCGAGCGGCGCAAGAGCGAAATGCACTCCTATTTCATGGTGGACGATCTCAACTTTCTCAAGCGCGGCGGCCGCATCTCCGGCAGCGCGGCGCTGGCGGGCAGCATCATGCACCTCAAACCCATCCTCAAGGGGGACGAGGAGGGAAAGATCGTACTTGACCTGAAGATCCTCGGGCGAAAAAAAGCGCTCAAGACACTGCAGGAACTCTTCAACAAGCTGCACGTTTCGGAGGAGAGGAACCGCCTTGTCGGCATCACGCACACGGGCTGCGAGGACGACGCGCATTTGCTCGCGGCGGACATCATCGAACAGCATCCGGACGTTGAAGTCAAGGTCGTCTACTTTGAAAACTGCACGGCGTCGCACGTCGGTCCGGGTGCGGTCGGTTTGTTCTTCTGCTGACACAGAGGCGCAAAACGCAGGCAAACAATTAATAGTCATACAATTCAATTGCCATTATTCATTTTTTATTAGAAGCGGCGGGGTGCTCTGGGATGGGGCCCCGCCGTTGTTCGTTCTGTATAAAAATAGACGTAATTGCATTACGATGTAACAAATTTTAGTGGTTTTCGCACTAAAATAGACGAATTAGTAGAATTTTTTAGCATAATTCGGATTTTTGTTGCAAAACAAAATACAGCGATTTATAGTATATATGTTACATGTTCTGATTGGAGAAAGGATAATATTCAGCAAAGAGAGTAATTAGCAACCGGATCTATAAAGAGGGGATGAATCATGGACAGCGTGTGGCTGGACAATTTATACAGATTGACCCTGCAACAACTGAATGAGGGCATCATCCTGTCCGATGCCGATGGAACAATTGTATTCGTGAATGAGGCAGCCGAGCGGATTCGTAAAGTAAACCGGGACGACATCCTTGGCAAAAGCCTGCTGGACTATCATAAGGAATCGTCGCGCGGAAAAGTGACCCGCGCGCTGAACTATCTGCAAACGCATGAGGGCGCAATCTTCAGCCGCATGGTGACGGACGCCGAGAACGACCGCTATTATGAAAACGTGTATGCGCCTGTATTTGACGGGGAGCGAGCGCTGCAAGGCGTCGCCGTTCTTTCCCGGGACATCACCGAAAAGCGAAAGGCGGAGGAGAGCAAGGCGGCATATATCCGCGCGCAGGAGCTTGCGCACGATTCGCTTCGAGAGCAGTTCCACGGGCTGATGATGACGAGCATGGAGATGCTCACAAACCTTCTGGAAGCAAGGGACTTATATACCAACGGACATTCCAAGCGCGTGTGCGACATTGCGGTTAAACTGCATGAGCACATGCACGGGCTGGACGAGCATTTTCTGGATTTACAGTGGGCTGCGAAGCTGCACGACATCGGGAAAATCTGCATTCCCGACGCCATCGTTCATAAGCCCGGCAAGCTGACGGCAGAGGAATACGAAATCATCAAGCAGCATAGCAGCATCGCGGGCGATATCATCCGCCCGCTCGATCCCGGAAGCCGCATCTGGCCCATCATTCGCCATCATCACGAGCGGTTCGACGGAAAAGGGTATCCGGACAGGCAGGGAGGAGAGGATATTCCCGAGGGTGCGCGCGTTATTGCCATTGCGGATACCTATGACGCGATGCGCTCCTGCCGTCCGTATCGCGACGCGATGACCTTTGAACGATGTGTCGGCGAAATTCGCTCCAACATGGGCACACAGTTTGATCCGATACTCGCCGAAGCATTTCTGGACCTTGCGCATACGGGGAGCATCGACTGAACACGCAAAAGTGACAAAGCCCGCCGGAATGATCCGGTGGGCTTTTTTGCGCCCTTTCGCGGGGGACTCAATCCAACGAATAAACGTCAGCCGCGGGCTTGACGCCCGTTGGTTTTTTGGATGATCAGCGCCAGGATGACCGCGAGAAACGACGCCAAACTCAGCGCGAGCACCGTGATGACGCCCGTGTATCTTCCCCCATATCCATTTGCGGAGAGGTGGTTGACGAGGATATTCGAATACGCCCACACAAACACGAGCAGATAGGCAACGTCCCGAAAGCGCAGCGCGGTCGCAATTCCGAGTATAGAGCCGACGAGCAGTATGATCATCGTCCAGCCCGGCTCGCCAAGACCCAGACCGGAAAAGCCGTAGCCGACAAAAAGAGCGGTTGCTCCCGCGATGGTCGCGATGGTGATCCAGCCGAAATAGACCGAAAACGGCAGGCGAACCAGCCACCGTTCCTTTTTCGAAAGCGGCTCAAAAGAAGCGATTGCAAACCGCATGAAGATCATGGTCAGCAGAAACAGGACCAGTATGACAACCGACATTGCGATCAGGCCGTAGTGCCAGCAGATGATCCAGCTGAGATTAAGCACGCTGGAGATGATGAACAGGATACCGGTTCTGGTCAGCAGCGCGCCGTTGACCGGTTCGCCGGAGCGCGAAAACAGACCGAACTGATAGAGCGTATAGGCGATGACGAGAAGGTAGATCACGCCCCAGATGGCAAACGCCGTCGGCGCGGGAACAAACAGATTCGGATACCGGTCGGAGACTTCCTTGGGTGTCACGTCGTTGAGCGGCAGAATCGAAGAGAGCGCGTTGATGGTCAGCATGGCCAGCAGCGCAAGCAGCACAAACCATTTGAGCGATTTGGAAACGGTACGGGATTCCATGGCGTTGAGCCTCCTTTTCAGATTTTTGTTGCAGTCGTTATGCTGTGAAGTAATAAGAGCCGATCAGATACTCCTGCCGGTATTTCACCGCGAGGCGGTACAGAGCGGATTTGACCTGCTCCAGCCGTACGCCGCCGGCGAGATACCCCTCCCGAAGCAAAAAATATTTTTTCGTTTCGGCGGGCGAAGCCGAGCGGGAAACATACCCCCAAACGTGCTCGATCGCGTTGACGGCGCGGCCCTTGTCCTCCGAAAGCGAGAGCGCCCGCTCCGTAATTCGGTAGAACGCGGCGGCGTTGTCGCTCGATTGATCCTTGAGCAGCTCGCGGATGGCCAGATAGTCCGCCGGGGAGCGCTCCAGCACGCTGTATTTATACCGGCCCCACTCGGTTTCGAGGAGGCGTTGATCAGGCGGAGAAACACACAGACTGCATTTGACCGCCGAACGGTTCTTGTCCTTCACTTCCAGCATGATATCAGGTTTTTGGCCTGTCAATCCGTGATAATAGTCCAGAAACGGGTCGATGGCGATGTTGTCCGAGTGCGCGCCGCGCGGCTTTTCGGGATGCTGCTGGGAATAGTGCACCTTCTGCGCGCCGTCTGCCGCGCGCCAGGTCCCGCGGCAGAGGGAGATCCAGAATTCGTCGCTTTTCGTGCTGTCCGCGGGATGGATTGCGTTGTGCAGGTTGTCGTAGACCGCGGGCGCGCCGATGCGCGCGCAGAGCTCGAGCACCTCCGCGATCGAATAGATACCGCCGTCGTTTTCCAGCACAAGGCGGCGGGTAATCGCGGGATCCAGCGCGCGGTATTCGGCGGCAAAGCGATTCATTGCCGCCGCCGCGTCGCCGTATTTTCCGCCGACGTGGAGTATGATTTTATGCGTTGCGTCCAGTTGCAGCGCGTCGAGAAAGCGCGCGTGATACAAAAGCTCCTCGACAGAGCGGCGCACCACGCCCGCGTCCGGCGAGTTGAGCACCGTATACTGACCGGGATGCATGGAAACGCGCATGCCGCCCGCCGCGATCTTCTGCGCGAGGGTGGCAAACTGTTCCGCAAACAGCGTATCCCAGGGCAGCGCGGCGGCAATGGACGAGCCGAACGGTACGATATCCGAGCTGATGCGATACAGTCGGATACCGTTTTGAATGTTGTAGTCCAGCATGCGTTCAAGCGCGGAAAGGTTTTCGCCGGTGAGCGAAAGCAGCCGTTCCGGCGCGGCGTTTTTCAGCGTGCAGCGCTTCACCTGCGCGCCTTCGACGGCGACGGTCAGGCACGCATAGCCGATGCGCGCCGTGCGGCGCCGCGGCGGAATAAATCCAGTTTGATCGAATGCAGGTTCCATACGATATAATTATAAAACAATTGTACGGGTAGTACAATCATTCCGCGGGGTGTTCGGATACGGATCGATGTGGTACAATTCGGGAAGACGACCCGAACAGAACAGGAAGTGAAATACGTTATGGAACTTTGCGACACTCAACTGGTTGAAGAACCCGTTTCTTCCGAAGAGATTTTTAGCGGAAAGATCTCGCGTGTGTATCATGACACCGTGCGCCTGCCAAACGGCAAACTTGCCACGCGCGAGGTGATGCGCCTGCCCGGAGCGGTAGCCGTCGTACCGATGACGGACGACGGGGAAGTGATCCTTGTGCGGCAGTATCGCTATCCCTATTCGGCGGTCATGCTCGAAATCCCCGCGGGGAAGCTCGACCCCGGCGAGGAACCGGCGGCCTGCGTGCGGCGCGAGCTCTCGGAGGAGACGGGCATGGAGGCAAAAGAGTTTGTTTCGCTCGGCGAATACTTTCCCTCCGTCGCCGTGCTGTATGAAAAAATCCATCTCTACCTCGCGCGCGGGCTGACGCAGAGCGCTTCGCATCCGGACGAGGACGAGTTTCTGCGCGTGGAAAAGATGCCGCTTGACGAGCTGGTTGCGCGGATCATGCGAGGCGAGGTGCCGGACGGCAAGACGCAGGTTGCCGTGCTGAAAGCATGGTATCTGGAACAGAACCGAACGCTGGGAATGCAAGAATAGTTTGTAATAAGAGTAGTTTGTAATAAGAGTAGTTTGTAATAAGAATAGTTTGTCATTTGATGCGGACGACAGAAAGGGAAACAGCCGACGATGCTATCGATCAGAAATGAACAACCCGCCGATTATGAACAGGTGGAGCAAATCATTAGAAGTGCCTTCTGGAATCTTTATATGCCGGGCTGCAATGAGCACTATCTGGCGCATGTGATCCGCTCGCACGAGGACTTTTTGTCGGAGCTGGATCTGGTGGCCGAGCTGGATGGGCGCATCATCGGGAATATCATGTATACCAAAGCGACGCTCGTCGACGAATCCGGGGAAGAAAAACGCATCCTCACGTTCGGGCCGGTCTGCATCACTCCGGAACACCAGCGAAAAGGATACGGCAAGGCCCTCATGGAGGAATCGTTTCAGCGGGCGGTTGCGATGGGGTATGACGTAATCGTCATATTCGGAAACCCGGACAACTATGTCGGCCGCGGCTTCAAGAGCTGTAAAAAATACAGTGTCTGTCTGGAGGACGGAACGTTCCCGTCGGCGATGATGGTCAAGGAACTCAAGCCGGATGTGCTGGACGGGAGAAAGTGGGTCTATCGTCAAAGCCCTGCCTTTGAATTTGACGAAGCGGAGGCGGAGCGTTTCGACGAAGGGCTGGAATGCATGGAGAAGCGATACCAGCCCAGCCAGGAGGAGTTCTACATCCACAGCCATTCCGTGATCCGGTAAAGGCGTGGAGCGCCAGAACAGGCATACAAAAAACAACAGACCGTCGCGACAAACGCTGTGAAAGCATGTTTGCCGGGCGGTCTTCTTTTTCATTCGACAGGGTCAGCTTCGATAGAATCCCCTGATCAGCTCGACAAGCTCGTCCTCGCCGATGCCGAGAGAGCGGTAGTAGTCCACGTCCTTTTTCAGCTTTTGAAGCGCCATATCGTTTCGCTTGTCCATGCGCTCCACACGGTTCATGGGTGCGACAAAGCAACCGCGGCCAACCATCGAATGGATCAGGCCCGCGCGCTCGAGCTCTTCCCATGCCTTTTTTACCGTGATCACGCTGATCTGAAGTTCTTTTGCCACGGTGCGGATCGGCGGCAGACAAACGCCCTCCGCCAGCTGCCCGCGCACAATCTGCGAGGACAGCTGGTCGAAGAGCTGCTGATAAATCGGCTTGTCCGATGCCGCGGAGATCACGATATCGAGCGCCATTACAGGTTCACCCGGTCAAACCGCCGGATCGACGCGCGCATGGAACCCCAGGTAAGCAGCATAAACGCGGCGATTCCGCAGAGCAGCACGGGGATCTGGCGAACCAGCTCCGCGCGGCTGATGCCGTCGAGAACACGCGTAACCGGAGGCACGGTCACTACGAGCAGTTCGATGAGCGCGGCAAACACGAGGGTCAGCGTCAGCCCCGCAATCAGCGGCGCCGCGAGCTTATAGCCCGTTTTGTACAGCATCGGGAAAAACACGATGTTGAACACGCCGAACATGACGAACACGCAGCCGACATACGCCACGTTGGGATCGATAAAGAAATTCGGCGTGTGATAGAGCGTGATGTTCAGCGCGGCGAACAGCGCGACGACGAGCACCTGCGCGGTCTGCAACAGAGCGATGGCGAGGATTCGCGCGCGAACCGCGTCGGCTTTTCGCACGGGCAGCAGCATGGTAAACTCCATGTCCTTCTGCGCCTTGGAAAACTGAACGATGTTTGGCAGCGCGATGAACAGGATATACATCGGCGCGACGAAGAACACCCACTGCGGAATGAGCAGCAGCGCGCCGAAAATGGTTGTCAGAAAATAGAGCGGGCTGATGACGAGCCGGAATTCTTTATTGAGCAGCTTCCACATGGTGTTTCTCCTCTCGAGCGTGATAGATCATGATGTCCTCCAGCGACGGGGCCTCGATTGAAACCGTCTCTCGTTCGGTCAGATCCGCGGATTTGATCAGCCCGGTGAAGCCGAAGGCGTGCGACTTTGCAGAGATCAGCCGCGGTTCTATCTGCGCCAGCTGTGCCGTCGTGCCTTTTACGAGACGGTAGGATGCGATGAGCTCGTCCTTTTCGCAGCTTGCGATCATGCGCCCGTTTTCAATGTAGGTAATGAAGTCCGCGCATTTTTCAAGGTCGCTCGTGATGTGCGTCGAAAACAGGATGCTCGTTTGCCCGTCTTCAATGAGCTCCTGAAACAGCGTCAAAAGATCGTCCCGCGCGACGGGGTCGAGTCCGCTGGTCGGCTCGTCCAGCACCAGCAGCTTCGCGTGATGGGACATGGCGAGCGCGAGGACATACTTGATCTTCATGCCGCCGGAGAGCTCGGACGGGCGTTTGTTTTCGTCCAGGCCGAACCGTTCCAGATAGGAGCGGTACAGCCGATCGTCCCAGTCGGAATAGAATTGCTTCACGACGTCGGTAATCGTCCGGATTTTTGTCTTGGCATAGAAGTCCACGCCGCCGAACAGCACGCCGATGTGCTGCTTGATTGCCAGCTCGTTTTTACCGAACTCCTGTCCGAACATGTGAACGCTCCCGCTGTCCTTGTGCGTCAGGCCGAGCATGCATTTGAGCGTGGTCGTCTTTCCCGCGCCGTTCGGGCCGATAAATCCCATGATATATCCGGGCTCCAGTGAAAAAGAGATATCGTTTAGCGTAAACGAGCTGTATCGCTTCGTCAGATGGTCAACTTTGATCAGTTCCATGAGGTTCCTCCAAACTTTCATGATTGTGCATATTGAACATGCACAATATATCACCGTGCGAAACCCGTGTCAAGTCCCGAGTCTTTCAAAAATAAGAAAAATCCGCCGACAAAATCACAAAGAGATTGCCGGCGGGGTGGTTGCGTTGCATTACTCCGAACTGAGTTATTCGCTCTGCGCGGGCTCCTTTGGCGTCAGGCGGTATTTTCCGTCGTACACTCTGGCCTTGACCACACCTTTATGAATCAGCACGAGCAGCAGGATGCCGACGGCGACCAGCGCGGCGGAGAGCGCCTGCGACACGCGGACGGTGCCGAAGAGGTAGAGGCTGTCCGTGCGCAGCCCTTCGATGAGCGCGCGGCCGACGCCGTAGCCGATGAAATAGGTGGACAGCAGCGTCCCATCCTTGACGCCCTTTCGCCCGAGCAGCAGCGTGACGACGAGCAGGATGCTGTTCCAGAAGCTCTCGTAGAAAAACGTCGCCTGATGCCACTCGCCGAGGGACTGGATATACACCGCCAGCGGGAAGAACTGGAGCTTGAGGTTCGTCACCAGCGCGCCGAACGCCTCCTGATTGACAAAATTGCCCCAGCGGCCGATCGCCTGCCCGAGGATCAGGCTCGGAATGACGAGATCGATGAGCTTGAGAAACGGGAATTTCGTCCTGGCGGAGAAGAGAAATGCCGCGAGGAAGCCGCCGATCACCGCGCCGTAGATGGCGAGACCGCCCTTGTTGATTGCAAAGATCGCGCCGAGGTTTCCGGCGTATTGATCCCACTCGAAGGCGACATAGTAAAGCCGCGCGCCGATGACGGCAAGCGGCACGGCGAGCAGGACAAAATCGATTATCACGTCCGGCGACCAGCCGCGGTTTTTTGCGCGCAGTGTGCCGAGCAGGATGCCAAGCAGCATGCCGGAGGCGATGATGATCCCGTACCAGGCGATATTGAGCCCTTGAATTCCAAACAGATTTTCAACCGCGAACCGGTTCATTGAGGCAATCCTCCAAGATGGTATCGGCCGGCAGGCAAAAGCCTAGCGACCCGCCGTTATTGTATCAACTTATCAGTTTTGCCGCAAGCGCGGGTGGAGGGCGTGATGAAACCCGAGACGAACAGCACGAAGCGGATGCAAGAAAAGCGGGGGACGGCTTTTGAACTGAACCCCGTTTTTTATGTGGTGCTTGACGGCTCGGATAAGGCCCGCTCAAGCCGCCCGAAACGGCGCAGGCAGGCGATATACTCCGCCACGGCGTAGAAGTTGTTCAGGTCGTTTTCGTTCAGTCCGCGCGCCGCAAAGAGCTCGTCCCAGAGCAGGCTGCTTCCCTCGACGAGGAAATAACCGCTGATTAAATCGATGCCGACGAAGATATCGCACTCCGCAAATACACTGTCCTGATCCCGGTAGAGCGCCTCGCCCGCGCCTTTGCGCGCGATGATCCGGCAGACGGGCGACGGCTTCGTATCCGGCGGCAGCTCGCTGCGAAAGCATTCGTTTTCGAGGATGTTGGCACACACGACCCGATCCGCGGTTTCGTCGTCAACCGGCAGAAGCGGATAGCGCGACTCCAGATAGGACAGCAGCGCCGCGCCGGTGATCCGGTTTGGGGTGAGGCGGCCTTTATATCGTTCGCACTCCGATTTCCAGTGCGCGATATCGGCTTTGGTTGCATGGTGTGTCAGCATGAATCGATGTCCTTTCCATCGGGCTCAGGCGTGCCCGACTCGATCAGTATACCTGAAAAACCGCGCAAACGCCGCTAAAATCGCGCAAAAACGGAACCGTTCACAAAAAAACAATATTTGTTTATACTGCGTTTATAATTGCGGTGTACAATACACGAGTATTTGGCCTGAAGTTCAGTTTCAGACGGATCGTTGCGTAAATATCCGAATCGGAGGAAGATAGATGACCCCGTATGTCGTTCTTGAGAACGTAGGCAAAGTATACGACACCGAAGGCGTGCAGGTGCACGCGCTGTACGACGTGAGTTTCACCATAGGTCAGGGAGAGGTGTGCGTCATCGTCGGACAGTCCGGCGCGGGCAAGACCACGTTGCTTAACATCCTCGGCGGCATGGACACGCTCTCAAGCGGCAAGGTGCTGCTCGGCGGCAACGAAATTTCCGCCTACAGCAAGCGTCAGCTCACGCGGTATCGCCGCGAGGACGTCGGCTTTGTGTTTCAGTTTTACAATTTAATTCCCAATTTAACCGCTCTGGAAAATGTCGAGATGGCGACCGAACTGTCCAAGGCGCCGTTTTCGGCGGAAAAAGTGCTGGAGGACGTCGGCCTTGGCGAGCGGATCCACAACTTTCCCGCGCAGCTCTCCGGCGGAGAACAGCAGCGCGTCGCCATTGCGCGCGCGCTTGCGAAGAACCCGAAGTTGCTGCTCTGCGACGAACCGACCGGCGCGCTGGACTACGCAACCGGCAAGCAGGTGCTTAAAATCCTGCAGGATCTCAGCCACGAAAAGGGCATGACGGTCGTCATCATCACGCACAACAGCGCGATCACCGAGATGGCCGACCGCGTGGTGAAGATAAAAAGCGGTTCCGTCTCCTCCGTGCGCGTCAACGAAGCGGCCAAGCCGATTGAGGAGATCGAATGGTGATGCGCAGAAAACGCGCCTGGCGCAGAAATTCACGGCGGGAGGTTTGGCATACGCTCGGGCGCTTTCTTTCGATCTTTGCGATCGTCGCGCTCGGGGTTGGCACGTTTTCCGGCCTGAAGGTGACGCAAAGCGCCATGGTCGACACCGCGACGCGCTATCTGTCGGACTATCGGATGTTTGACGATCGGCTGATTTCGACGCTGGGACTCGAGGACGCGGACGTCGAGGCATTCGCCTCAATGGACGGTGTCGCGGCCGCCGAGGGCTCCGTGAGTACGGACGTGCTCGTCTCGCTTGAAAGCGGCGCGTCGTATGTGCTCGCGGCGCACTCGATTACAAACGATATCAACCTGCTCAAGCTGACGTCCGGGCGGATGCCGCAGGCGGACGACGAGTGCCTCGGCGACGCGCGCATGATGGGCAGCGAAATGATCGGAACGCGCATCCGCATTTCATCGGATAACGACGAGGACACGCTGGATGCGTTTGCCTATGACGAATACACGATTGTTGGGCTGACCGATTCGACGGCCTATCTCAACATGGAGCGCGGCACGACGAAGCTTGCCGGCGGCAAGATCAGCGCGTATGTCTACATTCCCGCGGGCGGGTTTTCGACGGACTATTTTACGGAGATCTACGTGACTCTCGCCAACGCGGACACAACGCTTTACTCCGACGCATACGACGCAACCGTTGCCGCCATGGAGCAGCCGCTCAAAGACCTGCTGAGTGCGCGCGCCAACCAGAGATATCAGGACATCGTTCAGGACGCGCAGGACGAGATTGACGACGCGGAGCAAAAATATCAGGACGGCCTGGAAGAATACGACACGAATAAAGCGGACGCGGATCAGCAGCTGCAGGACGCGGCGGATCAGCTGCACGACGCGAAATACGACATCCTCGCCGGATGGAACGCGCTGCAGAAAAACGAAGAAAAGCTGGACGACGCCGAGGCACAGTATGAAGCGGGGCTTGCCGCCTACCAGACGGCGCTGAGCGAGTTTGAAACGTCGAAGGAGAACACATACGCGCTGCTGGACGCGAACCAAGCGGAGCTGGACACTCAGCGAGAGACGCTGAACGGCGCGATGGCCGCCGCCGAAGCATCCGGAGATCCGGATCAGATCGCCGCCGTGCAGGCGCAGATCGACGCGCTGAATATCGCGCAGACGGGGCTCGATGCACAGCGCAGCGCGGCGGACGTGCAGTTTGCGGCCGCGCAGACGGAATTGGACACAAACAAGGCGACCCTGGACGCAACCAAGGAACAGATTGACGACGGTTACGATCAGATTCAGGATGGGAAATATGCGCTGGCCGAAGCCCAGCAAGAGTATGACGACGGATATCAGGAATATCTCGACTCGAAAGCCGAGGCGGAGCAGAAGCTTGCGGACGCGCAGCAGGAGCTGGACGACGCGCGCGTCAAGATTGACGACGCAAAGGACGAACTGAGCAAGGTCAAAGCCCCGAG
>CAYLIG010000011.1:0-80605 GCA_964383635.1 uncultured Christensenella sp. | reverse complement strand
CTTGAAGCAGCAAAGGCAGGCGTTTTCAGGTGTGAGCACAGTTCTTCTCCTCTATGTTTTATTTTATAAAGATCAATAAACAGCGATGAGCCGAAATTTGAGTTTGTACTTTTAATCATTTTATCTATACTACAATTAAATATTGTTATCGTCAATCCGATGCGATGCTTTTATATTGATATTCAAGAAAATACCTGAATCAATGCAAATAAAAATACCACCCTTTCGGGTGATATCTTTATTTGGCAGGGGCACTAGGACTCTCCGCTTCGCCTGCGGGCGGCTTGCGCTTCGCGCGGCGCGGCCTCTCGGCGGCGCTCCCCTGCCGCTGAAAACGCCGACACCGCGGCGTTTTCTAAACGCGGCTTCGAGTCCTATCTGAATCAATGCAAATAAAAATACCACCCTTTCGGGTGATATCTTTATTTGGCAGGGGCACTAGGACTCGAACCCAGAAGAACGGTTTTGGAGACCGCTATGTTACCATTACATCATGCCCCTGTATATAGCGTCCCGATCCTGCTTGGATCAAAGCCGCCGCGCCTGAAAAAGTCCGCAAGCAGTATTGTAATGGATTTGACGACATAATGCAAGTTCTTTGTGAGAAGATTTCGATCATTGCACGCAATTTACATGCTCGGTATAATTAATTATAAAGTAGTATAAAGCCATGCTTCAGATATATTTGGTGGACTGCTATTGATTGGGCTTGAGCTTCCGGACGATTGGAAGGAGAATTACATGAAAGAAATCACAACATCCGATTATTATCTCACTCGAACAGATCAATACTGGAAGCAGCTTGGAAGATTGTTCAAATCCTCGGAGCGAATACTGCCAAAGTATTTAAACGCAGAGCTGGTTAAACATGTGACGAACGAAACCTATACCGAATTCAAGAGTGTGCTTGCCGAATTACCCTATATTGGCGGTGATGAGAATACGCTCACCTTTGTTTTTGTGTCGAGCGCGGCGGCATTGGCGTATATCCGGGTTCTGGAGCGATATGATCTGAGTGTTGATCAAATCGGGATCATCCTGAACGAAGTTTATGCCGATGTGTACACGTCCTTGCCGGGGGTTTTCAGGTGGATACTTCGAAAGTCCGAATTTTCGTCCCGCCATCGCAATGAGCTTAAGGCTTTTGCGCAGGAATCGCAGCAGCAAAAATACGCCGACAACTGGATGATGGAATTCGTTGAAGGAAATGGCGACGACTTTGATTACGGGTGTAACTATACGGAATGTGCCGTTCTGAAGTTTTATCGAAAAATGGGAGCAGAACAATACATGCCTTATATTTGCGTGATGGATTTTACTTGTTCGAATGCGCTGAGGACAGGATTGCATCGAACAGCAACTCTTCAATATGGCGGCGATTGCTGCGATTTCCGATACAAACAAAATGGACGATCCAAACCGGGAATCCCGCTCGAAGAGTTACCGGAATACCAGAATAGAAAACTGTAAGATCGATTTTAAATCTAACGTTACACGTGATTCTTCAGCTCTCCTGCAAAACGTGTACGGCTGTCATCGGCGGCATGGGCGGCATGGCGGCGGGAAACGCGTGCTCAATCTTAAACACCGCGCGATCGCCGAACATGTAGTCTCTGTAATATCTCTGCGTAACGGGCGAATAGGTCGTGACCAGCACGGAGCACTCGTTCGTGTCGAATTCCAGCGTGCGCAGCTGCCCGCAGTCGTCTCTTCTGTCCTGATAGTTATACATCATCTCATGGACAGCTCTGTCGGGAATGCCGTCGTGGTCGTCGTCAATTTCATCTATTCGTGAGCTTACACCGCAGACATGGCCGCAGAGCACCATAAATACATTCGGATTCGGAATCACAATCTGCTCAAACATGGATTTCCCGTTGACGCTGAAGCGTCCGCCGGTTTGCAGATAGTCGTGAAAGAGCAAAATTGCGATATGATCGCGATGGGAGCGCAGCACGGAATTGATCCACGGGACGGCTCGCTGCTCCTCCCCATACCCCGCGCCGATGATCAGAAACCGCTTTCCGTATGCTTCAAACGTCGCATACTCGCCTATGCCGTTTTCAAAGGATCGATCGGGCGGGATGGCTTGAACTTCCGGCCTCGCGCAGAATTCCAGATAACCGTTTTTCTTCACCTCATGATTTCCGGCAACCGAAATATACGGAATATCGTCCTTAAACTGGTTGAACATCTCGTCATAACTGTCCCATTGGCGCTGTGACGCGCCATTGTCCACGGCGTCGCCTGTCTGCACGACATACCTGATGTTCATCGGCACTCTGTTTTCCGCGATCCATTTCCCCATCACGGAAAACGCGTCGCCATAGCGATGGTACGCGATGTCCTGCGTATCGGAGATCCACAGAATCGTGAACTTGCCGTTTTGCGACGGGTTCCCTGCATCCGGCGGTGCGGGCGCATCCCCCGGAGACGGCGTCGCGGCAGCCAAACTATAAGGCTGCTGCCCGTGCGCAAGCGTGTGATTGACGAAAACAAGTGCAAAAAGAAGACAAATGAAAAATGTGGCCAGAATTTTCTTCATCGTTCCCCCCAAAGAAGAAAATGGTAAGTCAATTTGTATTTAATTTATTCCGTACGATCGGTCATTGAACTATCTTAACTGATCTGATGATCAGCAGATTTATATGAACTGCACGATATAATCCCGGAGGTTCTGATAGGCAATTCGGTATACGTCCGCCTCGGGAAAGCCCTGCTTGAGCAGCGCCTCGAACAACGCGGGGAAATCCCTGCTGGTCTTCAGGTCGTTTGGATACTGCTGCATTCCGTCCAGATCGGAACCGATGGCGCAGCACCCGACGCCGCCGATCTCCGCCACGCGGCAGATATGTCGAACGATGTCGTCAATGCAGGCTTCCGGGTTTTTCGTCAGCTGTTGATAATAGAAATTAACGCCGACTGTGCCGCCCTGCCGCGCGATTTCACGAATGAGCGAATCGCTGAGAGATCGCGGATGGTCGTGCACGCTGCGCGCGTTGGAATGCGACGCAAAGACGGGCCGCGTGGCGCGCGAGAGCACCTGTTCGATGCCTCGATCACTTAGGTGCGACACGTCGATCGCCATTCCGAGTTTACACATTTCGTCTATGATATCGCGTCCGACCGCGCTCAGGCCCTTGTTGCCGCGACCCATCGCCGCGCCGGACAGCTCGTTGTTTTCATTCCAGGTCAACGTCATGGCGCGAACGCCAAGGCGGTAGAGCACGCGCAGTACGGCAAGGCTGCCGTCCACCGCTTCTCCGCCTTCCACGCTGAGAACGGTTGCAATTTTGCCGCTCTCGGGTATAAATTCTCTCGTCAGCGGTGTCAGTTCCGCGTGCGTGTCCAGTATACGCTGATATGCGTCGATCATGGCGATGCACTGGTGCAGCGGCGGAGATTGCAGCGCTGTATCGATCCAGCAGGCAAAGAACTGGAGCGCAACGCCGCCCTGCATCAGGTCGTCCAGGCGAATTGTTTGTGTGCGTTTGGGTTTTTTCAGATCGAAACCGGACTGTACCGCGCCATAAAGATAATCGCAGTGTCCGTCCGCAACCGGAAACATGGCATACCTCCGTGCGTCCGCCGGAACAGGCGGGATAGATGGGATGAAACTTGCAAACGGGGCATGGCGAACCATGCCCCGCGAATGCATTGTTTCTTACTTTGCGTAGTCCACCGTGCGCGTTTCACGAATGACGCTGACCTTGATCTGGCCGGGGTATTCGAGCTCCGCTTCGATGCGCTTTGCAATGTCCTTTGCCAGGATCACCGCGTCGCTGTCGCTCACGCGATCCGGCTTGACGATGATGCGGATTTCGCGGCCCGCCTGGATGGCGAAGGATGTATCCACGCCGTCGAACGAGTTTGCGATTTCCTCGAGCTTTTCAAGACGCTTGATGTAGCTTTCCAGCGTCTCGCGCCTTGCGCCGGGGCGCGCGGCGGAGATTGCGTCCGCAGCCTGAACCAGCACGGCCTCAACCGTCTGCGGCTCCACGTCGCCATGGTGTGCCATGATCGCATGGATGATGGCGTTGTTCTCGCGAAACTTCTTGGCAAGGTCGGCGCCGATCTGCGCGTGCGAGCCCTCGACCTCGTGGTCGATGGATTTGCCAAGGTCGTGCAGCAAACCGGCGCGCTTGGCAAGCGCCACGTTTGCGCCGAGTTCCGCGGCCATGATGCCGGCCAGATGAGCAACCTCGATGGAGTGCTTGAGCACGTTCTGGCCATAGCTTGTGCGGTACTTCATGCGGCCGAGATAGCGAACCAGCTCGTGATGCAGACCGTTGACGCCAACTTCCAGCACGGCAGCCTCGCCCGCCTCGCGGATGGTCGTGTCGACCTCCTTGCGTGCTTTTTCGACCATTTCCTCGATGCGCGCGGGATGAATGCGCCCGTCGAGAATGAGCTTTTCGAGCGCGATTCTTGCGACCTCGCGCCGCACCGGATCGAATCCGGAAAGGATGACCGCCTCCGGCGTGTCGTCGATGATGAGGTCAACGCCCGTCGCCGTCTCCAGCGCGCGGATGTTGCGACCTTCGCGGCCGATGATGCGGCCCTTCATGTCGTCGTTGGGCAGCGCCACGACGGATACCGTCGCCTCCGCGACGTGATCCGCGGCACAGCGCTGAATCGCCATGGAGATGATGTTGCGCGCGCGCTTGTCCGCTTCTTCCTTGGTCTTGGACTCGATGTCCCGAATCAGAATTGCAGCTTCGTGTCTCGTCTCCCGCTCCACATTGGCAAGCAGCATGTTGCGGGCATCGTCCATGGAAAGTCCGGAAATCTTCTCCAGTTCGCGGATCTGCTGGTCATAAAGCGCCTTGACGGCCGCTTCCGCCGTTTCGATCTCGGTCTCCCGGTCCGCGATTGCGGCTTCGCGCTTGTCCAGCGAATCCGTCTTTTTGTCGAGGATTTCCTCCCTCTGAAAAATACGCCTTTCGTTTCTTTGAATCTCTCCGCGGCGCTCGCGGTTTTCTCTTTCCGCTTCGGAGCGAATTTTAAACACTTCTTCTTTTGCCTCGAGGACCTTTTCTTTTTTGACCTCTTCGGCTTTTCTCTGGGCATCGTCATAGAGCTTTTTTACGGCGTCCTCCGCCTTAGCCACCTTCGCTTCCGCGACGTTCCGGCGATAAGCGTATCCAATGAGGAAACCGGAGAGCAGCGCCAGGATGCCGATGACTGGGTAAAGCCACCACAACATATGATGTTTCTCCGATCTATAAAAAATGTAACCGCACATCTCTGCACGGTTACGTCATAACTTCTGTCCATATTTGAGCCAATTGCACTGCCGCCATTGTTTCAATATTACAATCTATTATGAACACACCATAAGAGTGCAGGATTACTTGAAAAATTATATATCAGCAATTGATATGCGTCAAGGAAAAATGACGATATATGGGGGTTTCGGGTTATTACAGGCGATTTTTTGACGATTTTCGGTTCCGATATGCCAGAATGATTGCAAAGGCGGCTTATATGATACAATTTCTAAAAAGCACGTGCGAATGTTTAGCATTCAATATTATACACTTAAAATAGCGATATCTGGGCTGTCTTCTCCATGCCGTCAAAGCAGCCGCACTTTCCGTCCAATTAAAACAGCGATATCTGAGCCGTCTTCTCCATGCCGTCAAAGCAGCCTTATTTTCCGTCCAATTAAAACAGCGATATCTGAGCCGTCTTCTCCATGCCGTCAAAACAGCCGCATTTCTCCATGGCCGCAACGACGCCGCTGTTTGCTTTTGTGAGCGCCTGAAACTCCTCAATCGTGTGGAACACCTGCCCCGCGCGGTGCTCGACCAGCGAAACCGCTGCGTTGCTGCCGACGCCCGGTATGGCGTTAAACGGCGGACGCAGCGCGCCATCCTCGACGAGGAACTTCGTCGCGTCGGATTTGTACAAATCGACGGGCAGCAGATCGATGCCGCGCAGATTCATCTCGTACACGACCTCGAGAATCGTGACGATGTCCTTTGTGCGCCCTTTTTCGGAGTCCGTCATCTTCGCCGTTGAGCGCTCCAGCTCCCGGATAGTCTCGAGCACGCGCTCCGCCCCGCCCGCGGCAAGCGAAACGTCGAACAAATCCGCGCGCACGGTGAAATAGACGCTGTAAAACTCCAGCGGATAGTGCACTTTGTAGTACGCAACGCGAAAACTCATCATCGTATACGCCACGGCGTGTCCGCGCGGGAACATATACTTGATCTTTTTGCAGGAGTCGATGTACCAGGCGGGGATTTCGTTGTCCATCAGCTTTTGCTCCATGTCCGGCTTGAGGCCTCTGCCTTTTCTGACGGACTCCATGATCTTAAACGAGCTGGACGCGTCCACGCCGTGCAGAATCAGATAGTTCATGATGTCGTCGCGCGTGCAGATGACCTCGTTGAGCTTGGCGATGTGATTGTTGACGAGCGGCTCCGCGTTGCCGAGCCATACGTCCGTGCCGTGCGTGAGACCTGAGATGCGAACCAGCTCCTCCATCGTGGTCGGCTGCGTCGCGTCCAGAACGCCGCGTACAAAGCCCGTGCCGAACTCCGGCGTGCCGAGCGTGCCGACGCGGCAGTCGATCGCCGAAAGATCCACCTTGAGCGAGTCGCTCGCGATATAGATGCGCATGGTGTCGGGATCGTCCAGCGGAATCGAAACGGGGTCAAGTCCCGTGAGATCCTGGAGCATGCGAAGCGCGGTTGGATCGTCGTGCCCGAGGATGTCGAGCTTTACGAGGCGGTCGTCCATCGCGTGGAAGTCGAAATGCGTGGTAATCGTGTTCTTGTCCGCCTTGTCGGCGGGATACTGAATCGGCGTATAGTCGAGAATGTCGTCCTCCTGCGGCACGATGACGATGCCGCCCGGATGCTGGCCGGTTGTGACCTTCACGTCCTGACAGCCCTTTGCGATGCGCTCGCGCTCGGCGCGCCGAAGCACTTTGCCTGTTTTTTCCTCATAGATGCGGACGTATTCAAACGCCGTGCGCTCAGCCACGCCGCTGATGGTTCCCGCGCGGAACGCATGACCGCGACCAAACATCTCCTCGACGTATTTATGCGCGACGGGCTGATATTCGCCGGAGAAGTTCAGGTCGATATCCGGCGTCTTGTCGCCGTCGAAGCCGAGGAACACTTCAAACGGGATATCAAACCCCATCTTGTTATAGCGCGTGCCGCAAACCGGGCAGTCCTTGTTTGGCATGTCGATGCCGCAGGCAAAGCGCAGGCGATCCACCTCGAAGTCGCTGTGTTTGCATTTCGGGCAGACATAGTGCGGCTGCAGCGGGTTGACCTCCGTAATGCCCGCCATGGTCGCAACGAACGACGAACCGACCGACCCACGCGAGCCGACGAGATATCCGTCCGAATTGCTCTTGTGCACGAGCCGCTGCGCCATGAGATAGAGCGAAGCAAAACCGTTGCCAATGATGCTCTTGAGTTCGCGGTCAAGCCGCGCCTGCACGACCTCCGGCAGCGGGTCGCCGTAGAGCTCGTGCGCCTTGCCGACGGCCATGTCGCGTAAAATTTCGCTCGCGTTTTCGATGGTCGGCGCGTGCGTCCCCTCCGGAAACGGCACGAGCAGATCGCAAAGGTCCGCAATGCGGTTCGGCTCGTCCACCACGACGCGCCGCGCGGTCTCCTCGCCGAGATAGGCAAACTCCTCCAGCATCTCCGCCGTCGTTTTATAGTACAGCGGCGTCTGAAATGAAGCGTCGTCAAATCCGTTTTTCGTTAGGATGACCTCGCGGTAGATTGCGTCCTCCGGCTCGAGAAAATGCACGTCTCCCGTCGCCGCGACGGGAATGCCGAGGCGGTCGCCAAGGGCGACGATCTCGCGGTTGATGTCCAGCACGCGTTCGTCGCTGACGCGCCCCGCGCGGACAAGAAACGCGTTGTTGCAGCGCGGCTGAATCTCTAAAAAATCGTATGTCTTTGCGAGGTATTCGATGCGCTCCTGCCCCGCGTCGTTTAAGATTGCCTGATACAGCTCGCCCGCCTCGCAGGCGGAACCGAGGATCAGCCCATCGCGATAGAGCGAGAGCAGGCTGAACGGGATGATCGGCGTATAGTGAAAATGGTCGAGGTGCGCGTAGCTCACGATGCGGTAGAGGTTCTTCATACCCGCCTGCGTTTTGGCGAGGATGATGATGTGCGTCGTCGGCGCGCGCTTTTTGCCGCGCTCCTGTTTGGTCTGCTCCGTGCGAACGGGCAGTTTGCTCAGGCCGAGATCGCGCAGCTTTTCAAGTAGCCTGACGAATACTTCCCCTGTCGCCGCTGCGTCGTCCGTCGCGCGGTGGTGATCCTTAAGCACCACGCCGAGCGCCTCGCAGACCGTGTCCAGCTTATGGTTGATCAAATCGTGCATGAGATAGCGTGAGAGCATGAGCGTGTCCGCGTACGGATTGCTAAACGAGAGGTTGAAGCGCGCCGCGTGGAAGCGGACGAACCCCATGTCGAACTCCGCGTTGTGCGCAACGAGGCAGCAGCCCGCGCAGAACGCGTGGAAATCCGTCAGCACCTCGCGTGAGTTCGGCGCGCCGGAGAGCATATCCGTCGTGATGCCGGTCAGCTGCGTAATGTTTGGCGGAATCACGCCGCCGTCGTTGACAAACGTCTGAAACCGGTCGACGATTTCGCCGTTTTGGAGTTTCACCGCGCCGACCTCGATGATTTCGCACTGCTCGGGCTTCAGGCCGGTCGTTTCAAGATCGAACACGACGAACGTCTGATCCATGTCGATCAGCTCGCTTTCGCGCAGCAAATATCCCTCCACGCCGAACAGCGGCTTGACGCCGCTCTTCTTTCCCGCCTTCGCGGCGGCGGGAAACGCCTGCACCACGCCGTGATCGGTGACAGCGAGCGCCTTGTGCCCAAATCGCTTTGCGGTGTCGAATGCGGCGGACACCTCCGTGATGCCGTCCTGCGTGCTCATTCGAGTGTGCAGATGCAGTTCCACGCGCTTGAGCTCGCTCTTGTCCTGCCTGCCCTCATAGGGCGCGAGGCAGACGTTGTTTGCATAAAACATCATCTCGCCTGTGATCGGGGACGTGCGGCACACGCCCTGTGCGAGGAGATGATCGCCGCTCTTTTTTGCGCTCTCGAGTTCCGAAACCATCTTGTTCTTCTGCTCCTCGTTGTCGAGCAGCAGCGAGCAGTAGATCGTGTCCGTGCCGTCCGAAACGGAAACATCCAGCGGGAAGCTCAGTTCGCCTTTACGGCGCTTGTTTTTAAAGGAGTTGCGCTCGTTCAGCGAAACGATGGTGCCTTCGATGATGTATTTTCCGCCGTCGCTCTTCAAACTTGCAATCTGGGTGTGGTTGGAAGACGAAACAAATCCGCCGTATAGAATACGCTTTCCGGCAGCGGCGGCGGGTTTTACGGGTTTGGCGGATACGGGCGCTTCCGAATCTCCGTTTTCCTCTTTCGGGCGGTTCTTTGCCTGCCACTCAACGCGCACGCGCGTGCCGCCAAGCCGGCTTTCCAGATCGCTCACAAGCCGCATCGTCAGGTCGATCGGCGGCTCCGCATCGCATTGAAAAAAGACCGTCAGCATGTTTTGCTCACGGTTGAGGGTAACGTTTTCGAGCCGCACGGATTCGTCCGTGATGCCGACGCGCTTCAGCGTGGCAAACAATTCCTCCTGCAAACCTTCCCAGACCTCCGGATTTCTATGTGCAATTACTGATTATGATTTTTTCTTTTGCTCCGCGAGCAGCTCGCCCGCGCGCCCGATCAGGCGCTCCACGACATCCTCCGCCGCGCCGTGGTACACCTGCTCCCCTTTTTCAAAGAGCACGCCGTTTCCGTTGCCAAACGCGATGCCGATGTCCGCGTCCCGCGCTTCGCCGGGGCCGTTGACCGCGCAGCCCATGACCGCGACTTTCAGATAGCCCTGCTTATGCGGAAGACGGCTGTTGACGACGTCCACCATCCTCATCAGATCGACGCGCGTTCTGCCGCAGGTCGGGCAGCTTACAAGCTCGATATCGTCCCTGCGCAGTCCAACCGCGCGGAGGATGCGAAGCCCCGTCTCAACCTCGCGCACGGGGTCGTCCGTCAGCGACACGCGGATGGTATCGCCGATGCCGTCGAGCAGCAGCGCGCCGATGCCCGCGGCGGACTTGACGATGCCGCTGCCGACGTCTCCCGTTTCGGTGACGCCGACGTGCAGCGGATAGTCCACGCGCTTACTGATGGCGCGGTATGCGTCCACAGTATCACGCACGTTTGACGCCTTAAGCGAGAGAACGATGTCCTCAAAGCCCTCGCGTTCGAGAATCGCTACGTGCTTGAGAGCGCTCTCTACCATGGCTTCGGTCGTCGGGCCGCCGTATTTTTGGCGCATCGCGGGTTCGATGGAGCCCGCGTTGACGCCGATGCGGATCGGCGTGCCGTGCTCCTTTGCGCAGCTCACCAGCGCGCGCACGCGGCTTTCGTCGCCGATGTTGCCGGGGTTGAAGCGCAGCTTGTCCGCGCCGTTTTCAATTGCGGCGATGGCGAGGCGATAGTCGAAATGGATGTCCGCGACGATGGGAATTCGGATCCGGGTCTTGATCTGCTTCAGCGCGGATGCACAGGCCGTGTCGTACACCGAAGAACGCACGATGTCGCAGCCGGCTTCGGTGAGCTGTTCAATCTGCCGCACCGTCGCCTCGACGTCCCGTGTATCCGTGTTTGTCATGGACTGCACCGTAACCGGCGCGCCGCCGCCGACGGCAACGCCGCCGACGGCAACGCCGCCGACGAGAACCCGTTTCGTCTTCATGATCCGAGCGTCCCCCGAAGCAGATTGCCAACATCGTTAAACGTCATGAATATGATCAGCCCAAAGAGCAGGATCAGCCCGACAAAATGCACCATTCCTTCTTTTTCCGGGGCGATGGGCTTGCCGCGGATGGCTTCGACGATCATGAACACGAGCCGCCCGCCGTCCATGGCGGGAATCGGCAGCAGGTTCATGATGCCGAGGCTCGCGCTGATGAGCACAAGCAGGCGCAGCACGGTTTCGCCACCGGTGCGCACCGCCTCGCTGATCATGGCAACAATCGCAACGGGACCCGCCGCGTCCGAGCTGGACACGTCCCCCTGCGCGGCTCTGCCGAGAAAACGGAACGTCTCAACAAGCGTACCCGTCACATAGTTGACGGAATGCAGCGCGGACTCCCCCGCACCGAACATCACGCGCTCCGGAGAAATGGTCACGCCGATGTAGTTCTTGCCCAGCTCGTCGCTGTAGACATCGTTTAGGTTCAGCACGATATTCTCGTCGTTTCGCTTGACGGTGAGCGTCATGTTTTCGGACTTGACCGCGACGATCATGTCTACGGTCTGATAATAAAACCGGATCGGTGTTCCGTTGACGTCCAGCAGAACGTCGCCAACCTGCACGCCCGCCGTTGCCGCGGGCAGATCCGGCGTCACTTCCTGTACGGCTGGCATATAGTCGCCAAAGAAGCTGAGCGTGACAAACGCGAGCAGGATGGCGAACACAAGGTTTGTCAGCGGGCCTGCCAGCACAACGATGATGCGCTTCCAGACTTTCTGCGCGTTGAAGGAGCGCTCGCTGCGCACCTCCTGATCCTCGCCCTCAAAGCGGCACATGCCGCCGATTGGAAACGCGCGAAGCGAAAACTCCGTGCCTTTTTTCGACGTTTTTTTCAGCAGTTTCGGCCCCATGCCGATGGAAAACTCCAATATGGAAAACCCGAGCGCGCGCCCCGCGAGAAAATGCCCGAGCTCGTGGATCATCACGAGCAGCGAGAGCAGAACCAGCGCAACGAGTATGGAAATCGCTGTGGTCAACGATGTTTACCGCCTTTCCTGACGGAGGGTTTCGATCCGTTTGTTCGCGGCAATGCGCGCCTGCCGGTCGGCCTCCATGATCTCCCCGAGACTGTTCAGCGCCCGGGGCGTATGCTGATTCAGAGTATAGTCCACTACGCGTTCGATGTCCAGAAAGCCGATGCGCCCGCTACAAAATGCTTCCACAGCCGCCTCATTTGCGCCATTATACGCAAGCGGGCAGGAAAGCCCGGTGCGCAGCGCGTCGTACGCCAGCCGCAGGGACAAAAACCGGTTCAAATCCGGCTGATGAAACGTCAGCGGCTGCTCGGAGAAAAGCCGCAGCGGCGTGCAGGAGGACGGTATTCGATCCGGATATGTGATGGCATACTGAATCGGCAGGCGCATATCGGGCTTGCTCATGTTCGCCATGCAGGTGCCGTCCTTGTAGGCGACCATAGAGTGCACGATGGACTGCGGGTGGATCACCACGTCGATCTGTTCCGCCGGAACGTCGAACAGATACGCCGCCTCGATCACCTCGAGACCCTTGTTAAACAGCGTCGCGGAGTCGATCGTGATTTTTTTGCCCATGTTCCAGGTCGGGTGCGCAAGCGCCTGCTCCACGGTGATGTGCTCGAGCGCCTCGCGCCTCTCCCGCCAGAACGGGCCGCCGGACGCGGTTAAGATCAGCTTGTCCACCTCGTCCTTTTTCCCGTTTTGCAGGCACTGGAAGATGGCGGACTGCTCGCTGTCCACGGGAATGATCTCGCCGCCGTATTGCATAATGACGGCGTCCAGCAGGCTTTTGCCGCAGACGACGCTCTCCTTGTTGGCAAGCGCCACGCGCTTTCCCACCTTGAGGGACGCAACGAGCGGTGCAAGCGCCGCAAAGCCGCTGATGCCGTTGGCCACGACGTCCGCATCCACCATTGCGGCAAGGCGTTCCGCCGAGCCGGAACCGGTCAGCGCCTCCGTGCCGTTTGGCAGCAGCGATGTGTCGAACGACGTTTCACACGCGACGACGCGCGGGAAAAACTCGTTCGCCTGCCGGATCAGCGACTCGGTATCCGAATTTGCGGCAATGCCAAAGAGCGTCATCTCCTCCGGGTGGGAAGCTATAACGTCCAGAGCCTGCCTGCCGATGGAGCCGGTGCAGCCGAGCACCGTAATCAATTTTTTCATAGATGTAACAAAGCGCGATTCACGCGAAATCTCCGTTTAGAATACCGCGAGTTTGTGCATGATCAAAAAGACGCACAGCACGAGCGGCGTGCAGAACATAATGCTGTCGATGCGGTCGATGATGCCGCCGTGCCCGGGAAACACGCTGGAAAAGTCTTTGACGCCCGCCCAGCGCTTGAGCAGGGACGCGAACAGATCACCAAACTGGGACAGCAGCCCGCATCCAAGTCCGAGCAGAACCAGCAGCAGCATGTTCACGTCCGCTCCCCAGATGCGCTGTAGATAAAACATGCCAAATCCGAACGCCGTGCCGCCGATGAGCGCGAACACCGCTCCTTCGACCGTCTTTTTCGGGCTGATGGTCGGGCAGAGCTTGTGTTTTCCAAGAAATGTGCCGCCGAAATAGGCAAACGTATCGGAGCACTCCGGCGCGGCGTACGCCATGCCAGCCGCGACAAGCGCGATCGTCCTGTTAAAGCTGAAATAGACGAGCATCATGCACATCAGAAACAGCGTCGGATAATTCAGAATAAAGAGCGAGGGGATGATGTCGTTCGTCGTGTGCCGCTTGGTAAAGAGCGACCAGATCATCGTCGCCATCACGGTGCCCATATAGAGGATGAACATCGCGAGCATGCCGAGATAATAAAACACAAACGGATACGCCAGCGCGAAGATATACGCCGGAATCAGGATCGGGTCGTAGCTTTTCTTGCGAAACGTCTGCCCCATCTCATAGATCGCGGCAAGCGAAAACAGCGCGAGCACGCAAAGCAGCATAAACCCGCCCAGATACAGAACGGCGATGAGCATGAGAACCAGCAAAATACCGACGATGATGCGCGTCTTCATGCCTGTCCCTCCAGTCCGCCGAACCGGCGCGAGCGTTTTTGATAGGTGCGCAGCGCCTCCAGATACGATTGCTCTGTGAAATCCGGCCAGTATTCCGGCGGAAACAGAAACTCCGCATAGGAGAGCTGATACAGCAAAAAGTTTGAAATGCGCATCTCTCCGCTGGTGCGGATGAGCAGATCCACCTCCGGCTGGCCCGCCGTATAGAGGTTTGCTTCCAGCTGTTCCGCCGTAATCTCTTCCCTGCCTTCGGCATTCGCCTGCTGAAAGGCAAGATTTGCCGCGCGCAGAATCTCGGCGCGGCTGCCATAGTTGAGCGCAATGTTCAGGGTCAGCCCCTTGTTTGTCTCCGTGCGCGTCATGGCGCGTTCAATTACACTGCGCACAGGCGCGGCAAAGTCTTCATATGCGCCGATGATGCGGATGCGCACATCGTTGGCAAAGAGCTCGTCGATCTCTTTGGTAAAATATTCGATCAAAAGCGCCATCAGCGTGCCGATTTCATCCGTCGGCCGCTTCCAGTTTTCCGTGGAAAAGGCGTACAGCGTCAGCGAAGCGACGCCGAGGTCGGAGGACATGCGGATGATGTCCCGAAGCCGGTCAACGCCCGCGCGGTGTCCCGCGCTGCGCGGCAGATGCCGCTGCTTTGCCCAGCGTCCGTTTCCGTCCATGATGATCGCGACATGCCTGGGCATTAATTCCCTGTTCAGCCCGAGCGCGCGGATTTGTTCTTCGCTGTAGTTTGCCATATGCTCCGTTACAGATCGAGGTGCAGAGCGAAAGTACCCTGCACCTCAATTCGCTTCATTTGATTGGTTCGGTTCGAAACACCGCGTACAGGAGCGTGACGTTCTGCCCGTCCTGTATATCCTGCCGGATCACGCGCGCGTCGCTGCCGTCCTCCACGCCCTTTTTGGAGCGCGTTTCCTCTGCGGTTACCGTTACGCCCTCGCGCTCGAGAAGCTCCTTTGCGCGGTCGAGCGGCAGGCCGAGTACGTTTGTCAAACCGCGAGGATCTCCTTTTCCTTGGAGGCAAGAATCCCGTCGATCTCCTTGATCAGATCGTCCGTGAGCTTCTGAATTTTGTCATCCAGACTCTTGCGGTCGTCCTCGGTGATCAGGTTATCCTTCTCGTCCTTTTTAATCTGCTCGTTTGCGTCGCGGCGAATGGCGCGGATGGCGATCTTGCTCTCCTCGCCCTTTTTCTTGATCACCTTGACGAGCTCCATGCGGCGCTCCTCGTTGAGCTCCGGAAAGATCAGGCGGATCACTTTCCCGTCGTTGGCGGGATTGATACCCAAATCACTCTTTTGAATCGCTTTTTCGATGGCGGGAATGGCCTTGTTGTCCCAAACCGAGATGAGCAGCATCCGCGGCTCCGGCGTGGAGATGTTGCCAAGCTGCTGGATCGGCGTCGGCGTTCCGTAATAGTCCGCCTGAATGCGGTCGAGCAGCTGCGGGTTTGCGCGTCCCGCGCGAAGGCCGCCAAGCTCCGATTTGAGCACGGCAATGGTCTTCTGCATCCGTTCTTTCGTGCTGTCAATAATATCGTTTGCCATGTTCCATTCCTCCTGTACGACTTTTATTCTACTATAGAATCCGCATGGGATTCAAGACTGAAGTTACCGACGGGGATCGTCCAAAAAAGAAACTGCTCGCGATCGAAAGCCGTCGGCTTGTTTTCGCGAGGCAGTTTATTGCGAATATTACTCTTTTTCGACGATGTGCGTGCCGATGGAATCGTCCGTAAAAATCTGCTCGATCTGATCCAGCGCAAATGCGCGAATCGGAATTTTCTGTTCTTTGCAGAGCGTAATGGCGGTCAGGTCGGTCGCGCGGAGATTTTGAGCAACCACGCGGTCGTAGCTGATGCGGCTGTACCGCACGGCGGACGGATCCGTCTTTGGATCGGCGGAATAGATCGCGTCGATATTCTTGGCAAGCAGCAGTGCGTCCGCGCCGATTTCCGCCGCGCGCAGAGCCGCCGCCGTGTCCGTCGAGAAAAAGGGGCAGCCGCTGCCGCAGGCAAACACGACGATCTTTCCCTCCTCCAGCGCGCGCTTGGCGGCGCGGGCGGAGAACGGCTCGCAGAAGCGATCCATATCCACGGCGGACTGCACCTCGGTCGGCACGCCCGCCTGCTCCAAGGCGTCCTGCAGCGCAAGCGCGTTGATCGCGGTTGCGAGCATGCCCATATGATCCGCGCGGTTTCGTTCCATTCCATCCGCGCTGCGGCCGCGCATGATGTTTCCGCCGCCGACGACGATGCCGATCTGAACGCCGAGCTCGCGCACGGCCTTAATTTTCTTCACCGTGTCGAGAACGGTTTCGCGGCAGATGACGGACGTTTCGGAGGAGAGCGCCTCCCCGCTGATCTTGAGCAATACGCGACGATACATGTTATGATTCACGCCTTTCGAAAATGTTTTACGCCAATGCGCATTTGGCACGGACGGCAGTTTTTTGTCTGAAAAAAAGGAACACGCTGCCGTGTTCCTTTCCGGTTTTTACGCTTTGGTCTGACTCATGACTTCTTCTGCGAAGTTATTCTCGCGCTTTTGCAGACCCTCACCCATTTCATAACGAGTGAAGCGCTTGACGGAGATCTTTGCGCCGAGATCCTTGGAAGCCTTTTCCAGCAGCTGCGTGATGGTCATGGACGTATCCTTGACAAACAGCTGTTCGAGCAGGCAGATTTCCTTGTAGAATTTCTCAATCCGGCCGGTGAGCATCTTTTCGATGACGGCGGCGGGTTTGGGTTTTTCTTCATTGAGCGCCATGTTGCGGTTGATTTCCTTCTCGTGCTCCACTTCCTCCGCCGGAACTTCCTCACGGCTGAGATAGGTCGGACGCGCCGCCGCGATATGCATCGCGATGTCGTGCGCAACCTGGCGAAGCTCCGCGTTGGTCTTCATGCTCGCGGGCGCGTCGAGCTCGACGAGAACGCCGATTCTGCCGCCGAGGTGGATATAGGTATCCACAACGCCGTCATAGCGGGCAAAACGGCGAATGCTGATCTTTTCGCCGATCTTTGCGACCATCTCGTTGAGCGTGTCACTGACCTTGAGACCCGGCGCATAGGAAGCGTCCTGCGCAAGCAGCGCGTCCACATCCGCGGGTTCGTCGTTGCCAACCTGCTCGGCGAGCTTGGCCACATACGCGTGGAAATCGTCCGTCTTAGCGACGAAGTCCGTTTCGCAGTTGACTTCGATAATCACGCCAATGCCGCACTCGGCGCACAGATAGCTTTCTACGATGCCTTCCGCCGCGATGCGTCCCGCCTTCTTGGCGGCCGCCGCGAGGCCTTTCTCGCGCAGATAATCCTTGGCCTTTTCAAAGTCGCCGTCACACTCGGTGAGCGCCTTTTTGCAATCCATCATGCCGGCCTGCGTCAGTTCGCGCAGCGCCATTACATCCTTTGCTGTAAACATTGTGTATTCTCCTTCGCTTTGGCGTTACTCGGCCGCTTCTTCTTCTGCTGCCTGAGCCGCAGGAACTTCGACGTCGTTCATCTGTTCGCCCTGATGGCCTTCGATCACGGCGTCCGCCATCTTGGCGGTGATGAGCTTGACCGCGCGGATCGCGTCGTCGTTGCCCGGGATCGGGTAATCGACTTCGTCAGGATCGCAGTTGGTGTCGATGATCGCGACGATCGGAATTTTCAGCGTGCGCGCCTCCGCAACGGCGATGTGCTCCTTGCGCGGGTCAACGATGAAGAGCGCGCTGGGCAGCTTCTTCATTTCCTTGATGCCGCCAAGGTTCTTAACGAGCTTTTCCTGCTCGGCGCGAAGCTGGATGACTTCCTTCTTCGGCAGCAGGTCGAAATCTCCGTTGAGCTCCATCTGCTCAATCTGGCGCAGACGCGCGATGCGGCCCTGAATGGTTTTGAAGTTTGTGAGCATGCCGCCAAGCCAGCGCTGGTTGACATAGTACATGTCGCAGCGTTTCGCTTCGGACTCGATGGACTCCTGCGCCTGTTTTTTGGTGCCGACAAACAGAATAGACTGATTGTTTTCGGCAACGCTGCGCACGAAATTATAAGCCTCTTCGATCTTTTTTACGGTTTTCTGCAGGTCGATGATGTAGATGCCGTTGCGCTCCGTAAAGATGTATTCCTTCATCTTCGGGTTCCAGCGGCGGGTCTGATGGCCGAAATGTACGCCGGCCTCCAACAGTTGCTTCATGGAAATCACGGACATGATAAGTAACCTCCTCGTTCTTTTCTTCCCGATGTTTCTGCTCCCCCGGTAACCCGCGTGTTTCGCGGGCACGAGCCGGAAGATCCGCACCGGTGCGTGATACCTCGCGTATTATAGCATAGGCGTTTTTGCCTATGCAAGCAAAATCATGAGATTTTCTGCGGCTTTTTTGTGAAATTCGACCGATCCGCGCGGAAATATGCGTTATTCGCCGTCTTCCTCGTCGTCCCCGTCCGCCATCTCGTCGAAGAGTTCGATAAACTCGTCGAACACCTCGTCCAGAAGCACGGGGTTGTCGATGGTGACAAACTGATCGCCGTTTTTGTCCTTGACGACCTCAAGCAGCACGACTTCGTCCTCGCCGACGTTTTCCACCTCGTCCACGGGAAGCAGCGCGGCATAGCGCTTGCCCTCGTAGTCGAACGTCATCACAAGGTCGAATTTAACGATATTGCCGCTTTCGTCCACGAGTTCGACGATGGTGTTTTCTTCTTCCATACTATCGCATCTCCCTTTTCATTCTGTCGCCGGGATCAGGTGTTGCCGTGCACGTCTAAATTTCAATTATATAAGCTGCCCGCTCAGGTGTTGCCATGCGCGTCTAAATAACTTTGCAGAATCATGACGGCGGCGATCTTGTCGATCACCTGCTTGCGCTTGTCGCGCCGCATGTCCGCCTCCAGCAGCACGCGCCGCGCGCTGGCGGTGGTCAGGCGCTCATCCTGATAGGCGTGATCTCCGTCCCATTTTGCCAAAACCGCCTCGGCAAAATCCCGCGTAAATTGCGCCTGCATGCCGTAGCTTCCGTCCATGTTGCGCGGCATGCCGAAGACAAGCTTGACGGGTTTGTATCCGTCCGCAAGAGCAATCAGATGATCTACATCTTTATCCAGATCGTCCGTGCGGTGATATGTTTCGATCCCCTGCGCCGTAATGCCCAGAGGATCGCTGACGGCAACGCCGATTCGCTTTTCGCCGATGTCAAATGCGAGTATTCGAAGCATGCGCCTTATTTCCCCCCGATGTATGCGCGAACCAGCTCTTCAAGCAGTTCGTCGCGTTCGATGCGGGAGATCAGATAGCGCGCGTTGTTATGGCTCGTGATATACGTCGGGTCGCCTGAAAGCAGATAGCCGACGATCTGGTTGACCGGATCGTAGCCTTTTTCGCGCATTGCGTCGTATACGTTCAGCAGCGTATCTCTCGGGCTGCGCTTCTCGCGCGGGATTTCAAATTGCTGGGTATCTCTTTTGTCATTTGTCATTTGAGTTCACCTCAATGCGATTATACCAAAAATGCGCTCAAGAAAACAGCGATTTTATGATCCGATTCCGATTTTGCCGTTCGTTCACATTGTGTTAGCGAATCGTTCATCTCAAAAAAGGATAAAGAGCGCCCGCAAAAACGCGGACGCTCCCGATGCGCTCGTTTCAGAATTCGTCTTTGGTGATTATTTGATTTCCTGCGTCATTTCGTTCTCCACGCCGGCGTCGGCAACCTGGGAGATTGCGCCGCGCGCAAAGACCAGCTTGACCTTGTCGGGCCCGACGAGCAGAATGACGGTGTCTTCCTTGATGGTGGCGATGGTGCCGTAGATGCCGCCGATGGTGCGGACGCGGTCGCCCGCCTTGAGGCTCGCGAGCATATCCTTAACCTTCTTGTCGCGGCGGCGCTGCGGGATGATCATGATGGCGAACATCGCAACCATGAGGACGATGAGAATGCCGTAGCTGCCGAAGAAGCTGGATAAACCTTCTGTGAAACTGCTGCTCATATTTTAAAGTACCTGTACCCTTCCTAAAATCAGATTTTAGTCTATCGTATTCTGTAAATATCGTCAAGACTTACGATTGTGTCAATTATTCAAATCTTTACCCGTTTTCTGTCGAATGATGCAAATGCGGGTAAAAACCGCAAAAGGAGCTTGTTGCAGCCCCTTTTTGATTCAATACGTCTAAGCTTTTGCTTATTATTTCGCCGCGTCGCGCTTTTTTACATAATCCTCGATTGCGGCTTTAACAGCCTCCTCGGCGAGCACGCTGCAATGGATCTTCTGCGGGGGCAGACCTTCGAGCGCCTCGACCACGGCGGCGTTCGTGATGGTGAGCGCTTCGTCCACGCTCTTGCCTTTGATCATCTCCGTCGCCATGGAGCTCGTCGCAACCGCGGCGCCGCAGCCGAACGTCTTGAATTTGACGTCCCGAATGATCTCGTTTTCATCGATGTCGAGGAATATCTGCATGATATCCCCGCACTTTGCGTTGCCGACAGTGCCGACGCCGCTGGCGTTATCGATCTCGCCGACGTTTCTCGGATTCTTGAAGTGATCCATAACTTTTTCCGTATACATGTCGTCTCTCCCTTTCTTCTGGCGCAGTCCAAACCCGCTGTGCCGGCCGGTCAAAATTCGGTTTAGTGTTTCGGATACAGCGGGGACATATCCCGCAGGCGCTGGACAATCTGCGGCAGCAGGTCGAGCACATAGTCGATCTCTTCCTCGGTTGTAAATTCGGACAGCGTCATGCGCAGCGAACCGTGCGCAATTTCGTGCGGCAGACCCATGGCAAGCAGCACATGCGAAGGATCGAGCGAACCGGACGTGCAGGCGGAGCCGCTCGAGGCGGCGATGCCGTTGATGTCCAGCATCAGCAGGATGCTCTCGCCCTCGATGTAACGAATGCTGTAGTTCACGTTGTTCGGCAGGCGCAGCGTCGGATGCCCGTTGAGCTTCACGTCCGGAATCGTCTCGGCGATGCCTTTCATGAGCTTGTCCCGCAGCGCGCCGACGCGCTTCGCGTTTTCCGCCATGTGCTCGTTTGCAATCTTCAGCGCGGTCGCCAGCCCGACGATGCCCGGCACGTTCTCCGTGCCAGCGCGGCGCTTGCGCTCCTGTCCGCCGCCGATGATCAGCGACGGGATGCGCACGCCCTTGCGAATATACAGCACGCCGACGCCCTTCGGCCCGTGGAACTTATGCGCGGAGATGGACAGAAGGTCGATGTTCATGGCAGCCACGTCGATCGGCACATGTCCCGTCGCCTGGACAGCGTCCGTGTGAAACAGAACGCCCTTGTCGCGGCAGACCTTGCCGATTTCCGCGATGGGATTGATGGAGCCGACCTCGTTGTTGGCAAACATGATGGAGACGAGCACCGTATCCTCGCGAATCGCGTCCTTTACGCTATCCGCGCTGACGATGCCGTATTCGTCCACGGGCAGTATCGTCAAATCGATCAGGCCTTCGCGCTCCATCGCCTGAAGCGTGTAGAGCACCGCATGGTGTTCCACCGCGGAGGTGATCACATGCTTGCCCTTTTTCTTATTGGCAGCGGCAACACCGCGCAGCGCCATATTGTCGCTCTCCGACCCGCCGCCGGTAAACACGATCTCGTCGGGCTTTGCGCCGATGACGGTCGCGACAGCCGCGCGTGCCTCCGTAAGCAGGCGCTCCGCCTCGCGCGCGTATTCGTGCAGGCTTGAGGGATTTCCATAATAGGTGGTAAACGCCGGAATCATCGCGTCCACGACCTCCTGACGAACCATCGTCGTCGCGGCGTTATCGAGATATACCTTCATCATACAGTTGTTCCTTCTTCCGTGTTCCATTGTGCTTCATAACTTATAACTTACGCGTTACTTGCAGATGTTTTTCATCGACAATCCGCGCTCTTTCTGCTGCAGGTAATCATCCGCCAGCTCGCGGATGGTCGTTCGCTCCAGAACGTCGTTGATGCGCGTCTGCAGCTTGAGAAACAGCGGCCTTGCCGAACAGGTGCAGGCGCTGTCGCAATTGTGCTTCTTCGTTCCGACGCAGTCCACAATCGCGGTTGAGCCTTCCAGCAGCGTCAGCACGCGCTGAACCGTCAGTTCGGAAGGATCGCAGGTGAGTTCGTATCCTCCCAGCGCGCCGCGAACGGTATCTACCACGCCGCCCTTTTTCAACTCCCGCAGCAGCTGCTCGAGATATCCTTCAGAGATCCCCTGCGCGCCCGCAAGAACGGGAAGCGAAACCGGCCCCGCGCCATAGGAGATGGCGAGGTCGATGACCGCCTTGAGTCCGTATCTGCTGCGCGTCGAAAGTTTCATGCTGTTCCCTTCGTAGTTCTTTTGCAATCCCTAGTAAATTGGTTGTCTTCAGTGGATAGGATAGCATTCGACTAGGCTATTGTCAAGGGAGATCGTCACGAATATTGAATTGTTTTCAATTTTGTTTGATTGCAGATCGATATGCTTAAGAAATTTGCCGGCTATGAATGAGCGATCCCGTTTTCATGATCCAGCAGCGTCTGCTTGATGTCAGTGCCGAGGGCATACCCCGTCAGCGAACCGTCCGCGCCGACCACGCGATGACACGGCACCGCGATCATGATCGGATTTTTGTTGCAGGCCATGCCGACCGCGCGCGCGCCCTTGGGGTTATGTACTTTTTTGGCGATCTGCCCGTAGGTATTCGTCTGCCCGAACGGGATGGTCAGAAGCGCGTCCCAGACGCTTTTCTGAAAGGCCGTTCCATCCGGTCGCATCGCAAAAGAAAACGACGCGCGCTTTCCGGCGAAGTATTCTCTCAATTCCTCCGCCGCACGGTTGAGCACCGGCTCCGTGCCGCTTTGTTCCGGCAGCGCCGCGTCCTCCGCCTTTGAAAGACCGATCGCCGTCACCGCGCCGTCCTGCGCTGAAATCACGAGCGCGCCGAGGGGTGATTCCATTCTAATTCGATCGGGTTGTGCGGCAGTTTGTTTTGATTGTTTCATGTCGTTCCCCTTCGTCAGACGGCCGACGTTTCTTTTTATTATAGCCGAACTATGGTATACTGTGCAAAACGAATTGAAAGGAACGATGAACAAATGGAAGAGACGCGAACAGACCTCGTACCGCAAGCGGTTGCCCCCGCCGAAGCGCCCGTGCAGCCCGATTCGTTTGGCGTGACCGACTATGTGCGGGAACTGTTTCTCAACTCCGAAGAGCAGAAAAAGCTGGAGAAAAAGAAACTGCGCCTCATGCGCGTCTGCGTCGCTCTGGTTTCTCTCGCCACGCTCGTCGTCGTCGTCAGCGCGGCGGTGCTCGTTCCGAAACTGATGACGACCGTTACGCAGGTGAACGACATGCTCACTATCGTTCAGCAAATCGACATCAAAGCCATCACGACCAACATCGACGCGCTCGCCGTGCAGGCAAACGACACGTTCCAGTCCGTCGGCGAGGCGGTCACGGTGCTGGACGCGCTGGATATGGATACGCTCAACGCGACCATTGCCGAGCTCAAGACCGGCGTGCAGTCGTTCTCCGAGCTGGACATCGACACGCTGAACGACGCGATTGCGAACCTGAACGCGACGATAGAGCCGTTTGCCAGATTCTTCAATAAATCATAATAAAAAAATAAATCATAATAGCACACACTGGATCACGCGCATATTCCGAAACACATATGATCACGCGGCGATATTCTGCCGCTGAATAAGGAGAAAACAATCCGTTATGGCGGAACTGTTGTCCATCGTCTATCTCGCCCTGTTCGCCGCTTCCGGCATCGGGCTGAGCCGTCTTATCTTCTATAAGGAAAAACCGCTCGTTCGCCTCTGGCTTGGCCTTGCGTTCGGCATGGCAATGCTGATGTGGTTCCCGGCGCTGTTTTCGTTTGCGCTCGGCTTCACGCTTTCGGCGCAGCTGCTCGGCCTTGCCGCGGCCTGCCTCGTCGGCGCGGCGGGCTTTCTGCTTGCCCGCAAAAAGTCGCTTTCCGTCTCGCCCTGGAAACGCGAAGTTCCGTTTTTCATCGCGGGTGGCGCGCTGATGCTCGTCGGCTTCGTGCTGCTCTGGACGCACACCATCATCGAGCGCGACGGCGCGCTCTACGTCGGCCAATCCACCTACGGCGACCTTGCGATGCACCTTGGGTTCATCTCCAGCATCGCGACGCAGGGCACTTTTCCGCCGATGTACTCCATCTGCCCGGATAAGCCCGTCTGCTATCCGTTTTTGAGCGAAAGCGTCGGTTCCACGTTTTATCTCTTCGGAACCAGCCTGCGCTTTGCAACCATGCTCACGGCGCTCTACGCGTTTTTGCTCGTGATCCTCGGCGTCTACTGTTTCTTTGAGGAATGGCTCAGCGAAACGAGAAAATCCGTGTTCGCGATGCTGCTCTTTTTCGTCGGCGGCGGATTCGGGTTCTGGTATTTCTTCGACCTGCTCAAGGACAATCCCGAAAATCTGTCGCGGCTTTTCACCGCGTTTTACGAAACGCCGACCAACTTCGTTTCCAACGGGCTTCGCTGGGTCAACCCGATTGCGGATATGATGATTCCCCAGCGCGCGCTGCTCTTCGGCTGGTCGCTGCTGTTTCCGTGTCTTTTTCTGCTGCATCGCGGAGCGATTAAGCGGGACACCGGCGCGTTTCTCCCGCTTGCGTTTCTGGCGGGCGCGCTGCCGCTCGTACACACGCATTCGTTCCTCGCGCTCGGCATCGTCAGCGGGTTTTACTTCGTCCGCTCGATCGCGCGCGGCGAGGGGAAAGAGCAGCTGCTCGGCTATGCGAAGTATCTTTTCGTTGTGCTGCTGCTTGCCGCGCCGCAGCTTTTGATCTTTACATTCCGCCAGTCCGGCAGTTTTCTGAAGTTCCATTTCAACTGGGCAAACGATTCAGACAACTATTTCTGGTTCTACATCAAGAATTTCGGGCTGATTGCGCTGCTCGCGCCCGTCGCGTTTGTCGCGGCGAAAAAAGAGGATCGCGGGGTGGTCGGCGGCGCCGCCGCCGTCTGGCTGATCGCGGAGTTCATCAAGTTTCAGCCGAACGAATACGACAACAACAAACTGCTCTTTGTCTGCTTTGCCTATGCTTGCGGACTCGTCGCAAGCTGGCTCTTTGACGCGAAGGATAAACTCTCCCGGGGACCTGCGCGAAACCGTCTCAGCGTCGCGCTGCTTGCCGCGATGGTCTGCATCACGCTGTTTCTCTCCGGGACGCTCACGCTCGGGCGCGAATACGTCTCCGAGTATCAGCTGATCGACCGCGATCAGGTCGAAGCGGCGGACTATGTGAAAGAATATGCCGCGCCGGACGCGACGTTTCTGACCTACAACAACCACAACAACTGCATCGCGGCGCTCACCGGGCGAAACATCGTCTGCGGCTCCGGCTCCTATCTTTACTTTCACGGCGTGGATTACTCTGCGCGCGAAAACGCGCTGCCGCTTTTGTACGAACAACCGGAGGTGTACTTCGACAGCCTCGGCGAGCAGCTGGACATCGACTATGTGTTTATAGGCGGCTCGGAGCGCGCGAACTACAATATAGATTTTGACTACTTTGCGGATCATTTTAAGGTGTTTTATGAAAACGACTCGGTGATCATCTACGACGTGCATTCCTGAGTTTCCGCGCAAACCAAAAGAATCGCTTGTAACGGCGATTCTTTTTTTATGTTTTTTCAGGTGTCGATTCGGGTCAGCTCCGTGATGTTTTTATTTCGGTAGACCAAATCGTCGCGGCGGATGAACCCGCGCTCTTCCCAGAACGCGTTTCCCATTTCGTTTTTTGCAAAGACCACAAGCGCCGTCTTATGAATCCCCTCGCGCTCCAGCGCGGCCATCGCGCTGTCGACAAGCGCCGTCGCGACACCTTGCCGCCTGTGCTCGGCATCGACGGCGGAATGGTAGATAAATCCCCTGCGTCCGTCGTGCCCGGCGATCACGACGCCGACGATCGTTTCGCTTTCCAGCGCGACAAAGCACGTAGTCGGGTTTCTGCGAAGATACGCTTCAATTCCCTCCCTGGAATCATCCGAGGTGTTCAGTCCCATACCCGGCGTAGAAATCCAGAGCCGGTATACACCGTCGTAATCGTCGATTGTCATATTGCGAATTTCCATAGTTTTACCCTCTGTAAGTGATGCTGGCTCTGATGAAAAATGCCGCCCGTTTGGACGGCAGGATCATCTATCCGGTCAATTCCCGGTCAGTCCAACCCCATCATGAACCGGTAGACGGGCTTGAGCAGCCCGAACCCTTCGATGATTTCGTTCGCGATCTCCGGCGAAAGCGTGTTTTTCAGATTTGGCGAAGAAAAGCAGAACGAAAGCCCCTTGCGGTTGAGATACGGCAGCACGCCCTCCGGCGCGTCCGTAAACCGCGGACGCTTGAATTCGTCGCCCATGACGGTAAACCGCGCCGTAAACGCGGGATCGTTCACAAGCGCGAGAAACTTCTGCGGGCGGGCGAGAATGCGCGGGCGGATCTCGCGCATCAGTGAGGGATTCGAGCCGTACATGCCCATGCCGTAGCCGTAGCCTTCGCGCTCAAACTCTGCGTACACCACAAAGCTTTCGCTCAGCATGCCGCCGGGACGGCGAAACCCGAGCCAGGCGTGGTCGCGGTACATCGTCTTGTCATGCGAATATCGCGTGTCCCGCCGCAGGCGCGAAATGACCGACGACGGACGGATGTTGAACTCCGGATCGATCTGCTGCGCGGCGGGCGTGATCTCCATGGTCAGCTCTTTGAGCGGTTCGTATACGTTTTTGCGATAACGCGCGCGGTTCGCTTCGTAAAACGATTGCTCGTTATTGAACGCAATCTCCCAGAAAAACTGGAACATGTCTTCGTTGAATCCCTGAAACACGTTGCTTAATACTCCTCGTCTTCGTTTTTGGCAGTATAGCTTGCCCGAATGCGCGTGACCGCCTGCTTTTGCCGGGGTTGTTGCTTCGGTTGCTTTTTATAATCAAACACGCGAGGGGCGGCGACTTGCGCCGTCTGCTTCGGATGCGGCGCGCTCCTGGCTGTTTGCATCGGTTTTTGCTCGACTGCCGGCGCCGGTTCTCCGGCGGGACGGTATTCCGCGCGGCTCTCCGCTTCGCTGTAGCGCGATTGTGCCGTCTGAACCAGGCGATCCGCAACCTCGTCGGCACGCTGTTTTTGCTCGCGCGGCGGCTGCAGCGTACGCTGCGAGCTTCGGGCAGGTTCGGCGGGCGGCAGCGGCAGACGAACCGGCTCGCTGTTGACGGTTCCCGCCTGCGCTTCGTCCTTCATGGCAAGCATACGCTTGGTGTAGCTGATCTCCTCCGGGTCCGGCGCGCTTTGGTATGTTGCGCGCTCAGCCTTTTTCGGCGGCTCCTCAAAAAATTGATCGTCAAAATCGTCGTCCGCTTCGTCATCCTCCCAGCGGGAAGTCTTCGCGCGTTCCATCACCGTGAGCACGACAAGGATGATGAACGAAAGCACCATCAGCACGCCGAGCACGACGAGGATCTTCGTAATGCCGCTGCTGATGCCGTTGAAGATGGAAAGATTCCCGCCGCTCGCTTCCGGCGTGGCAGTCGCCTCCGGCGTAATCTCCGTGCCGTAGGCAACCGGCATGACGCAGCTTGCCAGTTCGCGGTTGGTGCCGGTCGGGTCGTATCCCTTGACCGTGAAGGAAAGATTTCGCGGCGAGCCGAGCACGATATCCTGATCGAAACTCGTCTCCCCCGCGGGAAGGGTTTCATAATTTTTGATCACGCCGATGGTGGCTTCGGATATGGTGATGTTGGTCAGCTCGACGGAGCTGTGGTTTGTAATGACAATGCGCGCGCTGACCTTTCCGCTCTCCGCCGACCAGGGCGTGACGGTTTCCGCGCGGACGGTGACGCTGATCTGCGACGCGTCCACATACGGATACACTTCGTAAACGTCCTCCGGCTCCAGCGTATACGCTTCGCCGAACGGATCGGTTCCGGCGAGCTTGAACTGCACGTTTCGCAGCGGCTCGGTCATAAGCGGTACGATCAGATAGGACAGCGTTGTGCTTTCGCCCGGGGCAAGCGTAAACGGGGTTTCGTTGACGGGATTTTCCCGCTCATCCGAAACCGTAATGTCGCTGATCTCCTGTGTGCCGGTGTTTTTCACATCGAAGGAAAACGAAACGCCGGACGGCGTAGGCGTGCCTTCCAGCACGGTGAAATCCAACTGCACAAGCACCATGGTCAGCTCCAACGGATCGACGGAAGAGAACGTTTTGGTCTTTCCGTTGACCGTGTAGGTAACCAGCGGCGTGCTCGTCACGCTTTCGTCGCCCATGGTGTAGGTGAAATCGCGCGAGGTCGTGCTGCTTGCGCGGAGCGTCTCGTTTTGAAAGATCGGCTTGTCGCTGAGCTGCTCGTCGATGAGCATGATATCGGTCATGTCAAACTTGGTCGTATTTTTAATCGTGTATGTAATCGTTATCTTATCGCCGGTGCGCGCGTTGGTCTTGTCCGCCGTGCGCGTCATGGAGATGACCGGGTTTTCCGCCTGCGCAACGGTAATCTGCGCCTGCTGACTCATGGGTTCGCCGTTACGGTTCCACATGACGGTAAAGACAATCGGCTTTCCGAGCTGGCTTGCCGTAACGTTGAGCGAAAGCGTGATGTTGCTCGCCTGATGGCCCGGCTCGATGGACATGCCGTTCAGCACGTCGTAGCTCGTGCCGTTGTATTGAATCATGACGTCCGTCATGGGGTAGTCCGTGTTGTAGTTGTTGATTTCGAATGTAAACGTGACCATGCCGTCGCTTTCAAGTTCGGACGGGCTGGCCGTGATGTTGATGCGCGCCTCTTCCGCATGCGCGCTCGGCATGAAGACGACGAAGCAAAGCAGCGCGGCGAGTACGCCGAGCGCCTTGACCATCGCCGTTTTCCAGGCCGGAATTTGTTTCATCCGTTCGCTCCTAACTTGTGTCATTGCTTTGTATTTTATCCGACGGAGCAGGCTTCCAGCGAAAGCCCAAGCGGTTCGATCACGGCGCCGCCGTCCGTTCGCTGGGTCATTGCCGCCGCAAAGGCTTCGAATTCCTCCTCCGGCAGCAGCAGCGAGAGAACGACGCGCTCGCCAAATTCCGCATCGAAAGGGTGCCCGGAGGTTTTCAGCATCGGCTCCAGGGCATGATACCCCGGATACGACACCGTAATGCGCAGCCGCCTGCAAACGCGCATTTGCGCTCTTTCTGCGTTGGCCAGCGCGTCCGACGCGGCCTTGCCGTAGGCGCGGACGAGTCCGCCCGTGCCGAGCAGCACGCCGCCGAAATATCGCACGACGGCGATCAGCGCGTTTTCGAGCTGCGCGCCGTTGAGAACGCTCAATATCGGAGCGCCCGCCGTGCCGGAGGGTTCCCCGTCGTCCGACGAGCGGGAGACGCCGCCCTCCGCGAGGCGAAAGGCATAGCAGCAGTGCCGCGCGTCGTAGTGCTTCTTTCGGATTGCCGCGAGAGCTTCCTGCGCCTGCGCCTCGCTCTCAACCGGCAAACAATAGCCAAGAAAGCGGGATTTGCTGATTACAATCTCGCTTTCCCCGGCCGTGATAATCGTTTGATAAGGCCTCAGGCCTTTATGATCCTGCAATAGCTCTTCTTTCCTTTGCGAAGGATGACGCCCTCGCCCTCGATCTGCGCCGTGTCCAGCACGGCGGAGACGCTCTCCGCTTTGTCCTCGCCAACGAATACGCCACCGCCTTCGATGAGCCTGCGCGCGTCGCTCTTGCTGGAGGCGAGCTTGCTGAGCACCAGCAGATCGGTCAGCCTTAGTCCGCTTGCTTCGACGTCCGCTTGCGAAAGTTCGCAGCTCGGAATGTCGCTCTTATCCGCGCCGCCGGCAAAGAGCGCTTCCGCGGCGGTCTGCGCCTTGATCGCTTCTTCCTCGCCGTGCACCTGTTTGGTCAGCGTAAACGCGAGCACGCGCTTGGCTTCGTTGATCTGTTCACCGGGCAGCGAGCCGAGGCGGCGCACCTCGTCCATCGGCAGAAACGTTAAAAGCGCGAGGCAGTTTTCAACGTCCTGATCGTCGACGTTGCGCCAGTATTGATAGAAGTCAAACACGCTGCATTTTTCCTTGTCGAGCCAGACGGCGCCCTTTTCGGTCTTGCCCATCTTCTTTCCGTCGCTCGTTGTCAAAAGCGCGGTGGTCAGCGCGTAGGCGGGCTTTTGCTCCTTGCGGCGGATGAGATCCGCGCCGCCGAGGATGTTGCTCCACTGGTCGTCCCCGCCCATCTGCAGCTTGCAGCCATAGCGTCGGTTGAGCTCGAGAAAGTCGTAGCTCTGCATGAGCATATAGCCCATCTCAAAGAACGTCAGCCCGCGCTCGAGCCGCTGGCGGTAGCATTCCGCGGTGAGCATGCGGTTGACGGAGAAATAGACGCCGATATCGCGCATGAAGTCGAGAAAGTTCAGCGGATAGAGCCAGTCGCCATTGTAGACGATCATCGCTTTGTCATCCGAAAAGTCGATCAGGCGGGACATCTGCTCCTGAAAGCGCGCGGCGTTGTATTTGAGCTGCTCCTGCGACATCAGCGTGCGCATGTCGGTCTTTCCGGAAGGATCGCCGATAAACGCCGTGCCGGTGCCGAGCAGCGCGATCGGGCGATGGCCCGCGCGCTGCATATGCGCCATGGTCATGAGCGCGACGTAGTGCCCGATGTGCAGGCTGTCCGCCGTCGGGTCAAAGCCGATATAGAAAGTGACTTTTTCCTTTGAAAGCAGTTCGCGCAGTTCCTCGGGATGCGAGCATTGCTTCAAAAAGCCGCGTTCTTCCAGTACGTCGTATGCGTTGCGTTCCATCTTGGGTCTTCCTCCGTGTGTTCGTTGCGTCGTTTTTTGGTCTGCGCAGCAGAAACCCGCGCGCAAACGCTCAACCAAATATACCACGAAAAAAGACAAGAAACAATGTTCTATGCATCGTTTCCTGTCCCATTGATCGGTATGTTTTGGATTTATTCACAAACGAAAGCCCGGTCAGGCGAGCGTCACCGTAAAGCGGAAAACTGCATATTCCCCCTCGTTCACGGCTTCTATGGACTCACCCAGATGCGTCAGAATTTCATGCACAATGGCAAGTCCGAGGCCCGTTCCGCCGTCCGTATGCGCCGCGTCCGCCTTATAGAATCGCTCAAACAGATGCGGCAGGTGCTGCTCCGGGATGTGTCCAGTGTTCATGACCGAAACGATCGCGCGGGAGGCGCTTTCGTCCGTTTTCACATCGAGAATAATGGCTCCCTCGTCCGAGGCGAACTTGATCGCGTTGTCGACCAGCGCGACAAGCACCTGCTCGATCCGGTCGCTGTTGGAATGCACCGGAAGCGGTTTGTCGCAGTGCCAGCGGTCTGTCACTTGTATGCCGCTGTAGGATGCGACGAGGCTCGTCTGCTCCACCACCTCGCTGATCACGCCGTCCAGATGGAAGTCCGCCTTTTCCAGCGCGACCGCGCCGGACTGAAGCCGGGAAAGCTCCAGCAGGTCGTTGATCAGCCTTGTTAAGCGCATAGACTCGCGCAGAATATAACCATAGTAGCGCGAGCGGTCGTCCTCTTTTTTGACCAGACCGTCGTTGAGCGCTTCGGCAAGGCTTCGTATTGACGCAATCGGCGTGCGCAGTTCGTGGCTGACGTTTGCAACGTAGTCCTTGCGCGTCTGCTCCAGACGCTCCGCCGCCGTCACGTCCTGCGCGACGATGACCGTGCCCGGCGCAAGCTCGCTCGTCTCCTGAGACTTTGACACGACGAGCAGGAGTTTCCGCTCGCCAGCGTCCAGCATGAGCGTGCGCGGTTCGCCGTCGGTTCGCACCTTCTCACAGAGCGGCAACACTGGCCGGATGGCTTCCAGAAACCCGCTCTCCTCGCAGACGCCGAGCAGCTGGCACGCGGCCTGATTTTTATAGATCAGCGTATTGTCTGCTTCAAGCGCAAGCACGCCTTCGTGCAGCCCGTCCAATATCATGTGCAGCCTGTTTCGCGCGAGTACAAGGTCGCTGATATTCCGCTGCAGCTGTGTCGATAGATTGTTCAGCGCCACGCCGAGCAGACCGATTTCGTCGTCCCTGCTCTCGTCCGCGCGGACGTTGAAGTTGCCGCTCGCCATGGCGGCGGACGCGCGCGTCATGGTGCGGATTGGGTTTGTCACGCGACGTGAGATGAAATACGCGGGAAAAACCATGCAAACCGATGCGATCAGCGAGCTGAGAATGAGCGCGCGCACAAAGCTCATCAGCGAGCTGTACACTTCAAACGAAGGCCGCGACATCAATATCGCGCCCGTGACGCGCTGCATGTTGTCCAGAATCGGAACGCCGACGACGACGCCGTCCGACGAGCGCCATTTGGTCGAAACGATCTGTTCGCCCGACTGCACGACCTCCGCGCCGTAATTGAGAATCGAATTGCTGACCGTTTCGTTGACGTTCGATGTTTCGGTTGTGTACGCCAGCAGATTCGCGTTTTCGTCGAATATATAGACGCGTGTTCCCTGCTGTTCCTTCAGCGTGAAATCCATAAACGAATCATAGGACACCTGGCCGGACTGGAGTCTGGCCGCAAGGCGGGACATCGACTCCGCGCGCGGCAGCATTTCGTCCGCAATGCGTTTGGCATGCACGCTTGCGCCGGTCAGCAGATAAACCAAAACACCGATCATGGATGTGAGTACGCATCCAAAGATCAAATAAAACAAAAACTTCTCGAAGATCGAGCCTTTTTTTTCACGATGCGCGTCCGTTTCTTTGCGTGGACGCGCCAGTTGCATCCGCTTCATCGGTTCCAATCGATCCGTTCCTTCGGCATGGCAAGCCACACCGAAATTTCGCTGGTTTCTGTTGATCAGGTATCGCTTGCGCCAAACTTATAACCCACGCCGTACACGGTGCGGATTCCCCAGCTCAGGCCCTCGTCCGGAATTTTCTGGCGGATGCGCTTGATCTGCGTGTCCACCGCGCGAGTGTCCCCGAAATAGTCGTACCCCCAGATTTTGGAGAGGATCTGTTCGCGGTCAAACACGCGGCCGGGATGGGACGCGAGAAGATAGAGAATTTCAACCTCTTTCGGCGTGAAGTCGACGAGCTTGCCTTTGATCTTCACTTCATAGTTGCTCAGGCTGATCTCGAGATCCTCCATGCGGATGGTCTTCCCCTCCGTCTCGGGTTCGACCGAAACGCGGCGCAAAACGGCCTTAATCCGCGCGATGAGCTCACGCGCGGAAAACGGCTTGACGATGTAGTCGTCCGCGCCGATCTCAAGCCCGACCACGCGGTCGATCTCCTCGCCCTTTGCGGTGAGCATAATAATCGGAACCGAGCTCTTCTGTCGAATTTCGCGGCAGGCGTCGATGCCGTTTTTCTCCGGCATCATCAAATCCATTAAAATCAAATCGGGCGCCTCGGTTTCGGCCATCTTCACCGCCTGCACGCCGTTGTAGGCGGAGGCGTGCGTAAACCCTTCGCTCTCGAGATATACGCCAAGCGATTCGTGAATGATCGGCTGATCGTCACAAATCAAAATATGCGCGCTCTTTTGCATGGTTCTACCCCCTTTTGACTTGATTATAGTATGTGCTTTGCCACAATTCAATGGCGCACGGCGGCTTGTCGTAATTGTACACGATTCGGTCAAGATCGATGCGATTTTCTGAATTGCGGTCAAAGTTTGCCTGTTTTGCCACAATTGCGAATAACAAAAACGGCACGGAATCCCGTACCGTCGTGGAATTATCGCTTTTTCGTACGCTTTTTATGCGGCCGTTCCGGCAGCACCTCGTAGGGCGCGTCCTGCGAGTTATTCTCCTGACGCTTCTTCGGCGTCTCGGTTGGATCCTGAATCACGACGCCCGTGCCGACCGGGCCAAGCGCGATGGCGTTGGAGATGTATTGTTTGAGCGTAAAGTGGAAGCTCGTGCCCTGACCGGGATTGCTCTCAACAAATATATTCTCACCGAGCTTGTCGACGATCTGCTTGGCGATGGAGAGGCCGAGACCCGTTCCGCCTTCCTTGCGCGATTTATCGGTCTTAAAGAACCGCTCGAAGATATGCGGCAGATCCTCCGGCGCGATGCCGCAGCCGGTATCCGAGACCGTGACCAGAATGCGATCCCCCGCCGTCTGCGCCGCGCCGATGGTGATGCTGCCGCCCTCGGGTGTATAGCGCATGGCGTTGTCGATCAGAATGACCAAAAGCTGCTCCACGCGATCCTCGTCCGTCATGGCGTACGGAATCGCGCCGAGGTCCAGCACGAGGCTGATGCCGCGCTGCGTCGCTTCGTTGAGGTAGTTCTGCCGCGTGTCCTGCAAAAGCTCCTCGAGATTGACCGCGTGCACCTCCATGTGCTCCGTGCCGGACTGCAGGCGCGAAAGCTCCAGCATGTCCGTAATCAACCGCGAAAGGCGAATGACCTCGCGCAGCATGATGCGGTAATAGCGCTGGCGCGTTTCTTCGTCCGTGATCATGCCGTCGGCCAGCGGTTCCATCAGCCCGCGCACGGCGGTCAGCGGGGTTCTAAGCTCGTGACTGACGTTTGCGACATAGTCGCGGCGCGTCTTTTCGAGCCGCTCCAGATCGGTCACGTCCTTAAACAATCCAACGACGCCCGTGCATTCGCCATCGTCGTCCGTCACGGGCACGATGGTGATCCAGAGTGCGCGGTCGTTTGGCAGCGAATAGTGCATGCTCGCCGGTTCGCGTGTGTCGTAAACCGAACGGAACAGCTCCCAGATGGATTCGTCCGGCACGAGATCCATCGGCACCTTAACGTCCACCGCGCCGAACATCTTCATCAGCGCCGGGTTGTAGTGCGTCAGGCAGCCGATGTTGTCGATGGCGGCGACGCCGTCCGTAAAGCTCGATAGCAGCTGATTGAGCTGTCTCTTTTCACTTTGCAGCTGGTAGATCGTCTGCGCGAGATTATCGCAGAGCGTGTTGAGCGCGCGCGCGAGGATTCCGATTTCGCCGGACGCTTTCTCGTTTGCGCGAACGTTGAAGTGCCCTTTCGACATCTCAATGGCAGCATTGCTCATGTCGTGCAGCGGCCTTGAGAGGCGGTTTGTGCTGAACGCAACGAGCAGCATGACCACCGGCATAATCGCGAAGATCGTGCCGGTCAGCACATTGTTGAGCTGGTTGAAGGCGGACTGAATCCGTTTGATCTGCTTGATGACAAGAATACCACCCGTCACGTTTCCGTCCGCGTCGCGCACGGGGATGCCGACCGCGACTGCGCTTTCGCCGTTGAGCAGCTTAAGATCGCTGTTTTGCACCGTCTGATCGCGAAGGATATTCTGAATCTCCGCGCGGTAATATTCCCCGAAGTCCTGCGTGTCAACCGTGCTGCCGATGTTTCTGACAATCAAGAGTTTGCCGAGTGCGTCCGCGATGAATATGGCGGACTCGCTCGCCTGCGTCTGCTTTTCAATCAGCCGCTGAAACGCGTCCTCGTTTAAATAGCCGTTTTTATATTCTTCGTAAATCTGGCGGCTCAGCTCCGCCTCCGGCTTGAGATTTGCCATCTCGATGGAGACATAGGTGTTTTTTCCGACATACGTATAAGCCGCCAGCAAAATAACGTTTGCCAGCAGCAGTGCGATGATCGATACGATTAGGATTCGCCAGTAGAATACGCTGCGCATGAGGAAAACTTCGCGTTACTCGGTTTCAAACTTATAGCCGACACCGTATATTGTTTTGATGCTCCAGCCGAGGCCGGTGGAATCCAGCTTTGCGCGGATGCGCTTGATGTGCGTGTCAACGGTTCGCGTTTCGCCCGCAAAATCGTATCCCCAAACGCGGGAAAGCAGCTGTTCGCGCGTGAACACCTGTCCGGGGTTGGAGGCGAGCATATGCAGGATTTCGATCTCCTTCGGCGTGCAGATCACGGGCTGTCCGCGCAGCGTGACCGTGTAGCTCTTGAGGTCGATGGTGAGTCCGTTGTAGGAGATTACGCTCGAATCGTTTTTCGGCTGTTCGCTCGCGCGGCGGAGCACCGCCTTGATGCGGGCGACGACCTCGCGCGGGCTGAAGGGCTTTACGATGTAGTCGTCCGCGCCGAGCTCCAGCCCGACGATGCGGTCGATCTCCTCGCCCTTTGCCGTGAGCATGAGAATCGGCAGCTGCGAGGTTTTGCGAATTTCGCGGCAAACCTCGATGCCGCTCATCTTCGGCATCATGATATCCAGCACGCAGAGCACAACCTCGGGCGTGATGCTTTCGAGCGCGGAAACGCCGTCGAACGCGTCCACAACCTCAAAGCCCTCGGCTTTGAGATAGATGCCAAGCGCCTCGTGTACGACCTGATCGTCGTCTGCAATTAAAACTTTCTGCGCCATAGTCTGCTCCTTGTCATTGATAAGTCCTATTGTTTAGTATACCACAATTATTCGCGTTCCGTACAGTGGCGGCGCGTTTTCCCGCGGTCATATCGGCTTCAGCCGAGTGTCCTTACGGTTTCGCCGACGAACGCGGCGTCCTGCTCCATCACCTCGACGAGCCGGCGGTTGTAGATGCCGCTCGCGGGATGATACAGCGGAATCAGCGCAACGTCGAGCGCGCCGATCTTCAGCGGCAGGATGCGCCCGTGCGCCGTTCCGATGACGGGCGGCTTTTCTCCCGCAAGCGCAAATAATGCCTTGAGCGGCGTATTGCCGAGCGTGAGGATCAGGTCCGGATGAACCAGCTCGATCTCGCGCGCAAGCAGCGGCAAGGCGGCCTTGATCTCAAGCGGCCCCGGCGTTCTGTTGCGAACGGATTTTTCGGAGCGCACCACGGGGCGGTATTTTACCACGTTTGTGATGAATGCGTCTTCGCGCATCACGCCGAAGCGACAGAACAGCGCGTCGAGCTGCTTTCCAGCCTTGCCGACGAACGGATGGCCGAGCTTCGTCTCCTCCGCCCCCGGCGCCTCGCCGACGAGCAGTATCTTCGCGCCGTGTCCGCCCTCGCCGAAGACAGGCTTGCGGTATTCGCCCTGCGGGTCGTCCCTTTGCGCAAGCGTGAACAGCCGCGCGCGCTCGGCGGTATACGCCTCGTCCAGCGCGCATTTGCCGCCCTGCCGATTCTCCGCCGTCGTCATACCCCTCAACCTCCGTTGCCGTTTTGCGTCTGCAGCGCCATATAGCTTTGCAGAGCGGTGAAATCCGTCTTGAGCTTTTCAAACAGCGGCTCAATCTCGGAATATTGATATCCGCTGAGCGCCACCTCCAGCGCGGAGATGTCGTCCCGAATTACATTTTCCTGATCCGTCGGTATGCCGGTTGCGGTGTTGAGATAATCCCGCACCTGCTGAATCAGATCCTGCGACTGCGTCTTGAGTTCGAAGATGGAGAGCGACCCGTCGGAATGCACCGTGCAGGTTTTCATGTTTGCAATGAACTCGTCCGTCGTCAGCTCGGTGCGCACCGCCGTCGGCAGCGCCTTGAGCAGGAATTCGTCGTCAAAGGCATAGAGCGGATTATCCGGACGGATCAGCACATAGCTGACCTGCTCCACGGAATCCGCCGGGCAGAACTCCGTTGCCAGCCCGTTTTCCGCCGTGCAGATGTTCAGCGTCACATGCATGTCGCAGTAGGTTGTCGGCGCTTTGTCGGCAAGGAACCATTCGGTCACAGGCTTGTGATCCGCATCATCCTTGCAGGTGTCTGTCGCAAGCAGGCCGGAAACCGCGCATACCGTGCGTTTGACAAGCCCGAGGGACGTCGGATCGGCGTCGATGATCGGTTTGTCCTCGAAACCTTCGCTGATTTGGGACATATACGCCTGCCAGAGCGGCGCCGCCTCGTTTCCGCCGGACGAGCCTTTTTTCAGCTTGTTGGCGGGATAGTCGTGCCCGACCCAGAGCGTGGACACATAGTACGGCGTCATGCCGGCAAAATATACGCTCGCGTAGTCGGAGTTTGTGCCCGTCTTTCCGGCGACGGTCATATCCGTGATCTTTGCCTTGGTGCCCGTGCCGGTCTTGACCGCGTCGGTCATCATGTCCACCAGCAGCCATGCCGTGCTCTCCTGAAACACGCGATGCGTATCCCGCACTTCGTCCGCGTCCAGAATGACGTTTCCGTCTGCATCCAGCACCTTGGTAAACGACAGCGGCTCCTGATAAACGCCTCCGTTGGCGATTGCAGAATACGCCGCCGCCATCTGAATCGGCGTTAAGCCCGAGGTGCCGAGCGCGAGCCCCGCGCCGTCGACGTTGATCTTGCTCTCCGTCGCGCCGAGTTCATAGAGATACTGCGCGGCGATGGCGGGCGTTACGTCGTCCATCAGGATATGCGCGGCGGGCACGTTGAGCGAACTCACCAGCGCGCGCCGGAATGTGACCGGGCCATAGCGCGAGTCCAAGCCGCCGGACGGATAGCCTTTTTCGGTTGTCCAGCCGGAGATCGGGCCGTCCATATTGTAGGTGATGCTCGCGGGCGAATAGCCAAGATCAAGCGCCGGACCGTAGACCGAAAGCGGCTTGATCGAGGAACCGACCTCCGTATAGCTCTGCGAGGCACGGTTGAGCCCCTTTCGAACGGTGGGTTCGTTTCGTCCGCCGACGATGGCGATCAGATCGCCCGTGTGGAAATCCATCACGACCGCGGCGGCCTGCGGTTCAACGGTTTCGATGACCGTGCCGTCTTCCTTGGTCTCGACCATCAAAGATTTCGAAGTGTCCGCGAGCGTCGGGTAACTGTCCCACTGGCTCAGCGTATTCTGCACAGTCTTCTGGATGGTCGGATCCACCGTGGTGTAGATATGGTATCCGCTCGTGCGCAGCTCGTTTTCAACGGCGGTGCGGTTGGCGGAGGTATTGCTTAAGCCACGCTTTTCAAGCAGGTGCGTCACCACGTCGCTGATGGCATACTCGACAAAATACGCCATGTCGTACATCTGCTTCTGTTCGCTGACTTCGACGATGTGCACGTCCTCCGTCAGGGCGGACTGATACTGCTCCTTTGTGATGAAGCCCGCCTGATACATGCGCGAGAGCACCTGATCCGTGCGCTCGTTGGTGACCTCCATCTTGTCGCGCTGATACATGTTCTTGCGCGGGTCGTAGCGATACGGCGCCTGCGTCAGTCCCGCGAGCATCGCGCATTCGCGAATGGTCAGTTCGGAGAGTTCCTTGCCGAAATAATCTTTCGCGCCGCTCTTCACGCCGTAGTTGCTCTCGCCGAGATCCACGTCGTTTAAATACGCTTCGAGAATGGTGTCCTTGTCGACGATCGTCTCAAGCTCGAGCGCGAGATACGCTTCCTGAATCTTGCGCTTGTAGTTGCGCTGGGAGCCGAGGATTTTATTCTTGATCAGCTGCTGCGTAATCGTGCTGCCGCCGGAGGAGTTGCTGTTGCCGAGGATTTCGAGCGCGGCGGAAAAGAGACGCTTGAAGTCCACGCCGCTGTGCTTGTAAAAGCGCACGTCCTCCACGGAGATAAACGCGTTTTTCAGCATGTCGGGAATATCTTCGATGTCCGTCCAGTCGCGGTATTCCACATCCGCAATCGAGCTGATCAGATCGCCGTTTTTGTCGTACAGATAGCTCGTATAGTCCGAAATCGTGAGCTGCGCCACATCCAGCGTCGGCGTCGTTTCCACATATGCCTTGACCACGCCGAGCAGCATGCCCATGCCGATGAATCCCACGACGATGAACGCCAGCACCGTGAGTTTCAGGGACGTAAACACGACCGCGAGCGCGAACGAGCGCGGTTTTCGCCGCTCGGTGAAGAGCGGTTCGTTTGCTTCGTGTGCGGTTTGCGCGTGGGATTTGTCGTTTTCCTGCTCGAGCCGGAAGAACGGATTGCTTTTTGCCATTCGACGTTTCACCTCGATAAAGTCGTCGATATTATAGCATAGCGACAACGCGGCTTGCATGAAAGCCGCAAAAAGTTCATACTTTCACGCATATTTACCAGTTTTGCGCATGACGCGCCCGTCCGGCGCCGCCTTCGCGACGGCGCGGCGGGACATGACAGCTCCACAAAAAATGCGTTGCGGCAAAGCAAAATTCGGTCTTTACAAACCGACGGGTTTCCTCTATAATAGCACATGCGGCTCGGGGCTTTAGCGAAGTTGGCTATCGCGCTACACTGGCAGTGTAGAGATCACCGGTTCGAATCCGGTAAGCTCCACCAAACAAGAAAACGTCCCATGCGGGGCGTTTTTTGTTATATGCTTGCGCATACAAAATCTGTTTTTTTTATTTGGTTGTTTTGCCCTCTATTGCCGCCAGCCGCTTTGCCTTGCGGTGCAGGCGGTACAGTGTCCGTCCGCCGAGCGCGACCGCGCTGAGCTCGTCTCCCTTTTTCAGCACGTACAGCAGGCAGCCGACCTTGACGAGAATCTGGTCGAAGCGCGGCACGGCATCCTGCGCGTCGACATACGCCTGCACACGGAGCATGTCCTCGCGGTCAAGGCCGGTCGTTTCGCTGAAGATGTAGAGCCAGTTTTCGCGGCAGCGTTCATATTCTTTGAGCAGGCGCGTTTTGTCGGCAACGCGCTCAAGGATGCGGCCGATGTGCATGTCCTTGACGTCCTGCGGGAGCTCGAAGATCGGCGTCTGCTCGTCGCCTGCCGCGGCGGACGCGTCGCAGTCCGCGAGGATGCTCTGCTCGATCGCCTCGCCGGGCATCTCGTCGCCAAACGCGCGGTTCATGTCCGCCTCCTGCTGCGCCCACTGCTCTATGGCAGCGCGCGTGACCTCAAGGCCGAGCTCGTGGCGCTTGGAAACAAAGTCCGGGCGCTCGTTTTTGACAAGGCGCATCGGCCAGAGCTTCATTGCGCGCTCGGCGTGGAGTTTGGCGTAATATTCGACGTAGAGTTTTGAGGGGTCCATTGCGCCTATTTTACAAGCTCCTTATTGCTTTTATTTTAATATTTTCTCCAGAATTAAACAATCTAATGTGACTACTTAGCCAGATAATATAATCTTTGTCTTGCGAGGCTATTTTGCATTGCTTATCCTGTTGTTCTATCATGCATAAATTTAGATAATTAATATTTGAATATTTTTTAGCAAAAAAATCGCAATCGTCTTGATTGCCCCATACTATAAAGCGATTTGTACTTATTGGGCACATGAAGCAAACATGACCTATTTTAGAAATATTTTTATCCGGAGCAAGAAATGTGAATACCATTCCATCTACTAATATTAACGGAGGGTGGTAAATTGCGCGAGCTATTTCAAAAAGTACCGGATACTGAATTTTTAATGATTCATTTTCAAAAAATCTAGAAATTTTTTCCTCTTCTAAATTATTATCTCTTTGACATAATAAAACTTGTTGGAATATTATTTTAGATAGAATTTTGTGATCATTTTCATCGTTTATTTGAAATCCACTAAACTGTGGAATTTCTATCGATTTTAATCCGATTGTATAATTAGTCTTAATGCTGCAATTTGCATATTTCTTCAATACAGGAGCTAATTTATTTTCAAATTCACGCCCAAGCGTTTCCTCGAATTTTTCGCTCCAAAGTCTATAGCCAGCAAAAAGTTTATTAAGGTTCTTTGGTGACAATTTGCCAGAAACACAATCGTATTCAAAGAATGTGTTATTACTTTTAGTTACAAAATTCCTTATTATGCAACGAGATAAATAATGCTGTAAGCTAGACACATCTTTCCTCCTGCACAATTAACAGTGGGCGCACCGTCAGGTGCGCCCTTATCAAATCCCCTATTTATTCATACAGCGGGAACCGCTTGCACAACGCAAGCACTTCCTCCTTGACCTGCGGCACCGCCGCCTCGCCCTCTTTAATAATCCGCGCGATCATATTGCCGATCTGCCGCATCTCCGGCTCCTTCATCCCGCGCGTTGTCGCCGCGGGCGTGCCAAAGCGCATGCCGCTCGTCTCCGCCTTATTCCGCGTGTCAAACGGAATCGCGTTGCGGTTTGCGGTGATGTGCGCCTTGTCCAGAAGCGTCTGCACCTGCATGCCGGTGACGTTCAGCTCCCTCAAGTCAACAAGCATCAAGTGCGTATCCGTGCCGCCGGAGAAAATCTTCAGCCCGTTGTCCTGAAGCGTCTTTGCAAGCTCCTTGGCGTTGAGCACGATCTGGTGCTGATACGCCTTGAACTCCGGCTGCATCGCTTCATGAAAGCAGATGGCTTTCGCGGCGATAACGTGCATCAGCGGCCCGCCCTGAATGCCGGGGAACACGGCCTTGTCGATCTTCTTTGCCAGCTCCTCCTTGCAGAGGATCAGCCCGCCGCGCGCGCCGCGCAGGGTTTTATGCGTCGTGCTGGTGACCACGTCCGCATACGGAAACGGACTGGGATGCTCGCCCGCGGCGATGAGCCCGGAGATATGCGCCATGTCCACCATGAAATATGCGCCGACGTCCTTGGCAACCTTTCCGAAGCGCTCAAAGTCGATGATGCGCGAATACGCGCTCGCCCCGGCGAGGATCAGCTTCGGCTGGTGCTCATGCGCGAGGCGCTCCATCTCGTCGTAGTCGATATAACCCGTGTCCTCGCGAACGCCGTACTGGACGAAGTGATACAGCTTGCCGCTCTCGTTGATCTTGTGCCCGTGCGTGAGATGTCCGCCGTGGTTGAGGTTCATGGCAAGAATCGTATCGCCCGGCTGAACCAGCGCCAGATAGGCCGCGAGATTTGCCGGAGAGCCCGCGTGTGGCTGAACGTTTGCGTGCTCGGCGTTGAACAGCTTCTTTGCGCGCTCTATGGCGATGCTTTCCACCATGTCCACGTATTCGCATCCGCCGTAATACCGGTTGCCGGGATATCCTTCCGCGTATTTGTTGGTCAGGGGGCTGCCAAGCGCGGCAAGCACCGCCGCCGAAACGAAGTTTTCCGAAGCGATCAGCTCGATGTGGTCTCTCTGCCGGCCGAGTTCCAGTTCCATCGCCTTTGCAATTTCCGGATCATACTGCGCAATGAATTCATGTGACAACGTATGGTTCATGCTTCTCTTTACCCCATCCTTCTCTATTTAGCAAGACGCGTCGGGTCACACATCCGACCCGGCGCCTGCCGATTACCGTGTTAAACAGCCTATTCGTCCCCGTCTATCAGGCGCGTCATCTGCGGCTGAAAGCGCTGCTTGTTTTTGCTTTTGCGGTCGATCAGCCGGAGGATCAGATATCCCGCTCCGCAGGCGGCAACGCCGAGCGCAAGCCCCGCCCAGTCCGCGATGCGGCTGCCGAGCAGCACGCCGCCGATCAGCAGCGCGAGCGGCACGGCGTACGCCAGCAGGCTTGCCTGCACGACGCGCTTTGGCGGGATATCGACCGCGACGCGGTCTCCTACCTTTGCGCCGAGCGTATTGGGCAGCGTCACCTGCATTTCGCAGTCCCCGACCGTCAGGCAAGCGCCGCAGTGCGCGCAGGCGGAACCGCGCACGAACTGAACCTTTGCGTCGCCGCCGTCAAGCTCGGTTACGATGCCGATATGTGCGTCCGCGTGTTCCATTCGTCGGTTCCCCCTATCCCGCTTTTCGCGATTTTGTAAACATTAAGCCGGTTATTCCTCAATTTTTGTGCAGGCGATGTTGAGCTCGTCGAGCTGCTTGTCGTCCACGAAGTCCGGCGCGCCGGTCATCGGGCAGGACGCGTTCTGCACCTTCGGAAACGCGATGACGTCCCGAATGCTCGTCGACCCCGTGATCAGCATCGCGAGCCGGTCAAGCCCGTAGGCCATTCCGCCGTGCGGCGGCGGGCCGAAGCGGAAGGCGTCCATCAGGAAGCCGAAGCGATACTGCGCCTGCTCGTCCGTAAAGCCCAGCGCGCGGAACATCTGCTTCTGCAGCTCCTGCGAATGGATACGGATCGAACCGCCGCCGATCTCCACGCCGTTGAGCACGATGTCGTACGCCTTGGCGCGGACGCTGCCGGGATCGGTCGTGAGCCTTTCGAGGTCCTCGTCCATCGGGCTCGTAAACGGATGGTGCATCGCGCTGAAGCGCTGCGCCTCCTCGTCCCACTCCAGCAGCGGAAACTCCGTGACCCAGAGCAGGTTGAATTGGTCTTTCGGAATCAGCTCGAGCTTTTCCGCGAGCTTGAGCCGCAGCGCGCCGAGCGAGGCAAACACAGTCTTGTCCGCGTCCGCAACGACGAACAGCACGTCTCCCTGTTCAAAGTTCGCCTGCTTGCGTACGGAGGCGATCTCGTCCTCGGTCAGGAACTTGAGCACGGGCGAAGCAAGACCGTCCGCCTTGTCGTTCATCCAGATGAGTCCCTTGGCGCGGTAGGTCTTGACGAACTCACCGAGCGCGTCCAGCTCCTTGCGCGAAAACGACGCGCTAGCATTCTTGGCGTTGACGGCGCGGATGCTGCCGCCCGCCGCGATGGCGTTCTGGAACACGGAAAACTCGCTGTTTTTGAAGATATCGGTCAGATCGACCAGTTCGAGCCCGAAGCGCGTGTCCGGCTTGTCCGAGCCGTAGCGCGCCATCGCGTCCACATACTTCAGCCGCGGCAGCGGCATTTCGATGTCCACGTTCAGCGTTTCTTTAAACAGTCGCTTGAGGAACCCTTCGTTGACGCTCTGCACGTCCTCTTCCTCGACGAACGACATTTCGATATCGATCTGCGTAAAGTCCGGCTGGCGGTCGGCGCGCAGATCCTCGTCCCGGAAACACCGGGCAATCTGGAAATAGCGGTCGTAGCCGGAGAGCATGAGCAGCTGCTTAAACAACTGCGGACTCTGCGGCAGCGCGTAGAACTTGCCAGGATGCACGCGGCTCGGCACGAGATAGTCCCGCGCGCCCTCCGGCGTGCTCTTAGTCAGAATCGGCGTCTCGATTTCGAGGAAATTCTGCTCGGTGAAATACTCACGCGTCAAAAACGCGATCTTGTGCCGCATGATCAGGTTTTTCTGCATCGCGGGGCGGCGCAGGTCAAGATATCGGTATTTCAGGCGCAGCAGCTCGTTTGCCTTGCAATCGTCGGTAATTTCAAACGGCGTGGTCTCGCTTTTGCTCAGAATCTTGAATTCGCTAACGAGCACTTCCAGCTCGCCGGTCGGCATGTTTTTGTTGACCATGTCGCCCGTGCGAAGAACGAGCTTTCCGCGCACGGCCAGCACGAATTCCGAGCGAATCGTGCAGGCGCGCGCAAAGTCTTCCGCGCTCAGCGTCTCGCTGTTGAATACGATCTGCATGATGCCGGTGCGGTCTCTCAACTGCACGAACACCAGCGCGCCGAGATCGCGGCGCACGTTTGTCCAGCCCATCAGGGTGATTTCTTTTCCCGCGTCGGCCGTGGAAAAATTCGCGCAGTAGTTTGTGCGTTTCCAGCCGCCCAATAGTTCGCTCATCGTTGTTCGCTCCTCAACTCATCAAATTTATGATGCTTTCCGCGTTCAGCGCGGTTGTTTGTTCCTGTCCGTCGCTCATGCGCTTGAGCTTTGCTTCACCCTTTGCCAGCTCGTCCCCGCCGAGCACAAGCACATAGCGCGCGCCGATTTTGTCGGCATACTTCATCTGCGCCTTAACGCTGCGTCCAATGTGGTCGATCTCGACCTTGCCGCCGAGTCCGCGAACGCCCTGCGCCAGCAGAAACGCCTGTTCCTCCGCCTCCGCGCCCATCGACGCGATGTAGAGGTCGTAGCGCACGGGTTTTTCAATCGTGACGCCGATGTTTTCCAGAACGAGCAGCAGCCGCTCCATGCCGAGGCCGAACCCGACGCCCGGTGTGTGCGGGCCGCCGATCTCCTCGACCAGCCCGTCATACCGGCCGCCGCCGCAGACGGCGCTCTGGCTTCCGATATTTTCGGACGTGATTTCAAACACAGTCTTGGTGTAGTAGTCCAGCCCGCGCACCAGCCGCAGATCGATTTCATACTTGAGCCCCATGCCGTCCAGCAGTTTAAGCAGCTGCGTCTGGTGCTCCCTGCAGTCGTCGCAGAGATAGTCGGCGATCACCGGCGCGCCGTTTGCAATCTTCTGGCAGGACTCCACCTTGCAGTCCAGCACGCGCAGCGGATTGGTCTCATAGCGCACCTTGCAGGTTTCGCAAAGATCGTCGTAATGCTCTTTCAGGTAGTCCTTAAGCGCCGCATGATAGTTCGGCCTGCAGTTCGAATCGCCGATGCTGTTGAGGCGCACGGTCAGCCCGTCGCAGCCGAGGCTTTGGAGCAGCTCCGCCGCCACGGCGATGCACTCCGCGTCCGCGCTGGGTTTGCTCGCGCCGAAAAACTCCACGCCGAACTGATGATGCTCGCGCAGGCGCCCCGCCTGGGGACGCTCATAGCGAAACGTCGGGCTGTAGAGATAAAACATCTTCGTCGGCTGCGTGTCCGCAAAGAGATTGTTCTCCACAAACATGCGAACAATGCCCGCCGTGCCTTCCGGCTTGAGCGTGATGGAACGCTCGCCCTTATCCAGAAAGGTATACATCTCCTTCTGGACGATGTCCGTCGTCTCGCCGACGCCGCGCAAAAACAGCTCCGTATGCTCGAACACCGGCGTGCGCGCTTCCAGAAATCCATATTTTTTGACGATCTCCCGAATCCGCGCCTCCAAGAACTGCCACTGATAGCTCTGCTCGGGGAGTACGTCCCTTGTTCCTTTCGGTGCCTTGTAGGCTGCCATAACCGACCTCCGTGTCTGTGATATCCATTATTATACCAGCTATTCGGTATAAAAAAAGCAGGTTCCAATCCTCTAGGGACGGGAAACCCGCGGTGCCACCCTGATTGAACCGGCTGGCTGTCTTTGCCGCGCCTGTTCCGCTCTGTTTCCGTTAACGCCGGAATTACGTCGCGGTTTTGGGCGAATCTCTCGCCGATGGACCGCGCAGTTCGCGGGTGCCGTTCGTACGGCTCGGCTGCCGCGAAACTTACACCAAACGTTTCGCTCTCTTTTGCGGCCTTGTCCGACTACTCTCCCGTTCTCAACCTTGTTCCTGCATATTATAACGACGCAGGGTTCCTCTGTCAATCGTTTGAAAGCCGTTTCGCAAGTTTTTCAGCCGCGTTCAGAAAAGAAAACAGCCTTGTCCGCAATCAACCGGTCGAGTTTGCCAAGGTAAGTCGGAACGTCCTTCGGGCTCGGCAGCCGCTCGATCCTGTTTTCCCCGCCGAAGACGCGCTTGGTCATCGTGCCCGCGCCATGGGAGAGAATGCTCGCAGTCTCCTCCATCATGTCAATGTTGTAGACGCACTCCTTTTGGGGCAACGCGTAGCCGACGTTTTCGAGATTTCCGCTCATATATTTCTGACGGTACATATAGTATGGATTCATGCTGAGCGATTCCGCGCAGCCGACGCCGATGGCGGTCATGCGCTCCGCGTCCGCCGCAGAGGCAAGCGGGTGCTCGTCCAGCTGTTTTTTGAGCAGCGAAGAGCGCTTGATCGCGAGCGAGTGCACGGTCAGGTTGTCCGGGCGCAGACGCGCGATTTCGTCGCAGCTTTTCTGCATATCCTCCGGCGTTTCGCCGGGCAGGCCCGCGATGAGGTCCATGTTGATCGAATCGAAGCCGATTTCCCGCGCGAGATCGTAGACACGCCGGATGTCGTCCGCTGTGTGGCTCCTGCCGACGCGGCGCAGCGTTTCGTCGTTCATCGACTGTGGGTTGATCGAGATTCGCCCGACGCCGAGGCGCTTGAGCACCGCCAGCTTCTCCCGGTCGATCGTGTCCGGCCTTCCCGCCTCCACCGTCGCCTCCATGCCGAACGAGCCATACTGCGCCAGCACGAACGAAAGAAGTTCGTCCAGCTGGCTTGCCGTCAGCACGGTCGGCGTGCCGCCGCCCATATAGAACGAGCGAACGCGGAATCCGCGCTCCCGCGCGAGCGCAGCGCCCGCCGCGATGTCGCGCGTCAGCGCGTCGAGATATCCCGTCAGTCGATCCGCTTTGCCCAGAACCTCGCTCGGAAACGAACAGTAGAGACACTTGGTTTTGCAAAACGGGATGCCGACGTATACGTCGATATCGTTGGCTTGTACGGAGTCGATATCAGGCTGCTGCACGGCGCAGATGCGCGCGGCAAGGACCGTCTTCTCCGGCGACACGTCAAATGTGCTCCGAAACGTTTCCCGAGCAAATGCATCGCCGCCCTCCAGCGTCAGCTCGCGATAGAGCTTTGTCGGGCGGATGCCCGTCAGCGAGCCCCAGGGCGTGGCGACGTCCGGATACAGGCGCTTGAGCAGGCGATAGCATGCGAGCTTGAGCGCGCGCTTTTCGAGCTTTTTGACCAGCAGTTTGGATGCGTTTGCGGGCAGGTCGAAAGAATCCTGCTCTTCAGCGGTTCCCGCTTTTGCCGCGAGTGCATACCGGTTGTTTTCCCGCTTGAGCTGCAACTCGAACACGAGCTCCGCGTTAGCAGGGCCGATCTCTTCCAGCAGCACGATTTCCGCCAAACCAAGAAACAGCCGAATTTCTTCGGCTATGTCGTTTCTATATTCCGGTCGGTTTGTGGAAATCGCAATCATTCGTTGTTACCAGCCGCGCCGCTTGCCCATCTGGACAAACGGGTTATTGTTGCGCTCGTGCTCCAGCGTCGTGTCCTCCTCGTGTCCGCAGTACACGTCGAAATCGCCCTCCAGCGGAAACAGCCCGTCCGCGATGGAGTGGTACAACTCCTTTTCGCTTCCGCCGGGGAAATCCGTCCGTCCCGCGCCCTCGAGAAAGAGCGTGTCTCCGACAAAGAGCTTTTTCGCGGCGCGAACGACATAACAAACGCCGCCCTTTGTGTGGCCGGGCGTGTGGATGACCTCCAGCGTCACGCCCGCAAGCTCCAGCGTTTCGCCGCCGTGCAGCAGCACGTCCGGCTCGACGGGCTTCACCAGCCCGCCAGTAAGCACCGCGAGGCTCTGCCGGTTGCTGCGCAGCATGCCCGCGTCCGCTTCGTGGATATATAACTTTGCGCCGTAGCGTTCCTTCAGCGCGCGCACACCGCCGATGTGGTCAAAATGTCCGTGGGTCAGCAGCACCGCAACGCAGTTGAGCGAATCGCGCTCCAGCGCGTCCAGCGCGGGCTTTGCCTCGCCGGGGTCGATTACCACGGCGTCGCTGCCGCCATCCGCGCCGAGGATATACATATGCTCGCCGAGCGAGCCGCTGGTTATCTGTCGAAACATCATTTAAAACGCCTTCCTTGAATCCAATAATATCGTGTGCGGACCGTCGTTGACAAGGCGCACCTGCATATTTGCCTGAAACACGCCGGTCTGGACGGGCACGCTCTCTCCGATGCGCCGAATCGCCGCTTCGTAGAGCGGAATCGCCTGCTCCGGTCGCGCGGCGTGAATATAGCTCGGGCGCCTGCCCTTTCGCGCGTCCGCACAGAGCGTAAACTGGGAGACGAGCAGCACGCCGCCGCCGATGTCCTCCACGGACAGGTTCGGGATCTCGTTTTTGTCGTCAAACACGCGAAGACCCGTCACCTTGTCGCAGATGTAGTTGAGATCCGCTTCGGTGTCGCCTTCCTCGATTCCCAAAAATACGACGAGACCGCGTCCGATCTCGCCCGTGATGGTTCCTTCAACTGTGACCGACGCTTCGGCTGCGCGCTGTACGACCGCTCTCATGATGGCATTGATACTCCCCAATTATCTGTTCATGCGATAGACATTGTTGACACACTTCAGTTTTTTCAGATTCCGGATGATCACATTCAGTTGCTCCGTGTTGGCAACTTCGAACGTCATCTCGATGATATACCGGTCGTCCGGCATCGGCCTGCCGCTGATGGACTGTATGCTCACGTTCAGGCTGGAAATCTGCGCGGAGATGGCGGAGAGCGTACCCGCGCGGTTTTCGCCCTCGATCTGCAGCGACGCGTTGAACGCGCTCTTGGTGTTGATCGCCCACTCGACCTCGATGATGCGGTCGAGATCGTTTTGAAGATTTGACACGTTCGGGCAGTCCGCGCGGTGCACGGAAACGCCCCGTCCGCGCGTGATGTAGCCGATGATGGGATCGCCGGGCACCGGATTGCAGCAGTTGCCGAAGCGCACCGCCATGCCGGGATCGCCCTTGACGATGATGCCATTGACGGGCACATGCGTCTTGGTCGTGTCGTCCGCGTCGCCCTTGCGGATCTTTTCCGCGATTTCGGCGGCCTTGTCGTCTTTCTTCTTAAGATCGGTCAGCTTATGCAGCACCTGGCTTGCGGACATGCCACCAAAGCCGATTGCCGCATAGATGTCGTCTATGCCGTTGATGTTAAGCCGCTGGATCAGCGGATTGATATAGTCCGGCTTGATCAGATCGCTGATAACGAGGTTTTGCCGCTTTGCCGCGTCTTCAAGCATTTCGCGGCCGCGGGCGACGTTGCCCTCGCGGTTTTCTTTTTTGAACCACTGGCGGATCTTGTTGCGCGCCGCCTGTGTCTTGACGATCTTGAGCCAGTCGAGGCTCGGCCCGGGCTGGCTGTTGGAGGTGATGATCTCCACCACGTCGTTGGTCTTGAGTTTATAGTCGAGCCGCACGAGCGCGCCGTTGATCTTCGCGCCCTGCGTGTGATGTCCGATGTTGGTGTGGATGCGGTAGGCAAAGTCCAGCGGCGTGGAACCGCGCGGCAGGTCGATGATCTCCCCCTTGGGCGTGAGCACGAAGACGTATTCGCCGAGAAAGTCCTTCATGATGCTTTCGACGAATTCCTTGCTGTCCTCGGTCGTGTCCTTCGCCTCGATCACCTGACGCAGCCAGCTGGTCTTTTTGTCCAGCAGGCTCTGTACGTTTCGGCCCTCCTTGTACATCCAGTGCGCGGCGATGCCGTATTCGGCGGTCTTATGCATCTCCTTGGTGCGAATCTGCACCTCGAACGGGATGCCGTTCGGCGCGAGCAGCGTGGTGTGCAGCGATCGGTACATGTTCGGTTTCGGCGTTGCGATATAGTCCTTAAACCGCCCGGGGAGCGGTTTCCAGTTTGCGTGGATGACGCCGAGCGCGGCATAGCAGTCGTTGACGGAGTCCACGATCACGCGGATGGCGATGAGGTCGTAGATTTCGCTGATGCTGGAGTTCTGGCGCTGCATCTTGCGGTATACGCTGTAGAGATGCTTCGGCCGCCCGCTGATGGTTGCCTCGATGTTCGCGGCGGCGAGCTCCTCGCCGATGATCTTCTTCGCGTTGTCCAGCGTCTCCTGCCGCTCCGCCTGCTTTTCGCGAAACTGCCTGCTGATGTCCGCGTATTCCTCGGGCATGAGGTACATGAACGAGAGGTCTTCCATCTCGCCCTTGATCGCGCCCATGCCGAAGCGGTGCGCCAGCGGCGCGTAGACTTCCAGCGTCTCCTTCGCCTTTCGCATGCGCTTATAGGGATTGCAGTAAGCCAGCGTGCGCATGTTATGCAGGCGGTCGGCGAGCTTGATGATGACCACGCGCACGTCCGCAGCGATGGCCAGAAAGAGCTTTCTGAGGTTTTCGGACTGCTCCTGTTTTTTGGTGATATACGTCTGCTGTCCGCTCTTGGTCAGCTTGGTGACGCCGTCGACGAGTTTTGCGACCTCCGGTCCGAACTTGGCTTCAATGTCCGCAACGGTGATGTTGTCCCCGTCCTCCACCGCGTCGTGCAGCACGGCGGCGGTGACGCTCGCCGCGTCCATGCCCATGTCCATGACAAGGCGCGCAACCTCGATCGGGTGGATGATATACGGTTCCCCGGACTCCCGTAGCTGGGTCGAGTGCGTCTGGTATGCAAAATCGACGGCGCGCTTGAACAGCTCCGTCTGCTCGGGCGAATACCGTTTGGAAAACTCCTGTACGAGTTCCTGCATCTCCATGACCGCACCTCCTTCCCCAAAGGGCTGCAACATCCATTTCTTCTATGCGGGGAATCAGGCAATAGAATACCGTTTTCCCCCGCTCCCGTCAACACCGGGAACGCATCTTTTCCGATTTATGCCGACTGCTTTTTCACGCGGGGTAGAAAAAATCAACGGCGAACCGTTGATTTGTTTTTTATCCAATCGATCTCAATATTTCATGACGGACTGCACGTCGTATCCAAGAAGCGGCGTTCGCCCGTCGAATTCGGAGCTGAGTTCTATGGCAAAGCGCACGCCGACGACCTCGCCGCCCGCCATTTCGGCGAGCTTGATGGTAGCCAGCGCTGTGCCGCCCGTGGCGAGCAGATCGTCCACAATGACGACCTTCTGGCCGGGCTGAATCGCGTCCTTATGGATCTCCAGCATGTCCGTGCCGTACTCCAGGCCATACTCGTAGCGCATGGTTTCACAGGGCAGCTTGCCGGGTTTGCGCGCGAGCACAAAGCCCGCGTTGAGCGCATAGGCCAGCGCCGCGCCGATGACGAAGCCGCGCGCCTCAGGCCCGATGACGAGATCCACCTGACGGTCCCGCAGGGAGTCCGCGATGGTCTCGATCAGCGCGTGATACCCTTCTTTATCCTTGATCAGCGTGGTGATGTCGCGGAATAATACACCTTTGATCGGGAAATCCGGAATGCTGCGAATCTTTTCTTTCAGATCCATGGTCACGCCTCCTGTGTTTCGTTCATCATTCGATAGAGCGCGCTCTCGGCAAGCGCTCGCTGCCTGCGGCTGCCGTTTTCCCGGATGCGCCCCGCATCGCGGTCGTAGGTGAAAAATGAAAGCTGTGCAAAAACGCAGAGTGCGAAGAGCTCCTCGCGTTTGAGCGTCCGTATCAGCAACGCGAGCGCTTCGCCCTGTTCGCCGACGGCCGAGTGCAATGTTCTGTAGTGTTTTCGCATCGCCAGGTCGTCCTGTTTGGGGACGCGATCTATGTTAAATCGCTTGAGCCAGGCGGCTGTTGTTTCATCAGAACAGTCTTCATTATACAGTCTTTCGTCGAAAAAAGCATTAAAAACCATAACTTTTTCTTCCGCGGCGTTCGCGCAGATCCAGAACAGCTCCACGCTCTCGCTGCCGCGATAGGCGTTGATCGCGGGCCGCGCTAGCAGATCCCAGTCCGCCGCCGTGGCGAGCGGTTCAAGCAGCTCGCTCTTTCCAAACGCCACAACGCGCATGACCTGATCCCCCTGCACCGCGCTTGCGCAGAAATGCTTGTCGTCCCGCCCGATGGTGCGCACGGACGAGAAACGGACACAGTTGATGCGAAACACAGGTTCAGGATTTCCCTCGCCGTACGGCGCGAGCCGCCGCAGCTCCTTTACGCGCTCCGCGGTCAGTTCGGAAAGCGGCGCCGGTTCATCATAGGCAAACGATGGCCAGAAATCCTCCGGCTTATAATTTGCCTCGATATGCGCCGAAAAGAGCGTCTTGAATTCATCAAACCGGCCTGACGAGATCGTCACACCCGCCGCGCGCGCGTGGCCGCCGTAGCGCAGAAACATCTTCGAAAACACGCTGAGGTTTTCAAACAGGTCTATCCCCTCGATGCTTCGGCCGGAACCGGTCAGCACGTCCCCCTGCAGAGCAAACAAAATTACGGGCAGATGGTGCCGCTCGCAAAGACGCGAAGCGACGATGCCGATCACACCGGGGTTCCAGCTCTCGTGCGAAAGCAGCAGCACGCGCCCGATTTCGCCCTGGGCGTCGATCTGCCGCTCCGCCTCCTCCAGAATTTCGTTTTCCGTGTCGCGCCGCTGCTGGTTGTAGTCGTTCAGCGTTGAGGCGATCTCGTCCGCTTCCCGTTCGTCTCCGCCGAGCAGCAGCTTCACCGCGTCCTCCGCGGTCGCCATGCGGCCCGCGGCGTTGAGGCGTGGGGCAATCATGAACGAAACGTTCGTCTCGTCCACACGCGGCTGCGAAAACCCCGCCGCGCGCAGCAGCGCGGAAAGCCCTGGCACGGACTGAATATAGGTCAGCCCGCAGGCCGCGATCACGCGGTTTTCACCCGTGAGCGGCACCACGTCCGCAATGGTTGCAACCGCAGCAAGCGCGAGCTCGGTTTCGTCATATTCTCCGCAGACGGCCTGAATCAGCTTCAGCGCGACGCCCGCGCCGCAGAGATACCGGTTCGGGTAAACCGAATCCTTTCGGGAAGCGGCGACGACGGCCGTACACGACGGGATCGTCTTTCCAACGCTGTGGTGGTCGGTTACGACGACGTCCACGCCGAGCGCCTCGCAAAGCGCGATTTCGTCATATGCCGAAACACCGTTGTCAACGGTGACGATCAGCGTTACGCCGCACGTGTGCAGCGTCCGCACCGCGTCGGCGGACATGCCGTAGCCTTCGCTGTGCCGGTGCGGAATGTAGTATTCCACATTCGCGCCCATCGCGCGAAGCCGCCGCGTCAGCAATGCCGTGGAACAAACGCCGTCCGCGTCATAGTCGCCAAAGACGCAGATGCGCTCCTTGCGCTCAACGGCGAGCAGCACGCGATCCGCGGCCTTTTGCATATCCGGCAACAGGAAAGGATCGAGCAACGCGTTTTCTTCGGGATACAAAAAGCGCCGCGCTTCCTCAATTGAGGTCACACCGCGCCGAATGAGCGCTCTTGTTATGAGCGCGGAGCAGTCGAGTTCGTCTGCTATTTTGGCGACGAGCGCCGGGTCGCATTCGACCGGCGTCCGCGCGATGAGGCGGTTGTTCATCGCTCGCTGAGATAGATGCCGATTGCGCACTCAATGCGTTTTCGCATCAGATGGCAACTGATCTCGTGCGGATGATCGAGCGCGCCGCCGTAGAGCACCGCGTTTGCCATGCATCCGCCGCTGCAGTAGTATTTTGCCCAGCAGTTTTTACAGGTGTCCTTCGTGCAGACGTTGCAGCCGAGAAACGACGCCTGCATGTCCGCGTTCAGCTCCGGATGGTCGAGGCTGCCCAGCTTCCAGTCCTCCATGCCGACAAACTGATGGCAGGGATAGATGTCCCCATCCGGCGTGACGGCGACGTATTCCGTGCCCGCGCCGCAGCCGTTGATGCGCTTTCTCAGGCACGGACCGCCATCCGGGTCAAACATAAAGTGGAAGAAATTGAACCATGTTTCGGTGTCTTTCCGCGACTCCAGATAATATTCGGCGAGCGCGTCGTATTCCGCGTCGATGCGCGTCAGATGTTCCGGAAGCAGGCTGTAAGGACTATCCTCCGGCAGCACGACGGGCTCTATGGAAATCTGGTTGAAGCCATAGCTCGTCATCGCCTTCACGTCTTTCAGAAAATCGAGATTGTCGCGCGTGAACGTGCCGCGAATGTAGTATTCCTTATCCCCGCGCCCGGCGACGAGCTTCTTTGCGTTGTTCAGGATGATGTCGAAAGAACCCTTGCCGTTGACGGTCGGGCGCAGCGCGTCGTGGACTTCTTTCCGTCCGTCGAGACTGATGACGACGTTGTGCATTTCGCGGTTGATAAAGTCGATCTTTTCGTCGTCCAGCGCGACGCAGTTCGTCGTGATCGTGAAATTGATCTTCTTGTCGAACTTTTGCTCCAACTCGCGCCCGTAGGCGACGAGCTGCTTGCAAACGTCCCAGTTCATCAGCGGTTCGCCGCCGAATAAATCCACCTCGAGATGATGGCGCGTCCCGCTTCGCTCCATCAGAAGATCGAGCGCGCGTTTACCGGTTTCCAGCGGCATGAGCATCCGCGCGCCGTGGAAGTCACCCGTTGCGGCAAAGCAATAGCGGCATCGGAGGTTACAGTCGTGCGCGACATGCAGGCACATGGACTTGATCGCGCTGCCGCCGAGTATTTCCGGCGCGGTTGGCGTTTCGCAAGCATAGGAACCGCCCGCGCGGAGCTCTTCGAGATCGGCGAGCACTTCGGAAACAGTATCTTTTTTAACGCCGGCGGAATACGGGTCTTCCCCGCGTTCAATCGCCTGCACGACGGCAAACGCCGCGTCGTCCAGCTCATGGATTGCGCCGCTTTCCACATCCAAAAGGACATTATGCTGTTGAAATTTGAACGAATGGATCAAATGACGTCTCCTCTGTGTTTGGCTATATAATTATTGTTTGCAGGGAACAAAAAAAGGCCGGAACTGGCCTTTCTTTGCGGATCGGCTGATCAAAGATAGCCTGAACTTTACTTTTCTTCCTTCGCGCACTTCTGGTTGGCGACCGTGCAGGACGTTTTGCACGCCGACTGGCAGCTCGCCTGGCATTCGCCGCACGCGGTGTTCTTGCCCGCCTTGATGCAGGGCTTCTGAACGGTTTGCATATGCTTCATGGCTGTTCCCTCCGAAAAGATTCGCTGTTAATTGTGTTCACTCTTTGGCGATTATACACGATTTGCGCTCAGAGCGCAAGCTCGGCCGTATCGCGCGCGATGGTCATTTCCTCGTCCGTCGGAATCACATACACGTGCACCTTGCTCGTGGGCTTCGTGATCTCGAGGTCGGTCGAGCGCGGGCAGGAACGGTTGAATTCCCAGTCCATATCCACGCCAAGGAATTCCAGCCCCTGCAGGATGGCTTCGCGGATGAACGCGTCGTTTTCGGCGATGCCCGCCGTCATAACGATGGCGTCCACGCCGCCGAGCGTCGCGGCATAGGATCCGATGTACTGGCGCACTTTATAGCAGAACATCTCGCGCGCCAGCTCGGCGCGTTTGTTGCCCTGGTCGGCGGCGGTCTTCAGATCGCGAAAATCGCTGCTGACGCCTGAAACGCCGTACACGCCGCTCTTTTTGTTCATGTAGGTGTCGATGTCCTGCGCGCTCATGCCGGTGCGTTCCATCAAAAACGGGATGATCGCGGGATCAATGCTGCCGCAGCGCGTGCCCATCGGCACGCCTTCCAGCGGCGTAAGACCCATGGAAGTATCCATGCATTTACCGCCCTTGGCAGCGGAGATGCTTGAGCCGTTGCCCAGATGGCAGGTGATTACGCGGGTGTCCTCTTTTTTAACGCCGAGCTTTTCAAGCTTTTTGATTGCCTGTCCGGTGACATAGCGGTGCGACGTACCATGGAAGCCATAGCGGCGAATCTTATGCTCGGTATAGGCTTCATACGGCAGCGCGTACATATACGCCTTCTTCGGCATGGTCTGACCCCAGGCCGTGTCGAACACGGCGACCATCGGTACGCCCGGCATGGCGGCCATGCAGCCGCGGATGCCCATGAGGTTCGCGGGATTGTGCAGCGGCCCGAGCGGAATGCATTCCTCGATGGCCGCGAGCACCTGATCGTCGATGAGCACCGGCGCGGAATATTTCTCTCCGCCGTGCAGAACGCGGTGGCCCACCGCTTCGATGCAGCTCATGTCCTCGATGACGCCGGTTTCTTTGTCCGTCAGCACGTTTAAAACGAGCTTGATGGCGTCCTCGTGCGTCTTCATCGGACTTTCTTTTTCGATCTTTTTGCCGTCCGGCGCGTTGTAGCAGATGACCGACTTGTCGATACCGATCCGCTCGCAAATGCCTTTTGCGATGATGTGCCCTTCGTCGATGTCGATGAGCTGATACTTCAGAGAAGAGCTGCCTGCGTTGATGACAAGAATATACGTCATTATAGTACGGTTCTCCTTATAGATTCTGCGCCTGTACGGCGGTGATTGCGACAACGGAAACGATGTCCTCCACGCTGCATCCGCGCGAAAGGTCGTTGATTGGATATTTGAATCCCTGGCAGATGGGGCCGATGGCCTCCGCGCCCGCGAGGCGCTGAACGAGCTTGTATCCGATATTGCCCGCCTGCAGATCCGGGAAGATCAGCACGTTTGCCTTGCCCGCGACCGGGCTGCCCGGGCACTTGAGCTGTCCAACCTTTGGAACAAGCGCGGCGTCCGCCTGCAATTCGCCGTCCGCGTTCAGATCCGGCGCTATTTCATGCAGGATGCGCGTCGCCTCGACGACCTTGTCCACGAGCTCATGCTTCGCGCTGCCCTTGGTGGAGAACGAAAGCATCGCAACGCGCGGCTCCATGCCGCAGAGGCATTTTGCCGTCTGCGCGGAGGAGACCGCGATGGCCGCGAGCTGATCCGCATTCGGATTCGGGTTCACCGCGCAGTCGCCAAAGACCATCATGCCGTCGTCGCCGTAGGCTTTGTTCGGAATCTCCATAATAAAGCAGCTGGAGACGACCGAAATTCCCTTTGCCATCTTGATGATCTGCAGTCCCGGGCGCAGCGTGTCGCCCGTGGTGCTGATTGCGCCCGCAACCATGCCGTCCCCGCGGCCTTTGAGAATCATCATCGCCGCGTAAAATTTCGTGTCCTTCATCATCTTTACGGCGGCTTCGGGCGTAACGCCCTTTTCTTTGCGCATTTCGTAATATGCGTCTACATATGCCGAAAAATCCGCGTCTTTTTCCGGATCTACGAGAGAAACGCCGTCGAGCGATACGTTGAATTTCTGAGCCGTTGCCAGAATTTCGTCCGTGTTCCCGAGCAGCGTTACCTCTGCGATCCCCTGCGCTTGTATCAATGCCACCGCTTGTACGGTACGTTCCTCCGAGCCCTCCGGCAGGAGAATCCGTTTTTTCTGCATCCTTGCTTTCAGCCTGATCGTATCCATCAAAGCCATGATTTTACTAACGCCTCCATCTAGAACTGATTTATTTATGAAAATTGAATCGTTTGCCGCAGTGAACTATATTTTGCATTAAATGCAGGAATTCAAAGCCGATAAAATGAACAAAAGATGTTCATTTCTACCATCAATCTTACATTTTATCCCCAACCGCTAGAGTATACCACAAACATATCCAAAATGGTATACTTGTTATACGAAAAAATTAAGGTATTCAGCGGAGAATTTGCACATGCGCGTCGTCGGAATCATAGCGGAATATAACCCGCTGCACAACGGGCATATCTACCATCTGGAACGCGCACGCGCGCTGTCCGGGGCGGATTACTGTGTCGTCGTGCTCTCCGGCAACTTCGTTCAGCGCGGCGAGGCCGCCTGCACGGATAAATTTTCCCGCGCAAACTGGGCGCTGCGCGCCGGGGCCGATCTCGTGCTGGAACTGCCGAGCGTCTACGCGGTCGCGCCCGCCGAGCGCTTCGCCGCGGGCGGTGTGCGCACGCTTTTCGGCACGGGTGTCGTGACCGACCTCGCGTTCGGCTGCGAGGCGCCGGATCTTCGAACGCTCTATCAGATTTCGGACATCATCACCAGCGAACCGCCCGCGCTGCGCGATGCGATCAAGCGGCATCTTTCGCTCGGAAAAAGCTATCCGCGCGCACGCTTTGACGCGCTTGCGGAATACGGCGTGCCGCGAAACATGCTCAGCGCCATCGCCCAGCCGAACAACATTCTCGCCGTGGAGTATTTAAACGCCATTCGACGCTATGCTTCTTCCATTGAACCGCTGCCCATCGAGCGCGTCGGCACGGGCTATCACAGCGAGGAGATCGCCGGAGAATTCGCCAGCGCGACGGCGATTCGAAAGGCCATCGTCGAGGGCAGGCATGAAATTCTCGGCACGATGCCGAACTTCGTCGGCGGTCCGCTGCTCTATGACGAACAATTTATCATTCCGCAGGAAGCGCTCAGCGACGTGATGCTCTACGCGCTTCGCCGCATGTCCCAGCGAGAGCTGGCCGCTCTGCCGGACGTTGCCGAAGGGTTTGAAAACGTGCTCTGGCGTTCGGTTCGCGCCGCGAGAACGCTGTCCGAGTTTTACGAGCTCATCAAGACCAAGCGCTACACGCTCGCGCGCTGCAAGCGCATCGCCGCGTGCGCGCTTTTAGGCATTACGGACGAACAGGTTCAGCGAACCGTCCAGAGCCGCGAGGGCAGCTATCTCAAGGTGCTGGGGTTCCAGAAGAAAGCGCGCCCGCTGATCAGCGAAATCGCAAAACGTAAGACCGCGCCGCTGCTGCTGAGAAACGCGGACTACGAAGCCTGCCCTTCTCTTACGCGGCAAAATGCAGAGACGGACATGCTCAGCACGGACATCCTGCGCTTTGTAACCTCGCAGGACATCAAGCGTGATTTGAGCGGCCCCGTGATCCTATAAAGCGCATTCCAATCGCACCGGAAACCGATGGAGCCAACAATGTTATAAAATAACAAAAAGCGCGTCGCTTTTCACGTGCGCGCTCACTTTTTATGCAGATTATAACTCGAATCATACATTTTCAGGATTCAATCAGCCGTCTGATCGCGGGAAGCGCCTCTTCGACCGCGCGCCGGCCTTCTTCAATCGTCGCGTCGGCCTGGTCGGTTTGGAACCGTCCGCGCACGAATTGCACATCCGGAACGAGCATGATGTCCGCCTCCTCGCGCCGAATTTTCGTCAGTTCCCACTGCATGATGTTGATCGTATGGTTCATCAGCTGGTAGACGCCCATGCCGGAAACGTCCTTCACGTCCCCATGGTAGCCGACGTCCACGCCGATGACGCAATCCATGCCGTGGTCGCGCAGCGTTTTGCACGGCACGCGCTCGAGCACGCCGCCGTCGATATATGTCTTGCCGTTGAGTTGAACCGGCTCGAAAAACGCCGGAATGGACATGCTCGCGCGGATACTCTCGTGCATCGGCCCTTCCTCCAGCACATCCAGCTTGCCCGTCTCCGCATCCACGGCGACGCAGCAAAACGGAATCTTCGTTTCTTCAAACGATTTGCCGTGTGTAAACACGCGCACAAGCTCCTGCAGGCGCTCGCCCTTGAGCAGGCCCGCGGTGAGAGGCAGCTTTACGTCCAGATAGTCGTAAAGTTTGATGGACTTGATAAATCGTTCCAGCATATACAGATCGGTTCCGACGCTGTAGATTCCGCCGATGATCGCGCCCATGCTGCAGCCCGAGATCATGTCCACCTGAATCCCCGCTTTGTCGAGTGCCTGCAGCGCGCCGATATGCGCAAATCCCTTCACACTGCCCGCGCCGAGCGCGAGCCCGATTTTCTTCGTCATTTGATTTACCTCATATCCGCACATAAAAAGGCAGAAAACGAGCCGGAGGCGAAACCTTCGGCTCGTCATTTGCTGATTTTTAGAAGTCTTCGTCCTCGTCGTCGTCCGCTTCGATGAACTCGATCAGGCGCTTACGCGGTTTCTTTTCCTTCGGCGCTTTTTGTACGGGTTCTTCCCAAACGTTGTCCTCGTCCTCATCGTCCTCGTCGTCCTCCGCTTCAAGTAGTCTGGAGAAAAGGCCTTTTTTCTTCTGCGGCGCTTCCTCCGCGCGGTGTTCACGGCGGCGCGGCTGCTCTTCTGCTTCGTCTTCATAGACGGGTCTCGCCACGGGTCGCGCGAACTGGCGCGTTGCAGTCGGATCCTCTTCAAGCGGCATACGCTCAACCGAATTTTGCGGCTGGACACGCGGCTGACGTGCGGTCTGCGGGCGCGGCGGTTCGGCGTATACCGACGCCGCCTGCGCGGGCGCGTGCTGCGGTTGAGACGGCGTGTACTGCGCCTGCTGCGCGGGGGCTTTGACCGGCGCCGGCGCGGAAACGGGTTCGTCCGTCACGCCGAGCTCGCGGCGGTTGGATTCGATCATCTTGTGATATTCGCCGAGATAGCGCTGGAGGTCAACCAGAATCTCGTCTGCATATTTACGCGAGCCGTTGTAAATCGCCGTCGCGTTCGCTTCCGCCTCGGCGGCAATCCCGCTCGCGCGGGAAAACGCCTCTTTGTAAACTTCGGACTCGCCAACGCGGGTTTCAAACTCCGCCTTGGCTTCGGCACGAATGGAATCCGCCTCCGCCTGTGCCTGCCCCAACACCGCTTCCGCTTCCTGATGCGCCTGCTCAACGATCTCCTGTGCGTTTTCCTTTGCGCCGGCAATGGTATTCTCCGCCTCGGAGATGATGCCGGTTGCGCGGCGGATATCTTCCGGAATGACGACCTTGAGGTCCTCCAGCAGATCCACAAGCCGATCCGCTTCCACAACCCGCTTATTCCCGCCGCCAAACTTGGAGCGCGGGCTTTCCTCCAGCTCCTGCTTGATTCGATTGATGATGCCAAAGATTTTCATTGTTTGTGCGCTGCTCATGGTTTTCTTAACCTTTCTGCAATGATATTGTGAATGCTGTCCGGTACAAGGCCTTTGATGTCTCCACCCATGGAGCCGATTTCCCGGATGACGCTGGAGCTGAGGAACGAATGTTCCGGCCGCGCCATAAAATATACGGTTTCCACATCCGGCGCGAGATGCAGATTGAGCGCGTTGATCTGGAATTCATACTCGAAGTCCATCGTCGCGCGCAGGCCGCGGATGATGTAGTCCGCACCGATTTCGTGTGCGTAATCCACCAGCAAACCGTCGAAGTGCGTCACGACGACGTTGTGCATGCCCTCCGCCTCCACCATCGTACGGATCATCTCCGCGCGCTCCTCCACGGAAAAAACGGGATGCTTTGCGGAGTTGTTCAGCACGCTGACATATACGCGTTCAAACATGTCCGCCGCGCTCTTGAGCACGTCGTGATGTCCGATGGTAAACGGGTCAAAACTGCCGGGATATACGCAAATTCGCATGTCGCCTGGCCTTTCTCGAACCGGCGGAGCGTCTATCGCGCCGTCGCTTCGCGTTCTGCGGACTGAAAAATAGAAACGGCGCAGCTGCCGTATCGTCTTGTCTCAACCAGATGCAGGAAGTGTTCGTCCACCTCCGGCGGCAAATCTGCGGCGTGTTCGATGATCACGCGCGCGCCGGGTTGCAAAATGCCCTCCGCGGCCGCCAGCTCGGCGGCTTTTTGTGCGGTTCCGTCCTGATAAGGAGCGTCCAGAAACACAAAATCAAACGTCGCGCCTTCGCCTTTGAGTCTGCCGATGCAGACGGCGTAATCCATGTTCAGCACGCGAACCAAGGCGTTGAGGCCCAACTGCTTTGCGTTTTGCTCAATCTGCGCGGCGCAGTCGCGGTTTCGGTCGTTGCAGACCACGCTTGCGGCGCCGCGGGATGCGGCCTCGAGCCCGAGGTTGCCGGAGCCGGAAAACAGATCTAGCACACTGCTGCCGGGAATGTCAAACTGCAACATGCCAAAGAGCGACTCCTTGACGCGATCCAGCGTCGGGCGCGTGTCCATTCCCTTTGGCGCGTCAAAGCGGCGCCCGCGCGCCGTTCCGGCGATAATTCTCAAGCTGCTCCTCCCGATCTGCCCGGCGTGCCGTACTTGCCGGCTCCGAAAAGTTCGAATGAATCTCCCATAAAGAGCCACTTTAAACTATTACAGTATAGCACCGCATGCCGTATGGCACAAGACATACCTCGCATTCCGCCGGTCATTCGCCAAGAATCGGACCGATGCCCGCCTGCACAAACAGATCGTATGGATTGACATATTTGCCTTCCGGCGAAACGATGCCCAGGTGCAGATGGTATGCCACGCTGTTTCCCGTGCTGCCGACGATGCCGATCTGCTGGCCCTGCTTGACCGTATCCCCTTCTTTGACGGATTTCGTCAATTCGAACATGTGGTAATAATGATACGTATACCCGTAGGGATCCTCGATCATCACATAATACCCGGGGATCGGCAGGTATCCGATATATTTGACAACCCCGTCCGTTGCGGAGAGAATCGGCGTTTTTGCGTTTCTGCGGATGTCCGTTCCAACATGCAGGCGTGTTTTGTGGGAGCGCGGGTCGTACCAGCCGTTTTTGATCAGCCCGCCCGGAACGGGATGCGCAACCGTTGCGAGATATTCCGCCGAATACGTGACTGTTTCCAGGGGCGCTGTCGTCCCGTCGTCGTTATACACGGTGTTGAAGTAGTCCAGCGCGAGAATCGCCTCTACCAGCTGGTCGTGCGTGCCGCAGCCGGCAATCTGCTCAAACGTCGGATTCGGCCAGACCAGCGTAACGCCCGCATAGGCGTTTCCTGCGTTTTGAGGCGCAAACGCCGCGGCTATTTCCTCCGTCAGATTCTCGCCGAATACATAGTAAAGCGCCGCGCATTCCTTCCAGTTCAGGGAGGATTCCGGCTGCCCCGCCGCTTCCAGCGGGATTTGAGCCGCGCGCAGATCCCAGCTTACGCTCTGCGCGCATGCGCTCAAAGCGGACTGCACCTCCGCGGTGCACGCATCCGCCAGCGCGGAGAATGCCTGAACATTCTGCGCGTAACTGTCGTAGACGCCGGGCTCAAACGCCGTTATCGTCGCGCTCCATGCCGTCCAGTCCAGGACCAGATCCGTCCGCATCAGTCGATCCGCCGCGCTGAACGCCGCGCGCACCTTCTGGTTTGGCGTCATCTCGCCGCTTTGCGTGGTTTCGCTGATATATCCCGCCTCCCAGCGGAGATGCTCCGCGGCGTATGCAGCTGAATAGTCGGTTTCGGCGTTTTCGCTGCAGCAGGCCTGCGTCAGTATGCCTGCCGCGTCGGAAGGCGCTGCGCTCTCCGGCTCCGGCGTTGCATCCGCAAGAGAGGAACGAACAGAAGCTGTCGATGCCGCAAGCAGCACCGACAGCAAAACGAGTGTTATTCTTCTCTTGAGCAGAAGTTTCATCAGCGCCTGATCACCAGCCGGTACCTGGATCCGCTGGCGGATCGGTAGGAGCCGACGTCTCCGTTCCGGCGGACGGCGTCGGGGTCACCTCGGTTCCGGTGGACGGCGTCGGGGTCTCTTCGTCCTCGCCGTCGCCAAGGTCCGGCAGCGGCGCGGGCTGATATTTATACTTAAGCTCATGCGCAACATCCGCGATGAGCCAGTTATCCGTCCAGGGTGCGGTGCCCGCCGTGAGCTTGATATTCGCAATCGACGGCGGCAGGATCAGCTGCGCGCGGATGGAGCCGGTATCGTGGTCCAGCGGATCACCGTCCCGTATTTCGCAGGTCGTACCATAGCCGATGTTATACCAGATCCAGCGCGCGTCCGGCACGGTCAGGCGGATGCAGGCATGGCTCGCCTTGGAACCTAAATTATCATAGGACGACTGCACGAGCGAGTTCAAATTCTTCGCCTTGTCGTAGAGCACGGAGTGAAAATACGTCCTGCTATGGATCAGCGTCAGATACTGCGCCGCCTCGAGGTTGACAAACTGGTAAAACCGTTCTTTGGGAACGTTGATCTGCCAGATGCCGCTCGTGGTCTCGTGTCCGTACGCCTTATCCGGGTTGCCGGTCGAGCAGATCATATATCGCACGGGTTCGTCGAGGTTGGGCTTGCCCAGCTTTGTTCCGTCGTCGATGCGCTTATAGATCAGCACCACCTGCCACTGCTTGTCCACGATGATGTAATAGGTCTTCGGATCGGGAAATCCGTCCTTAAGCAGCTCCTGCGCCTTAACATTCATGTCGTCCGTGCTGCCGACGAGTTCTTCATACGTCATGTTGACCGTCGGCGCATAGTAAGAAAATGGAATTGGCGTGGGTGTAGGATCCGGCGTCGCCGTCGGAGACGGCATCGCGTCAAATTCCTGACTGTTCAGATCCTGCACTTCCATGCTGAAAACAACCGGCTCCGGCGTTGGCGTTACCTCGGCGGGCGCGGCGGCTTCCGCGCTGCATCCAAAAGCAAAAAGAGCGGCAATCACAAGACTTGCTGCCAGCAATATCTTCGCGCTTTGTCGTTCCAAGGGCATACTCATAACCTCATACTACTTCATATATTATCGCTCGATCCGGTGCAATCCGCCGAAAAAACAACCGGGTACACCGCATCCGAATCGCGAGTATTGTACCATACTGCCGCGAAAGATGCGCCGGTTCGGTTGAAAGTTCACAATTTTTCCCGAATGCGTCCGCTTTGTTCCGCCGTATCGCCGGACGCGGTTTCTTCCGGAGAAACGACGCCTTTCAGGCTTGCGAGGATATTCAGCGCGCGGGAGCCGTATTCCAGCGAGCACTCCGTATACGCCGTCAGCGCCCGGAAAATCTCCGCGCGGACATTCTCCGAAAGTTTTACGCGATCCATGTCCGGATCGTCCATGATCAGCATGCGGCGCATCCCCTCGAGCGCGGTCTTGCTCACGCGCTCGCCCTGCTGCGCGCACGCGGCGCAAACCGCGCCGCCGCGCTGCGAAAAGCGAACGACCGCGTCCGCGCGCAGATCCCGCCCGCACTGCGCGCAGGTCGTGATGGCGGGGCGGTATCCAATTGCGTTTAGAAAGCGCACGAGAAAGCAGCAGAAGAGATCCTGCGGATTGGACTCGCCATAGGCCAGAAACGAGAGCGAATGATAGAGCAAAGAAAACAGCGCCTCGTTCGGCTCGTTTTCCGGCGCCGCATCGTGACACAGGCGCAGCATGACGGAGCCGATTGAAAAGCGCTCGTAATCCTCGCGAATCGGATAAAACGTCTCTTTGATATCGCAGGCGTTGATGGTCGCCTTGTCTTTTCCGGTGAAGAGCTCAAACTGTCCGAAGACAAACGGCTGGCAGGCGTTGACCAGCGGGCTCTGCGGCCTCCGGCAGCCGCGCGCTTTGGCGTCCAGACGCCCGTGCTCAATGGTAAATATGCTCAGGATGCGGTCGCTCTCGCGGTAGTTTACATACCGCGTTACGATTCCGTCCGCGCAGATGACCGGCATAGCACGCTCCTAACTCCCGCCGCTTACTCGTAGCCGAGTTCGTGCAGCATCCCCTGGCGGTTACGCCAGTCTTCCTTGATTTTGACCCAAAGCTGGAGGTTGACCGGACAGCCGAGCATCCACTCGATGTCCTTTCGCGCCTCCTGACCGATTTTTTTGAGCATCGATCCGCCTTTGCCGATGATGATGCCCTTGTGCGACTCGCGCTCGCAATAGATCGTCGCGTAGACGTCCATCATGTCGCGGTCTTCCCTGCGTTCCATGCGGTCCACGCCGACGCCGACGCCGTGCGGAACCTCTTCGCGCAGCAGCAGCAGCGCCTTTTCGCGGATGAGCTCGCCGCAGATGATGCGCTCCGGCTGGTCGGTGACCATGTCGTCCGGAAAATATTTCGGCCCGGACACCATCAGTCCCGAAAGCGTTTGCTCCAGTTCGACCAGTCCGGTTCCGGTTTCGGCGGAGCCGCGCAGAATCGATTTGATAAACCCGCGCTGTTCCAGGACGTCCTGCGCGTCGTTTGCCTGGCCGAGGCTGGCCGCGTCTGTCTTGTTGATAAACGCGACGACCGGCGCTTTCGCCTTTTCGAGCTTGTCGAGCAGCGCCGCGTCCCGCTCGCGCACGCCCTGCTCCGCGTCCGCAACGAACAGAATCGCCTCGACCTCGTTCATCGCGTCGTAGGCGACCTTTTGCATGTATTCGCCGAGTTTGTTTTTCGGGTTGGTCACGCCGGGTGTGTCGAGAAACACAATTTGATACTCCGGCCGCGTCAGAACGCCCGTAATCTTGTTTCGCGTTGTCTGCGCGCGGTCGGTCACGATTGCAATCTTCTGCCCGACGAGCTTGTTGAGCAGCGTCGATTTTCCGACGTTCGGACAGCCGATGATGGAGACGAAGCCGGAGCGGAATTCGCTCATGTTAAATCCTCCGGCCCGAACGAATGCGGCAGCAGTTCGCCGAGCGTGCTTTCTATGTAATTCCGCTTTGCGTCCGCAAACACGACGGGCATGTCGTCTTTGCAGAATTCGCGGAGCACCTGACGGCAAACGCCGCAAGGCGACGCGGGGGTTTTGCCGGAGCAGACGATGACGATTCCGTCAAATTCGCGTTCGCCTTCCGAAACAGCCTTGAATATCGCCGTGCGCTCGGCGCAGTTCGTCGGCGTGTAGGATGCGTTTTCAATATTGCAGCCGAGGTAATAGTTGCCGGATGTGCTTCTGAGGCACGCGCCAACCTGAAAATGAGAGTACGGCGTATACGCGCGCTCCATCGCCTCATAGGCCAGATCAAGCATCCGTTCGCGCTCTTCGGCGCCGATTTTGCTCATCGTCTATACCCCATTTCGTTCAGGATTGCGTCCTGCGCTTTCATCATCTTTGATTCGTCCTCCGGCTTCATGTGGTCGAAGCCGAGCAGATGCAGCGCGCCGTGCACCGCAAGAAACGCAAGCTCGCGCTCGAGCGAGTGGCCGTATTGTTCTGCCTGTTCCTCCGCGCGTTCAAAACAGATTGCGATGTCGCCGAGATAATCGTCCGGCGGGCAGAGGATTGCGTCCCCCTCCCACGCGGGAAACGTGAGCACATCCGTCACGCGGTCGATGCCACGATAGCTCTCGTTGAGCCGCTGGATCTCCTCCGCGTCCGTAACGAGCACACAGACGCCGCCGCCTGCGTGATTCTCCTTCAAGGCGGTCTCCACCGCGCGGCGCATCAGTTCCGTCGCGCCGTCCGGCAGGCCGTCCAGTTCCGTCTGCACATCGATCATGCCGGCGCCTCGATTCCCGGATAGCGGATTCGCTCGTGCATGAGTCCCGTAAACGTCACAAGGAAGCTCTTCTCAATTTTGTTGAGCTCCTCGAGCGTCAGCGGACTCTGGCGAAGCTGCCCGTCGTCCATCTTGCCCTGCACAATGCGGCGAACCATGTCCGCAACTTCATCCCGCGAAGGCTCGCTCAAAGAGCGCACCGCCGCCTCGCAGCTGTCCGCCAGCATGACGATGGCGCTCTCCTTCGTGCTCGGCAGGCCGCCGGAATAGCGGAACAGCCGCTCGATTACGGGTTCGCCGTCCTCGGTCTGCAGTTGCTTCGCCTTATAGTAAAAGTACGCAACCAGCGTCGTGCCGTGGTGCTCCGAAACGATGCGCTTGATTTCGGACGGCATGCGATAGCGCGAAAGATACGCCATCGCGTCCTTCTGGTGCGCGATGATATAGCCCGCGCTTTCCTCTGGCGAAAGCGAATCGTGTATGTTCTGACCGTTTTGGTTTTCCTTGAAATAGTTCGGCCGCCGCAGCTTGCCGACGTCGTGATACATGGCCCCCGTCCGCGCGAGCAGCGCGTTTGCGCCGATGGCCTCCGCCGCGCCTTCGGCGAGCGAGGCGACCATCATGCTGTGGTGATAGGTGCCGGGGGCAGAAAACATCATCTTTTTCAAAAGCGGATGGTTCGTGTTGGCAAGCTCATGCAGGCGGGCCGGAGTCACGATATCGAAGAGGTTTTCCCACATGCTCATCATGCCGACGCAGAACACCGAAAGAATCAACGCGGACGCCATCTGCAGCCCTGCGTAGATCAACGCGGTATTCCAGGAATAGGAGAGGATCACACCGCCCGCAACGACGACCGCCGCGCCAGCAACGCCGCCGAGCGAGCCCGCGGCAATCAGCGTTCCGCGCTTTTTGCTGCGGCCCGCAACCAGTATCGTCATCTGACCTGAGACCAGAATCGCCGCCATGGCGAGGATGGAATCGGAGCCGAACATCGTCGTTCCGCTTCCGCCCGCGAGCAGCGAAAACGAAAGCGCAAAGGCTATGTTGACCGTCTCCGCCGTCTTTCGCGAAACCAGCAGCGCGGTTAAAAGCACACCGAATACGGCGGGCGTTACACGCGGGTCGACGATATAGCAGACCCACTCGAGCAGCAGCGTGAGAATCAGGATCAGCCCGAGTATGGTCATCTGCTTGCTGGAATAGAATATCTCCTGTTCAAACACGGCCAGATACAGCGCAAACATCGCAAACACGCTGAACAGATATGCGACCAGACCGGGATTGAGTCGGCCCGTGGCTTCCGCGCCCTTGACGAGGTCCAAGGAAAGCAGCATGTCGTACTGCTCCTGCGTAATCGTCTGCCCTGCTTCGACAATGGTTGCGCCGCGCGCGATATAGACAGGCTCCACTTCGTTCGCCGCCTGCTCCTGCGCGCGCGTGGTTTCAACGCTGCTGACCACGTTTGTCGGCAGCAGATACTCGTCGTAAACCATTTCGCCGAGCGCCTTGAGCCAGACGGAGAGCGTTGAAATCTTGAGTTCCTTATTGATCGCGGCCAGCGTTTTTGCCTGATCGGCTTCCGAAACGCCTGCGCGGAGTTTGTCCTGAAGGGTAGTAAGCACAAGCTCTCGGAGCTGGCCGATCTCGTCGTCCGTCGCGTCGAGCAGCGCGTATCCAAGAGACGTATCGGTAATGGGGATCGGCAACTTTGCCAGCATTGCCAGAAGATCGTTTGCGGAGATGACCTCCTGCCAGGTGCGCGTGTCCGTCGCGGCTGCGGTTTCTCCCTCGGTGGCGAGAAGCGTCGCCGCGCGCGTGTCGTTCGCCGCGTTTCGAAAGCTCATGAGCGCGGAAAAAAAGCTCTGCGAATTGGAAATCAGCGTGTCCGCCAGCTTGGTGTCCACGGCATATACGTTTCCGACGCTGTTGCGCGCCGCCTGACGCAACGCCTCGGTCATCACGGCGTCCTCGACAATGCGCGGCGCGGTGATGGCCTCCGTCGCCTTGGCGCCAACAGAAACTTCATACCGCTTCGGCGTGAGCGACGTAATGGTAACCGCGCAAGCAAGCGCGAACGCGACAAAAATCACGATTGAGCCGTAAACTTTCGTCCTCGGCGCCCGTGCGTTCTTTTTCTTTTTGTTGGAATTTTTGTTTTTTCGCGTTTCAGACACGATCTTATTCGTCCTCGTTCGTTCAGGATACGCCGCGCACTGCGTACGCGGCCGGGCGATCAGCCGCGTTTGGGCTTCTCAAACCGTTCATAAGCGCAGATGATACGCTGCACCAGTTCATGACGCACGACGTCCTTGTGCGTCAGATTGATGATCTTGATCCCCTCCACGTTGTCCAGTACCCTGACCGCCTGCACAAGTCCGCTGACCTTATCGTGCGGCAGGTCGATCTGCGTCACGTCCCCCGTCACCACGACGCGGGAACCTTCCCCGATTCTCGTTAAAAACATCTTCATCTGCTCGGTGGAGCAGTTTTGCGCCTCGTCGAGTATGATATACGCGTTGTTGAGCGTGCGCCCGCGCATATAGGCCAGCGGGGCGACCTCGATCGCGCCGCGGTCGTACAGCGCGCGGTAGCTTTCCAGACCCAGAAACTCCTGCAGCGCGTCGTAAAGCGGGCGCAGATACGGATCCACCTTGCTCTGCAGATCGCCCGGCAGAAAGCCGAGTTTTTCGCCCGCCTCCACAGCGGGGCGCGTGAGGATGATGCGCTCCACGTCCTTGTTTTTGAACGCCTGCACCGCCATGGCGACGGCAAGATACGTCTTGCCTGTTCCCGCCGGGCCGATGCCGAACACCAGCTCACATTCTTTTAACGCCTGCGCATATCGTTTCTGCCCCAGCGTTTTGCATTTGATCTGGCGGCCTTTGTTCGTGATGGCGATGACGTCGCCCATGATCTTTTCGATCATGTCCGCGTTGCCTTCCTTGGCAAGATCCACGGCATAGCGAATGCGGCTTCTGTTGATCTTCTCGCCGCGCCGCTGCATCTCCAGCATTTTTTCTATGACAACGCGAGCCGTCCCGGCGCTTTCGCTCTCGCCGGTGATGCGGATGCCGTGTTCCTCCGCGGTGATGTGCGCGCCGGTTTCGTCCTCCAGAACGCCGATGTTCTCGTCGAACACCCCGAACAGCCCCAATAATTCGTCCACGTTTTCCAGTGGGATTGAAAGCATAACCCGCTCTGTTTCCTGTGTCAAGCAGCGCTCTCCTTTGTTGATGAAATGTTTCCAAACAAACGCGTGATCAGCGTGTTTTTCACCGCGTCCGCCGTGTTCAGCGCGGCGATTCGCTTACTGGCGATTATACCACACGCCGCCGCAAAACGCCACGAATCCGGCTCCCAGTGCGGTACTGCGCCCCTGAAATTGACATCCAACGCTAATACCGCTCAATCAGTTCCAGCAGCTGTGTCTCCGGGTTCATCCGGTAGAGACGCAGGTCGCCGATTTCGCTTCTTTGTTCAAACGCGTCGCCGTATCGTTCGATAAACGCCTCGTCGCAGCGATAGATAAACAGATAGTCATACTCGCTTTGAATGGTCTGCTTCCATTCGTCGATCGACAGATCAACGGTGTATACGTCGCCGTCCGCATACGGCAACCCAATGCTCCAATAGCCGTAAACATGCGCGGGAAACATGAAATACCGGTACGCCAGCCAGTCAAAGCCTTCGGTGTTTTGAGCGATCATGTAAACGTTCGCATCCTCGCCGACCGTCTGCTGCATCGCGTTAGTTACATACGTGTAACTATCATGCTCCTCGATTGCGGCCTGCTTACTCCGCAGCATATTGGGTACGCGTACATACGCAAACGGCGCGAGCACCAGAAAAGACGCGATGATCAACGCGGCTTTCGCTTTTTTTGAGCGCAGTTTTTCATACAGCGGAACCAGCGAAACAAATCCGAAAATCAACAGTGATACAAAGATTGTTCCGGTATACCGGTCGTAGCTGGCGAGGCGCATCGCGTCAAAGCGCGAAAACGACGTTAGATAGGACGCCAATACTGCGATGAAATAAACCGCCGAATCGACCGCTAACCCGATTAAAACTGCTGTTCTTGCACGGCGTCTGTTTTTATCGTCGCCTCGATACAAAACCCAAAGCAGCACCAGAAGGCCGAAAAAAACAGCCATGAAAACCGCGTCGCTAACGCGAAGAAAGCCGAAACGCTCGATCGGTTTGACCATCCGCGCAAAAAAATTCCGAATGATCTCGCCCGCGTCGCTCGTTATTCCATGGAGCGTGTTGGACATGCTGGAGATATCCAGCGTCTCCGACGCGGGATTCCTGCCGACCTGCCAAAGCCAGCTGAGCTGGGCAAACGCGTAAACGCCGATTCCGGCCGCCGTCCAGCAAAGTTTTTCCTTCCGAAGTGCTTTTGCTTGCAGCGCGGAGGCAATGTCCGCTTTGCGCGTCATCAGCACGTCGATCATAAACCCGGCCAGCACAAACAGGGCAAACAAGCTGCCCGCCTGCTTGAGCAAAATCAGAACGAACACCGTCGCAAGTACCGTCAGGCGCGAGAGAGCGTCCCTTTCCCCCGCGTTTTGAAACAGCATCGCCATTCCAAAGCCGAAAGTCAGGCCGAGAAATTTATCGATCTGTAGATTCGTGTAATAGTCGAGAAAGAACACCGTCGGCAAAATGACGATCAGTCCGCAAACGAGCAGATTGAATAGAACGTTTCTATACTGCAGCCCGCTGAGAAACGGCAGAAACATCGACGTTGCCGCCACGAGGTAAACCGCATACATCAGCCATTCGGTGTAATTGCCATTGAGCACCATTGTAAAATACTGCAGCAGCGGCATGGCAGGCGGGTAGTCGAAATAGAGCGCGTGCGCGGCGGGATTCGTGCCGAAGTCGTTCAGCGCGAACATCGCCTTGACGATATAAGCCCAGTGCGAATACTCGTCCCAGCCGACGATCAGTCGCCAGTAGGATACGGCAACCGCAGCCACGGACAGCCCGATAAAAATAAAGAAGGCAGGCGTCAGTATCCTGCCGAAAAATGCTTTTGGTTGCTTTTGTCCGAGCTCATGCCGAATCGCAAGCGCCGCTAATACGATCGAAATCGCGCAGACGACATATACGCCCGCTTTCAGTAGATGGAAAAGGCCGAATAGATACAAAACGGCGATGATGGCAAATACGCTCAGAGGAACGCTCTCCTCAAACCGCCTGCCGAACAGCGAGCTGACAAACAGGCTGCCGGAAACGATGACGCAAAACAGAATCAACAGCGCCAGCATAGTCCCTCCCTACATAAAACGATATCGATCATAGGTTTTTGCGTTATTATTCCGCTTCGTCCTCCGACGGCAGTTTTTCGCTCCATCGATCCATCAGATAGGCGCCGGCAAACCCGGCTGCGGCGGCGACAACGCAGAACAGCGCCTCCCACACACTGGTAAACGAGAGCGGTATGATCGGGATGGTGGATGCGATGACAAAGCCGATCACGCAATAGAACGCAACGCCGTAGTGCTTTTCAAACAGGTGATTGACCAGCCTTGCAAGCAGCACGACCGTTCCGATGATGCCGATTGCGAACGGTCCCAGCACGGAAACATCCAGCGCGGCGATGCCAGCTGACATCGGCTGATACAATCCCAGAAACAGCAGCAGCGAGGACGAGCTCATGCCCGGCACGATGAGGCTGATGCCCCAGAGCACGCCGCAGAAGATATACCAGCCGAACGTCGGCGTCACCGTCGTCTGCGTGCTGAATTTCAAGCCATAGAAAAACGCAAGCAGCAGCGCGGTGCTGACCGCAAGCGCAACCCACATGCCTTTTGTGCGTCCGTCTTTCGCGCCTTCGCGAAACAGCGAGGGAAATGTGCCGAGGATTAAGCCGACAAACAGGCTCACCATCACGGCGGCGTTGATCGTCAAAAGCTTGGCAATCAGCCCGGCGAGGCCGAGAAAGCCCGCCACCCAACCGATGATCACCGGGATAAACATCCGCCAGTAGAGCTTGAAATTTTGAAACGGCTTTGCCAGCACCGCCATCATGGGGCGGTAGATGCCGAACGCAACGCCAAGCACGCCGCCGGAGATGCCCGGCAGAATGGCGCCCGCGCCGATGATCGCGCCCTGAATAATGCGCACGATAAATTTTCGTACGCCGGAAATGCCCGATGTTGCCTTTTCCGCATCCGAACTTGGTTCGATTGTTACTTTGGGTTCTTCCACCTGATGATTGCTGTTTTCCATTCTATAATACTGCCTTTCGCATAGCGCTTCTTTTTATATGTACTCTAAACTCAAATAGTATACAACAGTTCACCCAAAAACCGCAACAGCGGCGGCTCTTTTGAACCTGTCTCCATTGCTTGCACGCGCGCGAGTATATATGATATAATGCCTTGATTTAGAGAATGGGGAGGTTCGGGTTTGTTTACTGCGAACGGAAATTACTCTCAGCTGCACGGCAACTATCTTTTCTATGAAGTCGGCAAGCGCACATCTGCGTTTGCCAAGGAACACCCCGAAGCAAAGCTCATCCGCATGGGCATCGGAGACGTGACGCGCCCGCTCGTTCCCGCGGTCATCTCCGCCCTTCACGCGGCTGTCGACGATATGTCCCGCGCCGAAACCTTCCATGGTTACGGCCCGGATTTCGGATATGAATTCCTCCGCGAGGCGATCCTGCGGCGCGACTACACCGCGCGCGGCGTATCCCTTGACATCGACGAAATCTTCGTTTCCGACGGCGCGAAATGCGATGTTGGCAACATTCAGGAGATCTTCTCCCAGGACTGCGTGGTCGCGGTGACGGATCCCGTCTACCCCGTCTACGTGGACACAAACGTCATGAGCGGCCGCGGCGGTTCATTTGACGAAACAAAGGGCGGATATCAGAAGATCGTCTACCTGCCGGGCTCCGAGCAGAACGGCTTTGTCGCCGGGCTTCCGGGCGAGCACGTGGACGTGATGTATCTCTGCTTTCCGAATAACCCCACGGGCGTGACGCTCTCAAAGGAGCAGCTTAAAGCGTATGTCGACTATGCGCGCGCAAACGGAACGCTGATCCTCTACGACTCCGCCTACGAATCGTACATCTCCGAGTCGGACAAACCGCACAGCATCTACGAGGTTGAAGGCGCGAAGGAGTGCGCAATCGAGTTCCGCTCCATGTCCAAGACCGCCGGCTTCACCGGCACACGCTGCGCGTATACGGTCGTGCCGAAATCCTTGATCTATCAGGACAGCTTTGGCAACGAAGTCTGCCTGCGCGATCTCTGGGCGCGCCGCGTCTCGACAAAGTTCAACGGCGTTTCCTACATCACCCAGCGCGGAGCCGCGGCGGCGTACAGCATTGAAGGCAACGCGCAGATCATGAACGTCGTTGCGGACTACATGGAAAACGCACGCATCATTCGCCTGAGCCTTCAAGAGGCGGGTTATACGGTATTCGGCGGCGTCAACGCGCCGTATATCTGGCTCAAGGTTCCGCACGGCGACAGCTGGCGGTTCTTCGACGAGCTTTTGAAGAATTATCACATCATCGGCACACCGGGCGAAGGCTTCGGCGCGGCGGGCGAGGGCTTCTTCCGCATGACGGCGTTCGCCTCGCGCGAAAACACCATCGAGGCGATGGAGCGCATTAAAAAGGGCTGACTATGACGAAAATCATCGCGTTCGAGGGCATCGACGGCACGGGGAAAACCGTCCAGCTTCAGCGGCTCTATGAGCGGCTGACCGCGGACGGACGTTTACGCGTGCTGACCATCTCGTTTCCGATGTACGACACGTTTTTCGGCTCGGAGGTCGGCCGCCTGCTCTCCGGCAGCGGCGGCGTCCGCGCAAACGAGGTCGACCAGAAGAGCATGGCGCTCTGGTACGCGCTGGATCGCTTCGAAGCGTTTCAGACGTTTGACTATTCCGGCGCGGACGTGCTGCTGATCAATCGCTATATCCTCAGCAACGCCGTCTACCAGTCCGTGCGCGAGCGGGATCTTGGCAATCCCGACCTGCTGAACTTCGTGCTGGAGCTGGAATACAATCATTTTTGTATTCCGAAGGCGGACGCGCACATCGTTCTGGACATGAACCCGGAAAATGCTTCCGAAAACGTCGGCAAAAAAGGATTTCGCGGCTACGTCGGCGATCAACCGGATATCTACGAGGCGCTGCCGGACATCCAGAAGCGCGCGAGGCAGAAATACATTGCATATGCCGCGCGCATGGACGGTATCCACATCATCCCCTGCATGGAGCAAAACCGGCTCAAGAGCATCGACGCCATCGGCGCGCTGATCGACGCGGAGCTTGCCGGTATTCTCGGTCGCTGACCACAACATCGTTCAACCGTGTCCCCCTTTGGCTTACTACGGCGGAAGCAGGATGCTTGAAGTTAAATAACTGAAAGATATTAAATTGGAGGTAGGTACAATATGCGTAAAATTGGTATTCTGACGGGCGGCGGAGACTGCCCGGGTCTCAATGCGGTTATCCGCGGCGTCGTCGAGGAATGCGCGGCGGCGGGCATCGAAGTATACGGCTTTTCCGCAGGCTGGCGCGGCGCGCTGTCCGGCGAGGGCCGCTGGCTCACGCTCAAGGACGTGGAGGGCCTGCAGACCAAGGGCGGCACGATCCTAGAAAGCAGCCGCACCAACGTCATGAAAGAAGAAAACGGCCCCGAGCGCGTCCGCAAGACGCTTGAAAGTCTCGGTCTGGAAGGCCTCGTTGCCATCGGCGGCGACGATACGCTCGGCGTTGCAAACAAGCTCTCCAAGATGGGCATGAAGATGGTCGGCGTACCCAAGACCATCGACAACGACCTCTCCTGCACGGACTACACCTTCGGCTTCGACACCGCGAGCAACATTGCCATGGAGTGCATCGATCGTCTCCACACGACCGCCGCTTCCCACGCGCGCTGCATCGTCGTCGAGTGCATGGGCCGTCACACCGGCTGGATCGCCGTTCAGGCGGGCCTCGCCGCGGACGCAAACCTGATTTTGATCCCCGAATTCCCCAAGACGTTCGACGAAATCATGCAAGTCATCCGCTCCCGCTACATCAAAGGCCAGCGCCACACGATCATCGCCGTTGCGGAAGGCTTCGAGCTCAAGGGCGAGTCGGAAGAAAACGTCGGCCTCGACGCGTTCGGCAACAAGCTGCTGCTCGAAAAAGAAATCGCAAAGACGCTTTCCGACCGCATCGAAAAAGCCATGCGCGAGGACGCGACGCTCGACGAAAAGCGCAAGTACTTCGAGTGCCGTTCGGTCGTGCTCGGCCACATCCAGCGCGGCGGTTCCCCCTCCTGCTTCGACCGCGTGCTCGGCACGCGCCTCGGCTTCAAGGCTGGCGAGCTTGTCGTTTCGGAGGAATACGGCAACATGGTCGCTCTGCAGGGCACGGCAATCGTGACCGCGGACCTCGACAAGGCCGTAACGGAGCGCAAGGAAGTCGACCTCGACTTCTACAAGTCCGTCTCCATTCTCTTCAAATAAGCATCAAATCAAAACAAGGCGGGCGGGGTTTCCCCGTCCGCTTGTTTTATGTCAGCATATCTGAAATGTGTTTTCTTCCTCTGGCTCCAAATGGTAGTTCTGTTTGCTTTTTCAATTCATAAATCAACAGCTGTTCTTCATGCCTTGTTAATTCGGAAACCACCGTTCCATTCTGATCAATCACCGCTGTCGGCGCTGTTTGGCTGATTGCGGCGCTGTTAACACTTACAATTGGAAATACATTTTCAACGGCGCGTGTTTTTAGATGCGCTTTTATTAAATCGTATCGCTCCATCGTATCTTCTTGCGAAGTGTCACAAAACATCACGACGGCACAGTCGACGTTCTTGCGATACAACTCGCGAAAATACTCCGGAAAACGAACTTCAAAGCAAATACGTACGCCGATGCGAAACCCTTTAATTTCAAGAATTCCATCCTCAATATCTCCGGGAGAAAAATTGTCGCTGTCCCATCCCCAGAGAGCCCTTTTGCGATAAATAGCATATGCTTTGTTGCCGGGCGAGGCAAGAACCGCGCTGTTGTAATACTTCCCCTGCGCATATTCGGCCGTGCCCGCGACAATGCTTAAATCGTTGTCCGCTGCCAGCTTTTCCAAATAGCTTACAGCATGTTCGACTTCTTTAAAATCTATCTCTCGAATCGTGTAAGGATCCGCTTTTGGATACCCTGTCAGCGCGCATTCGGGCAGCAAAAGAAGCTCTACGCCTTTCTTGGCTGCTTGTGCCGCTGCCAATTCAATATGCGTAATATTCTCTTGAATATTATTTGCAATGGCAAATTGATAAATGCCAATTTTCATCTGTGTATACCACTAGATTTTATGATTCCTGATCCAAAACCCGCCTGAACTGCGTTTCATACAGTTCGCGATAGATGCCGCTGTTTTTGAGGAGTTCCTCGTGCCTGCCCTGCTCGGCGATGAATCCGTCCTTGACGACGAGGATGCGATCCGCCGCGAGCACAGTGGACAGACGATGCGCGATGACGATGCTTGTGCGCCCCGTCATAACCGCCTCCAGCGCGTTTTGTATCGCGTATTCCGAAATGGAGTCCAGCGAGCTTGTCGCCTCGTCCAGCACAAGAATCCTCGGGTTTTTCAGCACCACGCGCGCCAGCGAAAGACGCTGCTTTTCGCCGCCGCTGAGCTTGAGGCCGCGGTTTCCGACCAGCGATTCATAGCCCTCCGCCTGCGACGCGATAAAATCATGGATGTTGGCAAGCCTGCAGGCGGCGTCCAGCTCCTCCTGCGTCGCGTCCGGCTTGGAGTAGAGCAGGTTTTCGCGAATGGTGCCGTTGAAGAGATACGCTTCCTGCGTGACAACGCCGATGTTCTGCCTTAAATACGTCAGGTCATAGTCCTTCACATTGATGCCGGAGACGAGGATGCGTCCGCCGTCCACGTCGTAGAGCCGCAACAGCAGGTTGATCAGCGTGGATTTGCCCGACCCCGACGGACCGACGATCGCGTAGATCTGCCCGTGCGGAATGAAAAAGCTCACATCCCGAATGACCGGTTCCTTGCCCTCATAGGCAAACGAAACGTGCTGAAACTCCACCTCGGGCTTGTCCATCGTCGGTTTTTTGGGATGCGGCGGATTCTTGATCGCCGCATCTTTATCATAATAGTCAAATATACGCGTAAAGAGCGCGAGCGAGCGCGTAAAATCCACGCCGAGCCCGAGCAGCGTCTGCACGGGGCGATAGAGCCGGTTGATCAGCGCAACCATCGCCGTAATGGTGCCGACCGTCAGCGCGGAATCCACCTTGCTGATGATCAGCCAGCCGCCCGCAAAATAGATCAGCAGCGGGCCTAGCTGCGTAAACATCCCCATCGCCATGGTGAACCACTTGCCGCTGCGCTGCTCCTTGAGCGAAAGGCGCGTCACGTCCTCGTTGACGTCCACGAAGCGATCATATTCCGCCTGCTCGCGGGTAAAGAGCTTCATCAGCAGCGAACCGGAGACGCTGAGCGTTTCGGTCAGCATCTGGTTCATCTTGTCCCGTTCGCTCTGCGTTTGCGCAAGCAGTTTCCAGCGCGTCTGCCCTACGCTCCGCGTCGGCAGCACAAACAGCGGAATTACCGCGACGCCGACGATCGCCATCTTCCAGTTCATCGCAAACAGCGCGACCAGCGTTGCAATCACGGTTGTAACATTGCTGATGGACGTTGTCAGCGTGTTGGAAATCACGTTTCCCACGCCGCTGATGTCGCTGTCCATGCGCGTTAGGATGTCGCCCTGCTTTTCCGTGGTATAAAACGAATGCGGCATGCTCTGCAGATGCGCGTACATCTGGTTTTTCATGTCGAATATGATCCGCTGGGAGATCCAGGAGTTGATATAGCTCTGCAGAACCGTGATGGCCTGAGAAATTGTCAGCGTCACAAACGCCCACAGCAGCAGCTTGATCAGCAGCGCCATGTTTTTGCCCGTGAGCGCTTCGTCGACGATTCGCCCGGTGATGATGGAAGGCAAAAGCCCGATCACCGCCGCGATCAAAATCGCGAGCATCACCAGCGCAAACTGGAACCGGTACGGTTTGAGATATGCGAGAATTCGGAACAAAAGCTCTTTGGTCAGCTTTGGTTTGTTCTTCTTTTCTTCATCCGTCAGGAACCCGCGCGGCCCGCCGCCGGGTCCTCTGCCCATTCCCATGCGTTCTCTCCTGTCCGCTTTTTCAGTTGCCGCCCTGCAGCCGTTTCACGCGCTGCGCAACCGCTTTGCCAGTCGGCGTTGTGGCAAGCCCGCCGCGCGCCGTCTCGCGGTATTCCACGCGAATGTCCTTGCCGACGGCGTACATTGCCGAGACGACCTCGTCAAACGGGATCAGGCTCGTGATGCCCGCCAGCGCCATATCCGCGCAGAGCATGGCGTTCACCGCGCCGAGCGCGTTTCGCTTGATGCAGGGGCATTCCACCAAGCCCGCGACCGGGTCGCAGATGAGCCCCATAACGTTTTTCATCGCCATGGCCGCAGCATCCAGCGCCTGAACAGCCGCGCCGCCGCTGAGTTCGACCAGCGCCGCCGCCGTCATGGACGCGGCAACGCCCGTCTCCGCTTGACAGCCGCCGCCCGCGCCGCTGATGGTCGCGTTCTTTGCGAATATCAGCCCGATCGCGCCTGCGGTAAACAGTCCTTCCACCAGCGTTTCGTCCGACCAGCCGCGCTGGCGTCCGCTCTCAATGAGCGCGCCCGCGAGGATGCCGCTCGCCCCCGCCGTCGGCGCCGCGACGATGCGGCCCATGGAAGCGTTCACCTCCACAACCGCCATGGAGCTCGCCGCCGCGCGGCAGGCGGTATATCCCGAAAACGGGTTGTGCTTGCCGTATTTAAAGAGCTTCATCGCCTCGCCGCCGGAGA